>CABXUA010000029.1 GCA_902515355.1 uncultured Pelagibacteraceae bacterium | reverse complement strand
TGCCATGATTCCTAAAATTGTTACAGAGGCTCCAACTATTCCTGTTGCTGCTGCAAATATTACTGAAACAAATAAAACTGCATAGTAAAGCGATCCTCTAACTCTCGCCAACATTAGTTGAAATGCAGAAAAAAGTCTTTCCATTAATCCAGCCTGCTCCATCATAATTCCCATAAAGACAAAGAGCGGTACGGCTGCGAGAGTTTGTTCTGTCATCACCATTGAAAACTGTAAGGTCATTAAATAAAAAACGAGTTTGCCAAATCCTAGGTATCCAAAAACAAAACCTAAAAAAATAAGAGTAAAAGATATTGGAAACCCTACAAATATTGCAAATAGCATTACTCCAACTAAAATAAAGCCAAGAATAGCTGGATCAATTAATTCAGCGATCATTTAGTATCTCCTGGCCACTCACCCTTTTTTGATGCCCAGTAACTTTTAAGTAATTCTGAAATACCTTGAACAAGAAGAAGTATAATTCCTATAAGTAAGCAACTTTTGATTGGCCACATATATGGCATCCAGGTTGTGTCCATTCCTCTCTCACCTCTTTGTATTGACTCACCTACATAGCCAATAGTCATGTAAAGAAAAACTATTAATCCTGGAAAATAAAATAAAATGTATAACCAAAAATCAATTAATCCTTGGTTTTTAATCTTAAAGTTTCTGTATAAAAAATCTGCTCTAATGTGAACTCCTCTTGAAAGTGCATAGCCTGCACCTAACATAAACAAAGCACCATATAAAAAACGACTTATATCGTAAGCCCAAATTGTAGGAGCTAAAAATAACTTTCTCATTATAACTTCGTAAGTCATTGCAAAAATTAAAGGCATAAGTATCCAGCAAACTATATTACCTACCCACTTACTAAATTTATCTATTGATGTAATTGTTTTAGCCATCCAAGAAGGCATATCAGCAGGCATTTTTCCTGGTCCGCCACGTCTTTCGGCTATCATTTCGTCTGAAATATCTAATTTTGATTGCTTGTTGCTCATAATTAATTCTAAAAAATTAGAGCGGACTTTGAAAGTCCGCTCTAAATATTTTTTAATTTAATTTATTACTTTAATGTCGCTGCGTGAGCCATACCTAGCTTAGCATTTGACATTTGAGCACCAGCCCAGAAAGGAACAGCAATATCAGCAAACTCTTTCATAGAGTCGTAAACTTCTGCAAAAAATTTATTTTCTTTAGCGTTTTTATTCAAAGTTTTCTTTGCTGCTGCCATATATTCCTTAAAGTAGTCTGTGGGAGTATCTTCTAATTTTACTCCATGCTTAGTAGTTAGTTCTCTTAAAGCTTTTCCATTTTCATAGATCCTATAGCTTAGAGATTTTGCTAACGAAGCGTTTGCAGCTACTTCTAGAGATTTTTTCTCATGAGCTGTCATTGCTTTATAAGTTTTTCCAGTAATATAAAAGTCAGCGTTTACTACTACTTGGTGTAAACCTTGTAGATAATAGTGTTTTAATACTTTTTGAAAACCAAATGTTAAATCTGGTTTAGGGCAACACCACTCTGCTGCATCGATTGTACCTGCTTGTAATGCTGGTAGAATATCTCCACCACCCATTGCTACAGATGCAATACCGATATCTTTATATGTTTGACCAGGTATTCCTGGAGGTGTTCTGAATTTATATTTTCTAAAGTCGGCCATGTTTTTAATTGGTTTAGGAAACCATCCTAAAGCCTCTGGTCCAACTGGTTGAAGCATAAATCCTTTAATATCTCTTCCCATTTCTTTCCAAAGTCGATCGTATAGTTCTTTACCACCGCCGTATTGGAACCAAGATAGGAAGGCTAAATTATCTATACCAACTCCACCGCCTGCTACTGGAGATCCAAATAACATAGCCGCTGGATGATCGCCTGACCAATAGTGAGTCCAAGCAAATCCACAGTCGATTAATCCTTTATCTACTGCATCAAGTGTCTCTTTTACTCCAACAACTGCTCCAGCTGGTAAAATTTCAAATTTTAGCGAGCCATCAGTAAGCGCTGTTACAGTGTCAGTAAAGTCCTTCAACATTTTAACTTCATCAGCTTTAGTGTTTAGAACGGTCTGACATTTTAACGTTTTAGCGTT
>CABXUA010000028.1 GCA_902515355.1 uncultured Pelagibacteraceae bacterium | reverse complement strand
AAGAAAAATGTGCTAAGAGGCATGCATATTCAAAAAAAATTTTCTCAAGGAAAATATGTAACTGTTTTAAAGGGAGAAATTTTAGATGTAGCTATTGACTTAAGAAAAAATTCTAAGACTTTTGGTAAACATTTTAAAATAATTTTATCTTCAGATAATGGAAAATCAATATTTATACCTTCAGGCTTTGCTCACGGTTTTCTTGGAAGAAAAAAAGACAATATAATTTTTTATTATTGTACAAACTATAGGTCAGCCAAAAATGAATTGGGATTAAAGTGGAATGATAAAAAACTAAAAATTAAATGGCCTATAAAAAAACCAATTATATCTAAAAAAGATAAAAAAAATATTTCTTTTTTAGATTATGTGAGATCTCATGCATAATTTAAAAATATACTGCATGTGTTTAGATAATAACTATCTAGAAATTGTGAAAAGTCTAAATTACATTCCTGTAGGACTTAAAAATAAAAATTTTTCAGCAGAGTGGATGAGAGATAATACTAAAACAAATATATCTAAAAAAAACCCTTATTATGGTGAATATACATTCTATTACTGGTTCTGGAAAAATTTATTGAAAGACAAAAAAAATAATGAGTGGGTTGGTTTTTGTTCCTATAGAGAGTTATGGGGGAACAAAAATAGCAAAAAAAAACAAGATTTAAAATCCGTTCTTCTTCAAGAATTGCCAAAAGAATGGAAAAACTTTGACGCTATTATAGGTGATCCTATACCACTTAAAAAAGTAAAATTTATAAAATTAATTAAATACGGGAAATTAGCATTATGCAGAAACCCTAAAGAAATATTTAGATCAGACCACAGTATTAGATTTCAATTTGATATGTTTCATGGTGTGGGAAATCTTGATAAGGCAATAAATCTTTTGCCTGAAAAAGATAGGGCAGATTTTAATAAATATGTGAGAAACGAAACCTCTATCAATCAAGGAAATATGTTTATTTCAAAATCTGAAAAAGTAATAAACGCCTATTTTACAGAAATTTTTTCATGGTTAGAAAAATGTGAAAAAGTATTTGGTTTTGATCTTAAAGGATATAACAAAATTAGAATGTACACTTTTTTAGCAGAAAGATTTCTTCCTTATTGGTTTAAGAAATACACTAAATATTTAGAATGGCCAGTTGTTTACTGTGATATAAATAAAAGATAAACAACCAATCGTATTAGGATATATGAAAAAAAAATTTAAATCATTCAGAAAAAAAAGTGGGACGTTGATACCTTTTTCAATTAAAAAAAGCTTTCCAATAAAACCAAAAAGAATATTTTTTGTAAATGGTAAAAAAAATTTTGTGAGAGGAAACCATGCTCATAAGAAATGTTCTCAATTTTTGTTTCCTTTGTTAGGCAAGACAAAAATTCAATTTGAGGATGTTAGGTTCAAAAAAACTATTATCTTAGACTATAAAAAAAAAGAGGGCTTATTTCTTAAACCAAAAACATGGTGCAAAATAAAATTTCTTACCAAAGACGTAGTTTTAATGGTCGTGTGTGACATGGAATATAAATTTAGCGATTATATAGAAAAATATAAGGATTTCTTAAAATTAATTAAAAAAAATAAATAATATGAAAATAATGATAACTGGCGCATGTGGTCACATAGGTTCTTATGCTGTTGAAAACATCCATAGAATTAAAAAAGTTAAAAACGTATCCTTAATTGATAATCTTTCATCTAAAAGATACTCTTCTCTATTCAATATCGGAAAAAATAAGAAAATAAAGTTTGATTTTTTTAATATTGATTTAAGTAAAAAAAATTCATTAAGAAATTTTAAAAAATACGATGTCGTAATTCATTGTGCTTCATTCACAAATGCTGAGGACAGTTTTAACATAAAAAAAGAAATGTTTAGAAATAATCTTAATTGTATGAAAAACATAATAAAATTTTGCAAAAAAAATAAATCAAATTTAATTCATTTATCCTCAACAAGTGTTTATGGGAAAAAAGCAAAAATCGTAAAAGAAAATGATAAACATTTGTTAAAACCTCAATCTCCCTACGCTGAAATAAAAATTAAAGAGGAAAATTTATTAAATCAAAATAAAAAAAATTTAAGTTATATATCTTTTAGATTAGGAACAATTACAGGAGTATCAAAAGGCATAAGGTTCCATACAGCTGTTAACA
>CABXUA010000027.1 GCA_902515355.1 uncultured Pelagibacteraceae bacterium | reverse complement strand
ACATAGCTATAAATGAAATATTTAAAGATGCAGATATAAAAACCTGCTCAACCTTTGAAGAAACTTTTAAAATTGCTCATGAGGATGAGTCGTTTAAAATTGTAATACCATTAGAGAACTCACTCGCAGGCAGAGTTGCAGATATTCATTATTTACTACCCAAATACAAACTTCAAATTCACGGAGAACACTTTCAAGTAGTAGAACATAACCTAATTGCAAAATTAGATGCAGAAATGAAAGATATTAAATTTGTAAGAAGTCACGCGCAGGCAATTGGCCAATGTCAAAAAATTATAATGGAAAAAGGGTATAAAACTATTATTTCGGCAGACACAGCAGGTTCAGCAAAAGAACTTGCTGATAGTAAGGATAAATCTATAGCTGCCATAGCATCAAAATTATCAGCAAAAATTTATAAGTTAAAAATTTTAAAAGAGAATGTAGAAGATGAAAAAGGAAACGTCACAAGATTTCTCATTATGGGCAAAAGCGTTCAGCAACCAGAATTTGAAAAAAATAAAAAATATATTACAACTTGTACATTTAGGTTGAAGAGTGAACCTTCTGCTCTTTATAAATCTTTAGGTGGATTTGCTACAAATCAGATCAACATGACAAAACTAGAGAGTTTTTCAGTAAGAAATACTTTTGCTCAAACTAATTTTTATTTGGATTTTGAGGGGCATTTAGATGATAAGCCAGTCCAAAGCGCAATGGAGGAACTTGGCTTTCATACTCAAAGTTTAGACATTTTAGGGGTATATGAGGCCTCTAAATTTAGGGAAAAATAGTCCACAAAACAAAAAACTAACCTTGTAGTAATCAAATCGATCTTGATATAATCGTTTGGAGGTTGGCATCAGGTGGATGTTTCATAAACCCGGTCAGGTCTGAAAAGAAGCAGCCGTAGTGAAAATTTTTCAGGTTGTTTGCCTGCCTCCTTTTGTAAAATGATAGAAAGTAAAATATTAGCCTTAAAATACAGACCACAAGAATTTAAAGATTTAATTGGTCAAGAGGTAATGTCTCAAACTATTACCAATTCAATTAAACTAGGGAAGACCCCAAATGCTTACCTTTTAACTGGAATAAGAGGTGTTGGAAAAACTACAACGGCAAGATTAATTGCTAAAGCTTTAAACTGTTTAAAAAATTCAAAAAAAAATGAAAATTGTTCACAAGATAAATTTTGCAGCTCATGCCAAGAAATAGCCAACTCAAATCATATCGATGTCCTTGAGATGGATGCAGCTTCAAAAACAGGGATAGACGATGTTAGAGAACTAATAGAAAACTCAAGGTATAGCCCAACTAGCGCAAAATATAAGATTTTTATTATTGATGAAGTACACATGCTGTCAAAACAAGCTTTTAATGGTTTATTGAAAACATTAGAAGAACCGCCTCCAAGTTTAAAATTTATTTTAGCCACTACTGAAGTTAGAAAAATTCCTGTTACTATTTTATCTAGATGCCAAAGATTTGATCTCAAGCGAGTTAGTTTAGAAAAGCTTGTAGTTCATTTAAAAGAAGTTGCAAAAAAAGAAAAAGGAAAAATCTCAGATAATGCACTTCAATTAATTGCAAAAGCCTCAGAAGGATCTGTCAGAGACTCAATTTCCTTATTAGATAGAGCATTGATACTTCAAAATGTAAATAATAATAAAGAAATTCAAGATAAAGACATTAGAGAGATTTTAGGACTTGCTGATAGAAGCAAATTAATTTTACTTTTTAAAGAAATATTAAGTGGGGACCAAAAAAATTCTATTGCTCAATTAAAAGACCTCTTAGAAAGAGGTATGGACGCCAAAAATTTTCTAAATGATATTCTAGAATTATTATACCTGTTTAGCAGAAAAATAAATCTTGGTTCAATACAAAAGGATGCTTCAATTTCAGAGTCTGAAACTCAACTCATAGAACAATATTCAAACAATTTAAATATGCAGGATTTAGGATTATTTTGGCAATTAACGATTAAAACTATTGAAGATTTAAAAGTTGTATCAAATGAGAATTTAGCTTTAGAAATGTATGTGATGCAATTAATGCACCTTAAGAACATAGAAAAGTCTGAGGAAGTTTTTTCAAATGATCAAAGATTAGAAAATACTCAAAACTTCAAAACTTTAGACAAGACAGATGAAGAAAATGAGAACAAAAAAATGTCTAGTCCTATTAAAAATCAA
>CABXUA010000026.1 GCA_902515355.1 uncultured Pelagibacteraceae bacterium | reverse complement strand
TGTAAGCAGAATCCAAAAAGGGGAGAGGGAGTCTAGAATAGCCAAGAAAGAGATGGTTGAAGCTAATCTTAGATTAGTAATTTCTATTGCAAAAAAATATACGAACAGAGGTTTGCAATTTTTAGATTTAATACAGGAAGGAAATATTGGCTTAATGAAAGCTGTTGACAAATTTGAATATAGACGAGGATATAAATTTTCTACTTACGCAACTTGGTGGATTAGACAAGCAATAACAAGATCTATTGCTGACCAAGCAAGAACAATAAGAATTCCTGTTCATATGATTGAGACTATAAATAAGATCGTAAGAACTCAAAGACAGATAATGAGTGAATTTGGTAGAGAACCTACTCCAGAAGAATTAGCTAAAAAACTTGCAATGCCTTTAGAGAAAGTAAGAAAAGTTTTAAAAATAGCTAAAGAGCCTGTTTCATTAGAAACCCCTGTGGGCGACGAGGAAGATAGTAGTTTAGGAGATTTTATTGAGGATAAAAATGCATTACAACCTCTAGATACGGCAATTCAATCAAATCTAGGGGAGTCCACAACAAAAATTTTAGCCTCACTTACTCCAAGAGAGGAGAGAGTTTTAAGAATGCGTTTCGGAATAGGAATGAACACTGACCACACTTTAGAAGAAGTAGGTTTACAGTTTTCTGTAACCAGAGAGCGTATTAGACAGATTGAAGCTAAAGCTTTGAGAAAACTTAAACACCCTAGTAGATCTAAACAACTAAAAAGTTTCCTAGAAAAATAAACCTTATTATAGTAATAGTCTTATTAAGGGCCTGTAGCTCAGCTGGTTAGAGCAGTACACTCATAATGTATTGGTCCCAGGTTCGAATCCTGGCGGGCCCACCAATTTCTCTTAAAGGAGTACGTCTGGAAATACAAATCCTTACACTGGTAAACAAGGAACAAGAACATACGGAGGGACTTGTACTTCACTTTTAAATTGTTAATTTGAAATAAAATTTTCCAACTTAGAAAACAAAACTTTTATATCGTTATTATTTGAGTTTAGAATTGAGGCAAATTCTTCTCTTTGTGTTCTAGCTAAGCTTAAACCCT
Organism: uncultured Pelagibacteraceae bacterium; assembly: GCA_902515355.1. Taxonomy (GTDB): domain Bacteria; phylum Pseudomonadota; class Alphaproteobacteria; order Pelagibacterales; family Pelagibacteraceae; genus Pelagilacustribacter. Next base: position 1,191 of record CABXUA010000026.1, on the reverse strand, counting down.
CTACTATCAAATCTCTAATTAATGGTTTTAATGGATCTTTTGTATAAACTCTCCAGTCTACTTTAATTTCTGGCTGAGTAGAGCTTTCAGATATTCTTGAATTTACTATTGTATATTTTTCGCTCTTTTGGTCAGCACCCGTCACCTTAAACTTTTGAGAAGAATAATCTGACAATCTAGATGTTAAGCTTTTTAAAAAATATTTTTCAAAAAGATCTTGGTACTCCTCTAGAGTTTTAGCATCTAATGTTTTTCTTAAATCACCTAATGTGTACATTCCTAAAGCTTTAATATCTACATTTTCAGTAGCAATTTTTTCTATCATTTGATTTTTATCTCGAATGCTTAAGCTATCATCACTTAGAGTTTTTATTGCATCTTCGACTAATTCCGTAATGAATATTTTCGGGTCCGAATTATACGAGACAGGGTATAAGTTATTAGGTACTAAAAACAATAAGACTATTAGGAAAAACAATCTTTTCATTTTTTAAACTATTATTTATCTAGATTTCCCCAGTCATCATCTGACTCAGTGGAATTATTTATTCTTTTATTTCGATTTTGAAGATACAAACTCTTTGTTGCTGCGTATAAATCTAATGAATTTTTTTCTAAACTTTCAAAGTTTGTCATGTTTTCTCCTCTAAAATCAACAGCACTAACAGCTTTTATCCCAACATAATCTAATTTATTTCCTGAGATATCATTAATTTCTTTTTCATGCCAAGTAACTCTTGCAAAAGGATCAAGATAACTTTGATCTACTATCATCCCTACCGTATCTCTTACTGTAGTAGGTCCAAGTATTGGTATAACAAAATAGCAACCACCTTTCATACCATATGTCCCTAAAGTTTGACCAAGGTCCTCTTTCTGATTTTCTAAACCTAAAGCTGCAGCAGGATTTCCAAAACCTAGCACTCCTATTGTAGTATTAACTAAAAAACTTCCAGTAGCGTGACCTGCCAACCTAATCTCACCTTGTAAAAGATGATTTGGAACCGATAATAATGTAGCAATATTTGAAGTAAAATTACCCGTACCGTTTCTCACTGGTTCAGGAAGTTTATTGTACAGTTTTGCTACAGGTTCTAATAACAGATTATCAAAACCTTGGTTAAATTTAAAAATTCCTCTACTAACCTTTTCAAAGCACTCTTTTTCAGTAGTAGCATTAGCGTTAGAACT
>CABXUA010000024.1 GCA_902515355.1 uncultured Pelagibacteraceae bacterium | reverse complement strand
TATATCCTTATCCCATTCATAAAATGAAAGCTTATTCAAAAATAATTAAAAATAAAAATACTCTTAAAAATTCTGAAAAAAAATCAAAAGGAATTATTTGTTTGCCCCTATATCCTGAACTTACCAAACAAGAAATTGTAAAGATTTGTAACGTTTTAAAAAAAGTAGTAAAAACTATTTAAAATTAAAGCCAGTTTTCAAAATTTCATTTGCAACAATTTTATTTCCTGCTCTTGTGAGGTGTATGTCATTTTTTAAATAAAGGTAGGTAAGCCAATTATCTTTTTTATTTTTTATCTCTTTAAACTCAGGAAAAAGATTTATAACATTTTTACACTCTGAAATTTTACATAATTTGTTAACATAATTTTCCCAATTAAATTCTGTCTGTCCAAAGTTTAATGTATCAGGCCAAGGAAAAGTTATTATATACAAATCAGAATCAAAATTTTTTGATAGATCTCCAATCTTTTCAAAATTTTTCTCAATTTTTTTAAGACCTATCTCCACTCCTCCACAGGTCCAAAAAGTTGTCTTTTTTTCCTCACTATTGCAACCAGTTAATTTTTCAAAATTCGTATAAATATAACCACCTGAAGGATTTCCATTTACGGGCTTATATTCATTTTTCAAATCTTCATTGCTATAGAAATTTTTTCTGATTTGTCTTGAATGCTCTCTTAAATAATTAGCTATAAGCCTTGATCCTTTAAGGTTTTCACTTTTAAATTTTTTTAAAGTAGAAGTTTTTTTAAAATGAAATTTCTTTTCTTTATATGGTTTGCTACCATCTGACTTTGATCTCCATTCCTCACTTTCATCGCTTACATCGGTTAGATCTAAAACAATAAATACTTTGCTAGGTTTTATTTCTCTAGATTTAACTACTTCATTAAATTTATAATAGTGAACAGTGGGGCTGTAAGATGGAACTCCAAAATTATGAATATTATAATCTTTTAATTTATTTTGAATAATACCAACAAACGTATCATCCCAATTAGAACCTACACCAAATGTTTGTGAATCACCAAAAAAAAACACACTTTTTTTTGTTTTAGAGTATGAGTTTTTACCAGAATATCTTTCTCCAAAATTATTTGTATAAACTTTATAACTATCAATGCTAGCAACTAATCTCATTTTAGCAAAACAATTTCTGTCTAGCTCATAAAAGGAATTATTTTCGGAGTAATTGTAGCATTTATATCCAACTCTATATTTGTATATAAAGTTACTAAATAAGATATCTCCTAGTAAATAAAAAACTAGAAATAAAAAAATATTTGTAAATATAATTTTTTTTTTCATTTAACTATAAGTTAAGAATCATATTTGCTGTTTGGTAGCGAGGGGCGGAGTCGAACCGCCGACCCCAGGCTTATGAGTCCTGTGCTCTAACCAACTGAGCTACCTCGCCTTTAATCGTATTGATTTATAATAGTTTTATTTTTTCTTTCAATCATTTAATTTTTTTTTTAAATCATTTATTGATATTTCAATATTTCCTTGTTGGGAATGTTTTTGAGTATTCTGATTTTTTCCAATTATACAATCATAGTTTAATTTATTTTTTTTTGCTAAATCGCCTATTATATTTCCTGTTGTTTCGTTTTTTAATTCAAGTACTTTAGTATTTGGTTCACAAAATACCAAGTTTGCAAATCCTCCACCGTGTAATCCAACTATTTCTTTAGCCCCACTAAATAATTTTATTTGATCTACAAAATTATAATTTCCAATACGTAAACTTTTAAAACCAACGCTTATTAAATAATTTATGATTTCATTTTCATTTTTAATTGATCGAAACTTTTTATGGTGCGCTTTAGCATCACTTCTATCTATATATATTTTTTTTGGAAAATTATTATTTTTATTAAATTCTAATTTTAAAAAATTTTTTCTTAAGTATTTTATAATCCAAATAGGAACTTCTTCTTTCCATGTATCTCTTGTTGTATTTTTTATTGAAATGGTAGGACGGTCTGTAACAATCAATTTATCCGATTTTAGGTGTCTTACTTTTTTACTCGATAATCTTTTTTCTTCATCAATTTTTAGGATATCTAAAGTTTGTTTCTGGAAATTTTTTTTTGTATCAGGAAAAAGAAAAAAATCTATTTCATCATCTTTGTATATTGTTTTTGCTAATTCTAATCTAGGTAAAACATCAAAAAGCCAGTGCCAATAATTTTCGTTTCCTCCGCCCCCAGTAAGAAGCGAAAGAACGGTTCCATTAAATTTTTTTTTGACTCTAGGTGTCCCTCTTTTAAAAACAATATTGTCGCTACAAATTGAATTAATATTATCTCTTAGCTGAAAAGATGGTCCTTTAATAATAGAGTTATCTAAAATTACTGCCGTATCATGAACAGTATCCGTGTAAAGTCTTCCAGTTAAAATTGTAAAAATATTATATTTAAACTCTTGATCAAAAAT
>CABXUA010000023.1 GCA_902515355.1 uncultured Pelagibacteraceae bacterium | reverse complement strand
ATTCCTCTTTGTCCAAGGGCTGGGCCAACAGGAGGAGCAGGATTGGCTTGTCCTCCTTTGATTTGTAATTTTACGTAGCCTGTAATTTCTTTTGCCATCTAATTTTTCTCAACTTGGTTAAACTCTAAATCTACTGGTGTTGGTCTTCCGAAAATAGATACAGAAACTTTTAGTCTAGATTTTTCTTCGTCTATTTCTTCAACAAGTCCGTTGAATGATGCGAACGGCCCATCACATACCTTAACTTTTTCACCAATCTCAAAACTTATACCACTTTTTTGATTAATTGCACTTTCTGAAACTTGGCCTAAAATTCTTTGTATTTCGTCATCTGTTATTGCAGAAGGTTTATCAGCAGAACCTAAAAATCCACTTATTTTGGGTATATTTTTTATAAGATGATATATTTGCTTATTTAAATCAATCTTAATCAAAACGTAGCCTGGGAAGTATTTTTTTTCTTTTTTGGTTCTTTTGCCTTTTTTTACCTCTGTAACTTGGTGTGTTGGAACTAAAATTTTCTCTAAATGAGACTCTAATTTATTTTTTGCTAAAACATCATTAATAGAGTCTACTACTTTCTTTTCAAATCCTGAGTAAGCTTGTACGATATACCAGTTCATTCTATCTATATATTTATCGTTAAGATTATGTTGAGTAAAAATCTTAAAATTTGATCTAATAAAAGGAAAAAAAGTGCTGCAACTGAAGCTAATCCAAAAACCATCAGGGCACCTGTCATAGTATCTTTTTTGGTTGGCCAGGTAATTTTGAAAGCTTCTTGTTTAACTTCTTGTATAAATTTTAAAGGGTTTCTCATATAAATTTTGTAACTTGTTGGCAGGAGCGGAGGGAATCGAACCCCCAACCTCCGGTTTTGGAGACCGGCGCTCTACCAATTGAGCTACGCTCCTAGTAGCTATTTAACAATTTTTGTTACCACACCAGCTCCAACGGTTTTACCGCCTTCTCTTATAGCAAAATTTAATTTTTCATTCATTGCGATCGGAGTAATCAGCTTAACATTAAATTTAGCGTCGTCACCTGGCATTACCATTTCAGTTCCTGAAGGTAATGTTACTTCACCGGTAACATCTGTTGTTCTAAAGTAAAACTGAGGTCTATACTTTGTAAAGAAAGGTGTATGTCTTCCGCCTTCTTCTTTTTTAAGTACATAGGCTTGTGCTTCAAATTCAGTATGAGGCGTAACTGAACCAGGTTTTGCTAAAACTTGACCTCTTTCAACGTCAGTTCTTTCAACACCTCTGAGCAAAGCACCAATATTATCTCCTGCTTCTCCAGTATCTAAAAGTTTTCTAAACATTTCAACACCAGTACATACTGTTTTTTTAGTATCTCTTATGCCAACTATCTCGATTTCTTCTCCAGTTTTAACAACACCTTGTTCAACTCTTCCAGTTACAACTGTTCCTCGTCCTGAAATAGAAAAAACATCTTCGACTGGCATTAAGAAAGGTTTGTCTTTTGGTCTGGATGGTTGTGGAATTGTTTCATCAACTGCTTTCATTAATTCCATAATTGCATTTTTTCCAGTTGCTTCATCTTTGCCTTCTACGGCATTTAAAGCCGAGCCTTTGATTATTGGAATTTTGTCTCCTGGAAACTTATAGGAAGTTAAAAGTTCTCTTATTTCAGCTTCAACCAAATCTACAAGCTCTTTGTCTTTTACTTGGTCAATTTTATTTAAGAAAACAACAATAGCAGGTACGCCTACTTGTCTTGCTAAAAGTATATGTTCACGTGTTTGTGGCATAGGACCATCAGCTGCATTTACAACTAATATTGCTCCATCCATTTGTGCAGCACCAGTAATCATATTTTTTACATAGTCAGCATGTCCAGGACAGTCTACGTGAGCATAGTGTCTTTTCTCAGTCTCATACTCGACGTGAGCGGTAGAAATAGTAATACCTCTTTCTTTTTCTTCGGGAGCTTTATCAATTTGATCGTAAGCGATAAATTCTGCTCCACCTTTTTCAGACAACACTTTTGTTATAGCTGCTGTTAAAGTTGTTTTTCCATGATCCACATGTCCTATTGTACCAATATTACAGTGTGGTTTATTTCTCTCAAATTTTTTTTTCTCAGCCATTTTTTTTTCCTTCTATTATTTACTTTTTAATTCTGGAGCGGGTAAAGGGAATCGAACCCTTACATCCAGCTTGGAAGGCTAGCGTTCTACCATTGAACTACACCCGCAAAATCCAAACTCTTTTCGCTCTTATTCATGTTAAAACTTTAAAGTTTGGTGGAGGGGGAAAGATTCGAACTTTCGAAGACCGAAGTCAACGGGTTTACAGCCCGCCCCATTTGACCGCTTTGGTACCCCTCCTTAAAAATCATGTTAAGGGATACCCCATAACTTAAAAAGTATTTAACAACAAGGGTTTTATAAGCATCTTAGTAAATAAAAGCAATAAATCATTTTGTATTTAAATATGCTATTTATTTGAAAAAAGAACCTGTTTTTTATGAAAAAAACAACATTTTTAATAGTTGGCAAACATGCTGTGATCGAAGCACTTAAAAACCCTAAAAGAAAGATTGATAGGGTTTTTTTAACAGAGGATGCAAAGAAGAATTTAAATAGAGAAAATCAATCGCTAAATTTACTTAAAGATGTGCATACATTTTA
>CABXUA010000022.1 GCA_902515355.1 uncultured Pelagibacteraceae bacterium | reverse complement strand
CAATTGTTGTTGTTTTTCCAACCCCATTAACACCTGCTATAACTACAATTGAAGGTGAACTACTATAAACACTATCAATTTTTTTTTCATAGGGACTTAGAATTTTCGATATTTGATGACCAAGAAAATCAAAAACTTCTTTTTCATCTTTAATTTCTTTTCCTATTTTTTCTTTTTTAAATTTCTCTTTAAGATCCGATGCTATTTGTGTACCAACATCAGACTCAATGAGCAGTTCTTCAAATTTATCTAGTAAGCTTTCATCTATTTTTTTTTTACTAAATAAATTGTTGAATTTAAAATTTACAAAGAACTTCATTATATTTCTAATTCGATTTTTTTAACCTCTGAGACAGGACCTGTCATAAATATACTATTTGTTTTATCTATTTTTATATTTAAAGATCCCTGTTTAAATTTTATATCTATTTTATTACTAGCTAATTTATTCTTTAATGCTGCGACGGCTGTTGCGCAAGCTGCTGTCCCGCAGGCTTTAGTTAGTCCAGCACCCCTTTCCCAAACATTAACAGTTATATTGTTTTTATCTATAACTTGAGCCATAGTTACATTAGTTTTTTCTGGAAATAGATTGTGATTTTCTATTTTTGGACCTATAGTTTTTAAATCATGCTCAAAACAATTTTTAACAAAAAAGATTATGTGTGGATTTCCCACATTTACACAAAATCCTCCAGTAAATTTTTTATTATTTATCTCTAAAGTTATATTAGCGGGATTCATTGTTTTTGATAATGGAATGTCTTCAAAGCTAAATAAAGGTTTTCCCATTTCAAGTTCTACATATAAATTTCCTAATATTTTTGCATTAAGTAGTCGATTGTTTGTTTTTAATTTGACTTCATTAGTATTTAAATTTTTACCTAAAAGATAAGCTACACATCTAGCTCCATTCCCACATGCGCTTATTTCACTTCCATCAGAGTTAAAAATTGTTATAGGAAAAAATTTTTCTTTTTCTTTTTCGATAAAGATTATTTGATCAAAGCCAATATTAGATCTACTTCCCAATTCGACAATTTTTTCTTTTGTTAAATCTATAGAATTTTTTCTTCTATCAATAATGATAAAATCATTACCCAACCCATCCATTCTGAAAGCGTTTATAAGTGCCATAATTTGATTAGTATCTTTATTCATTGACTTTTAAAACCCTTAATTGTAGCTTCTCGTCACTTCCGCAAATATTAGATTTTGCGGTGCCTTTAGAAATAAAGGGATCGACACTAGTCAGCGAGGGTTCGCCCACTAGTGCGTTTGTTGTTGTGTAATTAAAAATGTTTGAAAATTTAACAAATAAATTAGAAAGTATACTTTCTAAGCTTAAAAATGCCCCTTCATTAAATGAAGAGCAAGTTGATTCGGGGCTTAAAGAAATCAGACTAGCCCTATTAGAGGCTGACGTTGCTCTTCCTGTAGCAAAAAAATTTATTGAAAATATAAAACCCAAGGCGATTGGAAAAGAGATAATCAGATCAACCTCGCCTGGTCAAATGATAGTAAAAATTGTTAATGATGAAATTATAAATATTTTAGGTCAAAAAAATCAGGAACTCAATTTTAGCGCTGTGCCACCTGTTTCTTTTCTATTAGTTGGGCTCCAAGGTTCTGGTAAAACCACAACAGCTGCTAAACTAGCTAAGTTTATAGAAAAAAAAAATAAAAAAAAAACTATGTTAGTAAGCTTAGACGTTTATAGACCAGCTGCTCAAGAACAACTTAAAATGTTAGCCGAAAAAAATAATTTATCAAATCTTCCAATAATTGAAAAACAATTACCTCTTGATATTGCTAAGAGAGCATTAAATGCTGCGAGTTTAAATGGATCAGATGTAATAATTTTTGATACGGCAGGAAGAACTCAAGTTGATCTTTCCATGATGACTGAAATTAAACAGATTAAGAAATTAACAAACCCAGCAGAAACAATATTAATTGCAGACTCTCTTACAGGTCAAATTGCAGTCAATGTTGCAAAGGAATTTGATAAATCAGTAAATCTTTCAAGTATAATTTTAACAAGAATCGATGGAGACGGTCGAGGAGGCGCAGCTCTAAGCATGAAATATGAGACTGGCAAACCTATTAAATGTATTGGCGTAGGAGAAAAAATTGACGATATAGAACTATTCCATCCTGAAAGAATAGCAAAAAGAATTTTAGGCATGGGAGACATAGTATCTCTTGTAGAAAAAGCTTCTCAAGATTTGGATGAGGAAAAGATAAAAAAAGCAGAAAAAGAACTTAAAGATGGAATGTTTACTATGAACAGTTATTTGAGCCAACTTCGGCAGATGAAAAAAATGGGCGGCATGGAAGGAGTAATGTCCATGTTACCTGGCGTTAGCAAAGTAAAAGAACAAATGAAAAATGCAGCTATCGACTCAGATATGCTTAATTCCAATGAGGCAATAATTCTTTCTATGACAAATGAAGAAAGAGAAAATCCAAAAATTATCAGTGGTTCTAGAAGAAAAAGAATTTCCCAAGGTTCGGGTATAGACGTCTCAAAAATAAACAAACTATTAAAGCAGTTCAGAATGATGTCAGATATGATGAAAAAAATGTCAAAAGGAAAAAAAATTCCATCTGGAGCTATTCCAGATGAAATATTAAACCAACTAAAATGAAAGGTATAAAATGTTAAAAATTAGATTATCTATGGGGGGAGTAAGAAAAAGACCCATTTATAAAATAGTAGTAGCAGACAGCAGATTTCCAAGAGATGGAAGGTTTGTTGAAAAATTAGGATCGTTCAACCCGCTCTTGCCTAAAGATAAAAAGGAAAGAATAAAAGTAGAAACAGATAGAGTAAAACACTGGATCAGTAAAGGTGCTAAGCCTACATTAAGAGTTACAAGAATTCTGGCTGAAGTTCAATTAATGCCTATGCCTAAACCAGGAAAC
>CABXUA010000021.1 GCA_902515355.1 uncultured Pelagibacteraceae bacterium | reverse complement strand
GCGCATGAAATTAACGCAATACCAAACGAAAGCCAAACAAATAGGCCATAACCATTCATAGATATAAATTTTATTATCATAATCGTTTAATATTTTTTTTTCTCATCTTAATGATTTCTGTTTTATATTTCATCAGAAAAATTAGCGCACTATAAAGTAATAATACTAGCAACATCAAGATTAATGGCACCATCATTGAAGAATCAATACTGCTAGATCCTGCAATTTTTATACTAGCTGGTTGATGAAGTGTTGGCCACCAATCAACCGAATATTTTATGATAATTAAATTAATTGCTCCCGCTATAGCTAAAAAGGAAGAAAACTTTAAAGTGATATCTTCTTTTTTTATTAATTTAAAACTCAAAATATACAAGATATAAAACAGCATTAGTATAATCATAGAAGTAAGTCTAACATCCCATGCCCACCAAGTTCCCCAAGTAGGTTGTCCCCATAACGAACCTGTTATAATTGCAAGTGAGGTGAAAAGTAAACCTATTGGAGCAATGCTTTTATTAATCAAATAAAAATTTTTAATTTTAAATATAAAATTTAAAACTGACAAAAAAGCTATACAAGAGAAGCATGCCAATCCAATCCAAGCTGAAGGGACGTGTACATACATTATTCTTACTGAGTCTCCTTGTAAATAGTCTGGAGGAGATAAAATTAGTGCAAAGACTAAACCAACGGTTAATATTAGAAAAAAAATAGAATTAATAAATTTTATCAATTTTTCCAAAATTATATAGATGTTACTAGGAAGTAAAAATTTAATCATAATATAATGATTATAGTAATATTTATTTTATGTGAAGGTGAATTTTTGGCCTAATTGAGAATTGAGAGGGAGTTAAAGAAGTATGAGTAATTCCCAACTAGGCTCTAACACTAAAAATATAGTTCGTTTATTTGTCAGAGATTCGATCTAATGTTGTTTAATTTGTGGCGAATTCAGTTTTTTCTTAATTAGATGGCTTAAAATAACTCGCTCCTTTTTTTCCAGAGAATATTTCATTAATTAAAGGATGTTTGACGGGCTCCTTTGATTTATCAATTAATAAATTTTGCTCAGATACATAAGCCTCATAAGTAACTTCGTTGCTTTCAGCTAAGAGGTGATAAAATGGCTGATCTTTTCTCGGACGAACTTCTCTAGGGATTGATTGATACCACTCTTCAGAATTATTGAACTCAAAGTCAACGTCATATATCACTCCTCTGAAATTGAAATGCTTGTGCTTTACGGTTTCACCTATTGAAAACTTTGCATTGTTTATAGACATCAACTTAAAGATAATAATTTTTTTAAAAAAATCAATATATAAATTTATTTAAAAAAAAATTTGTGTTAAGAATTATATGTGAATAAGTCACTTATAAAATTTATCACAGACTTTGGTCCTTTATTGATTTTTTTTGTTGTCTATTACAAAAGCGGTAATAATCTAAAAATTGCAATTCCTCCATTGATTGTGGCAACTTTATTAGCAGTGATAATAGTTTACTTTGTTGAAAAAAAAATTCCTTATCTCCCTTTAATAGGAGCTGTACTAGTCTCATTTTTTGGCGGTTTAACTTTATATTTTAATAACCCGGTATTTATTTATTTAAAACCAACAATTATTAATATTATTTTTGCAGCTACATTATTACTAGGAAAAACATTCTTTGATATTAATTTTTTAAAGATTTTTTTCAAGAATGCTTTTCAACTTGATGATATGGGTTGGAGCAAGTTAAATAATAGATGGGCATATTTTTTTATTTTTCTTGCTTTAGTTAATGAATTAGTTTGGAGAACACAAACTGAAGCTGTATGGGTGAATTTTAAAGTTTGGGGAATATTGCCTTTAACTTTTATTTTTACTGCTTTACAATTGCCTTTAATAAATAAACACAGAATATGAAAAAACTAAAATTAGTAATAAATAACGATAAAAAAAATTTAAAACAATCCTTCTTTATAAAAAAGGAATTAAAAGATATTATGAATTTGTACGCAAAAATGGTTTCAAATGGACACTGGAGAGACTATTCTCTTTCTTCCGGACCAAAAGAAATATCATTCGATGTTTACCAAAGGGCGTCCGATAAACCTATATTCAGAATATTAAAAAAATTAAAACCAAAGAAATTTGATGAGAAATTTTTAATTAAAGACACTAATGGTCAAATTATAAAGAAATCAGAGAATCTTAATAGACTTATAGACAAAACAAATTGGAATAATTTAAAGGTAATTTAATAGTTATCTTCTTTGACCAAAAAGTCTTAGCAACATTATGAACAGATTAATAAAGTCGAGGTAAAGAGTTAAAGCTCCCATAATAGCTTTTTTTCCACTTAATTCTCCACTATCGCTCACAAGATACATATTCTTTATTTTTTGAGTGTCATAAGCAGTAAGTCCCACGAAGACGAGAACTCCTATGATTGAAATTACAAAATACATCATAGAAGATTTAAGAAATATATTTACTATAGATGCAATAATTATGCCGATTAAACCCATAATCAGAAATGAACCAAGTTTTGTCAAATCTCTTTTAGTAGTGTAGCCATATATGCTCATAGCACCAAATGTACCAGCAGTGATAAAGAAGACTCTAGTAATACTTGCTCCAGTGTAGACCAAAAATATAGATGACAGGGAAGCTCCCATGAGTGCAGCGAAAATCCAAAAAACAGTTTGTGCTTTTGAGACGCTCATTTTTGCTATTCCAAAACTCATATAAAAAACAATTCCTAAAGGTGCGAGCATTAATACCCACATTAGGGCAGAATTGTATATTGCGTTTCCAACATTTGTTAAACCTATTATTTCTCCACTAGTTTCAGTGACTACTGAAATTTTAAACAGAAACAAAGCCACTACCCCAGTTAATAAAACACCAGATGCCATATAATTATACACCTTGAGCATATAGGCTCTTAAACCCTGATCTATAATTGCTTCTGATGTTGAAGACCTTGTAGTTGAACTTTGTTTGTTTAAAACCATAAGTCTAATATAAGAAATTTTATTAACTTTTCAATAGGCAATTTTTCCTTTAAAAAATCGTTACAATTTTATGAAATTTAGAAAATTAGGAAATAGTGATCTTAATGTCAGCCTTATTTGTCTTGGCACAATGACATGGGGAACCCAAAACACTGAGAAAGAGGCATTTGAACAAATGGACTACTCTATAGGGCAA
>CABXUA010000020.1 GCA_902515355.1 uncultured Pelagibacteraceae bacterium | reverse complement strand
ACTCCATTAGCAATAGTTTTTAGTGCATCTATATCTAAACCAGAATCTGTTTCATCCAATATTGTCAAATTTGGATCTAAAATTTTCATTTGTAAAATTTCATTTTTTTTCTTTTCTCCACCTGAAAACCCCACATTAAGTTGCCTTGACAATATTTTTTCATCAATTCCAAGTTCAGAGGACTTCTCTTTTATGATTTTAAGAAATGATAGAGTGTCAACTTCTTTTTCTCCTCTAGCTTTTCTTATTTTGTTTAAAGAAGTTTTAAGAAAATTATTTGTATTTACACCTGGTATTTCTGTAGGATATTGAAATGCTAAAAAAATTCCTTTTTGAGCCCTCTCATCAACTGGGATTTCTGTAAGATTTTCACCCTGATACTTCAATTCTCCTGGTTTGATAGTTATATTTAAGCCTTTGAGTATATCTCTATCATTTATAGAAGCCTTTAAGTTTTTAATTTCCAACATTAGCCCACACTACCCTCTAAACTAATGCCTACTAATTTTTGAGCCTCTACTGCAAATTCCATAGGTAATTGTTGAAGCACTTCCTTACAAAAACCGTTAACTATAAGACTAACTGCCTCCTCTTGATTTAAACCTCTTTGATTACAATAAAATAACTGTTCTTCATTTATTTTTGATGTAGTTGCCTCATGTTCAACAGTCGAAGAAGAATTTTTATTTTTTATATAAGGTACCGTATGGGCGCCACATTGGTTTCCCATAAGTAAAGAGTCACATTGAGTATAGTTTCTAGAATTTTTAGCTTTTCTTCCTATATCTACCATGCCTCTGTAGGTATTGTCTGCTCGACCAGCAGAAATACCTTTAGATATAATTTTACTTTTTGTATTTTTTCCTAAATGTATCATTTTAGTTCCGGTATCGGCTTTTTGATGATTGTTTGTAATGGCTATAGAATAAAATTCCCCTACAGAATTATCTCCTTGTAAAATACAACTAGGGTATTTCCATGTAATAGCCGAGCCAGTTTCAACTTGTGTCCAAGAAATTTTTGAATTCTTTCCTCTACAAGCTCCTCTTTTAGTAACAAAATTGTAGATGCCTCCTACTCCATCTTTGTCGCCTGGATACCAATTTTGAACTGTAGAATATTTTATCTCTGCATCATCGAGAGCTATTAACTCAACGTTAGCTGCGTGTAACTGGTTTTCATCTCGCATAGGTGCTGTACAACCTTCTAAATAACTTACATAACTACCTTTATCTGCAATAATTAATGTCCTTTCAAACTGGCCAGTTTCAGAAGCATTTATTCTAAAATAAGTAGATAGCTCCATTGGGCATCTAACTTTTGGCGGTATGTAAACAAAAGATCCATCTGTGAAAACTGCAGAATTTAATGTAGCAAAATAATGATCGGTCAAAGGAATAACTGTCCCTAAATATTTTTTAACTAGCTCAGGATGTTTCTGTATCGCTTCAGATATTGAACAAAAAATTATGCCTTTTTTTGTAAGTTCATCTTTATAAGTCGTTGCAACAGAAACAGAGTCAAATACAGCATCTACTGCAACTCCACTCAATCTTTTTTGTTCTTGTAGAGGGATGCCAAGTTTTTTGTAAGTTTCGATCAACTTAGGGTCTACTTCATCTAAACTTTTAGGTTTATCTGAAGCACTTTTGGGCGCAGAATAGTAATAAAGATTCTGATAATCTATTTTAGGATATTTAGGTTTTTGCCAATTTGGCTCTTTTAATTTTTTTAATCTGTTGAAAGCTTTCATTCTCCAATCTAACATCCACTTTGGTTCATTTTTGATTTTAGAAATAAATTTAATAGTATTTTCATTTAGACCTTTAGGGGCCTTAATATTTTCAATATCAGTTGTAAAACCGTATTTGTATTCTTGGTTTGTGTCTACGTTAAAATTTTTCATATATTATTTTTTTTATTTTGTTTAACTAAATCCTCTAATTTTACTTTTTCAAAAAAATTATTAATATGCTGCTCTAAATCATCCCAGAGATTATGAGTAATACATTTAGAGGATTTATTGTTACATCCTTTTTTAGATTCTTTTTTACAATTTAGAGTTTTTATTTTTTCATCTACAGCAGAAATAATATTAGCTATTTTAATCTCTGAGGCAGGTTTTTCTAAAATATAGCCACCATTAGATCCTCGAATACTTTTGACCAAATTTTTATTTTTAAGTTTTAAAAATAATTGTTCTAAATATGACAAAGAAATATTCTGCCTGATTGAAATTTCGGACAAACTTATTGGTTTTTTTCCACTATAAGAGGCTAAGTCCGCCATTGCCATCACAGCATATCTACCTTTAGTTGTTAGTTTCATAAATTACTTAGTATTATAGCACTATTTCTTATAATTCTTACTAAAATAGTCAGGTTTAAAAAAAAAAAATTGACGCGTTAAAACGTGCTATAAAACTATTTTTTTTTTGAAAATAATTATCATTATTAATAATGAAACCAAAAAGTGTTGAAGTTTTTATTCCTGGGCCAGCTGGACGACTAGAAGGAAAATATTACAAAAATCCAAAATTTGGATCCCCAGTTGCTATAGTGCTACATCCACATCCTCAATATGGAGGCACAATGAAAAATAAAGTAGTACAAACAGTATATAATGTTTTTGTAGAAAATGGTTTTTCTGTAATTAAAATTAATTTTAGAGGCGTGGGTAAAAGTGATGGAGTTTTTGATAATGGTCAAGGAGAATTATCAGACGCTGCAGCTGCTCTTGATTGGATAGAAAGAGAAAACTTGGATTATAGCCAATGTTGGGTTTCTGGTTTTTCCTTCGGATCTTTAATTTGTATGCAACTGATTATGAGAAGACCAGAAGTAAATAATTTTATCGCTATTTCACCTCAACCTAATGTCTATGATTTTTCATTCTTAGCTCCCTGCCCAACCTCAGGACAAGTTATATATAGCGATACCGATGAGCTTGTTACAAAAGAAAGTATTGAAGAATTGGATAGAAGAATAAAAAGTCAAAAAGGTATAGAGGTAGCTTTTTCAAAAGTTAAAAATGCTAACCATTTTTTTAAAGATAGAGAAGAAGATTTAAAAACTGAAATCGAAAAATATATAAAAGATAAAACTGCTCTTATTTAAATTTGATAATGTTGCCGCCTAAAGTAGGTTTGTTGCATCCTGTTGTGTTAGGAAAGGATATTGGTAATTTTAAAATTGATCTAATAGCAAGAAAAGCAAAAGCTTGGGATTCTACGAAATCTCCGTCAATTCCGTAATCATCTATCGGTTGGATTATAATATTTTGTAAAGTATTTTTTTTTATTTTTTCA
>CABXUA010000019.1 GCA_902515355.1 uncultured Pelagibacteraceae bacterium | reverse complement strand
AAGAATTCTGACAATGTTTTTGGATAAAATTAATCTTTTTAATTTTAATTTTCTTATCTCAGGTGTAGTGCCAGCTGAAAAAATTTTTTTTTTTATTTTTTCTGAAGAAACATTTGTTGTATATGGAGTCTCAATTAGTTTGCCTTTCCATTTTTTGAGAGTTTTAATCACATTTTGTCTTGTTTTTTTTTGAATTCCTATGCGCCAATCATCTCCATGAATAACGTAGTTTGGTTTATATTTTTCTAAATTTTCTCTATAGTCCAAAGTTTTCTGAGGAACTACCTTTGAAACATATTTAAGGTTTTCAATAATAAACTTTCTTTTTTTGTAATTAAAATGTGGCAGTCTTTTGTAAGAGGCAATAGCTTTATCAGTTAATAAACCAACAATTACTTTTCCATATTTTGAGGCTTTCTTTAGAAGATTGATATGTCCCTCATGTAAAATATCTACTGAAAAAGCTGTGTAAATTGTTTTATTTTTCATTTAATAAATTTTTTGGCATTATTCAAGTCTTGAAGCGTATTAATATTAAACCAGTTAAATTTTTGATTTTGTAGTATATAAGCTTTTTTTTTAGTCAAGAATTTACTTAAAGGATATTCCCAAGTTATATTTTTACTATTCTTTCTGAAGTATTGTTTTAAAAAAACTAAAAACTCCAAATAAAGTTTTGCTGAAAACTTATTGATGCAGATGATTTGTTGACTGGTATTATTTGATTTTTTGTACAAATCAATTTTTTTGACTCTCATCTTATCATCGTGCTCAACCACAAAGCTATTTTTTCTTAATTTTTGCTTGGTTTCTTTTTTAACACCTATAAGATTTTCTTTATTACTTAACAACAAGTTATCTAAAAATTTTATATCAAAAAGAATATCGGCATGAAGCATTATTATGGGCTTTCTTTTAAATTTAAGCCAAATATCTTTAAATTTATAAAAACTATAGACAGAACCAGTGTTAATAAAATCTTTCATCTTTATATAAAAAAATTTCAAATTTTTTATGTTTTTTATTTCTTTTAAAATTAATTTGTATTTAAAACCTAGTATTATATTAATTTCTTTTAATCCTCTTAACTGCAACTTTTTTATAATATTTTTTAAAATAGTTTCATTTTTTATCTCAAAAAGAGCTTTTGGTTTTATTTTCCCCAATTTTCCCATTCTAGAACCGGTCCCGGCTGCTAAAATTACCACAGAGTAATTTTGGAGGGCTTTACTTAATTTATCCATATTCTATAAAGTTTTCTTCCAGGATTAATATTTTTTGTATCTAAATGAAATGTTGTTCTACCGTGCGCCATAACTTGATTATTTATAATAATAAGATCTCCTCTATTTAACTTAAATCTTTTTATAAATTTTTTGGAAGAAAGTAATTTATCCAGATAGTTTAAAGCTTTAATATACTGCAAAGGAATCTTTATTTTTTTGATTTCATAACCTTTTTCAATATAATCTCTTAAGTATCTAAATGTAAATTTTTTGTTTGAAAGTTGGAAAATTGATTTATTAAAAACATTTTTATTACTATATTTAAATCCTCTTCTTTCGAAAAAAAATTTTGATTTTAATATGTTTAAGTATTTAGGTTTTTTTTTTCTTAAATATTTATAAATTTTTTTAGTATCTGCCACAATTGTATCTCCTCCTTTTACGCTATTATTTTCACATGCCATAATAAGATATTTCGGGGGATTTGAGAGTTGCGGGCCATCTGAATGAATAGAACCTCCAAGGTTTGTTTCATGATACCTAAGGAAAGATTTAATTTTTTTCTTCTTTTTTTTTAATAATTTTATTTTTTTTAAATTTGCTTTTATTTCTAATATTTTATCATTGTTTTTATTTTGTATTCTGATATTTCCCAACCTTTTTGCAAATTTGATAAAATAACTTTTAAAATTCCTAGCTCCATTATTATTATTAATCCTTACCACCTTATAGTATGGAGGATTATCTAAACCTTTTTTTATATTTTTCTTAGTTATCAATTTATCTCTTTGTTTATTCTTAGCTTATTTCTTATCGGTTCTTCATTTTTAATTATTTTCTTTTTTCCATCTCCAAGAATATCTTTAACAGCTCTTACCGAATTGACAAAACTTTTTAAAGAATCACAACTAATAGATGCAGCTTGGTCCGAACCATACATAGCTCTATCCAAAGTAATATGTCTTTCTATAGAAGTTGCCCCAAGGGTTGCTGCAATAATTCCAACTTTTAACAAAGAACTTTCGTGACCAGAATAACCTACATTGCATTTATATCTTTTTCTAAGAGTTTCAATCACGTTCAAATTAGCATCTTCCTCTTTCATAGGATATGTACTTACACAGTGCATTAATTCAAATTCACAATCATTTTCTCTAAATAAATTTACAACTTTATCAATTTCTTTAAGATCACACATTCCAGTAGAAATAAAAGTTTTTTTCTTTTCATTTGCCACCTCTTTAAGTAATGGAAAGTTCCCCATCATAGGAGACGCTACTTTATTAAACTTTAGATTATATTTTCTTAAAAATTTCTGAGACCCTACATCCCAAGCCGAGGCAGACCAAAGAATATTTTTAGTTTTACAGAAACTATCTATTTCATCATAGTTTTTTTCTGTAAACTCTAAACCCATTTTTTGTTCTCTCTGTGTTTTTCCCCATGGACTCTCTCTAGGGCTATCAAGAAATTCTTTTGTATAAACTTTTTCGATTGATCTTTTCTGAAATTTAACCGCATCAAAACCAGCTTCTTTTGCATAGGATATCATCTGTTTAGCAATTTTTAAATTACCATTGTGATTAATTCCAATTTCAGCAATTAAAAAAATACTCATAATTATTTGGCAAACTCTTTCTCAATCAGATAACAAATTATATGTCCTATAAGAATATGCATTTCCTGAATTCTAGCAGTATTAAATATTGACAAGCTTAATTCTCTGTCACAATATTTTTTTGCTTTACCTCCATTATTCCCAAAAATTCCAATAGAAAAAATTTTTTTATTTCTAGCTTTTTTTAAAACTTCAATTATATTTTTACTATTTCCAGAAGTTGAAAATGCTACTAAAACATCACCCTTATTAGATAATGCTTCAAGTTGTCGTGAAAAAATATTTTTATAATTATAGTCGTTAGCGATAGCTGTAAGAGCTGAAGTATCTGAATTTAAAGCGATAGATTTAAGGCCTATTCTTTCTTTTTCAAATCTTCCAACAAGTTCAGCTGATAAGTGTTGAGCATCTGCTGCACTTCCTCCATTGCCACACCAGAAAATACATTTTTTATTTTTTAAAGTTTTTACCAACTTTTCAGAAATACTCAATATTTCTCTGTCAAATTCTAGAATTTCCTTTTTTAAAGCAAAATGATCATTAATTAGTTTTGTTATAGATTGTAAATTTTTCATTTTATACTATCAATATACACATTTTGTTCATTTTTTGAACATAAATATTCTATTTTTTTAAAAAATAAAGTATATAATGTGTTTATAATACTTTTAATATGAATTTGTGCGTTATAGGTACTTCAAAAATTACCCAGCAACACTTAAAGGTTTTAAAATTTTTTTTTAAAATTATTTGCATATCCTCTACTCGAAAAAATAGCAAAAACCTTAATAAGATTTCAAAAAAATTTGGTATCAAAAAAAAATTTAATGATTGGAAAAAAGCTGTAAAGTATTCCTCATCTT
>CABXUA010000018.1 GCA_902515355.1 uncultured Pelagibacteraceae bacterium | reverse complement strand
ACACATCCTCGACATCTATTTTGAAATTATTAGTATTTTCCAAAAGTGAATATTTTGGTTTGAGTTTTCCAAAAAAATACATTGCTAAATGTAAATGGTGACTAAAAGCTAATAATGCTCCACCACCTTTTTTCTTTTTTACATAAATTGAGTTTTCAAATTTTTCAAATTTTTTAACCGCTCCTGTATATTCGCCATAATGAAAATAACCACTTAAAACTTTGCCCATTTTATTTTTGTCTATTATTTTCTTAATATATGTAACTCCGGGATGAAATCTAAATTGGTACCCGCAGACAACAACTAATTTCTTTTTTTTTGAAATTGATATTATTTTTTTAATTTCTTTTATTTCTTTTTCTGTAGAAAGTGGCTTTTCAATAAATAAGTTACAATTTTGATTAATAAGTTTTAAAGCAGTTCTCATATGAAGATGTGGAGGGTTGCAAATAAAAGCTATATTTATACCTTCAGAATTTATTCGTGAAATATCTATTTTTTTAATCTTGTAGTAATCTAAAAGTGATTTTACTTTAAAACTTATAAAATTATCTTTTATCACTCTTTTGTTTTTTGAATTACTTAGCGTGTAAATAGAAATTTTTTTTTTATAAACCTTTTTAAGTATTCTTAGATGTCTTTGTCCTATTGACCCTAATCCAACTATTAATATTTTCATTATTTTAATTCATTTTATATTTAAAATACTCTTAATGTTGTATTTTGACACAAGTTTGATATAAGTAAAGTAATTTTGTTCAATAATTGAACACAAATAGATATTATGAGTATAAATTACGAAAAAAATTTTTGCATTAAGTACAAATCTCTGGAAACAACTGTTCCTGTAGTAAAAAATAAACTATCAAGAAACTCTTTTTGCATTATCAAAAACATAATTAATAAAAAAGATATAAACTTTATGTTTAAGCTTTTTAAAAAAAGATTTAATTCAATAAACGAAAAAAGAGTATCTGGACCTTGGAAATTTAAAATGAAAGATTTTAGAAGACTAGATCTAGGCGATAGTTATAAAAATTCAAGATTCTCAAGGTGTATAACTTTTTGTGAATGGAATAAAAAAAATCAAAAATTCTATAAAATAGTAAGTCCAATAATAAATATAAGAAATATTCTATCAGATGTTAAAAAAGAAAATTATTCTTATAAAAATTTAATCCCATATAAAAATAAAAAAAAAAATGATCAGATTTTTTGTGACTTTGTAAGAATGTTGCAATATCCAACAGGAGGTGGATTTCTTGCTCAACACGATGATTTTGATCAAAATTATCCTGAAAAGATAGTTAACGCTATTTTAACAATCACGTCTAGAAGAAAGAAAAAAAATTCTAAGTTTTCAACTTACCACAGAGGCGGGCTTTATTTTATAAAAAATAAAAAAAAATTTAATGTTGAGGATTTAATGCAATCAGGTGACCTAATTGTTTTTGACCAAAGAATACCTCATGGTGTAAGTAGCATAGATCCTCACAAGAAAATCTTTTTAAACAAATTAAACGGTAGAATTTCACTAGCTTTTTCTATCGGAAGATTTGTTAAATGAAATGAATTATAATACGAGCAAACACAACAACTTCCAATACATAGATAAGATTTTTAGAAAAAAAAGTAATGAAGTTGATAGAGTAAAATACTTTAGGTTTGATAGAAATGAAAGAATTGCTCCATTCCCAAATAAATTTTTAAACAAATTAAAAAAAAATCTTAAATCTGAACATTTAACTAGTTATCCGAATTTTAAAACTTTATATAATTTAATAAGCAAAGACTTAAAATTAAATAAAAATAATTTACTCCTAACTGCTGGGTCTGATATTGCAATTAAAAAATGTTTTGAACTTTTAATAAAAAAAAACGATCATATAATAACAATATACCCAACTTATGGTATGGTCGATGTTTATGCAAAGATATTTAGAGCTAATCAAAAAAAAATTTATTATAAAGAACAACTAAATTTAGATATTTCAAAAATATTAAAAAATATTAATAAAAAAACAAAACTAATTATTTTAGCAAATCCTAACAGTCCAACAGGAACAATTATTGAGCAAAAAAATTTGTTAAATATAATAAAAAAGGCTTCTAGTATGAACGCATTTGTTTTGATTGATGAATGTTATTATGGTTTTTATAAAGAGACCTTTGCTAAAAAAATTCATAAATTTAAAAATTTGATAATATCTAGATCACTGTCAAAAGCCTATGGGCTTGCCGGTTGCAGAATAGGCTATTTAATTAGCAATAAAAATTTAATTAAAAGATTTATAAAACTTAAATCGATGCACGAGATAAGCTATTTTAGCGCTTATACCGCTGAAAGTTTTTTTAAAAATAGAAAAGTTGTTAATGATTACATTTTTGAGGTTAAAAAAGGCCTTATTTATTTCAAAAATTTCCTGAATAAACACCAGCTCTATTATTTTAACACTTACGCCAATTTCATATTAGTTGATTTTAAAAACCAAAAAATTTTTAAAAAAATGCTTAAAGAAGCCAAAAAAATGAAAATTTTAATTCATGGTGAACCAAATTTACCAGGTTGTCGAAATTTCATTAAATTTACTTTAGGACCAATAAATTATATGAAAATAATCGAAAAACTCATATTAAAATGTATATAAGATTATCCTTTTATGAAAAAAAATAGAAATTTTTTTGATCCTAAGTGGACAAAAGGAAATGAGCTCAAGTACGTTAAACAAGTGCTTGAAAACAAAAGTTCAGTAAGAAAAAATTCGTTCACTGATCGGCTTGAGAAAGCATTTAAAAAAAAGTATAAGGTAAAATATGCTATAGCCATGAATTCAGGAGCATCTTGTTTACATGCAGCTATGCATGCAGTGGGGGTTAAACCTGGTGATGAAGTTATTACCTCTCCCTATTCAGTTTTATGGGATGCCGGAATAGCTTTGATAATGGGTGCTAAAATAAAATTTGCAGATGTAAAATACGAAACCCACAATATAGACCCTAAAAAAATTGAAAAATTAATTACAAAAAAAACTAGAGCTATCATACCAGTTTCCTATCATGGTTTACCCTGTGATCTTGACGAAATAATTAAAATTGGAAAAAAATATAAAATACCTATCATCGAAGATAACGCTCAAACCATGTTAGGAAGGTACAAAGGACGATATGTTGGAGTTCGAACAGAAATGTCCATGTTTTCTTTAGAGAGAACTAAACACATATCATCTCATGAGGGAGGGCTTTTGTTATCAAATAGTAAAACTCTCACTGAAAAAGCTAGAAAGTTTGGAGGAGGTGGATTCAAAAATCTTTCGGCGGATAAAAGCAAAATGGCAGCAGTTATTCCATTAGAATTTCAGTCACCTGATTTTAAAAGGCATGATGCATTGGGTTTAAATTATAGAATTAGTGAATTTTGTGCAGCTATTGCTTTAGGCCAATTTGAAAAAGTGGACCAAAAAGTAAAGCTAAGAAGAGACGTAGCTAACCTTTACTCAAAAGTATTTAAAAAATTTCCACAATTTCAACCTCAATATGTCCCAAAATTTTACCATCATTCATACTTTACATATTCAGTCAAATCACCATTTTCAAAACTAAAAGATTGGAAAAAATTTTATAATTTTCATATAAAAAATAAAGGTGATGATTTTTATGCTATGATGTCTCCAGTCTACAGCGAAAAAATTATGAAAAAAATGGGTTATGAAAAAAAATATAAAAAGCTTTGTCCAGTCACAGAAGAAATTCAGCCAAGATCAATGTTATTTAAAACAAATTATAGATCATTAAAGGAAGCAAGAAAATTTACCTCAATTTTAGAAATTAATTTAAAAAAATTCTTTAATGACAATATTACTCTAAGATTAAAATGAAAAAAAAAAATA
>CABXUA010000017.1 GCA_902515355.1 uncultured Pelagibacteraceae bacterium | reverse complement strand
AATCATACTTTTAAAATCAATCTTTTTTGAAAAAATCTTTTGTCCACCAACAGACTCGTGAACTTTATTATTAAATAATATGTGTATAAAATTTTCGTTTTTAAAATAACCAACTGTAGTTAAAGAGCCTAAGTGCATTAATAATGATCCGTCTCCGTCTAAACATATTATTTTATTTTTTTTTTTAAGAGCTACTCCGATAGCAACAGATGTAGCGTGCCCCATCCCGCCTACTAAATAAAAGTCTTGACCATTACTTAATTTTTTTTGAGATCTTATTTGATTTAATTCTCTAGATGTATAACCTGTTGTGGATATTAACTTAGTATTTTTATTAATATTTTTTAACAATATTTCAATTATTTCTCTTCTATATACTGACTTTTTTTCAATTTTATTAATTTTAGTTTTGTTATTAAAAAAAGTATTTTTTTCAACAATTATAGCTACTGGCTTGGATTTTTTTTTAGAATAATTTATTAATTTTGAAATTCTATTAAAGTTTTTTTTTTTGTGACTTAGAATTAAGTATTTAATTTTAAGAAGTTTTAGTATTTTGGGAGTAATTTTTCCTTTAACTTTGTGCTGAGGCTCATCATCAAACGAGGGGCTTCCTCTCCATCCAATAATTAATAACATTGGAATAGAATAAACATTTTCATGAGCTAATGAGGCTAATGGATTAATTGCATTTCCTAAGCCAGAATTTTGCATATATATACATGGAATTTTTTTGGTAGCTAAAAAATAACCTATACCTACAGAAACTGCAGATCCCTCATTTGCTGCAATAATATGGTTTTTTTGTTTGATAGGATCTAACTCGCTCAAAAAATTTTTTAACAAACTGTCGGGAACACCAGTAAAAAAATTAATTTTTTTACTTTTAATGAAATTTAAAAATTTTTTTGGATCTAGTTGTTGCATATTAATATTTTTTAATGTGTTCTAATTTAATAATTGTATCTTTCTTTAAAGTTTTTTTTATTCTTTTCCCTAAAACTTTTTTGATATTCATTGGGCTTATACCAAGACCTGGTCTTTTGCAAATTATATTGTTATATTTAAGTTTTTCGTTTTTATTAATTTGTACTTTGGTAACTAGACTCCTTCTTGCATTTTTTCTTGATAACCTTTCAGAATTAATTGGACTTTTTATTTTCGATTTTCCGATTAAATTTTTCAAATTTGATAAATTAACATTTATTTTTAATAAATCTTTGTAATCCATAGAATGATAATGATCATTTCCGCTTAATGTTTTTTTATTAGTAAAGTGTTTTTCAATAATTTCTGCACCCAACATATAGGCTGTAGTAATACTAGACATTTCATCGTCAGGTAGAGTGTGATCGGAGTAACCAATAGTAAGTTTAGGAAATTTTTTCTTTAAATGTTTTATCATTAACAAATTTGCGTTTTTAGGTAAGGTAGGATAATTCAAAATACAGTGCATTAAACAAATATTTTTATTACCTTTTTTTTTAAAAGGTAAAATAGCTTTTTTAATTTCTGCTATAGTTGAAGCCCCGGTTGAGATAATTACAGGTTTTTTTGTAGATGCTATCTTCTTTAATAATGGCAGATTTGTAATATCTGCCGAAGCAATTTTAAATGCAGGAACGTGTTTGTTTAAAAAATCTACTGCCTCTTCGTCAAAAGGTGTTGATAAAAACTGAATTTTTTTCTTTTTACAAAATAGAATAAGCTTCAAGTAATCTTTATAATTGAAGTGATCAAATTTTTTAAAAAGTTCATATTGGTTTTTTGTTTTCTCTTTTTTAGTATCCCAATAAGCTGGTGAATTTTTAGATGCAAGCTTTTCTGCTTTATAAGTTTGAAATTTAACAGCGTGTGCCCCCCCTTTTTTAGCTTGTTCTATTAGGTTGTAGGCATTTTTAATTGAACATTCATGATTAACACCTATTTCTGCAATAATATAGGGTCTTGGAAAGTTTACCGAATTAAAATTAAATTTCATTTTTTTTCCTATATTTTTTTTTAAATTTTTTCATAAATTTTTTCTGATTAAATTTATTATTGGTAATGTTATTTTCATGTCTTCGGTATCGATATAAAGGTATCGGAATTCTATGAATATTAAACTTTGTTTTAAATCTTTTCCTAAAATCAATATCCTCATATAACAAAAATTCTTCGTCATAGAGTCCAAGATCTATTAAATTTTGAGTTTTAAAAATAATGCCACAGGCGATGGGTTTTTTTTGACAATTTTGTTTGGAAATTACTTTTTCATTGTCGTCCACAAGATAATAGTCACATGCTACTGCATGCATTTTTTCGTTGTTTTGAATATAAAGATAAAGAAATTTTAAAAATTCTTGATTAACGTAATCATCTGCATCTAACCTTACAATATATTTTGATCTGGATTTTTTTATTCCTTGATTTAGAGCGTTGGGAAGTCCTTTGTTTTTTTTATTTTTTATAAGTTTAATTTCTCTTAAAAAAGGTTTTATTGCTTTTGCCGTTTTGTCGGTACTACCATCATCTACTACAATAATTTCATAATCATTTTTATTTAAAGATTGGCTAGTAATAGATCTCAAACATCTAGCTATATACTTTTCGTGATTATAAACAGGAATAATAACTGAAACTTTATTCATAACAGTTCACTATATTTTCTGGTGATGTTTTAAAATTTATTTTATGTTTGAGAACAAAATTATTCAACTTAATTAGATCCTCTTTATAATCGACGTCAAATTTCAAATTACTATTCATAAAAATATCTTTTACAGGACAAACTTTGATATTCATTTTTTGATGATTGTCCCAAATAAATTTAGTTACATGTTCTAAGTGAGCTTTTTCATTCGTGCTACTAAAAATTTTTTCTAGAATTTTCTTATTAAATATTTCAGCCCCAAACCCATCTACAATTTTTGTATTTAATCTTGTTTGATGATTAAATGCTAAATCACAGTTATTTTTCTCGAAAAATTTAATTAGTTCATCAATAAAGGAGTGCGAAATGAAAGGATTATCTGCGCAAATTCTTACCACAACATCTGTTGAAAAATATTTTGCAGTATCTAAGAAACGTTTTAATACATTCTCTTTCTCGCCAAAAAAAATTTTTATAGAGTGCTCCTTGGCTATTTTCAGAAAAAGTTTATCTTCTTCCAAATCTGTGGTTGCCAATATTACTTCGTCTAAAAATTTTGATTGTTTTGTTCGATTTATAACCCATTCTATGATTTTAGAATCTCCTAGTTTTGCTAGACTCTTTCTAGGAAATCTTTTTGATCCCGTTCGCACTTGGATTATTGCCGATACTTTTTTCTTAGTCATTTTGTTTAATAACTTTACTTAAAGAACTAAAAATTAGATTTGGAATTTTTTTTTTCATTTTAATATTTACTGGTATTGATATTGTTCTATCTAAATAAAAAGATGATTTTTTAAAATAATTTTTTTTAATCTTTGTCTTTTTAATTATTTCAGGAATATGTCGCCAATATTTAGCAAAATGCCATGTGGAAGCTTCCGGCAATATTTTAGTTTGAACTCCATTTTTGTTAAGCTCTCTTCTGCATTTTTTTGCTATATTTTTATTTTTAACCATGAACATCAACGCATCTGCTGTTTCTGAGTTTTTTTCAGGCACTTTTCTAAATTCCAAATTTAACTTTATTAATTTTTTCTTTATTTTTTTCATATTTTTTCTGTGGATCGATATAACCTTTTTTAGCTTTTTTAACTGAGCCAAACCAACAGCAGCCTGTAATTCTGTCATTCTAAAATTAAATCCACTTCTGTCTCTAGTATCTTCCCATCTTGGTTTTTTGGGATTGTTTTCATGACCGTGATCGTGCCAAGCAGAGGCTTTCATCCAGTCTGATTTCTTATTAAATAAAATCATTCCACCTTCTCCAGTTGTCATTGATTTTGCATAATCAAAGCTAAATGTTCCCATTCTACCAATTGTTCCTAGTCTTTTTTTTCCGTAGTAACCGCCGCAGCCCCAGGCTGTATCCTCTATAATGGGTATGTTTTTTTTATCACAAATTTTTTTTATTTTTTCAATGTGTCCTGAGACGCCTAACATATGCACAAGAATGACTGCTTTTGTTTTTTTAGTAATTTTTTTTTTTAAACTTAAAGGATCTAGATTTAATGTATTATCTATATCACAACACACAGGTTTTAATTTTGCTTCTATGATTGCCTCTACTGTTGCAACAAAAGTAAAAGATTGTGTTATTACCTCATCACCTGGTTTTAACCTTAGCGCTGCTAAAGCTACTCTCAAAGCAGCTGTTCCAGAAGTGACTGCTAAAGCATATTTAGAATTCATGTAATTTGCGAATTTTTTTTCAAATTCGAGGACTTTAAACTTATTTTTTCTAAGCTTTTCAAATCCTAATCTAAATAACACGCCTCCATTTTTAAAAATTTTTTCAACCTCTTCTTTCTCTTGTTTCCCGATTAATTCATAGCCTGGCATTTAATTATTTTCCTTTAAGAATTTTACATTTTTTTCTAGAGATTTTTTATACTTAGCTATTTTAAAGTTATCGAATTTTTCATTTTTAGAAATATATCTTAAAGTTAAACCACTTCTTGTTTTATTGGATAGATTTTTGTTGCTACCATGGATAATTAGAGAATTGTGAACTATACAATCTCCTGGTTTTAAACTGGGTGTAAATTTTTTAAATTTTTTTAAGTTAATTTTTTCACTTAATTTTTGTGAAGTTCCTGGATGAAAAGATAACTTATGTTTTTGTAATCCTGTCTTGTGAGATTTCTTAAAATAAAAAATACCTCCATTTTTCTTATTTGACTCATTTAAAGCTATCCACATAGTTAATGCGTTTCCAGTTTTAGTGTTCCAATAAAAATTATCTTGGTGGAT
>CABXUA010000016.1 GCA_902515355.1 uncultured Pelagibacteraceae bacterium | reverse complement strand
AAAAATTTAATAAAGCAGATAGGAAAACTAAAAACTATTACATTTTATGATAAGATTGGAACAATTTACGACAAGACTCAAAGAATAAGAAAATTAGCATCAACAATCTCAGATCAATTAAATATTAACAAAGAAAAAATAGAAGTTGCCGCTTCGATTTCTAAATCTGACTTATGCTCTGACCTTGTGGGAGAATATCCTGAGTTGCAAGGCAAAATGGGAAAACGTTTTGCATTAGCTCAGGGATTTGAGGAGGATGTAGCTAATTCAATTAGTGATCATTATCTACCTACAGGATTAAATTCTTTTACACCCAAGAAACCAATAAGCTATTCCATCTCAATAGTCGATAAGCTAGATACCTTGGTAGGATTTTTCTTAATAAATGAAAAGCCAACTAGTTCAAAAGATCCTTTTGCTTTAAGAAGATCAGCAATTGGTCTTCTTAAAACTATAATTGAAAATAAATTAAATATCAAACTGAGAGATCTAATTAGTTATTCAATTACTCTTTTTCAAGACCAAGGTGTAAAATTAGAAAATGAAAATACTGAAAAGGAAATACTTTATTTTTTAAAAGAGAGAATGAGAAATATATTAAAGGAAAAAGATATTAAAAATGATATAATTGAGGCATCAATAAGCTCACATATTAGTGACAATTATTTAGATCTCTTCAAAAAAAGTATTCTTATGAATAGATACATAAACAAAGATGTAGGAAAAAATGCAATATATTCCTATAAAAGAGCATCGAATATACTTAATAACGAAACTAAAGAAATTTTTGGTAAACCTGACGCTGTTCTTTTCAGAAAAGAAGAAGAAAAAAGTCTTTTTGAAAAGATAAATGAAATCAGGAAGGCTTTTACTGTAAAAGAAGAAGATAAAAACTACGAAAATTTACTTATTCAACTATCTGAAATTAAAAGTTACACAGATAGTTTTTTTGATAATGTAGTGGTAAATGATGAGAATCATGATATTAAAAATAACCGCTTAGAATTATTAAAAATGTTCTGTAAAACATTTAATAACTTTGTTGATTTTTCTAAATTAGAAGGTGCTTAAATGAAAAAATTGATTTTTAGTTTTGATGACAAAAAGGTTAAGAAACTTAAAAACAAAAAAAATATATTAGGTGGAAAAGGTACTAACCTAGCAGAAATGGGAAGGTTAGGCTTACCAGTTCCGCCAGGATTTACAATATCAACTCAAGTCTGTGAAATATTTTATAAGTCTAAGAAAAAACTATCTAATAAAGTTATAAAAGATATTGAGATAGAATTAAAAAACATCGAAAAAAAAACAAAAAAGAAGTTTGGTGATTTAACAAATCCTTTATTAGTTTCTGTGCGTTCAGGTGCAAGAATTTCAATGCCTGGCATGATGGATACAATTTTAAATTTGGGTTTAAATGATAAAACTGTTAAAGCCCTTGCAAAAAAAACTTCAAACGGGAGGTTCGCTAAAGACAGTTATAGAAGATTTATTCAGATGTACAGCAATGTTGTTTTAGGTGTAGAAGGACATTTATTTGAGGAAATGATTGATAATTATAAACTAACCAAAGGAGTTCTCTCAGATACAGAGTTAGATGAAAGTGATTGGGATGGTTTAATTAAAAATTTTAAAGATTTAATAAAACAAGAAAAAAAAATTGAGTTTCCTCAAGATGTTAAAAAACAACTTTATGGAGCTATAAGTGCAGTTTTTTTATCTTGGAACAGTCAACGAGCCAAAACATATAGAAAGCTAAATCAAATTCCTGACTATTGGGGAACGGCTGTGAATGTTCAAGCGATGGTTTTTGGTAACATGGGAGAAGATTGCTCAACTGGAGTAGCTTTTACTAGGAACCCTTCAACTGGTGAAAAAGCTTTTTTTGGAGAGTATCTGATTAATGCTCAAGGAGAAGACGTTGTTGCGGGAACAAGAACACCTCAACATATAACTAAAAAAGCCAATAAAGATTCTGGTTCGAAATCGCTAACAATGGAGGAAACTATGCCAAAGGTTTATCAGCAACTCAAAAAGATTTTTTTAAAATTAGAAAAACACTATAGAGATATGCAAGATATCGAGTTCACAGTTGAAAATAACAAACTTTGGATGTTACAGACAAGATCTGGAAAACGAACTGCAAAAGCTGCAATTAAAATTGCGGTTGATATGGTTAAAGAAAATTTAATTTCAAAAAAAGAGGCAATTCTTAGAATAGATCCAAATACCTTAGAAACATTGTTACATCCAACTTTAGATGAAAAAGTGGAAAAAAAAATAATAGCTTCTGGATTACCAGCTTCTCCTGGTGCGGCAAGTGGCAAAGTAGTTTTTTCTGCTGAGGAGGCTGAGAGATTAAATGGAATGATGGAAAATACGATTTTAGTAAGAGTTGAAACCTCACCCGAAGATATTCATGGAATGCATGCTGCAAAAGGTATTCTAACTTCAAGGGGAGGTATGACTAGTCATGCTGCGGTAGTAGCAAGAGGAATGGGTAGACCTTGTGTTTCAGGATCTAGTGAAATTAATATCGACTACGAAACAAAACAATTTAAAGCAGGCGAAATTATAGTTAAAGAAGGAGAGATTATAACTATAGACGGAGGAAGCGGTAAAGTTATGCTTGGGACAGTGCCTACAGTCCAACCTGAAATATCAGGATATTTTTCTACAATCATGAAGTGGGCAGATCAATTTAGAAAATTAAAAATAAGAACTAATGCTGAAACTGCAAAAGATACTAAAATTGCTAGAGAATTTGGAGCTGAGGGTATTGGACTATGTAGAACGGAACATATGTTTTTTGATGAAGAAAGAATTTTATCTGTCAGGCAAATGATATTGTCTAAGTCCATAGAGGACAGAAGCAACGCTCTTGAAAAACTTTTACCCCATCAAAAAAATGATTTTAAAGAGATATTTAAAACTATGTATGGATTACCTGTTACGGTTAGATTATTAGATCCACCTTTACACGAATTTTTGCCAAAATCCGATAAAGACATGGAGGAGGTGGCTAGGTCATTAAATTTAGGTGCTAAAGAAATCAAAGATAGAATAGCAGAGCTTCATGAACAAAATCCAATGTTAGGTCACAGAGGTTGCAGACTTGGTATTTCTTTTCCTGAAATATATGAGATGCAATGTAAAGCAATTTTCGAGGCTTTAGTTGAGTGTAAAAAAGAAAAATCAAAATCTGCCTTTGCTGAGATTATGATTCCATTAGTTTCTACCGACCTGGAATTAAAGATATTAAGAGATCTTGTAAATAAAGTTGCAATAAGTGTTCAAAAAAAACATAAAGTAAAAATAGATTATATTATAGGAACTATGATTGAATTACCAAGGGCAGCTCTCCAGGCAAAATCTATCTCCAAATACGCAGATTTTTTTAGCTTTGGTACCAATGATTTAACACAAACAGCCTTAGGAATTAGTAGGGACGACTCTGGAAAATTTTTGAATGATTATGTGGACCATAAAATTTTTGAAAAGGATCCATTTGTCAGTATTGATGAAGATGGAGTAGGAGAATTAGTAGAGATAGCTTCAAAGAGAGGTAGAAAACAAAATAAAAAATTAAAATTAGGAATATGCGGTGAACATGGCGGGGATCCTAAAAGTATAGAATTTTGTTCCAAAGTAGGGTTGAATTATGTTTCTTGTTCACCTTTCAGAGTTCCAGTTGCAAGACTAGCAGCTGCTCAGGCTGAACTAAGAAGATAATTTTAAATCTAAACTTGAGTCAAAAGCTTTGGTGCTATGAGTTATACTTCCTATAGAAATTCTATCAACTTTAGTATTTGATATTTTTCTAATATTTTTCAGATTTACGTTTCCAGAATATTCAGTTTCATATTTATCTTTACAAATTTTCAAGCATTTTCTTAAAGTTTTTAAATTCATATTATCAAACAGTATTCTTTTAAATTTTAAACCCATAATCATCTTTAATTGTTTAATATTTTCTATTTCTACAGTTATCACTTTTTTTGATTTAGTTGATCTTTTAATAAGATTTTTAATATTCTTTTCAGCTTTAATATGGTTATCTTTGATTAGAATTTCATCACTTAAATTAAATCTATGGTTAAATCCCCCTCCTTTTTTTACAGCATATTTTTCCAAAAGTCTTAAATTTGGAGTAGTTTTTCTAGTACAGCACACTTTTGTTTTCCTATTACACCTTTTAACAAACTGATTAGTCAAGGTAGCTATGCCCGAAGCATGATTTAGAAAATTTAATGCAGTTCTTTCTGCAGTTAAAATAGACTCAATTTTTGAAGATATAATTGCAATAATTTTCCCTTTTTTTACTTTAGAGCCATCTTTGATTTTTTTTTTAAATTTTGTTTTTTTGTCTAAAAGTAAAAATGCACTTTTACAAAAATCAATTCCAGCTATTATTCCACTCTGTTTTGAGATAATTTTTGCTAATGCTATTTTATTTTTGTTTTTGATAAATTTTGTAGTTATATCTCCTACGGGATTAAGATCTTCTCTAAGAGCTTGACTAACAACTGTTTTGATATATTTTTTATTTATTTTTTGCACCAAACTTATCTGCCAATTTCAGCCATTCTTTCGACAGATCTTCTAGCCCTTGCCGCTATATTATCACCAATTTTAATCTCGTTAGTTTCATTTTTTAAGCAATCATAAATTTTTTTAAGTGTAATTTTCTTCATGTAAGGACAAAGATTACATGGTTTTACAAACTCCACGTTTGGATTTTCTATTTGAACATTATCACTCATAGAACATTCAGTAACTAATAGAACTTTTTTGGGTTGTTTTTCTTTAACATATTTAACCATATTTGACGTCGATCCTGCAAAATCTGAAGCGCTAATAACATCAGGTGGGCATTCTGGATGTGCAATCACTTTAATTTCAGGATTTTCTTTTCTAATATCTTCAATTTCTTTAGCAGTAAATTTTTCGTGTACAATACATGTTCCTTGCCATGAAATAATTTTAACCTTTGTATTTTTTTGAACATAATTTGCTAAGTAATGATCTGGTAAAAAAATAACTTTATCTACACCAAGTGACTCTACTACTTTGACAGCATTAGCTGACGTGCAACAAACGTCTGTTTCAGCTTTGACGTCTGCTGAAGTATTAACGTAAGAAACAACCGGGACTCCTGGATACTTCTCTTTCAACATAACTA
>CABXUA010000015.1 GCA_902515355.1 uncultured Pelagibacteraceae bacterium | reverse complement strand
TCTTATAGTCTTGAAAGCTTTAAATCGTAGAGAGCAGAATTAAAGAGCTAAAATAACTCCGAAAACAGTTACGACTGACACTGCTGCCACAGAAAGAATTATATTTTGATTTCTCTCTTTTTTTTTCTCGACATTAAGTCTGCTAACTAATTCATTAAGATTAACTTTAGAATTATTTAAAGCTGAATTATTAGGTTTTTTTCCAGAGAAATAGTTGTTTTCTAGTTTTTCTTCTGCTTTTTCTTTTAGTTGTGAACTCATATCTTCACGCTTATTACACCATAAGAAACAAAATAATTAAAGTTGATAATCGGTCAAAATGGGGTTTGAAGACTTAAAAATAATATATATTGATAAATTCCCTTTTGTTTTGATAAAAAATCAGAGAAGTTTCTCCGGAGAGTAGAATTTGATATTAAATGCGTCAGCAACTGCTTTGCAAGTAATATTTCCTCTAAAAATATTTAATCCAGCTAGATAATTTTTATCCTCTTTTAGTATTTTTTCATATCCTTTATCAGCAATTTTACTCAAAAGCGGGAGCGTAGCTTTATTTAAAGCCATTGTAGAGGTTCTTGGAACACCTCCCGGCATGTTAGCAACACAATAGTGGACCACATCGTCTACTAAGTATGTGGGGTTATCATGTGTTGTAGGTTTGCTTGTTTCGAAACAACCGCCTTGATCTATTGCAACATCTACCACAACTGAACCTCTTTTCATCGATTTAATCATTTCTCTTGTTACCAACTTAGGTGCTTCAGCTCCAGGTATTAAAACACCACCTATTAGAAGATCACATTTTTTTATAAGTTTGTTTAAATCAGCATTTTCACTTTTAATTGGTTTTATTTTGTCTCCAAATATTTTCTCTAATTGAATTAATCTCTCAGCAGATTTATCAACTACATCAACACTTGCTTTCATGCCGGTAGCTATTAAAGCCGCATTTTCCCCTACAACTCCTCCTCCTAAAATAACAACATTAGCTGGTTCCACCCCTGGCGCGCCTCCTAAAAGTAAACCTCTACCTTTTTGATTTTTTTCTAATGAATGAGCGCCTGCCTGAATTGACATTCTTCCAGCAACAGCACTCATCGGTGCTAATAAAGGCAGTCGACCTTGGTCATCGGTTACTGTTTCGTAAGCTATACAAATAGATTTTGATTTTATTAATCCGTTTGTTAAATCTTTGCTTGCCGCTAAGTGTAAATAGGTATAGATGACTTGATTTTCCTTAATCATCTCAATTTCATTTTTTTGAGGTTCTTTAACTTTTACAATTAATTCTGAATTCTTAAAAATTTCTGAGGCTTTTTTTTCAATTTTAGCACCAGCATTTTTATAATCATCATTTGTAAAACCTGCCTCGAAACCCCCGTTGAACTCAACAAAAATCTCATGTCCTTTGTCAGATAGAAGTTTTACACTTTCTGGTGTTAATCCGATTCGATGTTCTTGTGGCTTAATCTCTTTGGGAACGCCTATACGCATTTACGACTTTATGTAATTAGAGATTCCGGTTCTCAATTTTTCGATAATTTCATCTATATGTTTTTTTTCACATATAAATTGAGGAGCAATTATTATATTATCTCCAGTATTTTTAAAATTTACACCCGCATCATAACAATGTTTAAAAGTTTGAAAACCTGCCTTTCCTGGCTTTTCTTTCATTCTCATCTCAATTCCACCCATCATGCCATAACCTCTTATACTAACTACTTCTTTTAAATCTTTTAGAGATTGCAAACCATCTTGCAAATAAGGCGACATTTCCTTTGCTCTCTTGAAAATATCCTCTTTATCAAAAATATCTTGAACTGCTAAAGCTGCTGCAACAGCTACAGGTATTCCAGAGTAAGTATAACCATGAAATAATTCTGGTGTTCCCTCTGGAGCTGAAGATGCGTCTAAAACAGAGTCATAAATTTCTTCTTTTACTGCTACCACTCCCATAGGAACGACTCCATTAGTTGTGGCTTTAGCCATAGTCATTATATCTGGTGTCACATTCCACTCTTGCGCAGCAAATGCTGATCCCGTTCTTCCCCATCCTGTAATAACTTCATCAAAAATTAAAAGTATTCCATGCTTATTGCAAATTTCCCTAATTCTTTTTAAGTATCCTTTTGGAGGCACTAAAGTTCCGGTTGATCCAGCAATTGGTTCGATTATGCAAGCTGCTATATTTTCTCCTCCAAAATTCATCGCTATTCTTTCTAAATCTTCAGCCATCTCTACCCCTGTTTCGGGTTGGCCTTTTACAAATTTATGTTCTGGTAAATGAGTATGACGCATATGTTGAACGCCAGGCATTAATACGCTTGCAAAAGTTTTAACATTATTAATCATGCCACCTACTGTTGTTGCTCCAATATTCATACCGTGATAACCTCTTTCACGCCCAACAAATCTAAATCTTTTTGAATCTCCTTTAGCTCTGTGGTAAGCAATCGAAATTTTTATAGCCGTTTCTACAGCGGTCGAACCACATATTGTGTAAAATATTCTATTTATTCCCTCGGGTGTTTTTTTTGCTATTCTAGTAGCTAATTCAAAAGAACCTCCATATCCTTGATTGAAAGGTTGACAATAATCCAATTTATCTAATTGTTTTGATACTGCTTCAGTAATTTCTTTTCTTCCGTGTCCAAGGGGATTACAAAATAATCCCGAGCTAGCATCAATCATTTTTTTACCTTCATGATTAGTGAGATAAACGCCCTTTGCATCAGTAATAAGTCTAGGATTTTTTTTAAAACTTTTATTATCAGTAAAGGGCATCCAATGCTCATTTAATGAATTAGGTATATTAGTTCTGTTAGAGGAGCTCATAATTAAATTAGTAGACATTTGTTAAATTAAATCAAGAATTATTGTATACAACTGCAGATTGAACCTAAAAAGAACACGTTTGATTAGATAATTGGAAGGGGTTGAATAATAGGTACGTATAAAAAACTCAAGCTTACTATTTACTTAACTTAAATTTTAATTTTAAATCTTATTAATTAACAAACTAAGGGGATATATGAAAAAAATAATAAGCACAGTTCTTGGGATTTTATTTGCGTTTATTCTAAACGCTTCAGTTGCTAATGCAGCTTCGGAAGTAAGAGTAGCGTACTTTTTGGAATGGCCATCTCCAAATCTTGAGGACATGAACAAAAAAGCATATTCAAAAGCACTTGGAGTACCAGTTAAGTGGACTAATTTTACTAATGGTGTAGCGATGACAGATGCCATGTTAGCAGGAGATATAGATATCTCTTACTCGCAAGGATTAATGCCTTACATTAATGCTGTTAAAGCTAAAGCACCAATTAGTTTAGTAGATGTTGCTATGGAATACGGTATGGGAGGAACAACATGTGTTACTTCTAATAAATCTGGTATTACTAAAGCTAACGCTTCTGAGCTTGAAGGTAAAAAAGTTGCAGTTCCATTGGGAACAATGGCTGAATATGTTTTTACAGAAAGTATGAAGATAGTTGGAGCTGATAGAAAAAAAATGGAGATTATTGCGATGGACCCGGAAGAAGGCGCTGCTGCTCTAGTAAGCGGTGACGTAGTAATGGCATGTCTATTTGGAGGTAACTCTATTAAATCTGCTACATCTGTAGGTAAGAGACTTTTAACTGTAGATGAAGCTCGTGCTGGCGGTATTATGGGTATAGATATCGTTTCAGTTACTAATAAATTCATGAAAGAAAATCCAGGTATGGTTAAATCTTTTGTTGAATTAACGCACGAAGCTAATGAGAGATACAGAAATGGAAAGAGTGATTTGAAAGCTATGTCAAAAGAGTCAGAAATGAAAGTTGCTGACATGAAAGGCACTTTAAGTGGCTTCAAATTCTTAACTCCAAAGGAAACTAAAAAATCTATGAAGAGTGGAAATCTTTCAAAATTTTTGAAAGGATTTGATACTCCAAGAGGTACTGTAACTACTAAGTTTTTACCGTAGTTCTTGAAAAAAATTATAGGCACCAATTTATTTGATTGGTGCCTATTTTTTTATAAAAATATTTAATATAGTTGTCTTATGAGCGATCTAATTTCTCAAAATCTAAATATGATTTTTAAAACTCCAAAAGGAGAAACAGTTCATGCTCTTAAAGATTTAAATTTCACGATTAGAAAAGGAGAGTTACTTACTGTCCTGGGTCCTTCAGGATGTGGAAAAACTACTTTGTTAAATATAACTGCAGGTTTTATCAGACCTACTTCAGGAAAGATTACTCTCAATAATAAAGAAATTAATGGTCCTGGTGTCGATAGAGGAATGGTATTTCAACAAGGTGCTTTGTTTGAGTGGTTGACTGTTGCAGAAAATGTAAATTTTGGTTTAAGAATGAAGAATCAAGATCAAATCGAAACTCAAAAAAAAGTTGATGAATGGTTAGATATTGTTGGTTTAAAAGGTTTTGGAAACACTCCTACTTATCAGTTATCAGGAGGTATGCAACAGAGAGTAGCTTTAGCTAGATGTTTAATAAATGATCCTGATCTAATTTTAATGGATGAGCCTTTAGGAGCTCTAGATGCTTTAACTAGAGAAAAAATGCAATCTTTGGTTCTTAAAATTTGGAAAGAAACTGGAAAAACAATTATTCTTATCACTCATTCAGTTGAGGAAGCCTTGTTGCTTGGAGAAAAAGTTTACGTGATGGCTCCTAGACCTGGAAGAATTCATAAAGAATATAAATTACCTTTTGCGGCAATGGGGCTTAAAGGAGATTTAAGAGAAATTAAAAATAATAAGGAATTCGTATCTAAAAGAGAGGAAATACTTTCAATGATTTGGAATATGGAAGAAGAAATTATGGGGAAAGATGTTTAAATGATTACTGCTTTTCTAACATTTTTATTCTTCTTTGCTATTATTGGATGCATTTTATATGGAAGAAAATTAATCAGAACAGAAAAAATAGATGCAGTTTTTGGAAATCCTGAGAGAGCTAAAGGTGGTATTCATTGGGTGATTGTAGGAAGTAGCTTTTTACTACTAGTGTGGCTTTACTACTCATGGGATATAGCTAAATCATTCTTTCCAAGGTCAGCAAATGAGCTTTGTCAGGTTGGAAAGGTAGATGAGTCTCTGCTTTCCCTAAAATATCTTTTTCCAATCGAAGAACGTCAACTTAAGAGTACTTCTGTAATCAAGACTGAAACAGAAAATTTAAATAAAATACTATTAGAAATTAATAAATCAGATAAAGTAAACAGCCAGGATAAAATTAAACTTTTCGACTTTATTAATGAATCAAAAAATTCCATTCCATTACTTACAAATGAAAAACTCTTA
>CABXUA010000014.1 GCA_902515355.1 uncultured Pelagibacteraceae bacterium | reverse complement strand
TAGCTTTATGAGACCAGAAAAATGGAGGGGAATTTCTAATTAAATTCTTATATAAAATAAAGAGTGATTCATTTTAATAAAATTTTTTTATTACTATTTTTTTTAATTATTATCTCTTGCTCATCAATTCCGAAAAATACTCAAAACAGCTGTGAAATCTTTGAAGAGAGGTATCTTTGGTATAAACATGCAAGAGGCTCTTATGAAAAATGGGGAGTACCAATTTACATTCAATTAGCTTTTATAAAAAAGGAAAGTGATTTCAATTGGTTGGCTAAACCTCCAAGAAGAAAATTATTTAAAGTTATACCTTTTAAAAGACCATCAAGTTCTTTTGGCTATTCACAAGCTGTAGAGGGAACTTGGCGACAATTTAAGACAGAAACCAATAATCCTTTAGCTACTAGAGCCCGATTTAAAGACTCAGTAGATTTTATAGGTTGGTATGTAAATAAAACTACAAAAATTTTAAAAATTCCCAAAAATGATGCTTACAGACAATATCTTGCTTATTATAAAGGTTGGGGTGATTATAAAAATTACTCTA
Source organism: uncultured Pelagibacteraceae bacterium (assembly GCA_902515355.1). Taxonomy (GTDB): domain Bacteria; phylum Pseudomonadota; class Alphaproteobacteria; order Pelagibacterales; family Pelagibacteraceae; genus Pelagilacustribacter. The sequence continues at coordinate 15,166 of CABXUA010000014.1, read as the reverse complement.
AAGATAAAAAAGCGATAATCTATGCAAAATCAGTTAAGGACATAGCGAACAAATATAGAAAGCAGTTAATACTTTGCAAAAAAAATCTTGAAAAAAAGAAGTATATTATTTTTTAAATTCCCTGCTTAATTGCAAATCAATATCATCCATTCTTTTAGAATTTTTACAAAGCAATAGATAAAAAACTGGAGTGGTAAACAGCGTCAAAAAAGTACTGATCAACATTCCACCAAATATAGTACATCCAACCGCCAATCTTATACCTTCTCCTGCTCCGGGACCTATGTTGCCAATTATTAGTGGCATCATAGCTATCAAGGTAGACAGACTAGTCATAATTATAGGTCTAAACCTTCTTTTGCATGACTCGACAATAGCAACTTGAACGGACTTACCATCAACTCTTAGTTGGTTTGCCCAATCTACTATCAAAATACTATTTTTTGTTGCTATTCCAATTAGAACAACCAAAGCTATTTGTGAAAAAATATTTATAGTGCTATTAAAAAGTAAGATAAATATTAAACCTCCTATTGCAGCTAGAGGAACAGTTAACATAACGACTAAAGGTTGCCTCCATGCATTGAAAGTACCAGCCATTACAAGGTACGCACTAACCATAGCTAAAGCAAAAATTACTAACAATTCACTAGATGCCTCCTTCAAATCAAGTGATTTACCTTTATAATAAATTCCTGCTGATGGAGCTTTGTCGTCTATAGTTTTCTCAATAAAATTTAATGCCTCATTCAAAGTATAACCTCCCACTAAGCGTGCCGTTAATGTTATAGACTTAGAACGTTGATAACGTGACAATAATTTTGCTGAACCTTTTTCTTCAAAACGCACAACATTTGCTAGAGATATTAATTTTCCAGTAGTTTCTGATCGAACAAAAATTTTACTTAAACTTTCTGTTCTTCTTCTATCTTTCAAATCTGCCTGCAAAATAATAGGATATTCTTTTCCCAACTCATTTAGCTTAGTAACAGTTTTGCCAGAAAATAATGTTTCAATTGATTTTCCTATGGATTGAATTGAAAGACCTAAATCTTTTGCTTTTTTTTCATCAATAATCAGTTCAACTTCTGGCTTATTTTTTGTGTAGTCAGAAGTTATATCGGCTAAATTTTTATTTTTTCTAAGATCTTCCATTACTAGATTTTGCCACTTATAAAGTTTTTCATAAGAAGGCCCAGTAATTGTAACTACGACTGGTTTCTGGTAATTGCTTACCCGAACTGAATTAGGTGTTAGAGGAAAAGCCATAGTACCAGGAACTGTTACGATCTTACCTATAGCTTTTCTAACAATTTTTTGAGCACTTTCTTTTCTATCTTTCCAATTATCCAATAAAGCTATAATGATAAACGAATTATATGATTGAGAAGATCTTCCGAATCCGGGAACTCTCATAATTAATCTTTGATAGGGCTCATTTTCTTTTTGAAGAAGTGGTATTAACCTTGTCTCAACTTGTTCTGCCTTATTGACAGTATATTCAAAAGAGGACGACTCGTCAGTTTTACCAAATACTAAATATACACCTCTATCAGGATTTTTTTCTAAAAGTGTTTTGGGGGTAATTTTAAACAAAACGCTTGCTATTACTAATACAAAAATCATGAACCAAATTATAGTTTTAGGTCTTTGAATCCAGTAATTTAAAGACTCAGAATAAAAAGACTCGAATGATTTAAACAATCTTTCAAATCTTAAAACTAAATTTGATTTTACGTGTTTTCTGCTTAATAATTTTGACCCAAGCATTGGCGCGATAGATAAAGCTGTAAAGGTACTAATAACAATTGTAATAGAGAGAGTTATCGCCATTTCTCTAAAAAGTGTTCCACTTATCCCTCCAATAAACAACAAAGGAGCAAAGGTTGCTAAAATGATAATACTCGTTGATAAAATAGCAAAGATAACATTTTTACTACCTGTTGCAGCTGCCACCAAAGGTGAGTCACCCTTTTCAATTCTATAGTAGATGGACTCGGTCATTACTACGCTATCATCTGTAACTATTGCAACACTCAGTATGACTGCCAACAATGTAAAAATATTAATTGTAAGCCCAAAAACCCATAAACCCAAAGCAGCCCCTATAAGACTAACTGGTAGAGTTATTGCTGGGACTATCATAGCTCTAACATTACCAAGAAAAAGATAAATTATACCTACAACTAAAGCTAAGGCTAATAGGATAGATTGATAGCACATCATTATTGCCTCTTTAATATAAACTGCCCTATCAAAGCTTACTGATAGTGTTAATCCAGCCGGTAATGTTTTTCTAACTTCTTTAATTTTGTTTCTAATATTTTTTGAAAGTGTAACAGTACTTTCATTTGTTCTAGCGTAAATACCAATTCCCACAGTATTTTCATTTATTGATTGACGACTTTGAGCTTTAAATAAAGTCTTTTCAGATACCGGACCATATTTAATTTCCCCTATATCTTCTAAAGTAATGGTTTTACTCTTAATTTTTTTTATAGGTAATTTCTTTATATCATTTAAGTTTTTATAAGCTTTACCAAGATCAAGGGTTAAGTCTACATTGTTTGCTTCTATTGTCCCAGCAGGAATTGAAACATTGTTCTTTCTTATCGCCTCCTCAACCTCTTTTACTTCAAGATCGTTTGCACTTAATTTTATTGGATTAAGATAAACTCTTACAGCCTTTTCGCTTATACCGCCTACTATAATTCGTCCGGTCCCTGGCACAGAACTAAACGAGTCAACGAGGTTTCTTTTTACATAATCACCGATATCCAAAGAAGTCCAAGAAGTACTACTAACCGAAAGCCACATACTAGTTGAAAATCCTGCTGAAGCTTTTCTAATTTCTGGAGCTTTACTTTCTTCAGGAAGGTTATCTATTATTCTTGAAACTCGTTCTCTTATATCATTTGCAGCATTATCTACATCAATGTCTGTAAAAAATTCTATTTTAATTGTACTTCTACCAATTTCGGAAAGAGTATCGATAGATTTAATTCCTTCAGCTCCACCTACAGCTAGTTCAATCGGCTCAGATATTTCAGAAGAGATAATTGAAGGACTCGCTCCAGTATAATTAGTTCTTATTTCTACTACTGGGGGCTGTAGATCTTTGGGAAGCTCCCTAGTACTAATTTGAAAAAAAGTATAGAGACCGAAAACTACTAACAATAAAGAAAAAACAGAGCTTAAAACTGGTCTCCTTATGTTTAAAAGACAAAAATTATGCATTTCTAATTTTTTATTGGTCTAATTGTCATTCCACTATTGAGACGAGAAAGGCCCTCTTTTACTACCCTATCATTTTCTTTAAGACCTGATAGAACTTCCAAGTTACCGTCTTTTCTTATACCTGTAACAATTTCAATTTTTTCAATTTTGTTATTTTTTGTAATTTTATAAATAAATTTTCGCTCATCCTCAAAAATAATACTTGTATCTGCAACTGATAAAGCCTTTTTTTCATTATAAGATAATTTAATATCTAAAAGTGAACCAGGTAGAATTTCAAGATTTTGATTATCAATTTTTGCTCGTGCTAAAATTGAACGAGTAGCAGCATCAACTCTTGAAGCAACTGACTCAATTACTCCTTGATAATTTTTATTTTTATATGCTAAAAATTTAGCATTTACTCTCAGCCCTTTTTTCAAAACTCCCGCAAAAACTTCAGGAATCTGTAAGTCACAAAGTATTTTTTTAGAGTCATCTAAAGTCAACATTATAGAATTTGTTCCCAATGTGGACGAACTAATTCCTCGGGTTCCAGTTTTGCCAGAAAAAGGAGCTATTATATTTTTGTTTAACAGTTTAGCTATAACATCTCCTTTTTTAACATTTTTATTTAATTTTATTGGTTCAATTAGTTCACTTTTTTTAATTTTATAAGAGACAGTTTGACTGCTCAAAGCAGTACAATAACTTTCTATAGTCTGACTAAAATTTTTCTCTTCAACTACTTGAATAATCACGCCTGGAGGAGGCCTCTTTGAAAATTTTTTTGCAAAATGTTTACCAATTGCAGTTCGTCCACCTATAACGGCAGCGATTATTATAAAAAATATTAATATTCCTATGGTAATTTTTTTACTTTTTTTCATTTTTAATTTGACCCCATTCTGACCAGGATCCATCATAAACAATAGGTGTTTTACCACTTATAATAGAATTTGCTAGACCCAAAACACAAGCGGTAACTCCACTTCCGCAAGTAAAAACCACATTTTTTTTATTATTAATGTTTTGTTTTTCGAATATTTTCAACAACTCTTCTTTATTTTTAAAAGTATGGTCATTTTTATTTAAACATTCATTAAAAGGAATATTTTTTGAATTTTCTATATTACCACTTTTTAAACCTTTTCTTGGTTCAGGCACCAAACCTTTAAATCTTTGTTCCGATCTTGCGTCAACAAGTTCAAATTGATTTGAGATAATATTTTTTTTTATCTGCTCTTTGTTTTTAACTAAAGATTTATTTTCAATTACAGCATATTCACTTTTATTAAATTTTATTTTTTTATCAGATACAGGTTTTTTTTCTTCAAGCCATTTTCTAAGACCTCCGTTTAAAACTGAAACTTTCTTAAAGTCGTGACCAAAATAAATAAAACTATACCAACATCTACAAGAACTTATTGTGTCAGAATTATCATAAATAACAATATGATCGGAATTTTTTATTCCAAAGTCTGAGACTATTTTCCCCCACTTTTCCGCATTAGGCAACATATGAGGTAACGAAGATTTCTCATCAGAATTTTTATCAAGATCGAAAAAAACTGTATTTTCAATGTGTGTTTTTAAATATTCTTCATAGGCATTTCTTCCTGAATTTGGCATATGCCAACTAGCGTCAATAATTCTTATCTTGCTTAAGTTTTTTTCCAACCAATTAGTTGAGACTAAACTCATAAAATTCCTTTTTTTTTAATATATTTTTGATGGTATTCCTCGGCTTTGCAATAGTTTTTAATAGGAGAAATATTTGTTTCAATTTTGTTATTATAGACCTTATTAAATTTTTCTTTAATTTTTAAAGCTAATTTCTTTTGTTGTTCGTTTTCATAAAATATTTCACTTCTATATTGTGTTCCAACATCTGGAAATTGCATATCTTTCTGAGTTGGATCATGCATTTTAAAAAATAGTTCCAAAATATTTTCATAAGATAAAATATTCTCGTCGAATGATAATTTTACAGTTTCCGCGTGTCCCGTATTTCCTTGGCAAACTTCCTCATAGGTTACCTCAGAATTTTGTCCACCAGCGTATCCAACTTCAGTAGAAATAATACCTTTTTGGGTTCGAAACTTTTCTTCTGGCTTCCAAAAACAGCCCATAGCTAAGTAACATTTTTGCATAAGTTATTTTATATGTTATGAAGCTATGAGGATAATAAATTGCTTAGTAAAAATCAAATAGGCGTAATATACATGATAGCAAGCGTAATATGCTTCTCTATCATGGATATTTGTGTGAAGTGGTTGGATTACTATCCGGTTGGCCAGGTTCTTTTTTTGAGATTTTTTATAGGCTTTATACCAATTTTTTTTATAATTCCTAAAGATAGATTGTTAGATTTTTATAAAACTTCAAGACCTGGGCTTCATGCCTTTAGAGCTATATGTGGCGCACTAGCTATCATAGCTTTATTTTACGGTTTAAGAGAACTCCCATTAGCGGACGTCGTTTCTTTAACTTTCGGAGGCCCTATATTCGTTACGGTTGCATCAATTTTTTTCTTAAGTGAAAAAGTTGGAATAAAAAGATGGTCTGCAGTTTTAATTGGTTTCATTGGAATGTTATTGATTGTTCAACCAGCTTTTATTGAGATTAATTATTATTATATTGCTCCTATAATATTTTGTATTTTTTTTGCATGTGTTGCCATAAGTGTTAGATCATTGTCAAAAACAGAACCTAACTATACTATCGCCTTTTATTTTACGCTTCTCTGCACAGTATTAGGCTTAATTACAATAATAAGAGGTGACTGGGTGTTGCCTAATAAAATAGATTTATTAATCTTTATAATAATGGGTTTATGCGGAAGTATTGCAAATTTGCTTCTTACACAAAGTTATAGGTTAGCTGAAGCTTCTTTAGTTACCCCAATTAAATATTTGAGCTTAATTTTTGCAATAGTTTTTGGTTTCATGATATGGAGCGAAGTTCCAAAAATTTTAACTCTTTTTGGAGCTCTATTAGTTGTAATGAGTTCATTAATTATTTTTACTAGAGAGTCAAAACTCAAAAAGCAAATTATTAATCCTAGATCATGAGCAAACATCCTAGTTACTGGAAAAAAGCTAAAATTATGTTAGCCAAAAAAGATAAAGTTATGAAAAAATTAATTAATAACTACAAAGATGGAGCTTTAATAACAAGAAATGATGTTTTTTTTTCTTTGTGCAAAAGTATTACTGGACAACAAATAAGCGTAGCTGCTGCAAATTCAGTATTTAAAAAGTTTCTGAAGAAAGCTAAAAAAATTAACCCTGTTAATGTATCTAAGTTGTCTTTATCTCAACTCAAATCATGTGGGTTAAGTAGACAAAAAGCTTTAGGTATAAAAGAACTTTCAATCAAATTTGTAAAAAAAGAATTTGATCCAAAATTGATTAATAAGATGAGCGATGAAGATGCTATAATATATTTGTCAAATCTTAGACAGATCGGAAGGTGGAGCGCTGAAATGATATTATTATTCACTTATAATAGATCAAATATATGGCCGTTACAGGATATAGGTCTACTTAGAGCAATCTCCAATAACTATAAAAAAAAATATTATCCCCCAAAAAGTTTTTTGAATAAACTTTATAAAAAGTTTACTCCCTATTGTTCAGTTGCCACATGGTACCTTTGGCGGAGTATTGACGATGAACCGATTCAGTATTAAGCCCCTTCAACCGACTGATGTTGTCTAACTGCAAATCCTTTTAAAACCGAAAAAGCTTCCTGATATTCTTTAGAATGATAAAAATTCTTAGCTTCTTCATATGATGGAAATTCGATTACTACAGTTCTAGGTGCACTTTCACCCTCGTTTGTTGTTGCTTTTCCACCTCTAATCAAAAATCTTCCCTTATATTTTTCAACTGCTACTTTAGCTTTAAAAGCGTATTCTTTTAACTTTTCCTCATTACTAATGCTTTTATAAACACAAACTACATAACCTTTCATTTACAATACCTCAAAAATAAATTAATTTTTTTCATGGCTGAAAAACTTTTCATAACTTGGGATGAGTATAATGCAACTGTTGAAAAACTTGCAATACAAATAGATGAAAGTGGCTATAAACCAGATATTTTAATAGGAATAATGCGAGGAGGCGCACCAATCATAGACGTCTTAAGTCGAGTTTTTAAATTGAAGTGCGCTTATTTAGCAGTCGAGTCTTATTCTGGTAAAGGCATAGAGGATAAGCAAGGGAAACTAACTTTTTCAAGAGAAATGAGCTCAACCGTTCAAAGTATGGGTGGCAATTTACTTTTGTGCGATGATCTTTCTGATACTGGCGTTACATTAAATAGAAGCATAGATTGGTTAAAAAATTATCCGCCAATTAAAGGGAAAATAAAATCAATAAAAACTGCAATCCTCTGGAAAAAATCTCAATCAACCTTTAACCCTGATTTTTGTGCAGTGGAACTTAAAAGCAATCCTTGGATTGTCCAGCCTTTTGAAAAATATGAAGAGATACGGGTTAGTGAACTAAAAGAAAAACACAAAAAATAAAGGGCCAGTAAAAACTGACCCTTTAAATTTAATTATTTAAATATTTAAGAATATATAGCTAAGTTTAACGCACTTAGAATAGCTACAACCCAAATTGCTGGTGAAACCCCTGAAATTTTTCCAGTGCATATTTTTATTAACGCATATGCAACAAATGCTAATGCAATACCATTTGAAATCGAATATGTGAGAGGCATAGCCAACATACAAATTACGGCTGGAGCTGATTCAGCTAGGTCTTTCCAATCAATATCGACGATATTTTTAATAAATAAGATTGCCACAAATATTAGTGCCGCCCCATCTACTTGCTTCGGGATTGCTAGGAAAAGTGGTGATAAAAATATACAAAATACAAACAGAATGCCAACTACTAATGGCACCATTCCTGTTCGACCACCCTCTTTAACTCCTGCTCCTGACTCTACGTAAGAAGTTACCGTAGAAGTACCAACCATCGCGCCCGCAACTGTTGCAACGCTATCAGCTAATAAAGCTCTGTCGATATCTTTAACATTACCTTTGTTATCAACTTTTCCTGCAACATTTGCTACTGAGACCAATGTGCCCATTGAGTCAAAAATATCCACAAAGAACAGCGTGAAAACCACAGTAAGCATTCCAGCACTTAAAGCTTTAGACAAATCAAAAACCATAAAGTGTTTGAGCTCAGGTAAGTTGAAAGAAAATATTCCAGAATAGGCAGAAAAGTTTGCATTCTGTAATTCACTTGGAATAAATATCCATGAAGCAATTGTCCAAAACACCATTGAAATTATTATGCTTCCCCGTATATTCAATTTATCTAAACAAATCATTGTAACCAATGCTGCTAAACCAAACAAAACGAAAAGATTGTTTAAACTTCCCAATTTAAAAATAGTAGGATCGTTTGATGGAACTGTTAGTCCTAGTATATTAAATCCTATTACAGCTAGAAACATACCAATCCCCGCCCCAATTCCAAGTTTCAAACTTTTAGGTATAGAATTAATAATCCATGCACGAAGAGGAGTGATTGAAGCGACAACAAATAATATTCCTGCAACAAATACTGCACCTAATGCCTCTGCAGGCGAGTAACCCATTGCTCCACAAACAACGAATCCTATGAAACCATTTAGGCCCATTCCACTTGAAAGAGCCACGGGCCAAGTTCGTGCCCAAAAAGCCATAATTCCACAAGCTATCGCTGTAGCAATTATAGTTGCTAAAAAAACTGATCCTTTGTCAAACCCACCAGCACTTAAGATCATCGGGTTAAGTGCTAAAATGTAGGCCATAGTAAGAAAAGTCGCAGTTCCTCCTCTGACCTCAGTTTTAAAATTAGTTTTGTGTTTTCTATAATTAAAGTATTCTGCCAACATAGTTTTTTTCTCCTTAAATTTTATATTTAGTCTTGATTTGAGGACTATATTGAATTTCTTTAAAAAATCTTATTAAAAAGAAAGTTAAGTTGAATTTTTACAACCTGCAGGTAATATAACTGTTTATAAGATTGGTATATATTCTAAAAAAAGTTGTATATGAAAAAAACATTTAATTTACTTTTGATAATTTGCATTTCTCTCTTTTTAAACTCCTGTCAGACAGTTAGTAAAAAAATTGACAAAAACGTTGAAAAAGAAACAGAAGAGCTTAGCAGATGGCTTAACCAACCTGAGTCGGAATTGAAAATTGTCTTTGGTATACCTGACAAAATAGAATTTACGGATAAGGGGACCAGAAAATACATTTATATTTCTAAAAAACTTAAAATAAAGTGTGAAAGAAAATTTGAAATTAATTCAAACAATATGATAACTGGTTTTAGCAGTAAAAATTGTTTTTAATCTTTAATTTCTGATTTACCAGATATTTTTAAAGCAAAAGAATAGTCAAAAGCGACTTCCTCAATAGCTGCATCTCGCCCAGATCTACCTCCGTGACCAGCATTCATTTCACATTTAAAGAGAAGTAAATTTTTGTCAGTCTTAAATTCTCTCAGTTTAGCAACATATTTAGTTGGTTCGTCAAACAAAACTCTATTATCAGATAAACTAGTTGTTATAAGAATATTTGGATATTCCATTTTTTTTATATTTTCGTATGGAGAATAAGATTTAATATATTTAAAGTAATCCATATTTTCTTTTGCATTGCCAAACTCATTAAATTCCCCAACTGTTAATGGTAAAGAATGGTCTAAATTAGTAGTTAAAGTATCTACAAAAGGTACAGACATAATTAAACCTAAAAATAAATCTGGAGAATCATTTGCTACAACTCCCATAAGGAGACCTCCAGCACTGCCACCGAGTCCAATAATTTTTCTTTTACTTGTATATTTTTTGTCAATTAAAAATTTTGCACACGAAACATAATCTTTAAAAGTATTTTTCTTATTTAACATTTTTCCTTCTTCCCAGTATTTCATTCCTCTTTCCATTCCCCCCCTCACGTGGGCAGTTACCCAAATGATATCTCTGTCAATTAAACTTAATCTTGATGTAGAAAAGTTAATTGGAGCTGAATACCCATATGAACCGTAACCATAAAGCAAAACATGAGCACTTCCATCTAGCTTAGTTTTTTTATTATAAGTAATTGTTAGAGGAATTTTTCTACCATCATGTCCATCACAGTTTACTCTTTTAGTAATATAATTCTCTCGATTATAACCTGAAGGAATTTCTAATTCTTTTACCAACTTTTTTTCTTTAGTAATAATATTATACTCATACATTCTCGAAGGAGTTTTAGGGGAGTCATAACCTATTCTAATTAGATTTGTATTTCTATCTTTTTGCATTAAACTTATACCTGGGCTTATTATTTCTTCCTCGGAAACTATGAGCTCTTCTTCTGCGTTTGTTTTTAAGTTTTTTATAAATATTTTATTTAATGCATTTACTGTTTCTGATCTTATCATCCAATCATTTAAAAGAGAAAAACCCCCAATTAAAACTTCATCTTTAGCAGGAACATATTCCTCCCATTTGTCTATACTTTCATTTTTGCACCTGCATATTTTAAAATCTCTTGCATCTTTATTTGTATGAATCCAAAAATATCCATTCCAACTATCCAGAGAATACTCAATTCCATTTTCTCTTTTTAAAAAAAGCTTTGGTTTTGGTTTTTCCTCATCTTTATGAAAGAAATATATTTCCGAAGTTGTGTGTTCCGAAGTTGATATGAAGTAAAATTTTTCATCTGAACTTGTTCCTATTCCACAAGTAAACTTATCATCCTTTTCTTCAAAAATGAGCTCATCTTGATTGACGGGAGAACCAAGTTTGTGCCTGTAAATTTTTTTTGCTCTATGATATTTGTCCAACTTAGTATAAAAAAAATATTTGTCGTCGTAAGACCAAGTTATAGCACCAGATGTATCTGGAACTGGTTCTTCAATTACCTTTTTGTCCTTAATTCTTCGAATAAAAATAGTAAAATATTCGCTTCCTTTTTCATCTACAGAATAACCCAAAAGTTCATCATTATTAGATACTGAAATATCTCCAGTATTAAAAAATTTTTTCCCTTTTGCTTCTATATCTCCGTCCCAGAAAGTCTCAATTTTTTTACCTCCAATTTTTTTTCTTAATTTTTTACTATAATTTCCCTCTTTTGTGACTCGAGTCCAGTATTCATAGCTCTTATCTTTAAAGGGCAGTGTTTCATCATCTAGTTTAATTCTTCCTTTAATTTCTTTGAAAAGTTTTTTCTGTAGTGATTTTGTGTCAGACATATTTTCCTGAGTGAAACGATTTTCATCTTCAAGATACTCCCTAACTTCTGGAAGAAGTTTGTTTCCATCTTTCAGCACTTCTAAAATATTTTCTTGATGAATCCAGCTGTAATTATCAATCCAACTTACTGAATGGACATTCTTGGTTATTGGTTTTTTAGCTAGTTTTGGTATCTTCATTTAAGAAAAGAGTAATATATGAATTTGTTTTTAGTTGGAACTATCATCTTTGTAGCAATTTATTTAATTCTTAATTGGTTTGCAAAAACAAGTAGTAAGAAAATTGCACATTTTTTAAAAAGATTAGCTGTATTACTATCATTGGCTTTAGCAACATTACTTGCAGTAGGTGGCAAGTATTTATTCTCACTTCCATTTTTGTTAATTTTATTAACAGGTTTAAAGATAAAAGGTCTTACTGCTTTTCAAATGTTGCAACTCTGGAGATTGATACAATTTTTAAAAAATTCAGGTAGATTTTCTCAAGGACAATTTGGCTCAAAAGGATCGACCAGTGTAAGCTCTGATGACGCGCTTAAACTTCTTGGCTTAAAAAAAGGATGTTCTAAAAAAGATGTTATAAGAGCAGCGGCAAAGCTACAAAAAAAAATTCATCCAGATATTAACAGGGACGTGAACACCGAGGAACTAAGCAAACTTGTTAATGAAGCAAAAGAAAAGTTGTTAAAGGAGCTTGTTTAAAGAATTAAATTTATAGTTTTCTCTAAAACTTCGTTAAAGGAAATAGATTTTTTCCCTAGAGTATTGTGAACTGTACTTTCATTTTCTCCTTCTGGTTCTACTGTTGACATGAGTGATGGGGCATAGCGACCATATACTTTTATAGGCGTATCCATAAAAATAACTAATGATTTAATTTTTAAAGCAACAGAGATGTGTCCAAAACCAGTATCGTTTCCAATATAACAATCGCAATTTTTAATAATAGGAAGAGTTTCTTTTATACTTAGTTTTTCAAACGAAACACAGTCTTTTCCAACATCTGACTCTTTAAATTTTTTAATTAAATTAATATCATTGGGTCCTGCCGCTATATAAAATTTACACTCTATTTTTTTTGATATTTCTTTAGCTAATTTTATATAATTTTCGATACCCCAAATTTTTGTTGGTCCAGATGCCGAAACTCCAAATAAAATATGTTTATACTTTTTATCAGAATTGTTTGAAGACTTTTTGATTATTAAAGTAGGCTCTGTAGAAACATTTTGCCCAACTATATTTTCAGTGAAAGCTTTAGCAGTAAGCACCATATTATTTTTTCTTAAACTAAAAGGATATTGATAAATAGATTTAATTCCAGAAAACCTTGACACTAAATTATATCTTAAAGAGTTATTAAAAATAAAAACTTTATCAAAGTTTCTTTTTTTCAATTCTTTGGAAAGTTTTAAAAATCCACCCAATCCATCTTTTTCTTTATCTAATTTAATAATCTCATTAACATGTTCATCTTCTGAGAGTAAATCAGAGGCTCTTGAACTTTCTTTAGCTAACAGACTTACTGGGGTATTAAATTTTTTGGAAATAGCATGAATATAAGGAAGCAGAATCACCATGTCTCCCATCCCAAATCTTTGATTGATTGTAAGTATTTTCATTTCTTATAATTTATAGTAACTTTATTTAAAAATTGGGTCAAAATATGATTAAGAGGGGAGTTTACGCAGCTGGATTAAGTATAATTAAGGACGATATGTCCCTCGATATTGATTCCACCATAACTCATGCAGAAAAAATTATTAAAAATGGCCTTCACGGAGTTTTCTTTTTTGGATCTACTGGCCAGAGCCAATATATCTCAATTTCAGAGAAGAAAGATTTTATATCTAAAATAGCTCACAATAAATTAAGAAATCAATTTTATTTGGGAACGGGAAACAACTCTTTAAAAGAAAATATTGATTTGATTCGATACGGCATGGAATACAAATTTGATACTTTTTTAATTATGCCACCGGCTTATGGAAAGGGCAATACAGAGGAAGGCGTATATAATTTTTATAAAAATATAATTGTAAAAGAACCAAAAATTAAAATTATATTATATAATTTTGAAAAACTTTCTTCATTTCTATTTACCCCTGAATTTGTAAAAAATTTAGTTTCAGATTGGCCAAAAAATATTATTGGAGTAAAAGACTCCAGCTATAATCTTTATGAAAACTTAAAAATTCCAAATTTCTTAATATTTCCTGGTTCTGAGACTAAATTAAAAAGTTTAGAATTTGGTTGCGCAGGATGCATTTCAGCAATAACGAATGTTACTCATTCTCTCGCAAGAAAAGTATTTGATGATTTTGAGAGCAAATCTCCACAAACATTAAATACAAAATTAATTTCTGTAAGAGAATCATTTGATAAATATAATTTAATTTCAGCATTGCATAGCTTTATGTCAGTAGAAGATAAAAAGTATAAAAATCTTTTGCCACCATTGGTTTTATTATCTCAAGAAAAGCAAAAAGAACTTTTATCTAAATTAGAATCTTTAGATTTTATGCCTAATAAAGGAATAGCAGCATAACTATGTTAGTAGCCAAACTATTTTCAAAAATTTTTAAGGAAGGAGGGATTATTTTAATTGACCACAGTGGGCAAAAATTTATATGCGGTGAACCTAGAAAAGAAAAACCCATAACAGTAAAGCTACTTAAAAAAAATCTTGATTGGAAGTTAGTTGTTAATCCAGACTTATCGTTCCCCGAAGCTTATATGAACGGTGAAATAATAATTGAGAATGCCACTTTGAGTGAATTTTTAGATCTTGCTTTTAAAAATGTAGGAAGAGGTGAGATTACTACTTCCGCGTACATAATTAAGAAAATATTGCAGCTATGGAGGTTTATAAGTAATTATAATTTTCCATTAAAATCTAAAAAAGATATACAACATCATTACGATGTTGGGGGCGAAAAAGGTGAAAAACTTTACGATATTTTTTTAGACAAAAAACACAGACAATACTCTTGTGCTTATTTTAAGACTCAAAATGATACACTTGAGCAGGCACAACAAAATAAATTAGATCATATAATTAAAAAACTAAATATTAAGCCAGGTCAAAAATTGTTAGATATAGGTTGTGGTTGGGGAGGGTTAGCGTTTGAGATTGCGAGACAAAAACAATGTGAAGTATTAGGAATTTCTTTAAGTGAAAACCAAATAAAATACTGTAAAGAAAAAGCAAAAGAACATAATTTAGATAACCAAGTAAGATTTGAACTTATTGACTATAGACACGCAAAAGGAAAATTTGACAGGATAGTGAGCGTGGGTATGGCAGAACATTTAGGTAAAAAATTTTATAAAACTTATTTTAAAAAAATTAATGAACTATTAAAAAATGATGGCATTGGCCTAGTTCATACCATAGGTTCTATAGACCATCCTCAACCACCTGCCCCCTTTATTCAAAAATATATTTTTCCAGGAGGAGTAGTCCCTTCTTTAAGTGATTTAATTAGTCCTATAGAAAAAACGGGTTTAATTGTAAATGACGTAGAAACTTTAATTAGACATTATGACAAAACTCTAGAGGGCTGGTTATCAAGATTTATGAGCAAAAGATCAGAGGTAAAAGACTTATTTGATGAAAAATTTGTTAAGTGTTGGGAGTTTTATCTAGCCAGTTGTTCTTCTGCTTTCAAATATAGAGATCTT
>CABXUA010000013.1 GCA_902515355.1 uncultured Pelagibacteraceae bacterium | reverse complement strand
GACAAGCACAATGATTTTGTCGCGAAATATTATTGGCGTTTTGAAGTTTCCAAAAGTAATTGCATTAGAGGATTTTCCATTTAAATGTAAGTTATTAAAGAAAAATAAAATGGCAATTAAATTTAATCAAAATACAACTTTTTACAGAATCACAAAGAATTCCTTAGGAAGCAGTAAATTAAGAAATATATGCTGTCTTTGGTATATAAATAGTAAATTTAATAACTTAAATTTCTTTAAAAATTTTAAATCTTTAATAAACATCTCAATTAACTCAATTAAAAAATATGGATTTAAATAATTAAACAATGAAAGCTTTATTATTTCCAGGTCAGGGTTCCCAAATTGTTGGCATGGGGTTAGAATTTTATAAAAATTTTCAGACAGCAAAAGACATCTTTATAGAAGCAGATGATAGTTTGAATTTTAAAATATCTGAAATTATTTTAGAGGGTCCAGATGAAAAACTAAAATTAACTCAAAACACTCAACCAGCAATTTTAACAGTTAGTTGCGCAATATATAATGTCGTAAAAAAAGATTTTAAGTTTAACTTTAATAATTTTAAGTATTATGTAGGACACTCACTTGGAGAATATAGCGCACTTGTTTGTTCAGGATCTTTAAAATTTAAAGATGCGTTATATTTATTACACGAAAGAGGTAAAGCAATGCAAGAGGCTGTGCCTCTTGGCAAAGGGGCTATGTTAGCAATTCTTGGATCTGACATTGTTGAGATAGAAAATTTACTAAATGAAATAAAAAGTAAAGGAGTGTGTGAAATAGCAAATGATAATGCCAATGGTCAAATAATTGTTAGTGGAGAAGTAAATTTAATTAATATTCTTCAAACCATTCTTAAAGAAAAAAAGAAAAAAACAATATTACTTCCAGTAAGCGCTCCATTTCACTGTTCTTTAATGAAAAGTGCAGCCGAGAAAATGAAAACTAAAATACTACCTGTAAATTTTAGCAAACCTAATATAGATATAATTAGTAATGTAACAGCTCAACCTGAAAACAATCCAGAAAAAATCAAAAACTTATTAGTTGAACAAATATATTCAAGAGTTAGATGGAGAGAAAGCATCATAAATATGTCTAAAAATAATATTAATGAATTTATAGAGATTGGACCTGGAAAGGTCTTGTCAGGTTTGTCTAAAAGAATTATAAAAGAAGCTAAGGCAAATAGCATCAATACTATAGAGGACATTAAAAATAATTTGAAATGACACTTAAAAATAAAAAAGTTTTAATTACAGGTGCCACAGGAGGCATAGGCGGTTCTTTAGTTAAAAAGTTTTTATCTCTTGACTCTGAAATCTTGGGAACAGGTACTAACTCAGAAAAACTTGACAAACTCAAATCTGAATATAGTAAAATAAAAGTAAAAAAATTCGATATTTCATCTCATTCACAAATAGAAAAATTTATAGAGGAAGTTTCAGAGGAATTGGGCGGATTAGACATCCTTATAAATAACGCTGGTATAAATAGAGATAACTTATCACTTAGAATGAAAGAAGACGAATGGCAAAAAGTAATTGATGTTAACTTAACATCGACATTTTTATTATCTAAATATGCAATAAAAAAAATGCTTAAAAGTGGTTCGGGTAGAGTTGTTAATATTACGTCTATTGTAGGTCACACTGGTAATATAGGACAATCAAACTATGCTGCATCCAAAGCGGGAGTTGTTGGAATGTCTAAAAGCTTATCTATCGAATATGCCAAAAAAAATATTACAGTAAATTGTGTTTCACCTGGATTTATAGTTACAGATATGACCAATAAAATACCTGAAAAAATAAGGTCAATATTAATTTCTAAAATCCCTATGGGTAAGTTGGGTTCAGTTGACGACGTCTCAAATTGTGTAGCTTTCTTAAGTTCAGATGAGGCTTCTTATATAACAGGCGAAACTATACATGTTAATGGCGGAATGTATATGGCTTGACAATCATAATGAATTCTTTAATAAGAAAATTATCAAATATTCAAAAATAGGAATTAAATGTCAAAAGAAGTAAGTGCAAAAGTTAAGAAGATAGTCGCTGATCACTTAGGTGTAGAAGAAAGCAAAGTAACAGATGAAGCTAGTTTTATAGATGATCTAGGAGCTGATAGTTTAGATACAGTAGAACTAGTTATGGCTTTCGAAGAGGAATTTGGATCTGAGATTTCAGATAGTGAAGCCGAAAAGATCCTAACAGTAGGAGATGCGATTAAATTTATTGAGAATAAATCTTCTTAATATAAAAACTATTGCAAGATTATAAATGTTAAAAAAAGATGATAGTATTATGGTTATACTTTCATCACCCTCGGGCGCAGGCAAAACTACCATAAGTAAAAAAATTCAGCAAAAATATCAAAATTTTAAAATTTCAGTTTCTCACACAACTAGAAAACCAAGACCAAATGAGGTCGAGGGAATAGATTATTTTTTTTTATCAAATGATCAATTTAAAGATAAGATAAAAAACAACGAATTTTATGAGTACGCTAAAATCTTCGGCAATTATTATGGTACTTCAAAAAAGTCGGTTATTGATTTATTAAAAAACAAAAACGATGTTTTGTTTGATATTGATTGGCAAGGAACACAACAACTATCTAAACATAGCGAGCTTAAACTTACAAAAATTTTTATATTGCCACCAAGTAAGAAAGAACTAAAAAAAAGATTAATTCAAAGAAACCAAGACAAACCTGAAATAGTGTCAGAAAGACTTAATTTTTATGAAAATGATTTGAAGCACAAAGATGATTATGACTTTGTTGTAATCAATGACAATTTAGAAGCTTGTTTTAAAAAGGTAGAAGAAATAATTCTCTCTGAGAAAAGAAAAGTGTAATTTCATAAATTTATTTTTTATATTTTTCATAAAATTCAGTAATTTTATAATAATGATCCTCTTTTATCTGACTTGGTCGAAGAGATAAATTAAGATTTAATTTGTTTAATAAATTTGAAGTGTTACCAAATAATTGCAAAAAGGCTTTGTTGATCATTTTCCTTTTTTTTGAAAAAAAAACTTGCGTCACTTTTTCAAGATTATTTATATCTCTAATTTTATAATGTTTATTAGTAATTGGTTCAAAAAATAAAACAGCTGAGTCAACTTTAGGTTTTGGGAAAAAGCAATTTTTAGAAACTTGAAAACTGTCTGAAACTTTAAGCCTCCAATTAGAAATAATTTTAAGTCGACCATATTTTGAAGTATTGTATTTTGCTAAAATTCTTTCAGCAACCTCCTTTTGAAACATAAATATGAGTTTATTGAATTTAGGGGGCCAAAATTTTAATTTAACAAATTTAATTAATATTTGAGTAGAAATATTATACGGTAAATTACCAAATACTATAGTATTTTTATTTATCTCATCATCTAATTTTATTTTTAAAATATCGTCATTTATTATTTTAATATTTTTTTTTGCCTTATATTTTTCTTTTAAAAATTTTACTAAATTTGTATCTTTTTCAATCAAAATAAGTTTTTTTGGTTCACAATTAACTATCTCATTCGTTAAATTTCCTGTTCCAGGTCCAATTTCTATTATATTTTTATTTTTAATATCAACGATAGAGACAATTTTTTTTATAACGTTTTTATCAATTAAAAAATTTTGACCTAATGATTTTTTAGGATTGATCATCTACACTTTGAAAATAAAATCTATAGCTTTCATCAAACTCAATGGATTAGCCTTGTTCTGACCAAAAATATCGGTAGCAGTGCCATGATCAGGAGATATTCTTAAATAATTCAAACCAAGAGTTATGTTAATTGCATCAAATCCGTACAAAGTCTTGAAAGGAGCTAAAACTTGA
This sequence comes from uncultured Pelagibacteraceae bacterium, assembly GCA_902515355.1. GTDB lineage: Bacteria > Pseudomonadota > Alphaproteobacteria > Pelagibacterales > Pelagibacteraceae > Pelagilacustribacter. The sequence continues at coordinate 21,164 of CABXUA010000013.1, read as the reverse complement.
TCATGGTACATACCAACAATAACATCGTACTTATATTTTTTTTTATTTAAAAAAACTGTGTCAGCAGGCAATGGACCAATTATTTTATATTTTTTGAGTTTTAGTTTTTTAATTGCTGGAATTATAAATCTTTTCTCTTCTGAACCTGGCTTAACTTCATCATTATGTGGATTTAAACCTAGAACGGCTAAGACAGGTTTTTTATTAAAAAATTTAACATAAAAATTATTAATTATCTTAACTTTTTTTTCAATTAAATTTTTATTAAGACTTTTTGAAACGTTTTTTATCGAAATATGAGTTGTAATTGGTGATACAGAAAGTTTGTTGTTGTAAATTAACATAACCAAATCACCTTTTTTGTTATTTTTTCTTTCTAAAAATTCAGTAACTCCAAAATTTGATTTGAATATTTTTTTGTCTATAGAACAATTTATGAATCCTTTTATTTTTTTTTCGACAGAGAGTTTGTGAGCTTTATCTAAACAATTTACTACATATTTTGAATTTATAGGCACATTTAATATTTTAAGATTTTTTGAATTTGGAGCAAAATTAGTAGAACTAATTTTTTCTAAAGGTATTTTTATTTGAAGTTTTTTAAACTGATTTTTTATTAAAAGATAATTTCCGATAATAAATATTTTCTTTTTATATTTTTTTCTAATTTTTTTCCAAGATTTGCCTATAATTTCTGAGTTAACACTAAAAGGCTCTCCAGATACTATCGCAACTTTATTTTTCATTGAAATTTAATTAATGTTGCATTTTGTATATTTGCAAAGTGAGATTTTGAAAAAAGAGTTAATTTTTCTTCTTTTTTTCTTGCTATAACTTCTTCCTTTATTTTTTCCAAATCTAAATTATTATTTTCTATCGATTTAACAGAATCAATTTTAAGTATTACAATTGTTTCCTCATTTTTTATTGGGCTAGTAAATTGGCCTGTACTAATTTTTTTTAATTCTTGAAGATAAAGTTTTGATAAAATTTCTTCCTTAAAAAATCCTATTTGTCCACCTTTAGAGGCAGAACTTGAAATACTATAGATTTTAGCAGCCTCATTAAATCCATTTAGTTTGATTGAGCTATAAACTTCCTTCAAATACTTCTCATTGTTTTTATTTTTTGGGATTTCTATTTCTGATAATTCGTATTCAATATTCTTTTTCTTTGTTTTCAATCTATCCATAATATCGTTTTCAACTTCAATAGTATTTATATTTATTTGATTTTTATAGATTGAATAAATTAAAGCTTTCCACTTCAATTCTATTTTAGTTTTTTCTAAAAAAGTTTCATAATCTATTTTATTGCTTGAAAAAATATTTTTAAGTCCTGTTCTATCAGTTTGAAATACTTTAGAAATATTTAACATATATTTTTCTAGTTCTTCTTTTGAGTAATTTTCAATATTGTATTTTTTTATTTCATTTTTCTTTATGGATATTTGAATTAAAGATTTTAATGCGCCGTTTTTAACTTTGTTAATATTATTTTGATTAATTTGTTTTTTTGTAAGAACAAGAAAAGTATTTACCTCATTTTCTAAATCAGAGTTTGTTATAATTTCTCCCCCAACTTTAACAATAATTGCAGAACTAATTTTTCCTAATGCAGCGGATAATAAAATTAAATTAAAGAAAAATACTAAAAAAATTTTAAATATATTTATATTTTTCATTTGCTTAATTTCGGACTACCTATATCTCCAAAAGGTAATATTGAAATAGTGAACATTATTGAATTATCAGGCTCTATATCACGATCTGTATAAAATTCTCTTCTAAAAACTATACCTGCTTTTAAACAATCATTAAGATATTCATAACTTAAGTTATAAAATTCCGCAGAGTCAGTTATTAAGTTTCTTTTAGTTGCAAAAGAAAATTTACTTGAGTCGTCAAATGTTATATCAAAGCCTGTTTTAAGATGTTCTTCTTTACCTATATGGTTTCTCTTTTCTAAATAACCAATATTAAATTTAGTATTTCCTAAAGTATAATTTCCATCAACCTCATTATAATTTATCTCCTGATAGTTTTGATCTATAGAAAATTTGTAATCAAAAGTAGTATTTTCCCCAATATAAAAATTAGTTTCTCCTACAACATCTGAAAATCTCTGATCCAAAGAAGAAGAAGAGGGAATATCTTGATTTTCTCTCTCACTTACAGCTTGTCCTATAGCAAATGAAAACTTTTCTTTTCCTAAAGTACCATCTTTATTCAACTCATTTTTTTTATACTCTACTCCCAAAGAAGTGCTAAAACCGTTTTCTATAACATCAATTTCATTAATCTTATTTAGGTCAAATAAATTCGAATAGCTAAGAAAAACATCTTTGTCTACATCTCTCATATGTCCGGGAGCATATCTAACTAGAAGTTTTGGTGTTAATAAATAATTACTTCTTTTTGAAAAATCATTTTTATATAGTCCTAATTTAGCTAAATAACCAATCACACCTGACACTTCAGAAGAAAGCTCATCTGTTTTATACTCTGACGTATTTTTGGCGTTATAATTAACTGTCTTTACTTTACTTTTAAATTGGCTGTTTAAAACATTACCTAATATCCAGTTATTGGATTCCCAATTTATATCATTAACAAAAAATTCTGTTTTTTTATTTACATCGTAATTTCTTACCCTGAAATTAGAAGTTAAATCAAATATTCCGTACTTTTCATTAACTGCTAAATTTTTTTCAAAAGTTAAGTAAGGAAGAAGATATTCATATTTAGATCTGTCTTCTTTTGTTAGATCATCAAACGCACTTACAGTAGCACCAAAAAAAAGATCCTCGCTTTGATAATCATAGTTAATTGCATTTTCTAGAACGTTAACATCTTTGTCTGCTAAAGCTGTATCAATGTCGTAAACTTTTAGATAAGTATCATTAGTTACTTTTTGTAATTTAACCTCTAGTTGACCAGAAGCATTATTTTCACCCTCAAAATTCATATTAAATCTTGAAAAAAAGTGACTTTTCGAACCCCCAGATTTTTTAACTGAAGTATTTTTGTATCCAGGTGTATGTCCTGCATCTACAATTAAAAAAGAATTTTTAAAATCTCTTCTATATTCTGCCAATAATAAAGGATTTTCTGAATAGTATAATTTAGGTGTAATTGTTAGGTCTCTATCTTTTGCTATTGCCCAATAGTATGGAATAGATATTCCAGATCCTAAATTTTTACTATCTGTAAACGATGGCATTAACACTCCCGATCTTCTTTCCACGGTTGGGTCTGGATGGGAAAAAATTGGAAAATAAAAGATTGGGAAGTCATAAATTTTAAGCGTTGCATTTTTATAATAAATTGTTTTTTCAGCAACATCGTGCTCAATTTTTTTTGACTGCAAAATCCAAGGGGGACATTTTTCTTCACCTCTATCTTTGCAATAAGTGAATACCCCTTTGCTTATTTCACTTTTCTCCTTAGTGAGAACCATCGTATTAGCAAAAAATCTAGGCTCATTATTTTTATTTATTTTAATATCTTCTTGGTCAAGAAAGGCTTTGACATCCGAACCAACAATTTTTTCTTTTTTTTCATCTATATAAATTTCAGAAAAATAATATTTATTATTTTTTATATCTTGTATATTGACATTCCCTTTTGAAAAAAACATATTTTTATTTGTAAAATAATTGAACATCTCAACAAAAATTTTGTTACCTTCTTTATCTATAATTATTGTTTGATCTTTAGATGAAATAATTTTATTTTTACCATCATAAGAAATATTTTTTCCTATTATTTCATATCCTTCTGAAGTGATAATTTTAGTTTTTCCAAAAGTATTTATTAGATCATTTAATTTATCGTATTTAGCAGACTCAGAAAATAATGTATTGTTTTTTTCATCTTTTGCTTCGACATTTCCTTCCAAAGTAATAACTTCATTTTTTTTATCTAAACTCATTTTTGAGGAATTTATTTTTAATTCCTCAGCCATCAAAAATGATTTATAAATATAAACCATAAAAAATATTAAACAGAAAAGAAAATTATTTCTCATTTATTTGTAAAATCCCTATTGAGCAAAAAAGACTGATTGCTATTACTGGTATCCATACGGCTAATGTTAATGATATCCTATCTGTTTGCCCTAAAGCAACAGAGAGGTCTTTAAAATAATATATTACTACAATACATACGATTGATATAAATATATAATAAAGATTCTGGGGCTTATTTATAGAACTTATAGTAAATATTGAAGCTAAAACTACCATTAGAAATAAAAATATAGGCAACGAAAAAAAAGTATTAATTTTCTCATTTAGCAACCTTTTAGAGTAGCCTTGATTACTGAGAATCTCGTATTTTGTAATAAGATTTATAAATGAAATAGTATCTAAATTTCTATAAAGCTCATTTAGCTTTTCTATATTGTAAATAGAATAAATTTTTTCATTTTCAACAAACACTGAGTTATTTTCGTCATTTATCAGATCAAATTTATAAACAGATTCTAATGTCCAAACATTATCTAAAATATTTGCTTTTTCAGCCTCAATTCTTTTAGTTATCTCATATTTTTCCTTATCAAGTTCATAAATTGATACGTTTAGCAAAAAGTTTTTTTCTACTTTTTTAGCCGTTATAATTCTTAGGTTTTCTTTGTAAACTTCTTTAATCCATACACCATTTTTATTAATAGAAACAAGGTGATCTACATCCTTAGAATATTTAGCTTTGGTCTCCTCATAATATTTAATCATCGAAGAAGTAAGTGGATTTACTATCATAACTACGGTTACACCAAATAAAAAAGCCGTTAAGGATAATATTAAAATTATTTTAAGATTGGAAAACCCAAATACCTTTAAAGAGAGCAGGTCCCCATTTGTTTTAATGGAAATTAAATACCACATAGATGCCATAAAAACTATAAATGGAAGTAATTTTATAATTTCATTGGGTATATACATAATAGTAAGTATAAAAGGTAAACTTGCATTTAGATTTAAGTCTTTAAAAAATTCAATTTCCTCGAAAAGAGTGAATATTATTCCAAGGCAAATAAAAATTAATGTAAAGTTAATAATTATTTTTATAAAACCAAATGTTAAGTACTTATTTATAACACTGTTCATTTGGCTCTCTCATATTTTAAGCTTCTTAATAACAATAAGTATATAATTGGGGTTAAAATTAATGGAACGGTAAAATATAAAATTGTATTTATTTTAGACAAACCTGAATATCTCACTAAAATTTCTGCCAAAACAAGAATAATAAAACTGAAACCTAAATAAGAATAATTTCTAAAAAATTTAAATTTTCTCTCTCTTTTCTGAATTAATAAAAAACAACATATTAATGACACTAAAGGTATATAGAAAGGCATACCAATTCTTCGAGACATTGTTGCTATTACCTCTTTTGGACAATTTTCTAGAAAATTATTATTAAGAGAAATTTTTTTTGTAGCACAGCTTGCTAAATCAGATGTAGTAGTTTCTTGTACTTTTGGAGCGACTATTGATCTGGGTTTTAGCGCATCCACCAAGATTTCAGTCTTTTTAAAACTTACATTGTTCAATTTACCGTTCTTGTCTTGAGTTTGTATAAGACCATCAATTAAGACAAGTCTTTTATTATCAATAAATCCTGTTTTCGCTATAACAGTAGTGTTAATAGTTTTTTCATTTCCAGCGACTAATCCTTTTAAAAAACCTCCTTCGTCTCTTATGAAAATATTGTTCATTTCATTATTTATATTTTTGTTGCCAATAAACATCGTTAGGTCTTTAAACGAGTCACTAAAATCATTAGTTTTAATCACAGAAGACATCGAATCAAAATCTGATAATCTTATTATTTCTCTAGATTTATTTAAGGAGTTTGGAGTTATAAAAGTAGCAAACAAAAGTTGAAAAATGACAGCTAAAAATGAAACGAAAAAAAAGAGATTAACTAACTGAATTTTGTTTACGCCTGCTGTCCATAATATAATAAATTCATTTTGTCTTTCGAATTTGGCAATAGATATTACTAAAGACAAAAGAAATGAAAGGGGGATCAGCTTTGTAATTATGCTTGTTATATTTAATAGGGAAAATAAAAGATAAGTTTTTATAGAGTGTCCATTTTCTACTATTAAATCTAAAAAATTTACTGCACGTACAGTCCAAGCTATCGCAGTAAATGCGAATAAAATAATGATAAATGATTTGATTATTTCTATAGTAAAGTACTTATAAATTTTGTTTTTAAGCATTTGAATTTGTAGTATATATAATTAAATCAACTATTAAGAAAATTCAATCAATGGTTTAATTATTACAAATTTTCCATTGAAATCTTGCATATTTGGTCATATATACATTCAGCTCTTTTTTGAGAATAATTAAAAAATTATGTCTATAAAAATAAACTATTCAAAAAAAACATTTAGTAAATCTTCGGCTAATCTAGTTTTGTTTTCTAATGACAAATTCAATATTAATGCTTTAAAAAAAACACTTTCTAATTCTGAATTTTCTTACATAAATGATTTATTAAAAACAAGTGATTTAAAAAAAAACTTATTTGTCTTTGAGGTTAATTCAAAAAAAAAGATAGTTTTAGTATCGATTAAAAATAACTTAAAAAGTTCAGATATAGAAAATTTAGGAGCTGAGTTTTATGGACGTGTAAATTACGGAAAGAATAGTGAATATTTTATTTTACCTGACAGTATAGTGGGTAATTACGATAATTTTTTAGGTCATTTTCTTCATGGACTAAAATTAAAATCTTATGAATTTAAAAAATATAAATCAAAAAAAGAGTCAAGAATTATTTCAATAAATATAAACGGAAGTAAAAACAAACCGTCAGTTAAAGATCAATTAAAATTTCAAGCTATAGAAGAAGGAACTTTCTATGCAAGGGATTTAGTTTCAGAACCAGGAAATGTTTTACATCCAGATGAATATGCTAAAAGACTAAGCTCTCTTAGAAAAGATGGTCTAAAAGTAAATATATATGATGAAAAAAAATTGAAAAAACTTGGAATGAACGCTTTGCTTGGTGTGGGCATGGGAAGTATTAGAGGATCATATCTTGTAACAATGGAATGGAATGGAGCAAAAAATAATTCTAAACCTTTAGCATTTGTTGGAAAGGGTGTAACTTTTGATACTGGAGGTTATTCTTTAAAACCAGCAAGATTTATGGAAGACATGACGTATGATATGGCCGGCTCAGCTGCTGTAGTTGGTCTAATGAAAAACCTGGCATTAAGAAAAGCAAAAATAAATGCGGTCGGTGTCGTTGGACTTGTAGAGAATATGGTAAGTGGAGTTGCTCAAAGACCTGGTGATATTGTTAAATCCTATAGTGGCAAAACTATAGAGGTATTAAATACGGATGCTGAGGGTCGATTAGTTTTAGCAGATGCATTATCCTTTACTGAAAAAAAATTTAAACCAAAATTTATTATTGACTTAGCAACTCTAACTGGTGCAATTATTGTTTCTCTTGGATCAGAATATGCTGGACTCTTTTCTAACGATGATAAATTATCTAAACAAATTTTAAATGCGGGTGAAAAAGTTGAGGAGAAACTATGGAGAATGCCTCTTCATAAAAATTTTGACAAACTTATAGACTCAAAAAATGCTGATATGCAAAATATAAATTATGTTGGAGGAGCAGGATCAACTACTGCAGCCCAATTTTTGCAAAGATTTATTTTAAATAAAACTCCATGGGCTCATCTAGATATTGCTGGTATGGCTTTTTCAAAATATGGTGGAGCTTTAAATTCAAGAGGAGCAACTGGATTCGGGGTAAGGTTATTAAATCAATTAATAGAAGAAAACTACGAATAAAGTGGAACAAACTTTATCTATAATAAAACCTGATGCGGTTGAAAGAAATCTTGGAGATGTAATTAAAAATATTTTTATAAAAAATCATTTGAAGATAAAAGATAGTAAAAAAATTCATATTTCAAAAGAGGAAGCCTCTGAATTTTATAAGGTTCATCAATCAAAACCTTTCTATGAGGCGCTATGTTCTTACCTTTCTTCAGGACCAATAATAGTGATGATTTTAGAGGGAGAGAATGCCATTAAGGAGAATAGAAGAATAATGGGTGCTACAAACCCTAAAGAGGCTCAAGAGGGTACAATAAGAAAATTATATGGTATTTCCATAGACAAAAACTCAGTACATGGATCAGACTCATTAGAAAATGCAAAAAAAGAAATTAATTTTTTTTTCAAAGATTAATATTGCAAAAATATTCTTGTTATAGCCTCAGAAAAGGCGATGTGTTCCATTTTTTGTGTTTTTTTCTTCAATGAATTAATGTTTTCATTATTTGATATTTCAAATGACTTTTTTAAAATAATTTTTCCCGAGTCGAGTTTTTCATTAACATAATGGACTGTGCAACCTGTTTTTTTCTCCTTATTTTTTAAAATTCTCGAGAAGGTATTAGTACCTTTATATTTTGGTAAAAGAGAGGGGTGAATATTAATTATTTTACCTTTAAAATTACTAATAAAATTTTTAGAGAGTATTTTCATATAACCAGCCAAGCAAATGATAGAAATATCTTTATCGTTTAAAATTTTTATTAATTGATTTTCATAATTAGTTTTTTTTGTATTTATAATTACAAAAGGTATAGAAAATCTTTTAGCTAAATTAATTCCTTTTGCTTCTTTTTTATTTGAAATAATTAACTTAATAGTTATTGGAAAATTATATCTTCTTGAATTCTGAATTAAAGCCTTAAGATTTGTCCCGGTCCCTGAAATAAAAACACACGAATTTTTTTTTACCATTTTATTTCATTTATTAAGTTAAATTTTTTATTACTTTTTGAAATATAACCAATCTCAAAAGGGGAATTATCTTTTTTAAAATATTTTTTATTTTATTAATATTATCTTTTTTTATAATGATACAAAACCCGACCCCGCAATTAAAAGTGTTTAACATTTCTTTATCAGAAATATTTTTTCTCTTTAGCCATCTAAAAATATTTTTTACTTTAATTTTTGATAAATCAATATTTATAGATAGATCTTTAGGAACAGATCGCGCAAGATTCTCAAATAAACCTCCTCCAGTAATATGAGCAGCAGAATTAATTAAATTTTTCTCACAGAGATTTAATATTTCTTTAGTATAAATTTTTGTCGGTTTTAATAATTCATTTTTTAATTTTCTCGAAACTTTATTTTTTTTTAAAATTGTTCTGACTAAAGAATAACCGTTAGAATGTATTCCGTTTGATGGAATACCTAAAATTATATTTCCACTTTTAACATTTTTTTTATTTAATATTTTTTTCTTAGACACCACACCTACTGAAAAACCAGCTAAATCAAATTTATTTTTTTCGTAGACTCCAGGCATTTCTGCAGTCTCGCCACCTATTAGTTCACAATTAGATTGTTCACATCCTTTAAGTATGCCTTTTAATATTAATTTAATTTTTTTAAGGTTTAACTTTCCAATGGCTATATAGTCTAGAAAAAATAATGGTTTAGCACCTTGAACTATCAAATCATTTACACACATGGCTACTAAATCAATTCCTATTGTGTCAAATTTGTTGAATTTGTTTGCTAATTCTATTTTTGTTCCCACTCCATCAGTACAGGAAACTATTAAAGGGTCCTTAATTTTAATTTTTGTTAAATCAAAAACTGAACCAAATGCACCAATATTATCTTGTTTGTTAATTTTATTCTTTTTTCTGACATTTTTTGTTGAGATTTTGGCTATATGTTTTACAAATTTATTTGCAAGAGCAATATTTACTCCGCTTTTTTTATAACTATTTTTTGTTTTTTCCATTAATAAAATGATAATTATCTAAAAAATGAATAAAATTATTTTTTCTCTACTCATAATAGTATTTTTATTAAAAACTGGAAATGTTTTCTCAAATATTAATATTTTTCATGTTGATAATATTGTAGTAGACACCAAGGGCAATCTTAACAAAGAACAACTTCTAAATAATGCATTCAGAAAAGGTTTTGATAAACTTGTTAAAAAAATTCTATTGAAAAAAGATCAAGACTTAGTTTTAAGCACTAGCAATGACGATATAAAGAAAATGATATCAAATTATCAGATATATAGTAATGATGATTTTAACAAAAATGAATTTAAGATAAATTTATCATTCGACAGACAAAGAATGAATAACTTTTTTTCATTAAAAGGAATTTCATACGCAGATTTATCAAAGACTAGTCTTCTATTATTTCCGGTTTTAGTAGAAAAAGATAATTTTTATCTATTTTCAAATAATTACTTTTATAAAAATTGGAATGTTAAAAATGACGAAAAGGAAAAAGAAAATGAATTTGTAGAATATATTATGCCAATAGAAAATTTGGAGTATGTTCAAATTATACAACAGAACAAAAATAGTTTAGAGACTATAGATTTAAATAAATTATTATCAGATTATAACGTTAAAAATTACGTTTTTTTGGTAATTAGACCCCTAGAAGAAAAAACAAATATTTTTTTGAAAGCAAATATTTCAGAAAATAATATTGTAAAAAATTTTCAGGTCACTAACTCTCTTGATGTAGATAGAATTTCTAATTTTGGTAAAACAAAAGAAAATATTAAAGGGGAAATAGTAGAAATATTCAAATCACAAAATTTAATAGATATTAGAACTCCATCTTTTCTAAATATATTTGTAGATATTAAAAAACAGGATGATTTATTAAAAACTAGATCAATCCTAAAAAAAATAAAGTTAATAGAAAATTTTTATGTTCTAGAGTTGAATAAAAACTATGCAAAAGTAAAAATAAAATATTTTGGAAAATTAGAAAAAATAAAAAACAAATTTGACGAAATGGGAATAGAGCTAAAAAATTCAGATAATCAATGGAAAGTAGTTATAAGATGAGCCAATTAACTTTTAAATTTCCTTTCAAAACCTCTTATTATAAGAATGATTTTTACGTGTCATCGAATAATTTTGAAGTTTATAAATTGCTTGAAAGTTGGCCTAACTGGTCAAGTAAAAATGTAAATATTTTTGGACCAAAGGGTAGTGGCAAAACACATTTAGCAAATATATTAAAAAAAAAGATTAATTCTTTTATTATAGAAGCCAGTGATTTAAAAAATGAAACTTTGCAAAAAATTAAATCAAGAGAATGTTTAATTATTGAAAATTATAATAATAATATTAACGAAAATTTACTTTATTCAGCTCTAAATCAAGCTTACCAAGAAAACCAATATGTTGTAATAAATTCACAATATTCTATTAAAAATTGCGATGTGACTTTAAAAGATTTAAAATCGAGGTTTGAGAGCTTTGTAGATTTGGGAATAAAACTTCCTACAGACGACTTATTAAGAGTTATATTAACTAAATCCTTTTCTGATAAACAAATAAAAGTTAATGTTAAATTATTGGAGTATATTTTAAAAAATATTGATCGATCTTATGAAAAAGTCTTTGAATTTATAAAAAATATAGATTCAGAGTCTTTATCAACTGGAAAATCGATAAACATTAATTTAATTAAAAAAGTGCTCAGAAAATGAATAAATTTAGATCACACAATTGTTCAGAATTAAGAGAAAAAGATATTGGAAAAAATATTAAGATATCAGGCTGGTTACACAGAAAAAGAGACCATGGAAATTTACTTTTTATAGACCTGAGAGATCATTTTGGTATTACACAATGTGTAATCGAAAATAAAGATAAAAATTTTAAAACCTTAGAAAAGTTAAAACCCGAGTCAGTTGTTTCGATAGAAGGCAAAGTAGTAAAAAGAACTAAAGAAACTGAAAATAAAGATTTAGAAACAGGATTAATTGAAATCAAAATAAATAATTTTGAAATTCTTTCTGTAGCAGAAGATCTACCTATGCCAGTTTTTGGTGAACAAGATTATCCCGAGGAAATTAGACTGAAATATAGATTTATCGATTTAAGACGAAAAGAAATGCATGATAATATAAAATTAAGATCTGAAATAATTTCTTTTCTAAGAAATAAAATGATCGAAAATAATTTTTTAGAGTTTCAAACTCCAATTTTAACTGCATCTAGTCCAGAGGGTGCTAGAGATTTTTTAGTGCCAAGCAGAACTCACCAAGGAAAATTTTATGCTTTGCCTCAAGCGCCACAACAATTCAAACAAATGGTTATGATATCTGGATTTGACAGATATTTTCAAATAGCTCCTTGTTTTAGAGATGAAGATGGAAGAGCAGACAGAAGTCCAGGAGAACACTATCAACTTGATATGGAAATGGCTTTTGTTGAAAAGGAGGATATTTTTAATATCACTGAGCCTATATTTTATGATTTGTTTGCAAAATTTGGTAAAGGGAAAAAAGTTAACAAAACACCATTTCCTAAAATTACTTATAACGACTCTCTAAATAAATATGGAACAGATAAGCCAGATCTTAGAAACCCTATAGAATTGGTTGATGTTACTAAGCTATTTTCTTCAGACCAAACAACATTAAAAATTTTTAAGGAAAATATAAAAAAAGGAGGAATAGTTAAAGCTATTCCAGTACCTAATACTAATACAAAACCTAGAAGTTTTTTTGATAATTTAAACAATTGGGCAATTTCTGAAGGAGCAAGCGGTATGGCTTATATTACATTTGAAAAAAATGAAAATGAAATAGTTGGAAAAGGACCTATAGCAAAATTTTTTTCAAAAAACGCTATATCTGAATTAATGAAACAATGCAAATTAACGGAAAAAGACTCTGTTTTTTTTATATGCAACAAACCTTTAGAAGCAATAAAATTTTCGGGTATTGCGAGACAAAAAATTGGAAATGAACTTAAATTAATTGATGAAAATAAATTTATTTTTTGCTGGATAGTAGATTATCCCATGTACAGTTACGATGAAAAAGAAAAAAAATTGGATTTTAGTCATAATCCATTTTCTATGCCTAAAGAAAAAATGAGTGAATTTGATAAAAAGGAGCCCCTAGATATTTTAGCTCACCAGTATGATTTAGTTTGTAATGGATACGAATTATCATCGGGAGCGATTAGAAATCATATTCCAGAATACCTATATAAAGTTTTTGAGAAAGTTGGATATTCTAAAGAGATGGTTAAGAAAAATTTTAAAGGCATGATCAAAGCTCTTTCTTATGGTGCTCCTCCTCATGGAGGAATGGCCCCAGGTATTGATAGAATTGTTATGCTTTTAGCAGATGAAAAAAACATTAGAGAAGTTACGTTGTTTCCTTTAAATCAAAACGCACAGGATTTATTAATGGGAGCTCCTTCAGAGGTAAGTAGCAATCAATTAAAAGAGTTAAATATAAAACTTGGAAGCAAGAAACCTAATTCTTAGGTTTAAGATTAATACGAATATCACTTAAATCAACAAGTTTTTCTTCATAGTTGCTTCTAACAAAACCTTTTGAAGTAATATTTTTTACTATCTTCAAGAATTTATCATCCGTTGAGTCATTATCAACACTCGTAGTGCTAGCAATAGATGGAGTATGAGCTAATTCTTCTTTACCCAAATAAGATATTGCTAATTCTCTAAAGACATAATCCAAAATAGATGTCGCACTTAAAATTCTATCATTACCTTCAATTTTTCCTGAAGGTTCAAATTTTGTATCAATAAATGCATCGACGAATTCATCTAAAGGAACGCCATATTGCAATCCTAAGGAAATAGCTATAGCAAAGTTATTCATAAGGGCTTTCACTAATTCTCCTTCTTTATTCGTGTCTATAAAAATTTCTCCAATCTTTCCATCGTTATACTCACCGGTGTGAAGATAAATTTTATGATCTCCTATAGATGCTTTTTGAATATATCCTTTCCTTCTGTCAGGCATTTTAAATCTGTTGCTAATTTTTCCTTTAATTGTATTGGTTAATTTAGGCTCATTTATTGTTTTGTTTTTTAGGCTGATATTTTTTTCCACAATATCCTTATTTGACTCACTTATTTTTTCATTTAAAGACTCTTTACTTGCAACCCCTCCTTCAATTTTTCGTGTTTTTCTATTATTTAATTTAACATCGATAACCTCAACATTACCGTCAGTTCTAGTATCAATTTTTGAGAGTTCTTGGTCATTTAAATCATTTAATTTATGAGTAGTTTTAAAGGTACAAGTATAATAAGTTTCAACAATAAATTTGTTCATATAATTTCAGGGATCTGCCTTATTGTAGATATATATTAATTATAGTAAGTGTCTATAATATAATGATACACTTATTAAGTGTGTGGATTTTAAATTAAAAAAAAATGATTAACTTAAAACAAATTTTTGTTTGGTGGCACAGACAAACATTCGGAACTTTTTTAAAAACTTTATTTTTTGGGAAGTTTGTTGGTCAGGATAAATTTGGTAATAAATATTATAGGAACAAAAAAGACGAAAGATGGGTTGTTTATTCAGGTAACGTAGACGCCTCAAAAATTACAAATGATTGGTTTTTATGGATGCATCATACTGTAGATAAAACACCAGATAATGATGAAAAAAAATATACTTGGCAAAAAGCGCATTCTGAAAACATGACCGGAACAAGTAAATCTTATAAACCAAATACAATTTCAAAAAATGATCAAAAGAAAAAATATGAAACTTGGAAAAATTAATTTACTATTGATTTTAATAACCTTATTAAATTATAATCTTTTCGCAGATGATAAAATTACAACTGTACCGTTAGTTAATCTAGAGGAACTAGAACCAAGCTATGAGGAAGTTGAAACTGAAAGCGCCGAAAATTCAAATTATCAAAATATCAAGATTAAAGAAAAAAGAAAAAAAACTTCATCAGAAAAAAATACCATTATAAATATTTTAGGCCTAGATAAAATTACTGCTAAGACTACAAAAATAAATATAAAATTAGGAGAAACAAAAAAATTTGGTTTGTTGGAAATTAAAGCTATTAAGTGTGGAAAAATAGATGCTGTTGAAGAAAAAGGAGAAGCAGCTTACATTCAAATTAAAGATTTGTCAGATAACCAAGACGAAAAAGTATTTGTCTTCAACGGATGGACTTTTTCTTCTAGCCCGTCTTTAAGACCTATTGACCATCCTGTTTACGATATATGGTTAGTAAGTTGTGAAAATGTTTAATAAAATTTTTCTCTACTCATCCAGTTAGTGTCAAAGTCTGAGTCTATAAATTTTTTATGATTAAGTATTTTTTTATGTAAATCTACAGTTGTAGTAATTCCTTCTACTACAAACTCATCTAAAGATCTTAATGTCCTTTGAATGGCTTCTGTTCTATTTCTTCCTTTACAAATAACTTTAGCTATTAAACTGTCATAATACGGCGTTATTTTGCAACCTTGAAAAATTGAACCATCAACTCTTGTTCTAAACCCAGATGGTTGATGACAAATTTTTATAATGCCTGGACTTGGTTGAAAATTTTTAGCGGGGTCCTCTGCATTTATTCGGCATTCAATTGAATGACCTCTAGGATCTATGTCACTTTGTTTTAAAGCTGTATCCCCAGAAAAAGCAATCCACATTTGTTCCTTTACAATATCAATTCCAGTTTGAACTTCAGTTACTGGATGTTCTACTTGAACCCTAGTGTTCATTTCTAAAAAATAAAATTTTCCCTTCTCGTAAATAAATTCTACAGTTCCAGCTCCTTCGTAACCAATTTTTTCTACCATTTTTACCGTTTTCGAAAGCAAATCTTTTCTTTCAACATCAGTCAAAATAGGGCTTGGAGTTTCCTCTATTAATTTTTGATGTCTTCTTTGTACCGAACAGTCTCTTTCACCTAAGTGTACAGTTCTATTTTTTCCCGACATTATTTGAACTTCTATGTGTCTCGGGTTTTTGAAATATTTTTCAATATAAAGTTCATCATTTCCAAAATATTTTTGGGCTTCTGATTTAGCAGTGGAAAATAATTCCTCTAATTGGTTTTCTTTCTCAACAATTTTCATTCCTTTTCCGCCACCACCACCTGCAGCTTTAATTAAAACGGGATAACCTATATCAAAACATATTTTTTTTGCATCTTGATAAGATTTTACAGCACCCTCTGAACCTTCGATAATCGGTAAACCATTTTTTTTTGCAATTCTTTTTGCTTCTATTTTGTCCCCCATCTTACTTATTAGATCAGAGCTAGGACCTATAAATTTAATACCATGTTTGGTAACAACGTCAGCAAATTTTGCATTTTCAGATAAAAATCCATATCCAGGATGTATTGCTTCTGCACCAGTCAAATCAACTGCAGACATCAAGGCTGAAATATTCAAGTAACTATTTTGAGGTTGATGTGATCCTATACAAACACTTTCATCTGCAAGTCTCACATGCATAGAGTCAGTGTCGACATCTGAATGAACAGCAACTGTTGATATCCCCCATTCTTTACAAGCTCTTATAACTCTAACAGCAATTTCACCTCTGTTAGCAATCAAAACTTTTTTGAACATTTTTTTACTTAAGAAGAACTAAAGCCTGACCAAATTCCACTGGCTGACCATCGTTAACTAAAACTTTTTCTACAACTCCATCATTTGTTGAGGCCACATGATTCATTGTTTTCATAGCCTCTACTATCATTACGGTTTGACCCTTTTTGATTTTATCGCCAACTTTAACAAATTTTTTTCCACCTGGTTCAGGAGCTAGATATGCTGTGCCTATTATAGGCGATTTAATTCTTATTCCAGTTTCATCACTTCCACTTAACACCGCTTTATTACTTGGAATTACTGTGCTACCCCTTGAGGTCTCTTGAGATTTTAAACCTTTTGAAACTTTAATTTTTTTGTCTCCTTCTTGATATTCAAGTTCTGTTAACTTAAATTCATCTAAGTTATCTACAAGTTCTTTAATTAATTTTTTATCTATTTTCATTTTATTAAAATTTTTCTCATTGCTTCTAGAGCCATAATATATCCACCTACTCCAAAACCACAAATAATACCAGTTGCGGTTTTACTGATAAGTGATTTATGCCTGAATTCCTCTCTGTTGTAAATATTAGTTATGTGCAATTCTACGATTGGAATTTTTAATATCATTAGAGCATCTCTTATTGAAACCGAAGTATGTGTGTATCCTGCAGCATTAATTATCAATCCAGAATATTTATCTCTACTATCCTGAATTAGATCAACTAGCTCACCTTCCACATTAGATTGCTTAAAAGCTAAATTAATATCATTTTTTTTTGCGTATTTTATGCAATCAGCCTCTATTTCTTTTAGTAAAACATTGCCATATTTCTCTTTTTCTCTTTCACCCAAAAGGTTAAGATTAGGACCATTAATAACAATAATTTTATATTTCATTGTTTCGATATAAGATAAATAATTATCTGAAATATGGCAAAAATACAATTAAATGGTAAAAAAGTTTCAATTAAGCAAAAACTTTCAATATCTGATCTATTAAAGAAATATAAATTAGATACAAGTAAAATAGCGGTAGAGATCAATGGAATTATACTTAATAAGACAAAATATAAAAAAAGAATATTAAAAAATAATGATAAAATTGAAATAGTGCATTTTATAGGGGGAGGATAAAAAATTTGAAAAAGGATGTTTTTAAAATAGCTAACAAAATTTTTAAATCAAGATTAATTGTTGGAACTGGTAAATATAAAGATTTTAAAGAAACTGCTGCGGCAGTAAAAAATTCAGGAGCCGAAATCGTTACTGTGGCAGTAAGAAGGGTAAATATTTTAGATAAAAAAAAACCAATTTTAATGGACTACATAAATCCAAAAAAAATAACTTACCTGCCTAATACTGCCGGATGTTTCAATTCAGAGGACGCCTTAAGAACATTGCGACTAGCTCGTGAGATGGGCGGTTGGAAAATGGTAAAGTTAGAAGTTTTAGGAGATAAAAAAACTTTGTTTCCAAATATGATAGAAACTATTAAATCAACAAAAATTTTAGTTAAAGAGGGATTTAAAGTTTTAGTATACTGTAGTGATGACCCTCTGCTTGCAAAAAAATTAGAGGATATAGGAGCTTCAGCGATTATGCCACTAGCTTCACCTATTGGATCAGGACTTGGAATTCAAAACAAAGTTAATTTGTCTTTGATTATAAAACAATCAAAAGTTCCAGTTATTGTAGATGCAGGTATTGGCACAGCTTCAGACGCAACTATTGCTATGGAGTTAGGATGTGATGGAGTTTTGATAAATAGTGCCATAGCGAAAGCTAAAAATCCAATTTTGATGGCAAACTCATTTAAAAATGCGGTTATATCTGGAAGACAATCTTTTATGGCTGGAAGAATGAAAAAAGAATTTTTTGGCTCACCAAGTTCTCCGTTTAAAGGATTAATCTAAATTATTTTTTTCTAACCCAAAGCGTACGAGGCGAAGATTTAAAATTTTTTTTAATATTTTTTTTTGATTTTAAGTTCTTTTTTTCCTTAAATGGCTTTTTTTTAACTTCCTTAGTTTTAATTTTTGTTTTATCGATTGTATTAAGATTTTCAATTTTGCTTACAATTTTTTTATTCTTATTTAATAACTCAATGCTATACTCTGGAATAAGCATTTCTGCCTCTCCAATAAGTTCAATTTTGTAACCATATTTTTTTTGGAAATATTCAATTTCTTTTTTAAGAAAAGATTCTATATAAGCTTTTATTTTTTCAGGTATATAGGCGTTAATCGATTTTATTTTATTAGTAAACGCCAACATTTCAATTTTTTTTATAATTTTAAGCGAAAAAGATTCCATCGATAAACTAGTTTCCCACTTTATCGAAGCCTCTCTTAACCTTTGCCTAGTCATTTCTAATAATCCAAAATTACTAATTCTACCAATTTGTATTCTTGCTCTATCTTTTTTTACACTTTCGCGCATTTTTTTTTCTACCATTCTTCTGTTATAAAAATTCATCATATCAATGAAATCAATAACAATTAAACCTGACAAATCTCTAATCTTTATTTGTCTACCTATTTCCTCTGCAGCCTCTAAATTGGTATTGAGTGCGGTTTTCTCGATGTTTATACCTTTGATAGATTGTCCAGAGTTAATATCTATCGAAATTAGTGCTTCTGTGGGGTTAATAACTAGATAACCACCAGATTTTAGTTTTACTACTGGCTCAAATATATTGTTGAGTTCTTTTTCTATACCTGAGTCATGAAATAAAGGAATTTTACCTCTATATTTTTTAACAAACTTTACATTTTTTGGAACTAGTTCTTTCATAAACAATTTAGCTTTTTGGTAACCTTCATTGCCTTCTACATAAATATTTTTGGTATCGTTATCATAAATATCTCTTAAAGCTCTTTTAACTATATCTCCCTCTTCATAAATCAGTGAAGGGGCATTAGACTCTACAGCTTTATTTTTAATTAAATCCCAAGTGCTAATTGTATTATTAAAATCTTTCTCAATTTCATTTTTAGTTTTATTCGCTCCAGCTGTTCTTACAATTATTCCCATGCTTCTTGGTATTTCGATTTCATTAAGTATATTTCTTATTTTTTTTCTATCAGCAGAACTCATTATTTTTCTAGATATTCCGCCTCCTTTTGCTGTATTCGGCATTAATACAATATATTTTCCTGCTAGAGATATAAAAGTAGTTAAGGCAGCTCCTTTTTGTCCACGCTCTTCCTTAATTACTTGAATTAAAATAACCTGACCTGGTTTTATTACTTCTTGTATTCGATATTTTTTTACTCCATAGGTATTTTTAAGTTTCTCTCTTTTGTGACTATGAAAATTTTCGTTGTTTTTATCGTTAGTTGAATTAATTGTTTCACTATTGTTAGTTTCTTGCTCTTTTATATTTTCAGAATTATTTGAGTCTTCTGAATTAGTATTTTTTAGCTCTTCCCTAATTTTTTCTTCAGCTTCTTTTAACTTTTCTTTATCTTCCGTTGGTATTTGATAGTAATCAGATTGGATATCATTGAAAGCCAAAAACCCATGTCTTATTCTTCCAAAATTTACAAAAGCAGCTTGAAGAGAGGGCTCAACTCTACTTACAACACCTAAATAAATATTGTTTTTAAAATTTAGCTTGTTTTTATTTTCATACTCATACTCTTCAATAGATGAGTTTGATTTAAGAACGACTCGTGTTTCATCAGGATGCGATGCATCAATATATAAATTCTTTTCCATTTTAAGTGAATTCCTTCAGTGATAATTTTTGATTTAAATAATTTGAAATTTTTCATAATGCAATTATACAAAATTTTTAAAGAAATAGCACCTCTTATAAACTATCAAATATGCCTTAAGATAGCCTAAATTTGAGCTATACCTTAGTTATGTATGACAAAATTTTTTAATTACTCTATTAAACTAGTTATAATTTTTTCAGTTTGTTTAGCTTTTCTTATCTTTTCAGCTTTTTGGTATTTTTCTTCGGGGCTTCCAGATTATAAAAAACTTTCAAAATATCAACCTCCTGTTTCGAGCAGAGTGTACGCAGACAATGGAGCATTAATTGCTGAATACGCTATAGAAAAAAGATTGTTTATTCCTTACAACTCTATTCCAAAAAAAGTTATCAATTCCTTTTTATCCGCTGAAGATAAGAATTTTTTTAAACATCCCGGGGTAGATGCAAAAGGGATAGTAAGAGCTATGATCAATAATCTTACTAATATAATTAATGACAAAAGATTGGAAGGGGCTTCTACCATCACACAACAAGTAGCAAAGAATTTTCTTTTGACTAATGAAGTTTCTCTAAAAAGAAAAATTAAAGAAGCTATTTTAGCTTTTAGGATTGAAAAAGCTTATTCAAAAGAAAGGATTTTAGAACTTTATCTTAATCAAATTTATTTAGGTGAAGGAACTTATGGAGTAGCGGCTGCAAGCTTAGAATATTTCGATAAATCCGTTAAGGAATTAAGTTATTCCGAATCTGCACTACTTGCAGCTTTACCGAAAGCACCAAGTAGGTACAATCCTTTCAAATATCCCAAAATTGCAAAGATTAGGAGAAATTTAGTTCTAAATAATTTAAACGAAAATAACTTTATTACAAAAGACGAGCTAAAGAATTTAAAGAAAAGTCCAATTAATTTAAAAAAAAGAAAAATTAAAATAATTAACGAAGCTAATTCATATTCTGAAGAAGTAAGAAGGACTATCAAAGAAAGTTATGGGTTTAAAAAATTATATGAGGAGGGTTTGTCTATTC
>CABXUA010000012.1 GCA_902515355.1 uncultured Pelagibacteraceae bacterium | reverse complement strand
TAATGAAAAGCTTAATAAAAAATTCATAAAAGTATTAACTGAAAAACTTTTGTCCTGGACTGGAGAAAGGTGGATAATATCATTGAGCAAGGAAAATGGATCTAAAACTGTTCATGAGAAAGAAGTTGAACAAAAGTCACAAGATCTTTTAAAAGAAAAAAAAAGTGAAGTGGCAAAAAAAATGTTAAGTGCTTTTTCTGATGCAAAGTTGATTGATGTGAAAGATAAATAAAATGCCAAATTTTAATGACATGCTTTCAAAAGCCAAAGAGATGCAAGAAAAAATGAGAGAGGCTCAGGATTTAATTAAAAACATTGAAGTAGAGGGGGAATCTGGAGGAAACTTGGTTAAAGTAATTCTTAAAGGAGATTATGAACTAAAATCAATTATAATTAGTGAAGAGGCAAAAAAAGAAAAAATAGAAATAATTAATGATTTAATAATAGCCGCATTTAACAACGCTAAAGAAAAATTAAAAAAAAAATCTGCTGATGAGCTTTCCAAAATAACTGGAGGACTTAATCTTCCTCCTGATTTTAAACTTCCTTTTTAAATGAGCAATAACGACATACCTGAAATAGAGGAATTAATTAAACAATTTTCTAGATTACCTGGTCTAGGCCCTAAATCAGCTAAAAGAATAATTCTTAAATTGATTAACAATAAAGAGAATATGGTTAAGCCCTTAGCCCAATCTCTTGCAAAAGTTTATAAAAGTGTAGTGAGGTGTGTGAATTGTGGAAATTTAAAAATTATTGATAAAAAATGTATCTGTGAAGGAAAAAATCAGTTTGACAAAATTTGTGTTGTCGAAAACCTTGCAGATATGTGGGTGATAGACTCTGCTAATATTTTTAAGGGCTATTATCATATTCTAGGAGGAACCTTGAATTCAGATCAGAATTACGAACAAAAAAATCTTCTTATAGATTCTTTAGTAAAGAGAATTAAAAAAAACAGTCTTAAAGAGGTAATTATTGCAACCAGTGCTACTATTGAAGGTCAAACAACCGCTCACTATATAGAGGACTCCATTAAGAATGATAGCATAAAAGTTACTAAACTAGCTCAAGGATTGCCAGTAGGGGGCGAAATAGAACAGTTAGATGATGGAACATTATTTTCAGCTTTTAAAAATAGAGTTCCAGTAACTAATGAGTAGATTTTTTTTCTAATCTCTTTTTATGTAGTAAAGGTTCTGTATATCCGGATGGTTGCTCTCTTCCTTTAAAGACTAAATCACAAGCCGCTTGAAAAGCTATTGAGTTATCAAAACCTGTAGACATTTTTTTATATGCAGGATCACCCTTGTTTTGCTCATCCACAATCTTAGCCATTTTTTTCATCACATTCATGACTTGTTCTTTACTACTAATTCCATGATGAAGCCAATTTGCTATATGCTGGGAAGAAATTCTAAGCGTAGCTCTGTCCTCCATTAATCCTACATTGTTTATGTCTGGAACTTTTGAACATCCTACACCCTGATTTATCCATCTAACAACGTAGCCAAGGATACTCTGGGCATTATTTTCTAACTCTTTATCTATATCTTCCTTAGACCAGTTTGGTCTGTCTGCTCGTGGAATTTCCAATATATTCTCTAATATAGCTTTATCTCTTTTTTTTATTTCTGTTTGTTTTTTAAATACATCAATTTCATGATAATGGGTTGCATGAAGAGTGGCAGCTGTAGGCGATGGAACCCAAGCACAGTTGGCTCCTGACTTAGGATGATTTACTTTTTGTTCCATCATGTCAGACATTTTATCTGGCATAGCCCACATTCCTTTACCTATCTGAGCTTTACCTGAGAAACCACACTTTAGACCTATATCAACGTTCCAATTCTCGTAAGTATTTAACCACAAAGATTTTTTCATTTCTCCTTTAAAAATCATGGGACCAATTTCAAAAGAAGTGTGCATCTCATCTCCAGTTCTATCTAAAAAACCTGTATTTATAAAAACTACTCTATCTTTAACTTTTCTTATACACTCCTTTAAATTTACAGTTGTTCTTCTTTCCTCGTCCATTATTCCAACCTTTAAAGTGTTTAGTTTTATTCCTAATATACTCTCTACTTCGCCAAATAATTTATCAGTAAATCCTACTTCTTCTGGCCCATGCATCTTAGGTTTCACTATGTAAACAGAACCTGTTCTGGAATTTTTTTTGTTTTTAAGGTCATGTAAAGCACACATAGTTGAAAAAAAAGCATCCATAATTCCTTCTGGAATTTCCGATCCATCTTTAAGTAAAATTGATGGATTAGTCATAAGATGACCTACATTTCTATTTAATAACAAAGCTCTTCCATGCAATTTAATTTTAGAGCCATCTGGACTAATATAATTTCTATCTTCATTTAATTTTCTTATAAATTTTTTTCCATTTTTTTCCATCTCGACTTTTAGATCACCTTTCATGATTCCAAGCCAATTTCTATAACATCTTATTTTGTCTTCAGCATCAACAGCCGCAACTGAGTCTTCATTATCTATTATGGTTGAAATAGCGGACTCAATTACTACATCGCTAATTTTGGCAAGATCTATCTTTCCTATCTTGCTATTTGGATCTACTATTACATCAATGTGTAAATTATTATTTTTGAGTAAAATAGAAGATGGTTTGTTTTTATCACCCGCGTAACCTACAAATTGTTTTTTATTTTTTAAATGTTTATCAACTTTATTTACATTTAATACTAAATCTTTCTTATCGATAGCAAAACTATTTACATCTTTCCAACTTGCATTTTCTATAGGAATTATTTTATCTAAAAAATTTCTTACATAATTGATAACTTCTTTTCCTCTTTCGGGATCATAACCATTAGCTTTTTTTCCAGGTATAACATCTGTTCCGTATAAAGCGTCATATAAACTTCCCCATCGTGCATTTGCGGCATTCAACGCATATCTCGCGTTATCCACGGGCACAACTAATTGAGGGCCAGCTATTTTAGCGATTTCATCATCCACATTAGAAGTTGCTATACCGAAATCTTCTTTTTCATCAACTATGTAATTGATTGATTTTAAAAAATTTGAATACTCAACTTTATCAAAAGGCTTATCTTTTTTAGACAAATGCCAATTATCAATTTTTTTTTGAATATCCTCTCTAACATTTAATAAAGATCTATTTATTGGCGTTAAAGTCTCAACTGCCTTCTCAAATTTCGGCCAAAAAATATTTGGCTCAATATCTGTTCCAGGCATGACTTCTTTGTTTATAAATTCGTATAGATCGGAACTTATTTTAAGATTGCCTACATCAATTTTTTTCATATATGTCCTAATAAATCAAAGATTTCGTTACTGAACAACATTTTATTGACATTATTGAATTCTATTTTAAATAGAACTATGATTAGAATGTCGCACTTATATGAGAAATTATTTAGAATTTGAGAAAGAAATAAAAAACTTAGAGGAGAAAGTAGAAAATCTTAAGAGCCCCTACGGTTCTGACGGCATATCTGAAGTCGACACTAACGAAATAAAAAAAACACAAAATGAGATTGAAAAAAAATTAAAAGAAACCTATTCAAACTTAAATAGTTGGCAGAAAACTTTAGTAGCAAGACATGAAGACCGCCCTAAAGCAATTCATTATATAAAGAAAATTTTTTCGAATTTTACCATTCTATCAGGCGATAGATTTTTTGGAGACGACAAATCTGTTATTGCTGGTTTCGCTCTGATTAACAACAAGTCCGTTCTAGTTATTGGTCAAGAAAAAGGAGAAGATTTAAATAGCAGGATTGAAAGAAATTTTGGAATGATGAAACCTGAAGGTTATAGAAAATGTATAAGATTAATGAATTTGGCAGATAAATTTCAAATTCCTGTTATTACTTTTATTGACACTCCAGGAGCTTATCCTGGAGTTGGCGCAGAACAAAGAGGACAAGCTTCATCTATAGCAAATTCAATAGAATGTTGTATGTCACTTCGGGTGCCTAATATTTCAATTATAATTGGCGAAGGAGGCTCTGGAGGTGCAATAGCCCTAGCATCTTCTAATAAGGTAATTATGTTAGAAAATTCAATTTATTCTGTAATTTCTCCAGAGGGATGTGCATCAATTCTTTGGAGAGATCCAAGTAAATCGTTACAAGCAGCCGAGGCAATGAAATTAACAGCCAAAGATTTATTAGCATTGGGAATTATAGATGAAATAATAGAGGAACCATTAGGCGGTGCACATAGAGATACTGAAACTACAGTAAATGAAGTAAAAAATTCTATTATCAGAAATTTAAATTATTTTGAAAATTTTTCGAAAGAAGAGGTTTACGAACACAGGAAAACGAAATTTCTTAAGATAGGAAGAGATAAAGGGTTTATCAAAAGTTCTAATCTAGACCACAAAGGCTTAAGCTATAAAATGCCATTTACTCTCAAAATCAAGAGGCATTTATCCGAAAATAAATATGTTTATTTGGGAATCTCTTTAGCTATTCTTGCTGGAATTATTGCTATATTTAATTAATCGTGTTGTAAAAGAGACTATTTGTTAAATTTTTCCCTTTTTTTATAAAACACTCCTTGACATTTCCTTCGCAATTCTATTATAGGGGGCAAAGTCAGTAATTTTGTTACTGATTTAAGTTAATAACAAATAAGGAAAAGTAAATAATGAGTACACTAAAAGGTAAAGTAAAGTGGTTCAATGGTACTAAAGGTTATGGTTTCATTGAAAGAGAAGATAAAGAAAAAGACGTGTTCGTTCACAGCTCAGCTGTTAGAGAAGCTGGTTTAAAGTATTTAAATGAAGGCGATGAACTAACGTTTGAAGTGGAAAGCACGGAAAAAGGTCCTTCCGCAGTAAAATTGCAGAAAACATCCTAAATCTTATTTCCTAAATTCAAATTTTCGGGGCATTAGACTTAAAATGTTTTTTGCCCCGATAATTCTACCCTTGCAAAATTCAGATCATTTGTTAAAAAATGAATAATGATTAAAAAATATAAAATCTCTATCCTTAAAACACACTCTCACAGAGTGCATGCTAGGCTATTGCTTAGCTAAATCATTACATATTTTAAAATATAAATTTATAAACAATTAAGATAAAAAGGAGTTATGCAGCAGTAGCTCAGTTGGTTAGAGCACTAGTTTGTGGAACTAGGGGTCGGTGGTTCGAATCCACCCTGCTGTACCAAAAAATGGTAAAAGATAAAAAAATAAAACCTTCAAAGGAATTACCTTTGGGTTTTGTAGATAGACAGGAAAAAGAATTATTAATCCGTGACTTTGTAATTTCTAATATCAAGGAAGTTATGATTAAGTACGGTTTTCAATATCTCGAAACTCCAAGCTTCGAGTACACGGATAGTATTGGAAAATTTTTGCCTGACAAAGAAAGGCCCGACGCTGGAGTTTTTTCATTTAAAGATGAAAACAAGTGGTTATCACTTAGGTATGACCTTACTGCACCACTGGCAAGATATGTCGCTAAAAATTATCTTGAAATTCCAAAACCTTTTAAAAGATATCAGTTGGGCACTGTATGGAGAAATGAGAAGCCAGGACCCGGAAGATTTAGAGAATTTTTACAATTCGACGCAGATTATGTTGGCACAGACAACTTACAAGCCGATGCAGAATTATGCGTTTTGGCATCAGAAATTTTAACGAAGTGTGGCTTAGAAAAAAAAGACTATATAATTAATATAAATAACAGAAAAATCACAGACAAGTGGATTGATAAATTAAATTTAGATTTTAAAAGTGCAACTGGTTTGTCAAAAGCAATTTCTATTTATAGAGCCATAGATAAGATTGATAGAATTGGCTTAGAGGGCGTTGTTCAATTGTTAGGCAAAGGAAGAAAAGACAAGTCAGGTGATTTTACCAAAGGAGCTAATTTATCACAATCACAGATAACAATTATTAAGAAATATTTAATTGAAGGCCAACAACCAATGGAAAATGTAGAAGGGTGGGACGAATTAAAAAGAATTGAAAAAATTTTTTCTGCTTACAAATTTAATAACTACAAGATTACTCCTTCAGTGGTCAGAGGTTTAGAATATTACACAGGTCCTATTTTTGAAATTGAACTTAAATTTGGAGTTAAAAATTCTAAGGGTCAAACCGTCAAATTTGGATCAATTGGAGGAGGAGGGAGATATGATAACCTAGTTAGCAATTTTGGAAACATTAACTGCCCAGCTACCGGAATATCAATCGGTCTTGACAGACTTGTATTTGCTATAATGCAAAAGAAAGATTTTAATATAATAGCCAAACGACCAGTAATGATATGTGTTTTTGAGTCAATAAAAATAGAAGAATACATAAATATATTAAATAAACTTAGAGACTCAAAAATTAGCTCCGAGATTTATCCTGGTGTAGGCAAGTTAAAAAAACAAATGGAGTATGCTAATAAAATCGACTCGCCTGCAGTAATACTTTATGGCGATAATGAAAAAGAGTTAGGAAAAGTAATTTTAAAGAACCTTAAATCAGGGAAAGAAGAAACCGTTGAAATAGAAAGTCTAAGCAATGAAATCAAAAAAATACTTTGAAAATATAATAAAAGTATTTAAGAAAGATGGCTTTGTCTTTTCAGAGCCAGATGTTCTCTTAGACTCAGATTATATTATTCAAAGATCAGGTGAAAATTTTAGAAAATTAATGCTTACTTTTGAGGATGATACAGGAAAGAATATGTGTCTAAGACCAGATTTGACAGTAGCTTCCTGCATAAAATATTTAAAAGATAATTCTGAAGCAAATTCAAAAATCTACTATTATGGGCAAGCCTACAGAAGGTCAAACAGCCCAAAAGATAAAGTTATTAATGATCAGTTGGGAATAGAGATCTTAGGTTCTAAAAACAGATCTGCTGATGATTTAAAAGTTTTAAAAACAATTACCAATTCAATTAAAAAAATAAAAATAAAAAACACCTCTATCAAAGTAGGTGATGTCAGTTTATTTCAAAAATTAATCGAGTCTTTGAAAATTCCAGAAAGATGGAAGATGAGATTAAAGAGACACTTTTGGAGACCCCAGTACTTTGAGGATCTTCTTAACAGACTCGAAACTAACTCCGACGTGGATTCTACTGCGGTTGATTTAGATAAAAAAAAATTTTCTGAAATGAAAAATCTTGATCAAAGTAAAGAAATTGCAAACCGCAAAGTTTCTGAGATTTTATCTAGATTTGATAAAAAAATCAAAGACCCAAGATCATTTAGAGAAAATAAAAGAATTGTAAAAATTATTAGAGATTTTTTAAGAATTAATTGTTCAATTGATAAATTAGAAAAAAATTTAAAAAATTTTATTAAAAAGAATAATTTAAACAATAGTGTTTTTAAAGATTTATCAAATATAAAAAACTTATCAAAAATAAATTCCAAAATGGTTTTTTCAACAAATTTTGGCAGGGATATCGAATACTACACAGGAATAGTTTTTGAAATATATAATTCCTCAAAAAAAGAGATAGCGAGAGGCGGAAGGTACGACAGTTTATTAAAAAGTCTTGGATCTAAGAAAAATATTTCAGCAGTTGGAGCCGCAATTAATTTAAATAATTTAAGTATATGAAAAATTTAATAACAATAGGTTTACCAAGCAAAGGCAGATTAAAAGAAGGCTCAATAAATTTTCTTGAAAAAAATAACTTAAAACTTAATTCTATCGGAAGCGAAAGAAATTATTTTGCCCAAGTAGAAAACTTTCCTAATATTAAAATTATTTATTTACATGCTAAGGAGATTATACAAAGACTCGGAGATGGTACACTCGATGCTGGAATATCAGGACTAGATTTACTTAACGAGTCTCCAATCAATTTACAAAAAAAAATTGAAGTAATGAAAAAATTAAATTTTGGTATTGCAAATCTTGTAATCGCAATTCCTAACGATTGGATAGACGTCCAAACAGTTGCTGATTTGGAAGAGGTGTCCTTTGATTTTAGAGATAAAAAAAGTGCCAGATTACGTGTTGCAACCAAATATCCAAATTTAACAAATCATTTTCTAGTTTCAAAAGGCATCACACAATATAAGCTTGTTCCTAGTCTAGGTGCTACTGAAACTTATCCATTTATCGGATCGTCAGAAATTATAACTGATATAACCTCAACTGGAGCAACCTTAAAGGCTAATAATTTGAGAGTATTAAAAGATGGATACATTTTAGAGTCGTCCGCATGTGTTTTATTTTCAAAAAAATCATTAAAAATTATGAAACAATTTGAATCCTCAACCAAAATTTTTAAAGTTTAAAATGAATGAATTAAAAAAAAATTATAAAAATGTTTCGATAGTTTTAATTTTAATTTCTATATTATCTTTTTTTCTCGGATTCTATTTAGATGAAAATTCAGCCGGAGCAGGATCTTACGAGGGAGACTTCCTCCATATTTGGAAAAATCTTCAAATATTTGCAAATAATGACATCTTGAATTCTATTACCCACGAAGATTATTTTGATAGCAGATCCCCTATTGCTTATATACTTCATAAATTATTTAATCCTTTTTTAGACTCGGAAATAGGTTATAGACGCTCAGTATTTATAATATCTCTTATAGCTCCAATTTTATTTTATTATTGCCTTAAAATAAAATTTTTCAATAAAGAAAATATTCTGTTAATTCTAATAACATCAACTATTTTTTTGAGCCCATATTTTAGGACATCCGCCTATTGGGGTTTAGAAGAAAATTATGGAATTATATTTTTATTAGCTTCTTTCTTGTTTCTGCAAATATTTTTAGAAAACAAAAATTATAAAGGACAAAAAATTTATATTGAATTATTTCTACTCACTTTTTCAAGCTCTCTTTGTTTTTATTTTGATCAAAAATTATTGATTATTCCAATCATATGTTTGTTAAAAATTCTACAATTTCATAAAGAATTTAAGTTTAAAATCTTATCTATTTTATTATATTCAATTTTTTCTATACCATATATTTATCTAATTTTTCTTTGGGGTAATTTAATTCCTACCACTGCTGCAGAGAGCAGACAATTAGGTGATGCAATTTTTTTGGACCACATAGGTTACGCCCTTACAATTATGGCATTTTATTTGGTTCCGATTTTATTGTTTAAAATAAATGAATTTAAATTTTTTTTAAGGACTTTTTTTTCTAATAAAATAAATTATTATCTAATTTTTCTTTTTTTTATTTATATAATTTTACTTTTAATTTTTACAGATTTTCAAAATACATCTACATTAGGCAAAGGACTTGTGCAGAAAATTTCTGCTTTATCTTTCGAGAACGATTTTATTGCGAGAATATTTACTTATTTTTGCTTCTTAATTTCATTTATTATAGTTTTATTTTTTATAACCAGAAATTATATAGAGTTAATTTTCTTTGTTTATTTTTTATTTTTATCTTTAATTATGTGGCCAATTCAGCAAGAATATTTTGATCCTTTGATTATTTTGATGATTTTTACTTTTTTTAATTCAAAATTAAAATTCAATTATAATAATTCTATTATTTTATTTTTATATTTGAGTATTTTTCTTGTAGTTGCAAATGTTTATTATTTGATTACTATCTAATAGTTTATGAATCTATCAATAGTCATACCCGTGTATAATAGTGAATCGATAATTGTAAACTTAATTGAAAAAATTGAAATAGCAATAAAAAAGATTAACTATGTTGAATCTTTTGAAATATTATTAATTAACGATTTTAGTTCTGATAGAAGCTGGGAAAAAATTAAATTACTTTCAAAAAATTATAATTTTATCAAAGGAATCAATCTTAGTAAAAATTTTGGTCAGCACAATGCTATTATGTGTGGCTTGAATTTATGTAATGGAGATTATGTAATTACTATGGACGACGATTTACAACATCCTCCTGGATCAATTAATGAGCTGTTATCAGAATTAAAAAATAAAAATTTTGATGCTTGTTACACTAATTACCTTAATCGTAGACATCCTTTATGGAAAAAATTTGTTAGTTGGCTCAATAACATAGTTTCAAGTCATCTTTTAAATAAACCTTACTATATTTATCTTTCTTCATTTAGAGCTTTCAAAAAAAAAATTGTTGATGAGATAATAAAATATAAAGAGAGAGATGTTTACTTAGATGGCTTAATTCTAAAAACAACAAGAAATATTTCTATAGTATCTGTTCCACACAGTAAAAGGCCGCATGGTCTAAGTAATTATAACTTTAGAAAATTACTATCTTTATGGTCAAACATGGCAGTCAATTTTCCAGCATTTCCTTTAAGACCATCAACATTATTAGGTCTTTTTATTAAGTTTATTATTATTATTTTTAGAAAAGTTACGTCTTTGAATAAAAAGACGATAAAAGACCAATACATAATTTCAGAAAAAACATTTTCAGGATAATAAAAAAAAGGGCAGTAAAAACTGCCCTTTTTTGAATCTTTGTTTGAGATTAATGGGGATTACATACCCATACCACCCATTCCTCCCATACCACCCATTCCTCCTGGAGGCATAGCAGGTCCACTAGAATCTTTTTCTTCAGGTTTATCAGATATCATCGCCTCGGTTGTTATTAATAAACCAGCTATTGATGCTGCATCCTGTAGCGCGGATCTCACTACTTTAGTAGGATCTATTATACCTTTTGAAAACATGTCTACGTACTCTTCATTTTGAGCATCATATCCTTGAGAAGGTTTTTTTCCCTCCAAAAGTTTTCCTACAATCACAGATCCATCAACACCCGCATTAGCAGTAATTTGTCTTATAGGTGACTCAAGTGCTTTTTTTACGATATCAACACCTGCTTTTTGATCATCCCCTTTAACTTTAACACTGTTTAAATCCTGAGAGGCATAAAGCAATGCACAACCGCCCCCAGCTACAACTCCTTCCTCCACCGCTGCTCTAGTTGCATTTAATGCATCTTCAACTCTATCTTTTCTCTCCTTAACTTCAACCTCTGTCGCTCCTCCAACTTTAATAACAGCTACTCCACCAGCAAGTTTTGCTAATCTTTCTTGAAGCTTTTCCTTATCATAATCAGAAGTTGTCTCTTCTACTTGTTGTCTTATCTGATTACATCTTGCTTCTATGTCAGATTTTTTTCCACTTCCTGAAACAATTGTACTATTCTCTTTGTCGATTTTGACTTTTTTACAAGATCCTAAATTATTTATTTTTACATTTTCTAACTTTATTCCTAAGTCTTCAGAAATTACCTGACCTCCAGTAAGAATAGCAATATCTTCAAGCATTGCTTTTCTTCTATCTCCAAAACCTGGAGCTTTTACAGCAACAACTTTTAATCCTCCTCTTAATTTATTAACAACTAATGTTGCAAGCGCTTCACCTTCAACATCCTCAGATATGATCATTAAAGGTCTATTAGCTTGTACTACAGATTCTAAAAGTGGAACCATTGGCTGAAGATTTGTGAGTTTTTTTTCTACTAAAAGTATAAGAGGATTTTCTAATTCTGCCGTCATCTTTTCAGCATTAGTTACGAAGTATGGAGATAAATAACCTCTATCAAACTGCATACCTTCAACAACATCAAGTTCTGTCTCCAATCCTTTTGCTTCTTCTACTGTGATTACTCCTTCGTTTCCAACTTTTTGCATAGCTTTAGAAATCATATCTCCGATAGATTTTTCTCCGTTAGCGGAAATTGTTCCAACTTGAGCAACTTCTTCATTAGCTTTAACTTTTTTTGATGATGATTTTAGTTTTTCTATTACATACTCAACAGCTTTATCTATTCCTCTCTTAATATCCATTGGATTCATACCAGCTGTTACATACTTTAATCCTTCAGTTACAATTGATTGAGCAAGTATTGTTGCAGTAGTAGTTCCGTCTCCAGCATTATCATTTGTTTTGCTAGCAACCTCTTTAACCATTTGAGCTCCCATATTTTCAAATTTATCTTCTAGCTCTATTTCTTTTGCGACTGAAACACCGTCCTTTGTAGTACGAGGTGCTCCATAAGATTTATCCATTACTACGTTTCTACCTTTTGGTCCTAGTGTTACCTTTACGGCGTTAGCAAGAGTATTTACTCCGTTGAGCATTTTTGTTCTAGCTTCTGTACTAAATTTTATAATTTTTGGCATCAAAATCTCCTTTGTTATTAATTTTTAATTTATTTACTCTTTGAAACTCCCATGATGTCCGACTCTTTCATAATACTATACTCTTTTCCGTCAATTTTGACTTCGGTACCTGACCACTTACCAAATAAAACTTTATCACCAATTTTTACATCCATTTTTATAATTTTTCCATCCTCAGTTTTTGCTCCTGGACCTACGGCTACGACTTCACCTTCTTGAGGCTTTTCTTTAGCAGTATCTGGTATTATTATTCCTCCAGCTGTTTTTTCATCGCTATCGAGGACTTTGATTAGAACTCGGTCATGCAGTGGTCGAAATTTCATATTATACTCCTTTAAATTAATGTTAGTACGCTTGATATGGTTAGTTTTGTAAAAATTTCAAGTACTTATATCAGAGGTTTTATCATCTTAAAAATGGCAATATTGCTATATTTTGTTAACTTTTCTATAAATAATTAAAAAAGGACCTATAAAATTGAAAAAGCTCAAACATTTATCTGAAATTTATAATTTATATGATGCATATATTATTGACCTTTGGGGAGTGATGCATAACGGTATAAAATTGTACCCTAATGCTATGGAGGTAGTTGAAAATTTAAATAATAATAACAAGAAAATTACTTTTTTATCAAATGCTCCGAGACCAAACAAAAACGTTATTAATTTTTTAAAAAAATTAAATATGGAAGAAAAATACCTTAAAAAGGTTTTAACCTCAGGTGAAGTAGCTACCAGATCATTAAAAAAGAACAAATATGGAATTAAATTTTATCATCTAGGTCCTGAGAGAGACACATCCTTATTTGTGGGGATTGAGAAAAATAAAACATCAATTGAAAAGAGTGATTTTATTTTGTGTACTGGACTATTTGATAATTTTGCAGATGATTTAAATTACTATAAAAAACTACTTTCAAAACATGTTAAAAAAAAATTTATTTGTACTAATCCAGATTTAATAGTTCATAGGGGAAATAAAGAAGAATATTGTGCGGGTAAAATAGCTGAATTATTTGAATCCCTAGGTGGAAATGTGATTTATTTTGGAAAACCGCATAAAGAAATTTATGATATATGTTTGAACCAAAATGAGAAAACCCTTGTGATTGGCGACAATCTTAATACAGACATAAAAGGAGCAAATAATTTGAATTTGGATTCTTTATTTATTACTGATGGAGTACATAAGTTAGAGTATAAAGATGAAAATGAAATAGAGAGTCTACAAAAAAAATATAGGGTTAAATCAAAATATTTTCAAAAAAATTTGTGTTGGTAAAATGATAATATATAAAAACTCACGTATTAGCAAAAAGTTTAAGAACAATGTAATTGCAATAGGGAATTTTGACGGACTGCATCTGGGGCATCAAAAAGTTCTTGAACAGGCTAGACAAAAAGCAAAAAAAAACAAACTAAAGTTTGGCGTAGTTACCTTTGAACCTGTACCAGTAATGTTTTTCAATAAAGGTATAAAGAATCATAGAATTAACTCCTTGAATCAAAAAATATCTTTTTTAAAAAAAACAAAAATCGATTTTTTAACAATTATTAAATTTAATAAAAAGTTTTCAAATTACACACCTATAAAATTTATAAAAGACATAATTTATAAAAATTTAAAAGCAAAATATGTTTTTGTAAGCAGAAATTTTAAATTCGGGAAAAATAGAAAAGGAAATATAAAAACTCTTAAAGATAATGAAAAAAATTTTTTTTATGAAACAATAATTTCAAAGCCTTTAAAAAAAAATAAAAAAATACTTTCTTCTACAATCATAAGAAAAAATATTTCTAAGGGAAATATTTATAAAGCTAATAAATACCTAGGAAGAAATTGGAGCATTTTAGGAAAAGTTATTAAAGGAAAAAAAAGAGGAACAAAAATTGGTTTTCCAACATGTAATATTAAATTGAATGATTACATCTTACCTAAACCAGGCGTTTATTCTGTTAAGGTGAAAGTTAAAAATTTAAAGAGAAATGGTATTGCAAATGTTGGATATAGACCAACTTTTAATGGGAAAATTTTACTTTTAGAGGTAAATATATTTGGAATTAAAGCAAATTTATATGATAAAGAAATAAAAGTCAGCTTTATTAATTTTATAAGAGCTGAAAAGAAATTTAAAAACATTAATCAACTTAAAAACCAAATAAAAAAAGATATAAAGAGAGTTAAAATTTAAAATGTCAAAAGAAAGTTTAAATTTACCAAAAACAGCTTTTTCAATGAAAGCAAATTTGCCCAACAAAGAGCCAGAAATTTTATTAAAGTGGGAGAAAAATAAAATTTTTCATAAGCTAAGAAAAAATTCAAAAGGTAAAGAAAAATTCATTCTACATGACGGTCCTCCTTATGCAAATGGTCACATTCATATGGGAACTGCTTTAAACAAAATTTTAAAAGATATGATTACGAGGTTTCATCAGATGAACGGTAAAGACTCTATTTATGTTCCAGGGTGGGATTGTCATGGCCTGCCAATAGAATGGAAAATTGAAGAACAATATAAAAAAAATAAAAAAAATAAAGATCAAGTTCCTATTAAAGATTTTAGAAACGAATGTAGGGAATTTGCAAAAAAATGGATAGAGATCCAGGCAAAAGAATTCAAAAGACTTGGAGTAACCGGGGATTTTGAAAATTATTATTCTACAATGAGTTTCAACGGCGAAGCACAAATTGTAAGAGAGCTTGGCAAGTTTTTATTAGATAAAAGTTTATATCAAGGATTTAAACCGGTGCTTTGGTCTACAGTTGAAAAAACAGCTTTAGCAGATGCTGAGGTAGAATATATGGACCATACGTCTAACACAGTTTTTGTTCCGTTTAAAATTAAGAATACCGATAAAGATTTTTTGAAAGATGCCAGTGTGGTGATATGGACAACTACTCCTTGGACTATTCCCGCTAACAAAGCATTAGCTTTTAACAGTTCTCTAGATTATTCAGTTTTAGAAATTTCAGAATTAGATTATTTTAAAGAAAAAAAAATCATTGTTGCTAACAAGTTGCTTAATTCAGTAATAAAGTCATGTGACATAAAAAAATATAAAGTTTTAAAAAATTTTAAAGGAGCTGATTTTAAAAAAACTATTTGCACTCATCCTTTTTTAAATTTGGGCTACAAACATGAAATACCAATGTATGATGCAGACTTTGTTAATCTTGAACAAGGGACTGGTATAGTACATTGCGCTCCAAGTCATGGAGTTGACGATTTTAATCTATGTTTAAAAAACAATATTGAGTCAAAATATACTGTAGACGACTCAGGATATTATACTGATGAGATAATCCACTTTGATAAAACTCACGTTTTTAAAGCTGATCCGATAGTAATTGAAAAATTAAAAGTTGAAAATAAATTACTTAAGAATGATAAATTACAACATAGCTATCCTCACTCATGGAGATCCAAGGCGCCATTAATTTATAGAGCAACTCCTCAATGGTTTATATCAATGGAGGTAAATTCATTAAGAGAAAAGGCAATTAAAGCTATAGACGATACAAATTTCTACCCTGCTAAAGGTAAAGACCGTTTGAAATCAATGATCGAGGGTAGACCTGATTGGTGTGTTTCACGACAAAGAGTATGGGGAGTACCTCTTCCAATTTTTATAAACAAAAAAACTAAGCAACCGCTTAGAGATCAAAAAGTAATTGATCGCATAGCGGATATTTATGAGAAAGAGGGGTCAGATTGTTGGTTCAGTGATGATACTAAAAGATTTTTAGGGGAAGACTATGATGTAAAAGATTATCAGAAATTAAATGATATAGTTGAAGTATGGTTTGATAGCGGTTCCACACATAGTTTTGTTTTAGAACAAAGAAAAGATCTTAAATGGCCAGCTGACATGTACTTGGAAGGATCCGACCAACATAGAGGATGGTTTCATTCGTCATTGCTAGAGTCATGCGGGACAAGAGGAAGAGCACCCTTTGAAAGTATTTTGTCACATGGCTTCGTTGTTGATGGAAAAGGTATGAAAATGTCAAAGTCATCCGGAAACGTAATTTTGCCTGATAACATTTTAAAAAATTATGGTGCTGACATCCTAAGAGCTTGGGTTGCCGCGTCAGATTACGCAGAGGATCTTAGAATTGATAATACAATTTTAGCACAACATGCAGAGTCATATAGAAAAATTAGAAACACTTTCAGATTTATTCTTGGTAACTTAAGAGACAACTTTGAACCTCAAAACTTTAAAGATATAGAGGTAGACAGACTCTCAGAGTTGGAAAGATATATACTTAATAGATTATTTTCTGTCGAACAATCTATCAAAAAAAACTTGAGGATTTACAATTTTCATAAAATTTATAAAAATTTATTAAATTTTTGCACTTTAGATCTATCTTCTTTTTATTTCGATATAAGAAAAGACAGTCTATATTGTGATGGAATAAACTCAAAAAAAAGAAAAGATTGTATAATAGTTTTAAATATAATCTTAGATTGTCTTCTAAAATGGTTTGCCCCAATATTTGTTTTTACCTCAGAAGAAATATTTAGCTTAATAAACAAAAAAAATGAGAGCATTCATGAAAAAAATTTTCCTCTTATACCACAATCTTGGAGAGATGATGATTTAGATAATAAGTGGAAAAATTTATATAAAATTAAACAAGTAGCAAATATTGCAATAGAAGAAAAAAGAGCAAAAAAAGAAATTGGTTCTAGCTTAGAAGCTCAAATAGAAATATTTGTAAATGGAGCAGAATATGATTTGATGGAAAATTTAGATCTGGCTGAATATTTTATTACTTCTAAAGCTTTAAAGATTAAAAATAAAAACAAAGAAGAAAAAACTAAAATAATAGTTAAAAAATCAGAGGGTAAAAAATGTCCAAGATGTTGGAAAATACTCGAAGATAAATGTAATAGATGTGATGAAGTAATGCAAAATACCAATGCATAATGATAGATATAAGAAAAATTTTTAATAAAAATAATTTTTTTATTGCTTTTTTTATTCTTGTAATATTTTTTGTAGATAGATTAACTAAAATTAAAGTAATTAATCTTTTACTATCAAACAATGAAAGTATTTATATTAATGATTACTTAAACTTAGATTTAGTGTGGAATACTGGAATTGGATTTGGCTTATTTAATTTGGAAGCAGGTTTTCTCTACCATTCAATTTCTATGCTA
Source organism: uncultured Pelagibacteraceae bacterium (assembly GCA_902515355.1). Classification (GTDB taxonomy): domain Bacteria; phylum Pseudomonadota; class Alphaproteobacteria; order Pelagibacterales; family Pelagibacteraceae; genus Pelagilacustribacter. Next base: position 9,970 of record CABXUA010000012.1, on the reverse strand, counting down.
ATTTTCATTGTAATTTTAATCTTGATATTTTTAACCATAAAATCGCCATTAGTAATTGATAAATTTTTATATTCAATGATCTTAGGAGGTGCCTTGGGTAATTTTTATGACAGAGCAATATATTTTGCCGTTCCAGATTTTATTGATATTCATTTTAATGATTATCACTGGTTTACTTTTAATTTTGCAGATATATTTATTTCATTAGGGATAATGTTGATAATTTTTAAGGAAGTATTTTTTGAAAAAAAATGAAAAAAATTAAACTTTACATAAATTTAACTATTTTAAGTATTTTTATTACATCTTGTGGGACTTTTGGCGATGTTGCAAAAACTTTGAGAAACGAAAAAACTAGAACAACAGACGAATTTTTAATAAAAAAAAGAGAACCATTAACTGAGCCCCCCAAGATGAAAGAATTACCTTCTCCTGGCTCATTAGAAAAAACTCAAGCTAAAAAAAAACAAAATGGAATAAAAAAACTTTTAAAAGTTGATGAAAATGATAATAAAAAAGGATCAAAGACATCCTCTATAGAAAATTTAATAATAAATGAGATCAGGAAGTGAAAAAAAATTTTACTATCGAAAATAACATCTCAAGTTTTTTTTTACTAAAAAAAAGAATAAAAAATAATAGTTTAATAATTTCAAATAATTTAAATAGTATTTATAAAGAAATTAACAAAAAAAAGGATACATTTCATTTATTGAGCAAAAAGTATAAGTTTAATTTTAGTGCACAGTCTCTCAAAAAATTTAGAAAATTTAAAAAAATAATAATCATTGGTATGGGTGGCTCAATTTTAGGAACCAAAGCAATTTACTCCTTTCTTAGTCATAAAATTAATAAAGATTTTATTTTTCTTGACAACCTAACAGAAGAAAACTTTAAGGACTTTAAAAGTAAGAAAAAAAAAGACAATTGTTTATTTTTAGTAGTATCAAAGTCAGGAAACACTATTGAAACTTTAACAAATATAAATTTATTAAAAAAAACAGATTTTGATCATCGTAATACGATCATGATAACTGAAAAAAATAATAATGCCTTAAATAATATTTGTAAAAAAATGAAAATACCTACTATAGAGCACAAAAATTATATTGGAGGAAGATACTCAGTTTTGTCCGAAGTAGGAATGATTCCTGCATATCTCATGGGTCTTAAGATAAAAAATTTTAGAAAAGATATTTTGGATTATTTTAAAAAAAAGAAAAAAAGACTATTAATAGAAAATGTTACGAAGCTTACAGAAATATATTTACACAAACAAATCAACTCAATTATTTTTTTTAATTATAGTCCACAGTTGTTAGACTTCAATTATTGGTGTCAGCAACTGTTAGCTGAAAGCTTAGGCAAAAAAGGTAGTGGTCTTTTACCTGTTATATCTAGTGCGCCAAAAGACCATCATAGTTTATTACAGCTTTATCTTGATGGACCAAAAGATAAAATATTTTATATCTTGAGCTCAAAAAATTTTCGTGACTTTAGACTTAAGGGAGAATATTTAGACAATAAATTTGAATTCTTAAAAAATAAGAGACTTAGCAAAATAATTTTATCTCAAAAAAGAGCCTTTATTGAAGTTTTAAAAAAGAAAAATATACCTTATAGAGAAATTCAGATAAACGATTTCTCTGAAAGAGCATTAGGTGAATTATTTTCATATTTTATGTTGGAAACAGCAATGATTGCTAAGTTAATAAACGTTAATCCTTTTAACCAACCTTCCGTAGAAGAAGTCAAAGCTTTAACCAAAAAATACTTAAGCTAAAAGGATCCAAATATTATTTTTGATCTTCCATAAAAACTTATTTTTATTATCTCAAACAAGTCTTTATAATTCTCTATAGAATTTTTTTCTCTGTGAATTATAACTAGATTTTTTTTTTTATAAATTTTTTCTTTTTTAATACTTTCAATATTTTTTAGGTAGTCTTTATTTAAAAATGGAGGATCTAAAAAAAAAATATCAAATTTATTAATTTCTATTTTTTTTCTTAAAAAAGATTGAGCATCTTCTGAAAAAACAAGCGTTTTATTATTTAACGATAAATTATTTAAATTTTCTTTTAAAATTTTCAAGGCTTTTTTATCTTTTTCTACAAAATTTACCTCACTAGCACCTCTAGATATGCATTCTATTCCAAAGGATCCAGTGCCAGAATAAATATCAAGAACCTTCGAACCTTCAATAGGGACAGTTATTAAATTTGAGTGTAAAATAGTATTAAATATACTTTCTCTGACCATGTCCTTTAACGGTCTCGTTGATGGAGCATTCAAAAAGTTTAACTTTTTTCCTTTTAACTTTCCACTTATAATTCTCATACAATTTTATATAACTCTCCATCCGATATCTTTTCTAAAAAAACCGCCTCGCCAATTAATTTTTTTTATTATCTTAAAAATATTTTTTCTTATATTTGAAAAACTATTACCCGAAGAAGTAATATTTAGGACTCGACCACCGTTTGAAACTAGTCTTTTTTTATCTATCTTTGTTCCTGCATGAAAAATTATAGATTTTTTTTCAAGTTTTATATTATCAATACTACCAATTGGTTTGTTCGTCGAATATCTGCCAGGATATCCTTTTGAACAAAGAACTACTGTCATACATTTTATTTTTTTCCATTTAATTTTTATTTTATGTAACTTATTTTTTAAAGAATAATTAATTATTTTGACAATATCGGTATCTAATCTTGGTATAATGACTTGGCACTCTGGGTCTCCCATTCTCACGTTGTATTCTATTAAATAAGGTTCGCCATCCTTTATCATAAGACCAGCATACAGGAATCCAGTAAACGGCTTCCTCTTTTTTTTTAAAGCTAACAAAGTAGGTCTGATAATCTTTTTTATTATTTTTTTTTCAATTTTATTTTTTAATATTGGAGCAGGCGAATAGGCACCCATTCCACCTGTATTTGGACCTGTCTCTCTCTCACCTACTTTTTTATGGTCTTGAGCCGAACCAAAAAAAATAAAATTTCTTTTATCAACAATTAAAAAGTAACTTGCCTCCTCTCCTGAAAGAAATTCTTCCAAAACTAATTTTTTTGAACTTTTAAATTTACCCAAAAAAATTTCTTCTGATACCTTAATTACTTCGTTTTTCGAATAACATATAGTAACCCCCTTTCCTGAAGCTAAGCCATCCGCCTTGACAACTACAGGTATTTTACTGCTTTTTAAAAATTCCAACACATCAGATTTTTTTTTACAAACTTTGTAATTTGCCGTTGGAATTTTATTTTCTCTGCATAAATCTTTCATAAAAGATTTAGATCCTTCCAGTTGTGCAGGATACTTTTTTGGACCAAATACTTTAATTTTGTTTTTCTCTAAAAAATCAACTATCCCCATTACCAAAGGTTGCTCAGGCCCCACTATTACTAAGTTTATTTTATTTTTTTTAATTGTAGAAAGGAGCTTTTTAAAGTTTAGAGCATCAACCTTTATGTTAGTAGCTATTTTACTAGTTCCAGCATTGCCAGGTATACAAAAAACTTTATTAACCTTATCAGATTCGACTATCTTATGACAAAGAGCATGCTCTCTTCCACCGCTACCTATTAAAGCAATATTCATATGAAAAATAATATTATATATAATACTTTTAAATATGAATAAAACCAAAGCTAAAATTAAGTATAAAGCTAATACTTTTGAAATTATCGAGGAAGGTGATTACGTATTGTGCGCTGTTTCAAAAAAAGAAATATTATTAAAAGATTTAAGCTATTGGAATGTTGATTTACAAGAAGCATATTTTTCACCTCTAGAGGTAAAAATTAGATACGAAGAAATAAAAAAAATTAAATAAATTTATTTCCATCTATTATGAGTCCAGATCCACTGACCAGGGTTTTTTAAAATCATATTTTCAATAATTTTATTCAAATCTAAAGAAATATTTATCTTACTTGTCTCATTTTTATCCATATAAGAAACTTTTACTGGATTACAAATTTCCAAATTAAAGGTATCATCTATATTTCTTTTTAAGTATATCGGAACAATATCACAATTATATTTCAGTGCTAACTGAGCAGGAAGTGTAGTCGTTAAAGCCTTATATTTAAAAAAAGGCAAATTCTCACCTTCGCTAAGTCTTTGGTCAACCATCAATGCAATACTATGGTTATTTTTTAAATATTCTATTGAATTCCTAATTCCAGACAATCCTTTTTTAATTTGATTTTTACAAATAAATTTTTTTCTCAAAAATTCCATAAAAGGGTTCAAAAAGATATTATTTAAAGGTCTGTATATTGTTGCTAATTCTATTTGATTTTTTGTGAGAACTAGGGACATAAGTTCAAAATTAGCAAAATGGCCAGATATAAAAATAACTGGTTTTCCATTTTTTTTTATTTTATCTAAAATTTCTAATCCTGAGATTTGTATTTGTTTTTCATAAAACGAATCTTCTCTATATTTTTTAAGGAAAAGATATTCTACAAATGTTTTTCCATAGTTAGACCACATGCTTTTTGTAATTTTATTTGAGTCTATTTGATTACCAAAAACTCTAAAAATATTTTCCTCAACTATTTTTTTTGATTTAATGAACGGTCCGATTTTAACGAACAAGAAAGAGAAAATTTTTCTACTTATCTTTAAACCTAATATCTTAATAATCAAAAAAAATAAGTAGACAAATAAGGCTTGAAAAAAATATTTAATTATTTTCATTTTATATATTTCTTTATTTCATCAAAAAATTTTTCTTCTTCTTGAATTCCAAGTTCAACTGATAGGTAGTTTATACCTTCGTTTAATCCCAATTGTTTTAGTCTAAAGAAATCTTTTTCAGTTGTTAATAGTCTTAGATTATTTTTTTTAGACAAAGTAAATAAGTATTCAATGTCCTTTTTTTTATATTCATAGTGATCAGGATAAGAAATTTTTTCTTTTAATTTTAAGTTATAATTTGAAAGTAATTTAAAAAAATTCTGAGGATTTCCTATACCAGCAAAAGCTAATATTTCAGTATTTTCTAGTTTTTTTATATTTAAAGGCAGGTATTTCGTATAAAAAATCTTTATGTTTTTATGACCAATATCATAAATTTTTTTTTCAAATACTTCATCTCGACTTCCATTAATTACAATTATTTGACTATTCTTAATTGAGCTAAATGGTTCTCTCAAGGGCCCCGAGGGCAAAGTAAATCCGTTTCCTATTAATTGTTCACTATTGAAACACAATATACTTAAACTTTTTTCTAAACTTTTATCTTGAAATCCATCATCAAGAATCATGAGATTAAATTTTTTTTTAATAGCTGACTCAACAGCCTTAATTCTAGATTTATCCTGAATAATGTTTCCAGTTTTTTCTTTTATCAATCTCGCCTCATCTTGTTGATTATTATAAAATTTTTTAATTATTATAGGATTTTTATTAGTTTTCTTTAGACTATTAAACATTCTTATCGACAGAGGAGTTTTACCTGTACCTCCAATATAAATATTCCCAATACAAATAACTGGCACTTGAAAAATTTTTTTACTAACTAAAATATTTTTTATCAAATACATGATTTGTATTATTATTGAAATTGGCAAGAGTAAAATTGCAAGAATACTATTTTTATTTTTCCAAAAGTCAGGTTTTGAAAGCTTCATAAATTGATTGTCTGCTCAAGTTTTTTCACAGTATTATCAAAAATATCTTGACCAAACTTATTTATTTTATTTACTTTAACATCATCCACTTTAAAGTTTGAGTTCATATCATTCATGATTTTATCGCATAAATCTTCATGATTTTTAATTAGTTCTGAAATTCCCAGAGTTTCCAAATATTCGTAAATTTCTTTAAAATTATAGGTAAAGGGACCATGATAAATTTTACAACCAAGTCTTGCTGCCTCCAAGGGGTTTTGGCCACCAACTAAAATAAGTTTTTTATTTAAGGACTTTCCTATAAATATATTTTTACAATATTGATAATATTTATTTAAAGAACCAAAAGAGTTTATCAATACTATCTCAGTATTTTCATTAATTGAGTTATCGTTATCATCGATGACTTGTAATTTTATATTTGTTTTTTTTATTTTAGAAATTATTTCGTTTATTCTATTTATATGCCTTGGTGCTATCAGGGTTAATAAGTTTGGAATTTTTTTTTTAAGTAACTTATGAGCTTCTACACAAATTATTTCTTCATTTGGATGAGTACTTGCTGCTAACCAAATTTTTCTCTCATTAAAAGATTTAACTATATTCTCATTTAGTTTATCAAGTTTTTTAAGATTATTAACAAATTTTAAATTTCCAAAGTAAATAGTATCTTTTACGCCCAATTTTTTTAAATTATCTTGTGAATTTTTACTAGATGCTATGCAAATATCAAAGCTTGAAAAAATTTGTTGAGCAAATTTTTTTATAAGCAACCACCTTTTTAAAGTTTTGTCTGTTATCCTTGCATTTAATAAAACAATAGGAATATTCTTTTTTTTAATTTCACTAATGCAGTTAGGCCAAATTTCAGAGTCCACAAATATCACAGAACTAGGATTATATTTATTTATAAAATCTTTCATCAAAAAAGTAACATCCATGGGAAAAAATTTGTGAGAAACATTTTTTTCATATTTAAATTCATCTGATAAAATTTTAACCGAACTTAATGTTACAGATGTAATTAGTATCTTAAAATCTTTATCTTTTAAAAAATATTTGATTATTGGGATAATACTATTTATTTCTCCTATACTTGCTCCGTGAAACCATATTAGTTTTTTTTTAATCTGAGGTTCATCATGAAAGAATATTTTTTCTTTAAATCTTTCTTTGTCTTCCTTGTTTAAAAATCTTCTTAGATAAATTAATAATATAAGAAAGGGGTATAATAAATAAGTTAAAATTTTATAAAAAAAAAACATTCAATGTTTACTTTAGCTGTTTCTGATAGAGAGATTTATATTCCTCACATTTTTCAATTAGTTCCGAGTGATTTCCTGAGTCTACAATTGAACCGTTTTTAAGAATATAAATTTTATCTGCACTATGAATAGTTGAAAGACGGTGAGCAATTACTAAAGTTGTTTTGCTTTTAGTTAAATTTGCAATGGCTTTCTGAACAATTTCTTCAGACTCCGCATCTAATGAGGATGTTGCTTCATCCAAAAGTATAATTGGAGATTTTTTTAAGATAGCCCTAGCTATCGAAACTCTTTGCTTTTGTCCACCAGACAACCGAACTCCATTTTCACCTATCATAGTATTATATCCTTGAGGCAAACTTTCTATAAATTTATCAGCTGCAGCATATTTACAGGCCAAAATTATCTCTTCTTCCTTTGCCTCGGGATTTGCGTAAGATATGTTCTCTTTTATGGTTGCATCAAACAAAATAATGTCCTGACTTACTAAAGAAATATTTTTTCTTAAAGATTTAAGTGAAATATTTGATGTATCTTGATCATCAATTAATATTTTGCCATTTTGAGGATCATAAAATCTTGGAAGTAAATTTATAATTGTACTTTTTCCAGCTCCACTTTGTCCCACGAAGGCAGTCATTGTACCTCCAGAAATTTCAAGATCTATATTTTTAATAGCTGCTCTATCAGAAACGTCATATTTAAAGCTTACATTTTTATATTTTATATTAGATTTATTTATTTTTATTTCAGGAGAGCTATTGTCTTGTTTTATACTTATAGGTTTATCAATTACATCGAAAACCCTCTTCGCCGCGGCGCAACCTTGATAAGCAAGCATATTAATAGTTGCTAAAGATCTTATTGGTTGGTAGGCAAGCATCATAGCAGCTAAGAATGAAAAAAAGTTGTTAACTTCTAATTCGCCTGCACTTATTAGCGTCCCAGAATAATAAATAAAACCGGCAATCATAATTCCAGTAAGAATTTCCATTATTGGAGTAGCTCTAATTAATATACTTGCTATTTTAACACTTTTATCAATAAATTCTTTTATAATTTTCTTTGCATTCTCATCCTCAGTTTTTTCTCTTTGATATATTCTGATCATTTTAGACCCTCTCAATATTTCAGAAAAAAAAGCTGTCAGTCTTCCAGAAATTTCACCTGCTTCTCCAGTAGCTTTACCAATTCTTTTTCCAAGACTTTTTGCTACGGCTGCCGCCAAGGGCATCATAAATAATGCAAATATAGATAATTTCCAATTTTGATAAAACATTACTGAAACTAAGGCAATCAAAGTAAATGTGTCTTTCATTATATTTAAAACTCCATTACTTACTAGTTGTTGAATTTGGAGAGCATCATAAGTTATGTTTGATACATATTTACCGGAATGTCTATTTTCTAAAGTTTGAATATCTGCAATTAAAATATTTCTTGCAAGTTGTTCCTGAATTTCACCAGATATTTTAGCACCAACTTTTATGATTTGTATTCTTGCAAAGTATAAAGAAATTCCTTTAGCTGAAAAAGCTACAATAATAGCCAAAGGTATTAACCATGCCATAGTTTTGTCTTGATCAACAAATATTTTTTTGACCGCTGGATCAAGCAAGTAAGCCGTTGCAGAAGTACTACCAGCAACTATTAATGAAAGTATTAAGGCAAAAAATATTTTTTTTAGATATTTTTTTACATATTCTCTGTAAAGTCTTTTTAAAATTTTAATTAATTCATCAAGTTTCATATTAAAATAAAAATTCTTGAGACCCCAAAATGCCAAAAAATAAAATTAAACCAGAAAAATTATTAATCTTAAAGGCCTTAAGACATGTTGTTGGCTTTGTTTTATCGAAAATTTTTATTTGATAAACTAAACTTAAGATAAAAAATAGTATTAATATTATTGAATAATTAGTAATCATTTTATTGTAGAAGATAAAAAATATTAATAATGAAGTTATAAGGTAACATGAGAATACAAATAATTTAATTTTGTTTTTAAACTTTAAAGATGTTGATTTAACTCCAATAATTTCATCATCTATAATGTCTTGTGCTCCATAAATCGTGTCATAGCCTAATGTCCAAAATATGGCTGAGATATATAACAACAGAATTTCCGTAGATATTCCATTATTTATAGACGTCCAAGCCATTATTATTCCCCAGTTAAAAGTGAGACCTAAAAAAAGTTGTGGCCAATAAGTTATTCTCTTCATAAACGGGTATGAAAAAGCCAAAAACATTGAGCTCATTCCTAAGATAATTGTTAGTTTATTAAATTGTATCAGAATAAGAAAAGCTATCATGCACAAAATTATTACATATGTTATTGATTGCCTTACGCTAATAGCCCCAGATGCCAAAGGTCTATTTTTAGTTCTTTGAACTTTTTTATCAAGGTCTCTATCAACTATATCATTAACTATACATCCAGCGCTTCTCATTAATACTGAACCGAGAAAAAAAAGTATTAAAAAATATAACAGTTGATTTAAATTTTGGCTGGAACCATAAGCTAAAGCGAGGCCCCAACTGCAGGGCCAAAATAAAAGCATAAAACCTATCGGTTTATTAAGCCTGGTTAGCTCTATGAAGATTTTTATTTGGCTCATTATGATTTATGACTTGTAAATATCAAACACTATCTCCATAATCAATTTGATTCGATATGGATATAGATTACACAGTAACAGCATTAATGTTTCCAGCTATTCCCCTGATCATGAGTGTTTACAGTAATAGATTTCACACATTAAGTGCTTTAATAAGAAAACTACATGACGAATATGTTTTTGAAAAACACATTCCACCTGAATGGGAGAAACAATTACACAATTTAAATAATAGAACTAATTTGCTGAAATATACTCTAGGTTTTGCAAGTTTTGGTTTTTTATTTAATATGTTGACTGTCTTTGGTCTTTACCTAGAAATGTTACTGCTAGCAAGATTAATATTTGCTGCCTGTTGTTTGTGCATGATTATTTCTATTTTTCTTTTCTTGCAAGAGATAAGGTTATCAAACAAAGCACTTAAATTTCATCTTAG
>CABXUA010000011.1 GCA_902515355.1 uncultured Pelagibacteraceae bacterium | reverse complement strand
AATTTTGATTTTATAATAATTGGTGCAGGCTCGGCTGGATGTGTTTTAGCTAACCGCTTAACAACCGATGATAAATGCAAAGTTCTTTTATTGGAAGCAGGGGGAAAAGATAATTACCCTTGGATACATATTCCGGTTGGCTATTACAAAACAATGCATAATCCAAAAGTAGACTGGTGTTTTCATACAGAAAAGGATGAAAGCATGAATAATAGATCAATTAGGTACCCAAGAGGCAAAACTTTGGGTGGAAGCTCTTCCATTAATGGACTTTTGTGGATTAGAGGTCAAAGTAATGATTATGATAATTGGAGACAAATGGGAAATAGCGGATGGGGTTGGAATGATGTTCTTCCTTATTTTCTAAAATCTGAAAATAATGAATTAGGTAAAAGTGAATTTCACAATAACAGTGGTCCGATTATGGTTTCAAATAAAAGAATAAATCTAAAAATGTTAGATGAATTTCAAAATGCAGCTCAAGAGTGTGGAATACCAAAAACAAATGATTTTAATACAGGAGATAATACAGGAATAGGTTTTTTTCAGTTTACAACTAATCACAATAGATCTTTACTTAAATTAAGATGTAGTGCTGCTAAAGGATATTTAAGTCCAATTAAAAAAAGAAAAAATTTAAAAATAATAACTCATGCGCATGTTCAAAAAATCAATTTTGAAGGAAGAAAAGCAGAGAGCGTTAGCTTTTATCAAGGAGATAAAATTGTCACTATTAAAGCAAGAAAAGAAGTTATTTTATCAGCAGGTTCAGTAGGGTCTCCTCATATACTTCAAGTATCTGGAGTAGGAGACGCCAATAAACTTAAAAAAAACGGTATAAAAACTGTTCATGAATTAAAGGGCGTTGGTATGAACCTGCAAGACCATCTTATGTTCAGACCAGTTTACAAGGTAAAAAATTTAAAATCGTTAAATGGGAAAATAAATAGTTTGCTGGGAAATTTTATGATTGGCTTAGAATATCTTTTCAAACAAAGCGGTCCAATGACAATGGGGGCAAGTCAAGTTTGTGGTTTTGCTAAAAGTGATCCTTCAAAGGAAACTCCAAATTTACAATTTCATGTTCAACCAATAAGTACAGATATTCTTGGAGCTTCTAGACTACATGATTTTGATGGAATAACCCCAACAGTAGCTAATATAAGACCTTCTAGCAGAGGTGAGATTTCAATAGTAAGTAGTGATAGTAGAATTAACCCAAAAATTAAAATGAATTATTTGTCTACACAAGATGATAGAATGGTTGCGGCTCAGGGTTTAAAATTAATTAGAAAAATTATGCTAGAAACTGAAACTTTTAAAAAATATGAACCAGAGGAATATAGGCCAGGACTTCATATTACAGATGATGAGGAGTTAGTAAAAGCCGGTAGTGACTTTACTCAAACTATTTTTCACCCGGTAGGGACATGCAAAATGGGCAAAGATGAAAATGCTGTTGTAAATGATAAGTTATATGTCCATGGACTTCAAAATCTAAGAGTGATAGATGCATCAATAATGCCAAATATTACATCAGGAAATACAAATGCTCCAACTATAATGATTGCAGAAAAAGGTGCAGATTTTATTTTAAATAACCAAATCAAATGACAGAAGAATTTATAATTTTAACTCAAATAATATTTATTGATTTAGTTTTAGCGGGTGACAATGCCATAATTATCGGAATGGTTGCATCAAAATTTGATCCGGATAAAAGAAAAAAAATAATTTTTTTTGGAATAGGAGCTGCAGTTATTTTAAGAATATTATTCACATTAATTACAACGTATTTATTAATGATAACTGGCTTAAGATTAATTGGAGGAATTTTACTACTCTACATATGTTACAAATTATATGTAGATGTAATTAAAGGCCAGATTGAAAAGAAAGATATTAAGGTAGACAATAGTTCTTTTGGAAAAGCAATTTTTACAATAATCATGGCAGATGTCACAATGAGTTTGGATAACGTGCTAAGTGTTGCTGGAGCAGCAAAAGGACATTTTGTGCTTTTAATATTTGGACTAGCTTTGTCAATTGCTTTAATGGCTTTTGCAGCTAATCTTATTGCTAAATGGATTGAAAAATATAAATGGATTGGGTGGTTAGGTTTATTAGCTATACTATTAGTGGCTATAGATTTAATATACACTGATCTTAAGTTGATTTTATAAATATGTATTTAAAAAAATATAATTTAAAAGGGAAGTATTCTTTAGTAACAGGAGCAGGCAAAGGTTTAGGTCGGGCATGTGCATTGGCTTTGGCTGAAGCAGGATCAAATCTAATATTAATCAGTCGAACAAAAAAAGATTTGGACTCTGTTGCAAAAATAGCAAAAAAACATAAAGTTAAATGCAAAACTTTTGTATGTGATTTAACTAATTACCTTCAATTAAAAGAAGTCATAAATAGGCAACAAAGAATAGATGTTTTAATTAACAACGCGGGAACAAATATTCCAGAACATTTTTTAAAAGTGCGTAAACAAGACATGGAAAAAGTAGTTAAGATAAATACTATTGCTGCTTTCAATGTTGCTAATTTAGTAGCTTTAAAAATGGTTCAAACAAAAAATAGAAAAAAGGTTGGTGCTGCAATAGTTAATATGTCCTCTCAAATGGGTCATGTTGGAGGTCCTATTAGAAGTGTTTATAATATGACGAAATTTGGTATTGAAGGATTAACAAAAGGTATGGCAATAGATTTAGCTAAATACAATATAAGAGTTAATAGCATTGCTCCTACATTTGTAGTAACTCCAATGACAAAAAAATTTTTTAAAAATAAAAATTTTAGAAAAGAAGTTTTGGGTAATATTCCTTTAGGGAGATATGCAGAGCTACCTGAGATATCATCTGCAGCGGTTTTTCTAGCTTCAGATGCAGCTTCAATGATAACTGGAACTTCTTTGTTAGTAGATGGCGGATGGACAGCAAGATAATTTTTTATCTTTCTATTTTTTTTTTATTAAGCTTTAATGCTTCAGCTTTAGAATTTTCTAACAAATTTATTCAAGGCTCTTTTATTTTAGGTAAAACTAAACCAGGTGCAAAAGTAAAAATTGACAATAAAGATGTATTAGTAACTGAAGATGGTTATTTTGCATTTGGTCTTGGAAGAGACAGAAAAAATGATGTTGTTATAAGAATATTAAAAGACAAAAAATTAGATGTAATTGTAAAAAAAGTTTACAAACGAAAATATAAAATCCAAAAAATTGATGGTTTACCAGAGAAAAAAGTTACTCCGCCTAAAGAAGTTTACGATAGAATTAAGAAAGAAAATAAATTAATTACAGACGCAAGATCAATAGAAAGTAATTTAACTTTTTTTAAAAATAAATTTATAAATCCTTTAAAAGAATCAATTGTGACCGGGGTTTATGGAAGTCAAAGGATATTAAATGGAAAGCCCAAGTGGCCTCATTATGGAATTGATTTTGCAGCAAAAAAAGGAACTAAAATTAGAGCAATGTTAGATGGAACAGCAACTATGGTTGAGAATGATTTATTCTATACTGGTGGTACTTTAATTTTTGATCATGGACATGGCATTTCAACTTTATATATGCATATGGAAAGAATTTTTGTAAAAAAAGGACAAAAAGTAAAACAAGGAGAAGTAATTGGAACTGTGGGATCCACTGGAAGATCTACTGGACCTCATCTAGATATTAGACTTAATTGGTTTAATGTAAGATTAGATCCAGCAACTGTTCTCAATTTAAATTAATCAAGTTTAAATTTTTTCTCATAATTTTTTTTTAATTCTGGATTTTGTTCATTTTTATAAAGTATAAAGTTTTCACATATCAAAATATCTAAATTAGTACCCATAAAACAATTAAAAGCATCCTTAACATCGCAAACTATTGGCTCTCCTCTTACGTTAAAAGAAGTATTAACCAAAATTGGACATCCTGTTATTTCTTTAAACTTGCTTATTAAACTATGAAACTTCGGATTGGTCTCTCTATGAACAGTTTGAATTCTAGCTGAGTAATCTACATGGGTGACAGCAGGTATTGATGATCTTTTCACATTCAGCTTCTCTATACCAAATAGCTTTTCATCCTTGTCAGACATTTTTATTTGAATCTCTTTTTTTACATCTGCTACCAGAAGCATATATGGGCTATCGTGATTAATTTCAAACCACTTTGATACATCCTCTCTTAAAACAGCTGGCGCAAAAGGTCTAAAACTTTCTCTAAATTTAACTTTTAAGTTTAATTCTTTTTGCATTTTGTCAGATCTTGGATCAGCTATAATAGACCTTGCTCCCAAGGCTCTAGGTCCAAATTCCATTCTGCCCTGAAACCATCCAATTGTTTTTTCTTTACTTAATTCATTTGCTACTGTTTCAATCAAATCATTTGTACTAAGTTTTTTAAATTTTGCTTTTAAAGAATATAATTCATTTTCAACTTCGTTATCATTGAATGATGGGCCTAAATAAGATCCCTTCATTTGGTCCTTTGTTTTTACAGCCCTTGTTTTTTTAAGCTCCTGATGCCAAAAAGCTAAAGCAGCCCCTAAAGAGCCTCCAGCATCACCTGCTGCTGGTTGGATCCAAATATCTTTAAAAGTTTTATCCTTTAGAATTTTTCCGTTTGCTACACAGTTTAAAGCCACTCCCCCTGCTAAACATAACTTATTAATCTTATATTCGTGCGCTATTGATCTGGTCATTTTTAAAACAATCTCCTCAGTAACTGACTGAATTGATGCAGCGATATCCATATGAAATTCAGTTAATAAATCTTTTTGAGGATTTCTCACTGGATGACCGAATAAATCTGAAAATTTTTTATTTGTCATAGTTAAACCCTTAGTATAATTAAAATACTTCATATTAAGTCTAAAAGATCCATCATTTTTAACATCAACTAGTTTTTTTAAAATTATGTCTTTATATTTTGGCTTGCCATACGGAGCTAAACCCATAACTTTATATTCCCCACTATTAACTTTAAATCCTGTATAATATGTAAACGCGGAATAAAGAAGTCCTAAAGAATGAGGAAAATGAATTTCTTTTAAAATTTCTATTTTATTTCCTTTTCCTATTCCTAAGGTAGTAGTAGCCCATTCGCCTACTCCATCTAAGGTTAAAATTATAGCCTCCTCAAATGGAGATGGATAAAATGCACTTGCTGCATGACTATAATGATGTTCTGAAAAATTTATTTTATTTATATCTGTAAAATTTTTATCGTGTTTCTTTAAATTATCAAATAAAAATTTTTTTTGGAATAACTTTTCTCGTAACCATAGTGGCATAGACATGCTAAAAGATTTAAATCCTAAAGGAGCAAAGGCTAAATAAGTTTCTAATAATCTCTCAAATTTAAGAAATGGTTTTTCAAAAAAAACAATATGATCTACTTTACTTAGCTTTAAATTTGACTCATGTAAGACATAATTAATAGCATTGAATGGATAATTTGAATCATGTTTTATTCTAGAAAACCTTTCTTCCTGAACTGCAGAAACTATTTTTCCATCTATGACCAAACTTGCTGCGCTATCATGATAAAATGCTGAAATTCCTAAAATAGAAGTCACTTAAAATATTGTGTATATAAAAGGAGCCACGGCTGAACCTTGGCTTAGTACGATTAATATCCCAAAAATTGCTAAAACAATAACGATGGGTAACAACCAATATTTTTTTCTAGCAATCATAAATTCCCAAAACTCTTTTACAAATTCTAGCATTAAAACTGTTTTTTCATAGAACCTACATTTTTTTCTCTTTTAATCCAGTACGTCTTATCTTTTAAATATTTAATCTTTAATAAATCTTTACCAAATATTCTTAAAATAAAACTTATAGGGGTTAAAACTGTAAAAAAAACCAATCCCATAACTATAGGAGCTATTATTTTACCCAATAATTCACCAAGTTTTATCCAAGAGTTTTTAAATGGCTCTAAAATACTTGAGTTAATTAACCCTAAAATTAAAAATATAACTGAAATTGCTAAAGACCATAATCTTACATCGTTTGATGATAAAATTGGCCAAAGTCCTATAATTAAAAATACAATAAAAAATAAAATTCCAAAGCTTTTATTGGAGGTTTTCTCGTTCTTCATTTAAATTAAATTTTTTTGTGGCTTCATATCAGCTTTTTTGATCCCAGCAACCTCAACAGGTTTTTTCATAGCATCCCTTCTAAATGGTTCACCTAATTCTTGGTTTAGTATTACTTCAATAAAGGAAGTAATACCTTTTTTTTGATCTAGACAAGATTGTTTTATTGCTTTGGTAGTTTCTTCCATAGTTTTAACTGTTACACCCTTTAATCCACAGGCATTAGCAACTTTTGCAAAGCTAAGATCTGGGTCTAATTCTGTTCCTATAAAATTATCATCAAACCACAAAATAGAATTTCGTTTCTCTGCTCCCCATTGGTAATTTCTAAAAATCACCATAGAAATTGCGGGCCATTCTTTTCTAGCACAAGAGCTCATCTCATTCATGCTGATTCCAAAAGCTCCGTCACCTGCAAAGCCAATTGCTGGAGTATTTGGGCATCCAATTTTTGCTCCTAAAATCGATGGGAAACCATAACCACAAGGACCAAACAAGCCAGGAGCTAAATATTTTCTTCCTTTCTCAAAAGTTGGGTAAGCATTTCCAATAGCACAATTGTTTCCAATATCACTTGAAATTATTACATCATCTGGCATACCTGCTTGAATTGCTCTCCAGGCTTGTCTTGGTGACATTCTATCTTTATCTCTTTTTCTAGCTTCTGCATTCCAAACAGTTCCTGGATCGTCTTCCTCATGATCTAAACTAGATAATTTTTGTAACCATGCAGATTTTGTTTGATGGATTAAATCTTTTCTTTTTTCTCTCTCAAAATTTCCGGCTTTAGAGGATAGTTTGGATAATAATTGTTGAGCAACTAATTTTGCATCACCACAAATTCCTACTGTGACTTTTTTTGTTAAACCTATTCTATCCGAATTTATATCTACTTGAATAACTTTTGCATTCTTTGGCCAATAATCAATTCCATAGCCTGGAAGTGTTGAGAAAGGATTTAGTCTTGTTCCTAATGCTAAAACAACATCTGCTTTTGAAATCAGTTCCATTGCAGCTTTAGACCCGTTGTACCCGAGAGGTCCTACTGCTAAAGGATGACTACCAGGAAAGCTATCATTATGTTGATAACCTGAACAAACAGGTGCCACAAGTTTTTCCGCAAGTTTTTTACAGTCTTCAATTGCGTCACCTATAACTACTCCTGCTCCAGATAAGATTACAGGAAATTTCGAGTCTGATAATATTTTAGCTGCTTGATTTACAGCATCTATTCCTCCAGCTTGTCTTTCCAATCTAACTATAGGAGGCAAATCAATATCTATTACTTGAGTCCAATAATCTCTTGGAACATTAATTTGAGCGGGAGCAGACCCTCTTATTGCTTTTTCAATAACACGATTTAAAACTTCTGCCATTCTAGAAGGGTCTCTTACTTCCTCCTGGTAACAAACCATATCTTTAAATAAATTCATCTGCTCTACTTCTTGAAATCCACCTTGTCCCATTGTTTTATTCGCAGCTTGTGGTGTAACTACAAGTAACGGAGTATGATTCCAGTAAGCAGTTTTGATTGGAGTAACTAATCCAGTTATTCCTGGTCCATTTTGAGCAATTACCATTGAAATTTTACCTGTTGCTCTAGTGTATCCATCTGCAATTAAACCACCATTAGTTTCATGCGCTACATCCCAAAATGTTATGCCTGCTTTTGGAAATAAATCTGAAATGGGCATGAAAGCAGAACCGATAATTCCAAAAGCGTGTTCGATTCCGTGTTTTTGTAAAACCTTAATAAAGGCTTCTTCTGTGGTCATTTTTGCCATAAAAAATCCTGTTTACTTTAATTATATCAAATTATAGTTTATATCCATTAAATATTTTATGTCACAGCCAGATCTAATAATCCATGATGAAAAAGATAATGTCGGAGTAGTCGTAATAGAAAAGACGCAAAAAGGTCAAGAATGTAGCGCCTGGATAATGGAAAATGATAAATCAATTAAAATTAATTCAACCAACGAAGTTCCTTTGGGACATAAAATTGCATTAAAAGATCTAAAAGAGGGAGATACTATATTAAAATATGGTCATGATATTGGTAAAGTCGTAAAACCAATAAAAAAGGGAGATCATGTTCATGTTCATAATGTAAAAACGAAAAAATGGTAGTTTTATGAAAATACCCAAAAGTTTTTTAGGCTATAAAAGGGAGAACGGAAGAGCTGGAACTAGAAATCACGTAATAATTCTTCCAGTGGATGATATTTCAAACGCATGTGCTGAGGCAGTATCAAATAATATAAAAGGAACTATTGCGCTACCCCACTCCTATGGAAGGCTACAATTTGGAGCAGATCTTGAATTACATTTTAGAACTATGATCGGAACTGGTAAAAACCCTAATGTTGCCGCCGTAATTGTTATAGGGATAGAACCTAAGTGGACAAAAAGAATTGTAGATGAAATAGCAAAAACAGGAAAGCCAGTTGAAGGGTTTCATATTGAAAGAACTGGTGACATTGGAACCATAATGAAAGCGTCAAAAAAAGCACAGGAATTTTCTCAATGGGCTTCTGAAAAACAAAGAGAAGAGTGCCCATTAAGTGACTTGTGGATATCAGTTAAATGTGGGGAGTCGGACACTACATCTGGACTAGCTTCAAATCCAACAGTAGGTAATTTAATGGAAAAATTAGAACCATATGGTGTTCATTTATGCTTTGGAGAAACTTCTGAATTAACTGGAGCAGAGACAGTTTGTGCAGCTAGAGGCGCAACACCAGAAGCAAAAGATAAGTTTATGAAAACATGGAATGCATATAATGATTTTATTTTAAAAGAAGCAACAGATGATCTTTCTGAGAGCCAACCAACTGCAGGAAATATTGCTGGTGGTTTAACCACTATAGAGGAAAAAGCTTTCGGAAATTTTCAAAAAATTGGAAACCTAAAATTTATTGATGTCTTGGAACCGGCTGAAGAACCAAAAAAAGGTAAAGGTTTATATTTTATGGATACTTCATCAGCTGCGGCAGAATGTGTAACTTTACAAGCAGCAGGTGGATTCAATATTCATTTATTCCCAACTGGTCAAGGAAATATTATTGGTAACCCTATTGAACCAGTAGTTAAACTTACTGCTAATCCACTTACAGCAAAATTAATGAAAGAACATGTAGATTGTGATGTTTCAAAAATTTTATCTAGAGAAATGAATTTGTCTCAAGCCGGTGATGAATTGATTAAGACAATGTTAAGAGTTGCTAATGGCAGGTTAACCTGTGCTGAGGCTTTGGGTCATAGAGAATTCGTAATGACTAAACTTTACAGAAGTGCTTAAAAATCTATTTTTCTGGAAATTTTACCTCATCTTTTTTTGGTTTATTTTTATTTCTAAAATCACTCAATAATTTTTTGATAACAGGACTTAAAATTTTTCTCATCCAAGCTGCTAAAGCACCAAGAGTCACAGCTAAAATTATAGCAAAAGCGCCATACAATAAAGGAGCCTCGTTAGAAAAATTTAAAGTAAATTCTGCTAAAAAATTTAAATCTGTATTCAAAACTTTATTGCTAATTAACTCATTTGATTTATCTCTAAAGAAAGAGTCATACGCAATTGCAATAGCTACTGAGCAAAGTAGTAATGCAAATAAAGTTTTTAAATGAGAACTGTCTAAGTATTGCCCTAACTTCTGACCCAGTTGTACACCTAAAATTGATCCGAGTATTAATGGTACTACTAAAAATAAATCGATTGATCCATAATTGAACGCATGAAGTATGGTAACTATTGCACTAATAAAAACAGTAACAAATAATGATGTCCCAGGAATAAGTTTAACAGGCATTCCAACTATATAAATCATAGCCGGAACCATTAGAAACGCACCTCCTATACCCATCATTGCTGCAACAAATCCTACTATCAAACCTAAAAAAATAGGTGTTAAAGCACTCTCATATAATTTTGACTTTGGAAACCTCACTCTAAGTGGAAGTCCTTGAAACCAATTATGATCGTGTAATTTCTTTTTTATAATTATTTTTTTTCTAGCTTGATCTACTTCCTTAACACCTTCAATAATCATTAAAGTTCCAACAATAGCTAATAAATACATATAAAGTAGAGATATAATTATACTAATTTTTCCAATTTCCGAAAAATAAGTAAATGTAGTAATGCCCAAAAGTGTTCCTACGACACCCCCGCTAACAATTAATAAACCCATTTTATAATCTAATGTATCTTTAAACCAATGAGTAAGTGATCCAGATACTGAGGTAGCTAAAATATTATTTACTTCATTCGGAACTGCGTATACTGGGGGAATGCCCATGAATATTAGAAACGGTGTCATTAAAAACCCACCTCCTACTCCAAATAATCCTGATAACACTCCTACAGAAAAACTTAAAAATAGTAATAGAAAAATATCTACATTCACTTGTGCTATAGGTAGATAAATTTCCAGCATACCTTTAAGTATGCCTCAAATATTACTATGTCAATAAATAGTAAAAGCCTAATTAGTTAGAGTTTATTGATTAAAAGATGATTAAAAAAAGGTAATAAAGGTTCCTGTGAGAATCAAAGCCCAAAAAGCTAATAATCCGATTTGAAGAAATAATTTTAAAGTGAAGAAATGGTATATTTTATTTTTAATTCTTAGATTAGAATTTGAATTGAACATTAATTTTTGTAACACAAGATTTGTAATTTTCAAAAATTTTGTTTTGACAACTTGACGCACTTAATAAATAGTTGCTCCGAAAATTTTTACTTCCCCATCCTCAATACCGAGAACTAAACGTCCAAGATAATCTCCGGAAACACTATTGCTTCTTTGTTTGTATAATATAGTAATGTGCAAGTTTCTTCTTAAACATCCTAAGACCTCATATTTTTCTGATAAACTGCTTAGCAATTTGTTGTTGGACCACTGTTTTCCTAATTCAACTTCATTTGCTCCGTAAAGCATCTGAGAGGAAAAATCTCTAGTAAAACCTCCATAATCTTTAATATTAGAAGTGTTAATTAAATTTTCCCATATTGGATTAGCAATTTTTATTATCTCTTCGTCAGTTTTCTTAAGAAAATCCATTAGCTATGATGAATTATTAAGAGGCCTTCTTTTTTTTCTCATCACCGACAATATGATAAACTGGCATTTTTTCCATAATGAATTTGCCAGTTTTGGGGTCTCTTCTAGAAAGTGTTAAACAATGCCAATTTTCATCGTCTAGTTTTAATTTGTCGCCTCGATAATAATAGCCTGGCCAACGTGTTTCTTCTCTATATAAAGTATGCTCTGTAACACACTGGGATGTAAGAGTTCTATGTTTTAGTTCCCAGGCTCTCATAAGTTGATGATAATCCTCTGCTCCAACGTTTTCTAAATCCTCTTGTAACCAGTCCAATAATTCTAGTCCTTTTTTCAATAAATTATCATTTGTCATATAATTGGCAGTTATACCACCAACATACTCATCCATAATTTTTTGTAAGCGTTGAAGACCTTGTATTGGTGAAATATAACTTGGTGAGACAGTTCCGCCTGTAATTTCATTTCGACCAACTGTATAGTTTTCTAAAGGTTTATAAATAATTTCTTTAAAATTTTTGCATTGATCATCACTTACTTTAATTTCTTTAGCTTTTTGCTCTTCAATATATTTAACTGCGGCTTTTGCAGCTAATCTTCCCTCAGTGAATGAGCCAGAAGAAAACTTGTGTGCGCTTCCTCCTACCGTGTCCCCTGCCCCAAAAAGACCTTCTACAGTAGTCATCCTGTTATAACCCCAAAAGTATTCTGGTGGTGATATATCTTCAGGCCCACTTACCCAAGCTCCTGAACAAGTAGCATGTGAACCCATAACGTAAGGCTCCGAAGTGGTAAGTTCAGGATTAGTATATTTAGGATCAATATTTTGTGAAGCCCAAACAACAGCTTGACCTACTGTCATTCCTAAAAAATTTTCCCAACCAACTGTTTCTAAATGTGGATCTTGAAATGCTTCTTTTGTAACCATGTGAATAGGCCCACCACCTGCCATCACTTCTTGAATAAAAGCATGATTTCTTAAACAGGTTGGTACTGGATGATGGTCTATATATTCACCAACCATTTTCTTTGTCTGTTCGTACCATTTTTTCTCATAATTCTCTCCGTTTGCATTTTGCGTATAAGTTTTTAAATGTAAAAAGTATGCCCCAACTGGACCATAACCATCTTTAAATCTACATAATACAATTCTGTTTTCCATTTGAGTCATTTTAGCGCCTACAGCTATAGGTAAAGCATAAGCTGAACCATTGCTCCATGGAGCATACCAAGTTCTGCCCATGCCTTCTCCGACCGCTCTTGGTTTAAAAATATGAGATGCTCCTCCAGCAGATACAATCACTGTTTTTGCTCTAAAAACATAGTAGTCACCTGTTCTCATGTTAAACCCTACTGCTCCTCCAACTCTATTTTCTTTGTTTTCATCCATTAATAAATGAGTGACCATTATTCTATTATATATCTTGTCTGCAGATTTTTTTGCTGCCTCAGCAACTATGGGTTTATAGCTTTCACCATGTATCATTATCTGCCACTTTCCTTCTCTTTGATAACGCCCAGTTTCTTTATTGCGCATCATAGGTAACCCCCACTCATCAAACATATGAACTGTAGAGTCAACATGTCTAGCCATATCGTAACCAAGATCCTCACGAACTAGTCCCATTAAATCGTTTCGAGCATAACGAACATGGTCTTCAGGTTGATTTTCACCCCATTGCATGCCCATATAACAGTTGATTGCGTAAAGACCTTGTGCCACAGCACCACTTCTATCAATGTTTGCTTTTTCAACACAAATTATTCTTAAATTTCTACCCCAGTGTCTAGCTTCAAAAGTTGCTCCAGTGCCAGCCATACCTCCGCCTACTACTAGAACATCACAATCCTCATAATGAGTTTTATGTTTTGGCATTAATAGTAAACACCCTTTTTAAAAGAGTCTTTGCTTATAGTTGGTAGTTCTTTATTAGTATTTAGACCTTTTGGTTCGGAATAAAGAATTTCAGAATTAATTTCTCCCTGGTTTGGTTTGTCTGCTTCAGACAGTTTTGGAATAAATTTACCCCAAGGTTTAGTTGTAATCGGTGATACAAAATCTTTTTCTGTTCCATTCCTAAATTTTATCTTCCAAGAAATTGTGCCTTTTTCCTCTTCTCTTCTCACTCTTACACTGTGCCCCATTGGCGCAAAATCTGCATATCCTCTTACATCAATAGCGTGATTTGGGCAGGCCTTCACACAAGAATAACATTCCCAACAAAAATTTGGTTCAATATTTTTTGCACGTCTTATTGTTTCGTCTATATGCATAATATCAGACGGACAAATATCTACGCAATGTCCGCAACCATCGCATCGGGTCATATATACAAAAGTAGACATAATATTTTATTTTAATCCAATTGTTATCATATTAATAATGTTTTGGAACATCTCTTTTTATCCCTAAACCAAATTTCTCAGGGGTATCTGCAGGTGGAGGGAGATTATCTCTAGATCCATCAGCCTCAGCTAGGTTTTTTTGTAGCGCTGCTCCAGGCTTATAAAACATATGCGCGAATTTTGACCAATAAACACCTCCAAAAAGTACAAGATTTGAAATTATATACAAAACTAAAAACACTTTATCATCCCATCTTTCGTTTAGATCTAAAGATTGTAAAAAAGACCATATTAATCCAAAAAGTGAAGAGGCTATAAGTGCCAGTACAAATAAATCTGCTTTAATAATTCTGTACCAAGGGTGAGCTTCAGAATAAACGTCAACTCTTAAAAAAAACCAAAACCATGATCCTCCTATAACGGTCATAAATGCTCCTATATGCCAAAGCACAGGCCATAGTACTGTTGTATCAGAGTTTACATTTGAGTAGCAAAATATCAAAACAACTGATGCAAGCCAAAAGATTATAGTTCCATACATTCCTAAGAGATGCGCTGATCTTCTCTTGCCAGCCCCTAACTCAGAAGTAGTTAAAATATCACTGGCGACCGTTTTTATTATCACAGAAGTTGTCTCACTGGTTGAAAGTTTTTTTTTGGCAGCTTTTTTTGCTTTTTTTGCATTTTCAAAAAAATATCTAACATTTTTTTTGTGGATAATATCGATTAGTGTACCTAGGATAACTAAGGTTGCCATAAGTATCACAAATAATTGCATCACAAAAACTGGTATTGTGTCTGCAAGCGCGTAAAATGGATTAGCAGTTATCACGTTAAATGCTCCCTTTAATTTTTACTTATTTGATTAAGCAGCTTGCTGAAGATTGTGTTTCGCCGCCATACCGCTTAAAAAATTCCATAGATATTTTGCAGTAGATAAAGCAGCCTTTTCAGCTTTTAATTGCTCTTCTTCAGTTAAACTGTCCAATAATTTTTCGCAAGCCTCTCTGTGATGGACGTCTGCTGCTTTGTGAACTTCAAAAAATTCTAAACCTACTTTTGAATTCACTCCGTAGTGATCCTTAAGACCTCGAATTTTGGTATCAGCTATTTCAGGAACTTGCCTTTCATAAGTATACAATGAACCTAAACCTTCGGCATATGATGCTCGTCCATTTTTAAAAAAATTATCGATCAATTTTTTAGTAAAGTCATATTTTTTAACATCCTCAATTTTATTTTCATCAGCACCTACAGCAACCGCAAAATTTTTCCATAACATAGGATGATCTGCGCCATCTTTTTCCTCATCTTGTAAATTTTCTAAAAGAATTTTTCTTTTATCTAGATCTTCACAAATAGAGTGAGTTGCGCTTATGTATCTAGGAAATGCTTTTACATGCTGATAATATTGTTCAGCATAATCTTTTATAATTTCTCTAGTTAATTTTCCCTCATTCCAAGATTTATAAAAAGGGTGTTTGAGTAAGTGGTATTCATCTAATTTCTTATTTAGTTTTTTTGAAAACATTTAATCTCCTTTGTTGTTTAAGAAGATACTATTTAAAATTTTAACAATTGGAAGAAAAATAATTACTTTTAATACACAACCTACAATTGTAATTTGATTTTCTTTAACCTTGGCTTTTAAAAGGGTGCGATTATTGCTTTAATTCTTTTGCTAAAATTTCAGATATTTTACTATATCCACTTGCGTTGTAATGTCCTAAATATCCTAAAGGAAAAAATTGTTCAATATTTTTTTCTTTTTCAAAATATTTTCCCAGGTCAACAAATTTAATTTTTTTATTCTCTAATTCGCTTAAAATTGTATCTTTTAATTTAATTGATGCCTCTTTTTTTGTGTTTTGGGTAAAATATCTTGACCATGATGGAACATAAACAAACAAATAATTACTATTAAATTTTTTAGCTTCTAAATTCATATTTTCTATAACAGAAAAAAATAAATTAAGATCATACTCATTTTGATTTCTATTTAAAATATTGTATCTCAATATATTCTTAAGATTTTGCAATTCTATTATATCAATCGTGTGGGCCTTTAGAATTTGTAAATTATTTTTTTTTGAATCTTTTTTAATAAATTTTAATTTTGATTTTCCAAGTTCTAGACTTTCTTTGGCAGATAAAGACAAAAAGTCCTCAATAATATCGTAATTCTTTAAATACTCAATTTTATAATCACTTTTTAAATATTTTATTAAGTTTTTGTCCTTTTTTTCCCAATTTAATCCTTCTAAATCATTTCCTTCAAAATAAAGATAAATAAAATTTTTTGGTTTAATTAAGTCTCCAAACTCTCTCATAATAGCTAATGAAATCAAGGGTCCAGTTCCTGCAACTCCAAAATTAACAGTTATAAATCCATTTTTATTTAAATTTCCTGCTATATCTTCACTGCCCTTAACACAAAAACCCTCTGCGTATGAATCTCCTAAAAGCATAGAATTAATTTTTTTTTGGTAAATATTATTTAAATTTTTAAAACCATATTTGTCATTTTGAATAATTTTGTAATTAAGGTCCTCAGCACATGATATTGAAGGACTATTTATTGGGCCCCTGAAAGGTATGATTGATTGATTTTTTTTTGCTTCTTTGAATGTATTAAAATTATTAAATATTGGAGAATAATAGAATGAAGGCTGTAAATTTGGATTTACTTTTTTGGAATCAAAAAAGAACTCTTCTGGAGTTCTAGTATCAAATTTAACATTTTTTTTCTTTGCTATTTCAATTCTGCTATTTTTTACATCTACCATTGATTTTTGCTGATCAGATGTAAAAAAAAAGAGCAATAATTCTAAAGAGTAAAGTATAAAAACAAAATAAATCAAAGATAATTTTAATACTTTCATTGTTTGAACCTCCAAAACAATTAAATTGGCTTAGCTAATCTATCAATTCTTTTTTCATCAATAGGTAAATGAACTATAGTTGCAAAAATAGACAAGGCTATTGAGATGTACCAAGCATAATCATATGAGCCATACAAATCATAAAAATAACCACCTAAGTATGCTCCAAAAAAGGAACCAATTTGATGGCTAAAAAACACTATTCCAAATAAACTGCTTAAATATTTTGTTCCAAATATTTGAGCTACTATGCCATTTGTTGGAGGCACGGTAGAGAGCCATAAAATACCAAAAAAGATTCCAAAAAGTATTGATGTGAACATGGAAATTGGAGAAAAAATAAATAGAGCAATTACTATTGCTCTAGAAAAATATAGAATACTTAGTAAGATTTTTTTGCTATATTTGGTGCCTAGATAACCCATGCCTAAAGTTCCTATAATATTAAAAAATCCAATTAAAGCTAAGATAATAGGTGCTGACCAATCGGAAAGGCCTTTTTCTTGCATATAACCAGGAATATGAGTGGCAACTAAAGTAATTTGAAAGCCACAAACAAAAAAACCAGCTACTAACAAAATATAACCTTTATGAGAAAAAGCTTCTTTTACAGCTTCTTTAAAAGTTTGTTCTTCATCTAAAGTTTTATTCAACTCTCTATTTTTTGGTTTGGGTATAAGAAATAAAGAGGCAATTAATCCAAAAATAATAAAGTAGAGATAATATAGTAAAGTGTTTTGCCAACCAAATTCTATAAGGCTATATTTAGTAAATAATGGAGTTAAAAAATATCCAATTGATGCAGAGGCAGTTACTATTCCTGTAGCTAATGTTCTTTTTTCATTAGAAAAATGTTTTCCTACCTCCGAAACGGGAACGCTCATGGCAGTTGCTCCAAGTGCTGTACCTACCAATAAACCTAAACTTAATTGAAAATAAATTCCAGTATTAGGTCCAGAATAAAGAAAAAAAATTCCTACTCCAAAAATTATAAAACCAATAAAGACTGCTTTGTTTCCTCCAACTTTGTCAGCAATTAATCCAAACAATGGGGCTGTTAGTCCCCACATAAACATTTGTATACCTATTGCTAAGCCGAATTCAGTTCTAGAAACAGATAGCGCCTCCTCAAAAACATTAAAGAAAAGTCCAAAAGTTTGTCTTAAGCCCATCGAGACTAAAATAATGCAACATGCTGCTGTAAGGGCAATTAAAGCTGTTTTGTTTTGTATAAATTTATTTTCCATTTATTTGATCTTTTTCAAAGATTTTTTTAAATCTAAAATTAATTCTTTTGGATTTTCTAAGCCAATATGCAAACGAATTAAATGCTCATTTTTGTTTAATTTAAAAAAATTTCTTTTACCCATCTCAACTGCTCCATTATACATTGCCAAACTTTCAAATCCACCCCAACTATATCCAATTCCAAATAACTCAAGTGAGTTGATAAATCTAATAACAGAGGACTTGTTTTTGCTTTTGATAATTATTCCTAATAAACCTGATGAACCAGAGTAATATTTTTTCCATAATTTATAATTTTTAGAAGAACTTTTAAAAGGATATAAAACTTTAATAATTTTCTTTTGCTTGTATAGCCATCTAGCTACAATATTTGCACTTTGCTCATGTTTATTAAGCCTTAAGTCTAAAGTTCTCATACCTCTAATTACCATATATGCATCATCTGCTGATAATCGATAACCAGATATTTGATTAAACCATTTGACCTTTTTATAAACCCTTTTACTTACTGCTAAAGTTCCTGCCATAACGTCGGAGTGGCCAGAGTAATATTTTGTTGCTGAAGTAATTGATAAATCAAAACCTAGTTTAATAGGCTTCAAAAAATATGCGGTAGCCCAAGTGTTATCCAAAGCAGTAAAAATTTTTTTTCTTTTTGCAATTGAAATTATTTTTCCTAAATCTTGAAATTCAAAAGTGTTACTTCCTGGATTTTCTACGTATATAAGTTTTGTTTTACTAGTTATTTTTTTCTTTAAATCTTCTAGATTATTTGGGTCGTACCATATTGTGTTAATATCAAACTCTTTTAACATTTTAGAGGTTAGTTCTTGTGTTGGTCTATAAACACAATCAGATACAAGAATTTCATCTCCTGGTCTGCAAATACTCATTATAGCTAAAGTTACTGAACCAAACCCAGTTTGTGTCAAAAAAACATGATGTGCCTCTTCTAATTCTTTCAATATTTTTTGAAGTTCAATCGTAGTTTGAGAACCTTGTCTTCCATAATCCCAGTAAGAAATTTTTTTATCTTTTTTAAGGTTTTTTTGATGAGCACGTAATTCCTGTATTGATTTAAAAAGAATAGTAGACGCTCTTACTATTGCAGGATTTGCTGATCTATTAATTTTGTCATGTCCTGCTTGCTTTAAAAATGTGCCAGTAGACTTTTTCATAAAATAAGTATAATCAAATAATTATAGAGATCTGTATACAAACTTTTGTATATTGAATATAAAAAAATGGAGGCAAAAATATGGGTTATCCTAAAAAACACAGAGGAAGAAGGAAAGTAGGATCTAAAAAGAGACGGGCTAGAAAAAGAAATAAGAGAAAATAATCTAATAACTGACTAATGCTAGAAATAACTCAAATAAGAAAATTGAGTTTATGGATATTTTTAATTCCATTAATTGCTATAAATTTGTGTCTTTTTATAACTATAAATTATAGTTTATTTGAGAATACAATTTTTCAAGTTGATCATATTGGTAGATCAGCTTTTACAATACCCTATTTAGATGGAAGTTTATCAATAAGCAGAGCATCAAGAACCTATCCTGCTTTTTTAATATTTAAACCTGGAATGATTTTAACAAGTGTTCTTTTGTTTTTTTATTGGAAAAAAAATAATGAGCTTATTAATAAATTTAATAATATTTCCGGGAAGATTTATAAATTTAAAACTTTTGGGGTTCTTTCAGCAATTTTTCTATCAATTCATGCTTTGCTTCTGGGTGTAGATATTGATATAAAAATTTTTAAATTACTAAGACGCGTAATACTTCTTTCGTTTATAATATTTGAAATAATAGCCCAAGGTTTGCTTGTATATAATTTTTATAAGCTCAAAGAAAAAATAAATAGTTTTTGTAGACCTCTCTTGTTAAGAATTAAAATTTTACTAGTCTTTACGCTTGCCTCTGTTGCTATAGCTAGCTTGCCCATACTTGTAACAAAAGGAAATGTACATTTTAAACATGCTTTGGAATGGAACTATTTTATAGGAGTAATTTTCTTTTATTTATTAACCAGGCTTTTTTGGAAGAAAATTGACTAAAACCCACTGCTTCTATCCCTTTCAGGATAGAAACGTGAAGTTTTGGTTCGTCGTTGTAGGCGCTACCGCCGAACCTACCGATCAACCATTTTAGCGCTACTCAGTTGACCTTTCTGCCCTTTAAGCTTGAACCTCTCGGTTTTTCCCTAAATGGCCAGTTAAGAGTTGCCTCTTAATTAATATTATTAGATCATAAACTAAAAATTATTCATATCACTTTTTAGTTGTTTTATTTATGCCCTGTGAGTTAAGTGGATAAAATTTTATTTTCTGCTTTTTGTATCCAGCCACCACCCAAAACCTTATCGCCGAATTTGTCTTTTAAATAAAAAACACAGGCTTGGCCTGGAGATATTCCAGTTTCATCTTCTAAAATTTCAACCAAAGCGTTATTTTTCCCTATATTAACTTTTGCTTTTAATAATTTACCTGTAGACCTAACTTTAATTTGAACAGGTTCACTAAAACTCTTAAGTGAATCCAAAATATTAACATCTCTTAAATAGATTTTTTTAATCACCAACGCTTCTTTTGGGCCAACAATAATTTTATTTTCTTTAGAGTTTATGTCAACTACGTAAAGAGGTTCTTTGTGAGCTATTTTAATCCCTTTTCTTTGACCAATTGTAAAATTTATAATACCATCATGATCACCTAATTTATTGCCCTTTAAATCAACAATATCTCCTTTTTTAAAAGAGTCTGGTCTAAATTTTCTAATTACCGAGCTATAATCGCCATTGGGTACAAAACATATGTCCTGACTATCTGGTTTGTCAGCAACATTAAGTTTAAGCTCTGACGCTATTTCTCTTGTTTTTTCTTTTTCAATTTCTCCCAAAGGAAACCTGAGATAATCAAGTTGTTCTTGCAAAGTGCTAAATAAAAAATAACTTTGATCACGATTTAAATCTTTAGCTCTATACATTTTGGCAACACTATTAGTTTTTATACGAGTAACATAATGTCCGGTTACCAAAGCATCTGCTTTGAACTCTTTAGAATATTTGAATAAGTCTCTAAATTTAACAGTTTGATTACATTGAACGCAAGGTATAGGTGTCTCACCAGACATATAGCTATCAACAAATGAGTCTATTACTTCTGTTTTAAATTTTTTTTGATAAAATAAAATTTTGTGTTTAATATCAAGTTGCTCTGAGACCCTTTTAGCATCTAAAATATCTTGTCCAGCACAACATTGTCTACCTTCTTTAGATTGTTTGATATCATCATACAATTTAAGAGTTACACCAGTGACATCAAATCCCTCTTTTTTCATCAAACCTGCGACCACTGAGGAGTCTACACCTCCTGACATAGCTACAACTACTTTTGTATGCTTGGGGCTTTTTTTTATTCCTAGTGAATTTATCATTATGAGTATATATTATAAAAAAATATATTTTTCCATTATGCAATATGATTTAGAACCCGGTAATTACGTAATGCACCCAGAGGAAAAAAGCTGGGGAATAGGACAAATTCAGTCAATTATTAAAAATAAAGCCACAATTAACTTTCAAAACTCAGGAAAAAAAGTGATTAATTTAGAATATGTGAGTTTAGAAAAAATAAACAATGAATAAAAGTGAATTAAAAAGTATCGCTGAAAACTTAATAGCTACTACAGAATTTGCAGGAAACAAGTCAATTGAAATTTATAAAAAAGGACTTAAGACTATTATAAAACCTGACAACTCTCCTGTTACAAATGGCGATCTTGAAGTAAATAAAATTTTAACCGACAAAATTAAATCGTTAACACCAAATATCCCAATAATTTCTGAAGAAACTGTAGATTTTGATAAAAAAAATACACTTGATACTTTTTGGTTAATTGATCCAATTGATGGAACAAAAGAGTATATGGCTGGGCAAGATGAATATACTATAAATGCAGCTCTTATTTTAAATTACGTACCTACCATAGGACTACTTGGTGTGCCAAAAAAAAATAGATTGTTTTATTCTTATGGAAAAAATAATTGCTATATGATTGAGAAAAACCAAACCATTAAATTGGAATGTAAAAAGAAAACTACGAAAGGTAAAGTATTTGCTGTAAGCGGAACAAGTAAACCGGCTAAGCAAATACTAGATATATTAAAAAAACACAATGTAGTTTCATACACACCAATGCATAGCTCATATAAATTCTGCGTGATTGCGACTGGTGAATTTGATTTCTATGCGGCTAAAGAAAGAGCTTACGAATGGGATTATGCTGCTGGGCATGCTATTGCAGAAAGTGCCGGGGCAATAATTACCACGTTAGAAAATAGACCATTTAAATATGGAAAAAACGATTATAAAAATTTAAGCTTAATGATCAAACGTAGTAATGTTTTAGATGCTTAAAACTGTATTAGCTATAATCATTTCAGTTACTTTTTTTGGTATTCTTTTTTTTATAATTGTAAGAAATTTACTAAAAAGAAAATTAGATCAATTAGTTGAAGAAGAAAAGAAAAAAAAATTAAACAATCTTGAGTAATTTTTTAAACTCATCAATATCAAGATTTAAAACTCTTTTAGACAACTCAAAGTGAAAACCACCTCTTGCGAGTATTCCCATATCTTTTTTATAAAATAATTCTCTATTAGCCTGAGGTCTCAATGGTCCGATTCTTCTTCTTTTACATAATTTTAATGCAGAAACGAAATCTGGTTCTATTTCATTTTCTTTAATTTTATCAATACTCTGTTTGATGTATTTGCTGTCTATTCCCTTGAGTCTTAAAGATTGATTTATCTTATTCAAAGAATAACCTCTTCTTAGATACATTCGAGCCTTAGAGTCTGAATAAAGTTCATCGTTTATAATTCTATTTTTTTCAAGATTTTTAACTACTTCATCTATGATCGATGAAACTTCTTTTTTGGAAATAGTGCCTTTGATTTTGGTTAAATATTTTTTTAAAAGATAAATTTTTAATTGTTGTTTTGAAGAACTATATTTTTCAAGATAAGCATAAGCTAAATCCCTTAAATTTGTCGTAAGTTCGTCGAAATCTTTTTTATTTGAAGTGGGATTCATTTTGTTAATATACTATATTATTTGAAATGATAAATGTTCTTGAGCCCTTTTTAACATTTGAAAATATCTACTTGGTTGCTAACTGGGGGGTTATTCCTTTTTGGTTAATGTTAATTTTGATCCCAAATAATGGTTTAACAAAATTTCTTACTAATTCAGTCTTAGCACCCTTATTGTTGGGGGTTGCATATATTTTTGTTGCCTACAAAATTTATCTTGAAAAAAATTTCTTTGAGGGTTTTAACTTATATTTAGGTCTTGATGAACTTTATGCAGTTTATTCTAATGAGACATTTCTATTGATTTTCTGGCTACATTTTTTATCAATAAGTTTATTTATAGGTTCATGGATCACGAGGGACTCTCAGAAATATATGATACCAAGAATATTTACAATTTTATCTTTGGTAATTACTTATTTTACTGGTCCAGTAGGACTTGTATTTTATTGGTTTGTAAGAATTTTTTTTTCAAAGAAGTTTTTTTTTAATGAGTAAGTCTTTAGATTTTTATTTTGATTTTGTAAGTCCTTATTCTTTTTTAGCTTATAAGGAAATTAAAAAAATTCAAAAAAAAAATGTAATTAAAATAAATTACAAACCTATTCTCTTGGGTGGTCTTCATAATCTTCATAAAATTACAGCCCCAGCCTTCATTCCAGCCAAAGACAAATATATGGTCAAGGACTGTAAGGTTATTGCGGAAAAGAAAAGAATTAAGTTTAAATTTAATTCTTATTTTCCTATAAAAACAGTAGATCTTATGAGGGGTGTTTTTATTGCAAGAGAGGATGAGTTTGAAATTTATTATATTGAAAAGGTATTTGACTCTATCTGGAAATTTGGTTTGAACATGAATGATCAAAACATTATAGAAAAAGTTTTAAAAAATATTAATATCAATCCGAAAAATTTTTTTATAAGAACATCTAGCCAAAGTGTAAAAAATCTTTTAAGGAAAAGGACTAATGAAGCATTTGATAAAGGAATTTTTGGCGCTCCAACATTTTTAGTAAATAATAAAATATACTGGGGGCAAGATAGACTTGAATATGCTTTAGCCGAAGCAAAAAAATAATTTATTTTTTTTCTTTTTCAATTACTTCTAACCCTTCTTCTTTTAAAGCCTTAAATCCACCATTTACATGAGCAACATTTTTGAAACCCATATCAACTAAAGTTTTTGTAGCTAAGGCTGATCTGAATCCTAAAGCGCAGAAAAGTATTATTTTTTTTTGCTCATTAAATTTGCCTTCTTTATAATAATTACTTTTAGGATCAAGCCAAAATTCTAACATTCCTCTAGGAATATGTTTGGAATTTTTTACAGTTCCCTCCTTCCAAAGTTCTCTAATATCTCTTATGTCTAACAAGTCGCATTTTTCATCTTTAATTAAAAGCTTCACTTTTTTCGCATCCAAAGTTTCAATATTTTCTAATGCTTCTTTTACAAGTTCTTGAGAGGATTTTATTTTCATAACTAAATTAATTGTATACTATGATTCAAAATTTTAGAAGTTATGAAGAAAATAAAAAGTGCAAAAAAAAGCGTATTTAAAAAAATTTTTATTAAAATTTGTCGATTATTTGGCTATGAAATAATTGATCAGAGTAATTTCTCTATTCCTACTTTAAATAAGTCTATAAATGAACAGTTAAGTGTAAAAGGAGAGAAATCTATAAATCTTCCTTTGGGAGAGGTAAAAATTACAAGAAAAGTTAAATCTCTACATATCATTATAAGAACTTGCTCAAGTGTAAATATGCTCACTCAAAGTAAAGAGAGAATTTTTGAGAAAGAAAAAATTGAGTATTCCATAAAATCGATTAACTCAATTTTAAGAGGAGTTAAATATGCAAAAAAATTTGTAGGAGACTCATTTTTTAAAATTTATCTTGTAGATCATAATTCTAGTGAAAAAAATTTAAAAAGGATTAAAGATAAGTTTAAGGAATATTCGTCTGAATTTAAGATTTTTAATCTCAATTTAAATGATTTTGATAAAAAAATAAAAAAAATAAATGAAAAAAAAGAAAAAGTCACACTTAATCAAATCTCAAATATGTCAAATATTTATAAGTCTTTAGAGTTGTCAAAAGCTAGTACATCAGATTTATTTTATTTTGTAGAGGATGATTATATTCACGAAGAAAACGCTTTATTAGAGATGATACTGACCTATGAAAGAATTTCATCGCAGATTAAAAACGAGATAATAATTTGTCCGTCCGATTACCCATATCTATACTCTAAAACAGAAAATACTCAGGTGTATCTCGGAGAAAGATATCATTGGAGAAAAGTAAATGAAACTCTGTGCACTTTTTTAACTAGCAAAAGTATTATTGAAAAACATTGGGATAAATTGATAAAAATGTGCGAATTTGAGCATTATCCTTTCGAAAAACCTTTGCATGAAATTTATGAGAAGGAACTTTGTATTTCACCAATTCCATCTATTGCTACTCATTTTACTAACGTTAATTCTATTTTTGGTTTATCTCCAAATATTAATTGGAAGAGACTCTGGGACGAAAACTGATTCCAAAAAAAAGACCCAGGTTAAAAACCTGGGTCTTAATTTTTCTCCATAAACATATGGGAGGATTTACGAGAAAACTATTTAGTCTCTGATACCGTAAGCTACTACACCTACTTCAGATTTATCAGTACCTAGTCTTTCAGCTTCTTTACTGATCCTAATTCCAATAGTTGCCTTCATAATTGCCCAAACAATGTATGACACTACGAAAACAAAAATTACTATTGAAAGAGTACCTAGTAATTGAGAGCCAAAACTAACTTCTGAATTTGTTAAAGGAACTGCTAACGTACCCCAAACTCCAGCTACTAAGTGTGCAGGTATAGCTCCAACAACATCATCAATTTTCATTTTATATAATAATTTTGTTGAATAATACATTAACACACCAGCTATTGCCCCAATGATAATTGCGGCAAATGGGCTTGGTGTTAAAGGTTCAGCTGTTATTCCAACAAGACCAGCGATAGCTCCGTTTAGCATCATAACTACGTCTGTCTTTCCCCCGTGAAGTCTTGATATAATTGCAGCAGCCATAACTCCGCCTCCAGCAGCCAAGTTGGTATTTATATAAATTGTTGCAACTGCACTTACATCCTCAAGAGTACCAGCAGCTAATTGCGAACCTCCGTTAAAACCAAACCAACCTAACCAAAGTATAAATACTCCAAGTGTTGCCAATGGAATTGAAGAAGCAGCAAAAGGCGCCATAGCTTTAACACTACCTCCTGATGTAAATCTTCCAGATCTAGCACCTAATACTATCGCTCCAGCAAGAGCGGCAGCTCCTCCAGCGGCGTGTACGAGAGTTGAACCAGCAAAATCAGAAAATCCTGCAGCAGATAACCAACCA
The DNA here is from genome assembly GCA_902515355.1 of uncultured Pelagibacteraceae bacterium. GTDB lineage: Bacteria > Pseudomonadota > Alphaproteobacteria > Pelagibacterales > Pelagibacteraceae > Pelagilacustribacter. The sequence continues at coordinate 1,585 of CABXUA010000011.1, read as the reverse complement.
CCACCCCATTGCCAGCCCATTTCAATTGGATAAATAAATCCAGTTAAAATTGCAGCAAATAGAAAGAATGGCCAAATCTTAATTCTTTCAGCTAATGTTCCAGAAACAATTGACATTGTTGTTGCGCAGAAAACCATTTGGAAGAACCAATCTGATCCATCTGAGTAACCAGTGTCTAACGCAGATGAATCACTCCATGATGAGAATGATCCTATCCAGCCACCTTCGGGAATCCCGTAAGCTAAATTGTAACCGACCAACCAAAACATTATTCCAGCGATCGAATATAAACCTATATTTTTTGCGCAGATTGCAGAAACACTTTTAGATGTGACTAATCCAGACTCGAGCATGGCAAAACCTGCTGCCATCCACATCACTAGAAAACCTGACATTAAAAATAGTATTGTATTAAAAATATACTGAACTTCTGCAGATACTGTAGTTTCTGCATAGCCTAAACCAGCAAATGCAAAATAAATCGCGGTACCTGCAAAAAAATAACCTATGTATTTTTTCATTTTAACTCCTTTGTTAAAATCTTTGTAATGAATTAAATCTTTGGAAGTACCGTTATGTCTGAAATTTAGCTATGCAGTTTATGCAAGACTAATCTTAACAGCTCTTATTATCTATTTAAAATAAGAGCTGTTAAAAAATACTTATTTATTAAACATTTCTTTTAAGCTTTTAGCAGGTAAGAACTTAACTTTTTGAGAAGCAGCTATTTGAATAGACTCCCCAGTTCTTGGGTTTCTACCAACTCTAGCCTTTCTTTTCGCTACTTTATAAGTGCCAAAACCAGCTATTTTGACTGTCTCATCATTCTTTAATTCGTTAAGAATAATAGTAGTGATAGAGTCAAATGTTCTTTCAGCGTCTGCTTTACTTTGACCTAAAGTTGAAGATATTTTTGCTACTAGTTGTTTTTTGTTCATTTATGCCCCTTTTTATTATGTTTTCAATCTCAACAATTAATGAGGAAAATCAACATTTTTATTAGTATTTTGAATAAATATTAACACAACATATAGTATACAGAAAAAGTGTTGTTTTTATTAGTATTTTTTGTTGTTTCAAAAAGCTTAAAATACGCCAATATCCTTTAAATCATTAAAAGTAGTAAAGAACATAAGTGAAAATAATAAAAAAAGACCGATTCGGAAAAATCCTTCTTGAGTTTTTTGTTTTAGTGGACGACCAAGAATTTTTTCAAATGCGTAAAACATTAAATGCCCGCCGTCTAAAAGAGGAATTGGAAAGAGGTTAATTAAGCCCAAACTTATTGATATATAAGCAGTTATACTTAAAAAAGCTATAAAACCATATTGAGCTACTTGACCAGTAATTTTGGCTATTCTAATTGGTCCTCCTAATTGAGATGAGTCTCCCTTTCCTTTGAACATCGAAAAGATAAAATCTAAAGAAGTTTTTGATACAAACCAGGTTTCTTTGACAGCATAAAATATAGCTTTTGATGGTCCTAGTTTCTCTTTATTAAATTCATTATTTGCTGGAGCAATCTGTATTCCTATTACTCTTTTTTTTACTTTATTTCCTAAAGTATCAGTCGTATCTGTTATTT
>CABXUA010000010.1 GCA_902515355.1 uncultured Pelagibacteraceae bacterium | reverse complement strand
AGCACCAGCAGCAGAAGAAAAATCAGAATTTACAGTATTTCTTGCATCAGGCGGAGACAAAAAAATTAATGTAATAAAAGAAGTAAGGTCCTTTACAGGATTGGGCTTAAAGGAAGCAAAAGATTTAGTAGAAGCTGCACCAAAAGAAATTAAATCTGGTGTAGCTAAAAAAGAGGCTGAAGAAATTAAGAAAAAATTAGAAGCAGCTGGAGCTAAAGTAGAATTAAAGTAAATTAAAGAATTGGTTATACTTTGCTGAAGTTTAGGGCCCTTCAGTAAGGTTTTTTTATTGATGGATTTATCTTTTACTGAAAAAAAAAGTATCAGGAAAAATTTTGGCAAGTTAGCCGAAAGTCTCTCTATTCCAAATCTTATAGAGGTACAAAAAAACTCGTACAGTGAGTTTTTAAAATCAAAATCATTATCAGATCAACTCAGCGAACTTTCTAAAGGAATTGATAAAGTTTTTAAAAGTATATTTCCTATAGAAGATGGAACTGAAAAGTCAACTTTAGAATACATATCTTATAAATTAGAAAAACCAAAATTTGACGTACTTGAATGTAGACATCGAAGCCTAACTTACTCAGCTCCCTTAAAAGCAAATTTAAGACTAGTTGTGTATGATATTGATCCAGAAAATAATACTAAACAAATTTTATCTGCAAAAGAACAAGAAGTTTTTATAGGCGATTTGCCTTTAATGACACCAAGTGGGACTTTTGTGGTTAATGGTGTGGAAAGGGTCGTTGTAAATCAAATGCATAGAAGTCCAGGTGTATTTTTTGATCATGATAAAGGCAAAACACATTCTAGCGGAAAACTTTTATTCAATTGTAGAATTATTCCTAGCAGAGGTTCTTGGCTAGATTTTGAATTTGATCCAAAAGATATTTTATTTTTTAGGGTAGATAGAAAAAAGAAACTTCCTATTACAACAATTCTTTATGCTCTGGGTTACACTAAAGAAAAAATAATAGAAACTTTTTATTCTAAAAATAAATTTGTTTATGACAAAGAAAGCAAGATGTGGGCTACAAAATTTATTCCAGAGAATTACAAGAGACCAATCAAGATTCCTTATGATTTAATTGACTCTAAAACTAAAAAGAAATTTCTTAATAAAGGAGAAAAGTTAAACTATATAATAGCAAAAAAATTAAAAGAAAAAAATTTATCAGATATTTTAATACCTAATTCTGAAATTATTGGCAAATATTTGGCCACAGATTTAAAAGAAAGAAGCGGAGAAATTCTTATTAAATCTGGATTTGATATTTCAGAGGATATACTTGAAAAAATTTTATCACAAGAAATTTTTTCATTAGAATTAGTAAATGTAGACCCTATAAATAAAGGACCATATCTTCTAGAAACACTAAAGCTAGATAAAAATACAAACAAGATAGAGGCTCTTAACGATATTTATAAAGTTTTAAGACCAGGAGAGGCACCTACTATTGATATAGCAGAGGAAATTTTTAAAAATCTTTATTTTAATAAAGAAAGATATGATCTATCTGAGGTTGGTAGGGTGAAGCTTAATTTTAAACTTAACTTAAATAGAAGTCCAAAAGAAACTATTCTTAATAAAGATGACATTGTTTCAATTATAAAATTTATGCTTGATTTGAGAGATGGCAGAGGAGAAGTAGACGACATTGATCACTTAGGAAATAGAAGAGTTAGATCAGTAGGAGAACTTGTTGAAAATCAATTTAGGATCGGTTTATTACGTATGGAGAGAACTATCAAAGAAAAAATGTCAACTTTTTTGGAGATAGAGTCTGCAATGCCACAAGATTTGATTAATGCCAAACCTATCACTACTTCTTTAAAAGATTTCTTTGCTACATCTCAATTATCGCAATTTATGGATCAAACAAATCCTCTTTCCGAAATTACTCATAAAAGAAGAGTTTCTGCTTTGGGACCAGGAGGTCTAACAAGAGAAAGAGCAGGTTTTGAAGTTAGAGACGTTCATCCGACACATTACGGAAGAATATGTCCAATAGAAACACCTGAAGGACCAAATATAGGTTTGATAAATAGTTTGGCTACTTATTGTAGAGTAAACAAATATGGTTATATAGAGAGTCCCTACAAAAAAGTAATTAATGGCAAAGTTACAAACAATATAGAATATTTATCTGCAATAGATGAAGAAAAGTACACAATAGCACAAGCCAATTCTCCAATAAATAAAGATGGATCATTCGCTGAAGAATTAGTCTCTTGTAGAAAAAATTTAAACTTTTTATTATCAAACAAAGAAAACATTGAGTATATAGACGTCTCTCCAAAACAATTAGTATCCGTTGCTGCCGCATTAATCCCTTTTTTAGAGAATGACGATGCTAATAGAGCTTTAATGGGTTCAAACATGATGAGACAAGCGGTGCCATTATTAAAACCAGAGTCACCGTTAGTTGGTACTGGAATAGAATCAGATGTTGCATTAGACTCAGGAGTAACTATCGTAGCAAAAAGAGACGGTATAGTTGACAAAATTGATGGTAAAAGAATTGTTGTTAAAGCTATTGATGATAAAGATTTATCTAAATCTAGTGTAGATATTTATAATCTTTCAAAATTTAAAAGATCTAATCAAAATACATGTATAAACCAAAAACCTTTAGTTAAGGTAGGCGACCAGATTAAATCTGGAGATATAATTGCTGATGGACCAGCTACTAAACTTGGAGAGTTAGCTTTAGGAAAAAATGTTACAGTCGCATTCATGCCATGGCAGGGATATAATTTTGAGGACTCAATACTTATTTCAGAGAGATGTGTTACAGATGATGTTTTTACTTCTATTCATATTGAGGAATATGAGTCAATGGCAAGAGACACAAAATTAGGCGCAGAGGAAATTACTAGAGATATTCCAAATGTTAGTGAGGAAAGTTTAAGAAATTTAGACGAGTCAGGAATTGTTTATGTAGGGGCTGAAGTAAAACCTGGAGATATTTTAGTTGGAAAAGTAACACCAAAAAGCGAAACTTCTTCAAGCCCTGAGGAAAAGCTTCTAAGATCAATTTTTGGTGAAAAAGCAACAGATGTAAGAGATTCATCGCTAAAACTTCCATCTGGAAGCGCAGGTGTAGTGATAGATGTAAGAGTTTTTAACAGACACGGTATTGAAAAAGACGAAAGATCTTTAGCTATTGAAAGATCAGAAATTGAATTAGTACAAGAAGATAAGAAAGTAGAAGAAGAAATCCTTAATAGAAATATAAGGGACAGAGCTATAGATTTAATTAAAGGCCAAAAAATTAATAAACCAACAAAAGATATTAAAGCAGACGAAATACTTAAAGAAGATAAACTAACTAATTTAACGCTTAAAGAATTGTGGAAGTTATCTTTTTCGAATGAACAATTAAATAATAATTTGTCTAAATTAAAAAAACAATACGAAGATGCTAATGAAGATATTAAATTAAGATTTGAAGACAAAGTTGTAAAGATTAAGCAGGGAGATGATCTTTTGCCCACAGTAATGAAAGTTGTGAAGGTATTTGTTGCAGTTAAAAGGAGACTAATGCCAGGAGATAAAATGGCTGGAAGACATGGCAATAAAGGGGTTGTTAGTAAAATTGTTCCTATAGAGGATATGCCGTATATGGAAAATGGTAAACCTGTTGATATAGTTCTAAATCCTTTAGGTGTGCCAAGTCGAATGAATGTGGGTCAAATTTTAGAAACTCATCTTGGTTGGGCTTGTTCAGAGTTAGGTGAGCAAATAAAAATTTTACTTAAAAATTTTGAAGAAAAAATTAGTGATATAAATAAAAAATTACAAAATATCTATGGAAAGAAATATTACGAAGACGTTATAAGTAAATTGAGCAAAAAAGAGATGTTTGAATTATTAAATAATATTTCTAATGGTTTACCTATATCGACGCCTGTTTTTGATGGTGCCTCTACCGAAGATATTACAAAAATGCTTGACTTGTCCAAACTTCCAAATACTGGCCAAACAAATTTATGGGATGGCATAACAGGTGAAAAATTTGACCGACCAGTTACAGTTGGAATCATTTATATGTTAAAATTAAATCATTTAGTTGAAGATAAAATACATGCTAGATCTACGGGACCATATAGCTTAGTAACTCAACAACCTCTTGGTGGCAAAGCTCAGTTAGGAGGACAAAGATTTGGTGAAATGGAAGTATGGGCCTTAGAAGCTTATGGAGCCTCTTACACTTTACAAGAAATATTAACAGTTAAATCAGACGATGTGGCTGGTCGAACAAAAGTTTACGAGACTATTGTAAAAGGGAACAATAATTTTGAGTCAGGTGTACCAGAATCATTTAACGTACTAATTAAAGAAATAAGAGCTTTAGGTTTAAATATAGAATTAAATTAAAATGGCAAAAAATATATTAAAAAACGAGACAAATAATTTACAAGAAAAAAGCTTCACGAGTATAATGATTACTCTTGCGAGCCCAGAAAAAATAAAATCATGGTCATTTGGTGAAATAAAAAAACCAGAAACTATTAATTATAGAACATTTAGACCCGAAAAAGACGGCTTATTCTGCGCAAGAATATTTGGTCCAGTCAAAGATTATGAATGTCTATGCGGAAAATACAAAAGGATGAAGTTTAGAGGAATCATATGTGAAAAATGTGGAGTAGAAATTACAAAGTCAAATGTAAGAAGAGAAAGAATGGGTCATATCGAACTTGCTTGTCCCGTTGCTCATATTTGGTTCTTAAAATCATTACCAAGTCGGATCTCTCTAGCTATAGATATGAAGCTTAAAGAAGTTGAAAAAGTTTTATATTTCGAGAGCTTTATTGTTACAGAGCCTGGTCTAACAACGTTAAAAAAAGGTCAGTTATTAACTGAAGAAGCATTAATTAAAGCACAAGAGGAATTCGGTGAAGACGCATTTTCAGCAGGTATCGGAGCAGAAGCAGTAAGAGAAATATTGTTAAATTTAGATTTACAAAAAGAACAAAAAAAATTGAGAGATTCTCTTAAGGAAATTAAATCAAAAGTTACTGAGGAAAGAACTATAAAGAGACTAAAATTAATAGAATCATTTATAAATTCTGGTAACAAGCCCGAATGGATGATCTTAACCACTGTGCCAGTAATTCCACCTGAGTTAAGACCTCTAGTGCCTTTAGACGGGGGTAGATTTGCGACTTCGGATCTTAATGATCTATACAGAAGAGTAATAAATAGAAATAACAGATTGAAAAGATTATTAGACCTTAAAGCTCCAGATATAATCGTAAGAAATGAAAAAAGAATGTTACAAGAGTCTGTAGACGCACTGTTTGATAATGGAAGAAGAGGCAGAGTAATTACTGGTACAGGAAAAAGACCTCTCAAGTCTCTGGCTGAAATGCTTAAAGGAAAACAAGGAAGATTTAGACAAAATTTATTAGGAAAACGTGTTGATTATTCAGGTAGATCAGTAATAGTTGTGGGGCCAGAGCTGAAACTTCATCAATGTGGCTTGCCAAAAAAAATGGCATTAGAATTATTTAAACCTTTCTTATATGCCAGACTAGATAAACTTGGCCTGGCAACGACTATTAAACAGGCAAAAAGATTAGTTGAAAAAGAAAAAAGTGAAGTTTGGGATGCTTTGGAGCATATTATAAGAGAACACCCTGTAATCTTAAATAGAGCTCCTACTTTACATAGACTTGGTGTTCAAGCTTTTGAAGCCAAATTAATAGAGGGTAATGCTATAGAACTACACCCTCTAGTGTGTGCAGCTTTTAATGCAGACTTTGATGGAGACCAGATGGCCGTACATATACCATTAAGTTTAGAAGCACAACTAGAGTCAAGAGTTTTAATGATGTCCACAAATAATATTTTGAGTCCATCTAATGGTAGACCAATCATTGTACCCAGTCAGGATATAGTATTAGGAATATACTATCTTTCACAATCTAGTGACAAAGATGAAAAAATTAAAGGAATATTCTCAAGTATAGAGGAAATAGAGCAAGCTTTAGAAAATAAGTCGATAAGCCTTCATTCAAAAATTGTTTCTCTTTTTAAAACAGTTGACTCCAACGGTAAGAAAGTAAGTCAGAAATATCAAAGTACCGCAGGTAGATTTTTGCTTGCTAATGTATTACCAAAAAATGAAAAAATAAAATTCACTTTAGTAGATAGGCTTCTTACAAAAAAAAATGTTTCCGAAGTTATTGATACAATTTTTAGATATTGTGGTCAAAAAGAAACAGTTATATTTTGTGATAAAATCAAATCTCTAGGTTTTAAACATGCATTTAAAGCAGGAATTTCTTTTGGAAAAAATGATTTAATAATACCTAAGACAAAAATAGACTTGATTAATACGACTAAGAAAAAAATAGAGGAATATGAAAAACAATATTCAGACGGACTTATAACAAGAGGAGAAAAGTATAATAAAGTTGTTGATATATGGTCTAAATGTACAGATACAGTTGCTAATGAAATGATGAAGGAAATTTCTTCCGCTGAAAAAATATACCCAGATGATCGAATAGAGACCAACTCAGTATTTATGATGGCTGACTCAGGGGCAAGAGGTTCACAAGCTCAAATGAAACAATTAGCTGGTATGAGAGGTTTAATAGCTAAACCTTCAGGAGAAATTATCGAAACACCTATTACTGCAAATTTTAAAGAGGGGTTAACTGTTTTAGAATATTTTAACTCAACTCACGGAGCAAGAAAAGGTCTTGCTGATACTGCCCTAAAAACTGCAAACTCAGGATATTTGACCAGAAGATTATGCGATGTAGCTCAAGATTTACAAATAACAACAAAAGATTGTAACGCCAAATCATCTATCACTCTCACAGAAATAATAGAGGGAGGAAATGTATTGGTGAGTTTATCTGAAAGAGTTTTAGGTAGATTTCCTTCTCATGATGTAAAACACCCAATTACTGGAGAGCTTATAGTTAAAAAAAAGAAACTAATTAATGAAACAGACTGTGAATTGATTGACTCAGCTGGAGTAAAATCCATAAAAGTGTACTCCGTTATTACTTGTGAAGCCAAAAGAGGAGTTTGTCAGACATGTTATGGAAGAGATCTGGCAAGAGGAAAACTAGTGAGTGTTGGAGAAGCAATAGGAATGATTGCAGCTCAATCGATTGGAGAACCAGGAACACAATTAACAATGAGAACTTTCCACGTAGGAGGAACAGCTCAAATCAAAGAAGAGTCTCAAATAATTTCTCAAAGTAAAGGTAAATTGAAAATTCTTAACAAGAATTTAATTGAAGATTCTAAAAAAAATATAATAGTTATGAGCAGAAATACACAGCTTTCAATTGAGGATGAAAATGAAAGACAATTAGCAATTTATAAAGTGAATTATGGATCAAAATTATTCTTTAAAGATGGAGATTTAATTGAAAAAGGGAAGAAGATAGCAGAATGGGATCCTTATACATTACCTGTAATTGCTGAAACTAGTGGAACAGTGAATTATATGGATTTAGTAGAAGGAGTTTCTTTAACTGAAACTTTGGATGATGCAACAGGAATTTCATCTAGATCAGTTACAGATTGGAAATCTTTGTCTAAAAACTCTGAACTCAAACCTAGGATAACATTACGAAGCAAAAAGGGAGAAGTTATCAAAAAAGCCGATGGCAATGTTGCAAGATATTATTTAGTTCCAGACTCAATTTTATCTGTTAAAGATGGTCAAGAAGTTTCTGCTGGTGATGTTTTAGCCAGATTACCAAAAGAAACATCTAAAACTAAGGATATAACAGGAGGTTTACCTAGAGTAGCAGAATTGTTTGAAGCAAGAAGACCAAAAGATAGCGCTATTATAGCTGAAAACGACGGAGTTATTGAATTTGGAAAAGAAGTTAGAGGTAAACAAAAAATATCTATAGTTTCTTCAAAAGGTGAAACATCAAACTATTTAATACCTAAAGGCAAGCACGTCAATTTTAACCAAGGAGAAAAAATTAAAAAAGGTGAATACTTACTAGATGGAAGCCCAGCACCACATGATATTTTAAGAATACTAGGTGTTGAGAAACTAACTGAATATTTTGTAAGTGAAGTTCAAGAAGTTTATAGATTACAAGGTGTAGTTATTAACGATAAACATATAGAAACGATTGTTAGACAAATGTTGAAAAAAGTTGAAGTAAAAAACCCAGGAGACTCAGAATTATTAGTAGGGGAAGTAATTGATCTTTTAGATATGATTAAATTAAATGAAGATCTTAAAAAGGATAATAAGAAATTAGTAGAATACGAGAGAATTTTACTAGGTATTACTAAAGCATCTTTACAAACAAACTCTTTCATTTCGGCTGCATCTTTTCAAGAAACTACAAGAGTTCTTACAGACGCATCCATAAAAGGAAAAATTGATCATTTAGAAGGATTGAAGGAGAACGTTATTGTTGGAAGATTGGTTCCAGCAGGTACTGGTTTAACTAAAATGCAATGGGATAAAGAAGCAAGAGAACAGGATAAAGCAAGAATCGCTGAACTTAAAAAACGACAATTAGAAAACCCTCCTCTAGGTGAAGAAACCAAGTAATTTCCTAGCTTTTTTAACCTATTAGTTATTGACTTTTGTCACTTCAATGTTAGTTTAGCGCAATTTTGATAGTTGGAAGTAGGGCGTTATTAAGCCTTAAACACTAACTTAAAAAAATTCAGGGTTTGCCTTAAATTTCCACTTCAAAATATTATATGCCAACTATAAACCAGTTATTAAAAAAACCTCGGGCTAAACCTTTAGTAAGGAATAAAGTACCTGCTTTAGAGAAGCAGCCATTAAAGCGAGGAGTGTGCGTTAAAGTTTATACTACCACACCAAAAAAACCTAATTCCGCTCTTAGAAAAGTTGCAAGAGTAAGATTATCCAATGGCTTTGAAGTGACAGCATATATTCCAGGAGAAGGACATAATTTACAAGAACATTCAGTTGTTCTTATTAGAGGAGGTCGAGTCAAAGACCTACCAGGAGTTCGTTATCACATCTTAAGAGGAAATTTAGACACACAAGGCGTTGCAGCAAGAAAAAAAAGAAGATCTCTGTACGGAACAAAAAAACCAAAATAATATATATAATGTCAAGAAAAAGAAAAGCACCTATTAGAAAGATATACCCTGATCCAAAATATGGATCAGTGATTATATCAAAATTCATTAATTCAATAATGTACGATGGTAACAGATCTACTGCTGAAAAGATTTTATATTCTGCACTAAAAAAAATTGAGGAAAAAAACAAACAAGATCCAATTAAAATATTTAATACAGCAATTAGTAACGTCAAACCAAATTTAGAAGTAAGATCAAGAAGAGTAGGAGGGGCAACCTACCAAGTCCCAGTAGAGGTGAAAACAAGCAGATCTCAAGCATTAGCTCTAAGATGGTTAATAGATGCCACAAGAAAAAGAAAAAACAAAACTATGTCAGAAAAATTGTATTATGAATTATTAGATGCTTCTCAAAACAAAGGATCAGCAATAAAAAAAAGAGAGGATACACACAAAATGGCCGAGTCAAACAAAGCGTTCGCCCATTTTAGATGGTAATTTTTATGGCTAAATCTTACTCTTTAGATAAATACAGAAACATAGGAATCATGGCGCACATTGATGCCGGCAAAACAACTACGACTGAAAGAATTTTATATTATACAGGTAAAAGTCATAAGATCGGGGAAGTTCATGATGGTGCCGCAACTATGGATTGGATGGAACAAGAGCAAGAAAGGGGTATAACTATAACTTCGGCAGCCACAACATGTTTTTGGAAAGATCATAGAATAAATATTATAGACACTCCTGGACATGTAGACTTCACTATAGAGGTTGAAAGATCTCTAAAAGTACTAGATGGAGCTGTTGCAGTATTTGATGGTGTTGCTGGTGTTGAACCACAATCAGAAACTGTTTGGCGTCAAGCAGATAAATATAAAGTGCCTCGAATTTGTTTTGTAAACAAATTAGACAGAACTGGTGCTGATTTTTTTAGATGCGTAGACATGATAAAAGACAGACTTGGTTGCAAGCCTTTAGTTTTACAAATCCCGGTTGGAGCTGAGTCAGAATTAAAGGGAGTAGTAGATTTAGTTAAGATGAAAGCTATTTTATGGAAAGACGAAAAATTGGGAGCAGAATTTGAGTTAGTTGAGATACCAGAAGATTTAAAAGAAATATCAAAAAAATATAGAAAAGAACTTGTTGAAACTGCGGTAGAGCAAGATGAAAAATTAATGGAGGAATACCTTAACGGAAAAGAAGTTTCAGAGTCAGATCTTATTAAATGTATAAGAAAAGGAACATTAGGATTTAATTTTGTTCCAATTACAACCGGTTCAGCATTTAAAAACAAGGGTGTTCAACCACTTTTAGATGCCGTAGTAGATTTTTTGCCTAGCCCGACTGACCTTGGATCAATAGAGGGTACAAAGTTAGGATCTGATGAAAAAGTTGAGATGAAATTTAATAATAGTGAGCCTTTTTCTGCTTTGGCATTTAAAGTAGCAAATGATCCATTCGTTGGCTCCCTAACATTTATCAGAGTATATTCTGGAACAATTAAAGCTGGAACTTCTATATATAATTCATCTAAAGAAAAATCAGAGAGAGTTGGCAGAATGTTATTAATGCACGCAAACAGTAGAGAAGATATAAAAGAGGCAAATGCGGGTGATATAGTAGCCTTAGCAGGTCTCAAATATACAATTACAGGACATACTTTATGCGATGAAAAAAAACCTGTGTTGTTAGAACCAATGGAATTCCCAGATCCAGTTATAGAAATAGCCGTAGAGCCTAAAACAAAAGCTGATCAAGAAAAAATGGGAGAAGCACTTGGTAGATTAGCAAAAGAAGACCCATCATTTAGAGTTTCATCTGATGAGGAGTCTGGTCAAACTATTATAAAGGGGATGGGCGAGCTTCATTTAGATATTATTGTTGATAGAATGAAAAGAGAATTTAAAGTTGAAGCAAATATAGGCGCTCCACAGGTAGCATATAGAGAAACAATACTTGGATCTACTGAAGTAACCTATATACACAAAAAACAAAGCGGAGGTGCAGGACAGTTCGCCAAAGTAACTCTTAATGTGGAACCATTAGAACCAGGCAAAGGAAGAGAAGTAGAAAATAAAATTAAAGGTGGAGCTATACCAAAAGAATTTATTCCTGGAGTTGAAAAAGGTGTGGAAAGTGTGGCAGATAGTGGAATATTGGCAGGATTTCCTCTGATAGATTACAAAGTTACAATTCTTGATGGATTACATCATGATGTCGATTCAAGTGTATTGGCTTTTGAAATAGCATCTAGAATGTGTTTTAGAGAAGCTTGTCAAAAAGCTACATTAAAATTATTAGAACCTGTAATGAAAGTTGAAGTAGTGACACCCGAAGATTTTATGGGCGATGTGATAGGTGATTTAAATAGTAGAAGAGGTCAAGTTGGTGCCACGGAGCCAAGAGGTAATGCTACCGCCATCTCAGCTACTGTTCCTTTAGCAAATATGTTTGGATATATTAATAATTTACGATCATCTACTCAAGGAAGAGCCCAATACACTATGCAATTTAGTCATTATGAAAAAGTTCCCCAGAATGTTCAAGACGAGGTAACTAAAAAATTAGCTTAATTTATGGATAAACAAAATATTAGAATACATTTAAAAGCCTACGATAATAAAATTCTCGATCTATCTACCGAGGAAATTGTTAACACGGCGAAAAGAACTGGAGCCCAAGTAAAAGGTCCTATACCTTTGCCTACGAGAATAGAAAAGTATACGGTTCTAAGGTCTCCTCATATCGATAAGAAAAGCAGAGAACAATTTGAGTCTAGAACACATAAAAGATTAATAGATATAATTGAACCGACACCTCAAACAGTTGAAGCTTTGATGAAATTAGACTTAGCATCTGGTGTTGATATCGAAATAAAGATTTAAATTATGACATTAGGATTGATAGGAACAAAATTAGGAATGACCAGAGAGTTTATTAAAGGAGGGCAATCTGTTCCTGTAACTGTAATAAAAATAGAAAAGGGCAGAGTTTTGGACATAATAAAAAAAGAGACACGAGGTTATAATGCAATCAAAGTAGGTTTTTTTAAATTAAAGAATTCCAAACTTACTAAACAAATGAAGGGTTACTTTACCAAAAAAAATACCGAAGCAAAAAAGATATTGAAAGAATATAGAATAAACGAAGTAGAAAAATTTAAAGAGGGAAATGAGTTTGGACTTGAAATTCTTAAAGATAAGAAATTTGTAGACGTAAGGTCTAAGACAATAGGTAAAGGATTTGCAGGAGGAATGAAAAGATGGAACTTTTCAGGACTAAGAGCTTCTCATGGTGTTTCAGTTTCACATAGAGCACATGGTTCAACTGGTCAAAACCAAGATCCTGGAAAAGTATTTAAAGGAAAGAAAATGGCAGGACACATGGGAGATAAATTTAGAACTTTGTTAAATTTAGAAATTGTTAAATCTGATATTGAAAACAATCTTATTTATCTTAAAGGATCAATACCAGGATCAAAAAATTCAACTGTATTTTTAAAAGAGTCTGTCAAAAACGTTAAAAGAAAAACTTTAACAGAAAAAATTGATTTCAAGGCTAAAAAAATTGAGGCAGCTAAAGGAAAGAAGAAATAATAATGAAATTAAAATTACTTAATATAGAAGGAACTAAATCTGAAACAGTAGAAATTTCAGATAAAGTTTTAAATTTAAAGATAAATCATAAATTAATTAAGTATGTAATAGACTGGCAACTTAACCACATGAAGCCAAGAACAGCGAAAACAAAACAAAGAAATGAAATAAAGGGTTCTACAAGAAAAATCTATGCTCAAAAAGGTACAGGAGGTGCTCGACACTCAAGTAGAAAAGCACCTTTATTTGTAGGTGGAGGTGTTGCGCATGGTCCAAAAGGCGCTGTGTATAAAGTAAAAAAAATAAATAAAAAAGTCAGACGTTTGGCACTCGCTCAAACTTTATCTAAAAAAAATATAGATAAAAATTTACATATTTTGGCAGACGTAAAAAAATTAATTAAGAAAACGAAAGAATTTAATAATTTTTTAGAAAGCAATAACATTTCAAACGCTCTAATCGTTTCAGATAAAGATTCAGAAAAAAATATAAATAGATCAGCAAGAAATATAAAAAATGTTAAGATTATCAATCATGAAGGCACCAACGTTTATGATTTATTTAAGTATAAAAATGTAATTATAACTTTAAGTTCAATAAAAAAAATAGAAAGTAAAATATTAAATGAAAAAAATTAATTTTATAGACTCAATTAAATCTCCAGTAATAACTGAAAAAGCTACTATTTTATCAGAACAAAATAAAACAGTCTTTAAAGTAAATAAAAATGCAACTAAAAAAACTATTAAAAAAAATATTGAAAAAATATTTAAAGTTAGTGTTATCAAAGTTAATATTATTAATAAAAGATCTAAACAAAAACTTAAACAAGGAAAACTTTCAACAAAATCTGGTTACAAGAAAGCTATCGTAACATTAAAAAAAGGTCAAAGCATTGATCTAACAACTGGAATATAGAATGACTTTGAAGACTTTTAAACCATATACAAAATCAAATAGAGGAACAGTAATTGTTGATAAAAGAAACTTATGGAAAGGAGCACCTTATAAATCTTTAACTATTGGAAAAAAATCTACAGGTGGAAGAAATAATTACGGTAGAATTACCTCTAGATCTAAAGGCGCAGGACATAAAAATAGATTTAGAATTATTGATTTCAAAAGAAAAAAAAGAGATATGTCAGCAGTTGTAGAGAGAATTGAATATGATCCTAACAGGACTGCATATATAGCGTTAATTAAATACGAAGATAATGTAAGAAGTTACATTATTTGTCCTCAAAATCTCAATGTGGGAGATAAAATTGACTCAGGTAAAAATGCAAAAATTAAAATTGGAAATAATCTTGAATTAAAAAACATACCTCCTGGAACATCTGTTCATAACGTAGAATTACTTCCTGGAAATGGAGGAAAATTAGCAAGATCAGCTGGTTCTTCAGTTGTTTTGTCTGGCTATGATGGTGATTATGCTATTATCAAACTTTCTTCAGGAGAAACTAGAAAAGTTAAAAACAATTGTACTGCTACAATTGGGGTAGTTTCAAACCCAGATCAGAAAAATATTAAAATTGGTAAAGCTGGTAGAAATAGATGGAGAGGAAAAAGACCTTCAGTTAGGGGAGTAGCTATGAATCCTGTAGACCACCCTCATGGTGGTGGTGAAGGTAAGACTTCTGGCGGACGTAGTCCCGTTTCTCCTTGGGGACAATCTGCTAAAGGATTAAAAACTAGGCGACCTCAGAGAAGTGATAAATTAATAATCACAAGAAGAAGAAAGAGGAAACAATAATGACAAGATCAATATGGAAGGGACCATTCGTGCACCCAAGTTTATTAAAAAAGATAGACAAAATTAAAGATAAAACAAATCAAAAACCTATAAAGACTTGGTCAAGAGATTCAACCATTATTCCTGATTTCGTAGGATTAAGTTTTTTAATTCATAATGGAAAATCATTTATTCCAATAACAATATCTGAGGAAATGGTAGGACATAAATTAGGTGAGTTTGCTCCGACTAGAACATTTAAAGGTCATACACCTGCAGATAAAAAAGCTGCAGCAGAAGCCTCTAAACCAGCAGCAACAGCACCAGGGTCTGTAGGTGCTACTCCTACTCCTAAACCTGAAACAGGAAATACAAATGCAAAAAAATAATATTTCAATAAAAGCAGTTAATAAAAATGTAAGATCTAGCCCTAGAAAAATTGCAATTGTTTTAGATTATATAAGAGGAAAAAAAGCTGATATTGCTTTAAGAGATTTAGAATTTACGAGAAAAAAAATAGCGATTGATATTGAAAAGACCATAAAATCTGCGATAGCAAATGCAGAAAATAACTATCAGTATGACATTGATAATTTATTTGTAAAAGAGGCATATGTAGGAAAATCATTAGTGATGAAAAGATTTAGAGCTAGAGCAAAAGGGAGAGCAAGCGGTATTAAAAAGCCTTTTAGCAGAATAACAATAATACTAGGTGAAAAAAAAGAGGAAAAAGATGGGACAAAAAGTTAATCCAATTGGTTTAAGACTTGGAATAAACAGAGGCTGGGATTCTATATGGTTTGCTAAAAAGAAAGAATTTGGCAAATATCTTATAGAAGATTTTAAGATTAGAAAATATATAAAAAAAAACATAATAAATTCTGGAGTATCAGAGATTATTATAGAGCGATCATCAAAAAAATGCACTGTATCAATTCATACTTCTAGACCTGGATTCGTTATAGGAAAAAAAGGTGCTGATATTGAAAAAATTAAAAAAAACATATCAAAAATTACAGATAATGAGGTGATAGTAAATATAAAAGAAATTAAAAAACCTGAATTAAACTCAAATTTAGTTGCCGAAAATATTGCCCAACAATTAGTTAAGAGAATAGCTTATAGAAGGGCAATGAAAAGAGCTATGCAATCTGCTATGAGATTAAATGCTAAAGGGATTAAGGTAATGGTTAGCGGAAGACTAGCTGGTAATGAAATTGCTAGAACTGAATGGTTAAGAGAGGGAAGTATACCTTTACACACATTAAGAGCTAATCTGGATTATGGAGAAGCAGAAGCTTTAACAACATATGGAATTATCGGTGTTAAAGTATGGATTTATAAAGGTGAGTTATTTGAAAAAGATGTTGAAAAAGAAAAAATAGAAAGAGTTAAAAAAAATGTTACAGCCAACAAGAACTAAATATAGAAAAGCATTTAAGGGAAGAATTCACGGAAATTCAACACGTGCAGCAATATTAAATTATGGTGAGTTTGGATTAAAAGCAATGCAACCTGAAAGAATAATTGGTAAACAAATTGAGGCCGCCAGAGTAGCGCTAACCCGTTATATGAAAAGAACAGGAAAAGTTTGGACTCGAGTTTTTCCTAATATACCGGTATCAAAAAAACCTACTGAAGTAAGAATGGGTAAAGGAAAGGGTTCTCCAGAATATTATGCTTGTAGAGTAAAACCAGGACGAATTATTTTTGAGGTTGATGGAGTTAGCGAAGAAGTAGCTAGAATAGCTTTATACAAAGCTTCAGCCAAACTCCCTATTAAGACTAAATTTATTAAAAGGCAAAGAAATGAAAAATAAAAAAAAAGAAGATAAAAAACTGACAAAAGATCAAGCTGAAAAGAAAATTCAGACATTAAAAAAAGATTTATTTAATTTAAGATTTAAAAAAATCAATGGTCAAGTTGAAAATCCAGCTCAATACAGCCTTATAAAGAGAAATATTGCAAGATTATTTTCAAACTTAAAGAGCAAAGGTGTTAAATGACTAAAAAAGTTTTAAAGGGAAAAGTAACAAGTGCAAAAAATAACAAGACCATAGTAGTTGAAGTAAAAAGAAAATTCGTCCACCCTTTTTATTCAAAGGTAATTTCTAGATCAAAAAAATATCATGCGCACGATGAAAAAAATAAATTTAAAGAAGGTGATATAGTTGAAATTATTGAATGCAATCCAATTTCGAAAAAAAAAACATGGGAAGTAATTGACAGATGATACAAGTACAAACTGAATTAACGGTAGCTGATAATACTGGGGCTAGAAGAGTCGAATGCATTAAAGTCTTAGGAGGTTCAAAAAGAAGATATGCAGGTGTCGGAGATTTAATAGTTATTAGTGTAAAAGATGCTATTCCAAAGGGTAAAGTCAAAAAGGGATCAGTTCATAAAGCTATCGTTGTAAGAACAAAAAAAGAAATATTCAGGGACGATGGATCAAAAGTTCAATTTGATAGCAATGCAGTAGTACTTACAGATGAAAAAGGTGAACCTATAGGAACAAGAATATTTGGTCCTGTTACAAGAGAATTAAGGGTAAAGGGCCATACAAAAATAATTTCATTAGCACCGGAGGTAATATAAATGCTTATTTTAAAAAAAGGAAATCAGGTTAAAATAATTGCAGGTAAAGATAAGGGAAAAACTGGGGAAATTTTAGAGATTAATAGAAAATCTAACTTAGTAAAAATTAAATCTATAAACCTTGTTAAAAAACACCAAAAACCTACAAAAGAAAATAAAGGGGGAATAATTTCTAAAGAAAGCTTTATTCATCAATCAAATGTTAAAAGTTTAGAAACTAAAAAAAAAGAAAAAAAGGAAAAAAGTAAAAAATGAATACTAGACTAAAAGATATTTACGATAAAAAAATTACAAGCACTTTAATGGGTAAGTTAAAATATAAAAATCGTCATCAAGTTCCAAAACTAATTAAAGTAGTATTAAATATGGGGTTAGGTTCTGATTCATCAGATTCAAAAAAAGTCAAATCATGCGTAGAAGATATGACTATGATAACTGGTCAAAAGGCTGTAGTTACTAAATTTAAAAAATCTATTTCTAATTTTAAGACAAGAAAAGGAACAAGCGCAGGAGTTAAAGTAACTTTGAGATCTGAAAAGATGTATGAATTTTTAGATCGATTGATTAATATTGCTTTACCTAGAATTAAAGATTTTAGAGGATTAAGTCCTAAGGGAGTAGACAATTCAGCTAACTTTAGTTTTGGTATTAAAGAACACATTATTTTTCCAGAAGTTAACTTTGATAAAACAGACAAAATAAGAGGTATGGATATTACTTTGGTAACTAAATCAGATTCTAAAGAGGCAACACTGGAATTATTAAAAGAGTTTAATTTTCCAATAACAAAAACAAAAAACAACTGAGGATACATGGCTAAAACTAGTGCGGTACAAAGAAACTTAAAAAGAATTAGATTAAATAAGAGATATGCTAAAAAGAGAATTGAATTAAAAAAAATAATTAAAAATAGAAAAATTCCTTTAGCAGAAAGGTTTAATGCTCAACTAAAATTAAATAAATTACCAAAAAATTCTTCAAGAATTAGAATAAGAAACAGATGTGAGATAACAGGAAGACCTCACGGTGTATATAGAAAACTAAAAATATCAAGAATAGCTCTAAGACAAATGGCTTCGTCTGGAAAAATTCCTGGTATGACTAAATCTAGCTGGTAGGAGAATAAATGACTTTAACTGACCCAA
The DNA here is from genome assembly GCA_902515355.1 of uncultured Pelagibacteraceae bacterium. Classification (GTDB taxonomy): domain Bacteria; phylum Pseudomonadota; class Alphaproteobacteria; order Pelagibacterales; family Pelagibacteraceae; genus Pelagilacustribacter. Next base: position 15,661 of record CABXUA010000010.1, on the reverse strand, counting down.
TAGGAGATTTGTTTTCAAGAATAAGAAACGGACAGATGCGCTCGCTTACAAGTATAAATGTTCCTGCTTCTAATTTTAGACTGCAAATTTTAGAAGTTTTAAAAAATGAGGGATATATAAATAACTTTTTTATTGAGAAAAAAGATAATAATAAAAAAAATTTAAAAGTTGATTTAAAATATTATGAAGGAAATCCAGTTATCAAAGAAATTAAAAGAATTTCAAAACCAGGAAGAAGAATTTATTCACGAGCAACTAGCATTCCTAAAATTCAAAATGGTTTAGGTTTAGCAATTATATCTACTCCGAAAGGTGTAATGTCAGATAACGAAGCTAGAAAAAATAATATCGGTGGAGAAATTATTTGTAGGGTATTTTAATGTCTAAAATTGGAAAAAAAAATATAATTTTACCAAAAGAGTCTTCGATAAAGGTGGAGAATAATACTGTTACTGTATCTGGACCAAAAGGATCAAAAAAATTGACTATAAATGACAAAATATTTTCCTCTAAAGTGAATGACAAAAATGAGTTTCAAATACTTCCTCTCAACAAAGTGATCGATAAAAAAACTCAGATTTTATGGGGAACATACAGAAGTTTAGTAAATAATGCTATTAAGGGAGTATCAGTGGGACATGAAAAAATATTAGAAATTACTGGTGTTGGCTTTAGAGCGAATCTTAAAGGGGACAAATTAAACCTTCAATTAGGATTTAGCCATGATATTAATTTTCCAATACCGAAAGATATTAAATTGACTGTAGAAAAACAAACTATAATAAAAATTTCAGGCGTGGATAAAGAGCTAGTATCAAAAGTTGCCTCAAATATTAAAGCTTTAAAACCAGTAGAGCCTTATAAAGGCAAAGGAGTTAAAGAAAAAAATCAATTTGTTTTAAGAAAAGAGGGTAAGAAAAAATAATTTATGAAAAAAAATATTGGTAAAAATAAAAGAAAAATTAGAGTTAGAAAAAAACTTAAAGGTGTAAATTTAGGCAAATACAGAGTTTCAATCTTTAAGTCATTAAGAAATATCTCTGCTCAAATCATAGACGATAGTTTAAATAAGACTTTAGTTTCTGCTTCTTCAACAGAAAAAGAAGTAAAAAAAAACAAAAAAAATAAAGTAGACACTTCAAATCTTTTAGGTGAAATTTTAGCTAAAAGAGCTCTAGATAAAAAAATAAACAAAGTATATTTAGATAGAGGCGCAAATAAATATCATGGACGAGTTAAGATTTTTGCTGATGCTTTAAGAAAAAATGGATTAAAAATTTGATATGAAAGAAACAGAAATTAAAGAAAAAAGTGAATATAAAGAAAAGTTAGTTGCAATTAATAGAATTACAAAGGTTGTTAAGGGCGGAAGAAGATTTGGCTTTGCCGCGCTTGTAGTAGTTGGCAATCAAAAAGGATCTATTGGTATAGGACAAGGCAAATCAAAACAAGTGCCTGATGCAATTAAAAAAGCAACTGATGTAGCAAAGAAAAATCAAATTCGAATATCTTTAAAAGAAGGTAGAACATTACATCATGATATAAAAGGCAGAAATGGATCAGGAAAAGTTTTTATGAGAACAGCCCCTGCAGGTACTGGAATAATAGCAGGCGGTCCAGTCAGAGCTGTATGTGAAGTATTAGGAATCCAAGATGTTGTAGCTAAATCGCTTGGTTCTTCTAATCCCCACAATGTTTTAAAAGCTTGTATTGATGGGTTAACTTCTCAAAGTTCACCAAAACTTTTAGCCAATATAAGAGGAAAAAAAATTTCTGAAATAGTTCAAAAGAGAGAATCTAATTAATGAGACTTAACAATTTAAAAAAAACAAACTTTAAAAAGCTTCGTCCTGGAAGAGGTATAGGGTCAGGTAAAGGCAAAACATCAGGAAGAGGTCACAAAGGACAGAAATCCAGATCAGGTGTTGCTGTAAAAAGCTTTGAAGGGGGTCAAATGCCTTTATATAGAAGATTGCCTAAAAGAGGATTTAATTCTCAAAAGAAGAAAAATACTGCCGTTATAAATCTTTCGCTTATTCAAGATTTTTATGAGAGGAAAGTTCTAGATGAAAAAAACCCAATAAATCTAAAAAACTTGATAGATAAAAAAATTATAAACAAAAAATTTTCAAAACTTAAAATTCTAGGAAAAGGAGAGATTAAAAACAAAATTATTATATCTGCAAATTTTAGTTCTAAACAAGCAAAAGCTAAAATTGAAAAAGCAGGTGGAACTCTAAATATTTTGAAAGATTAGTATTGTTATGTCAAACGAAAATTTTAGCCCCGCTGCTTTAAACCAATCAAATGATTTAAGAAATAGAATAATTTTTACTATATTAGTTTTAATTGTATATAGGCTAGGCACTTATGTCCCATTGGCTGGTATAGACCCAGAGTCTTTAAAAGAAGTTATGTCAACAAATCAAAAAGGATTACTGGGGATGTTCAATATGTTTTCAGGAGGAGCCGTACAAAGAATGGCGATATTTGCTTTAGGAATTATGCCTTATATCTCTGCTTCAATTATTGTTCAGTTACTAACTGGAGTTTCGGACTACTTCAAAAGTTTAAAGGAACAAGGAGAAGTAGGAAGAAAAAAAATTACTCAAATCACACGATACGGAACTGTTTTAATTTGTTGCTTACAGGGTTATGGAGTCTCTGTTGGTTTAGAAAATGCTGGATCATTAGTTATTGACCCAGGTCTTTATTTTAGAATAATGACAACAATTACCTTAGTAGCAGGTACAACTTTTTTAATGTGGTTAGGAGAACAAATTACTTTGAGAGGAATAGGTAACGGTATATCTCTAATAATATTTTCAGGAATTGTAGCGGAAATACCAAGAGCTCTGGCGTCTACTTTTGAATTAGGAAGAACTGGAGCCTTGTCAGCTACCTTAATAGTTTTGATATTTGTTCTAGTAATATTTACAGTTTTATTTATTGTTTTTTTTGAGAGAGCTATGAGAAAAATTTTAATCAATTATCCGAAGAGACAAGTTGGAAACAAAATTTATGGAGGAGAGTCGTCTCACTTACCATTAAAGATTAATACAGCAGGGGTAATTCCTGCAATTTTTGCATCTGCATTGCTACTTTTACCTATTACTTTATCAAATTTTGGTTTTTCTGAGTCAGATTTATTTTTAAATATTTCATCAATGTTTACCCAAGGACAGCCTCTTTACATGTTGCTATATGCTTCAGGAATTATTTTCTTTTCTTTTTTCTATACTTCAATAGTTTTTAATCCAAAAGAAACTGCAGAGAATTTGAGAAAATATGGTGGATATATTCCAGGTATAAGACCAGGTGAAAGAACAGCTGAATATATAGAAACAATATTAATGAGACTTACTACAATAGGTTCAATTTATTTAACATTCGTGTGTCTAATGCCTGAATTTCTAATTTCAAAATACCCGATCCCGTTTTATTTAGGAGGTACTTCAATTTTAATAGTTGTTGTAGTAGCTATGGATACAGTTACACAAGTTCAAACTAGATTGATGAGTGCTCAGTACGAATCTTTGATAAAAAAAACAAAATTTGGTAGATAAAAAATAGAAATGAATATTATTATTTTTGGCCCCCCAGGCGCTGGAAAAGGTACTCAATCTAATTTTATAGTAAAAAAATTTAATTTAGTTCAATTATCTACAGGAAATATACTTAGAGATGAAATTAAAAAAAAAACTCAATTAGGAATGGAAATAGATAAAGAAATAAATTTAGGTAAGTTTGTACCTGATAAAATTATTAGCAAGTTAGTCGAAACCTTTTTATCAAACAAAGATTATAAAAATAAAATTATATTTGATGGTTATCCAAGAAATTTATGGCAAGCAAATGATTTAGATAAACTTCTTATTAAGTATGAACAAAAAATAGATTTAGCTCTTAATTTAAAAACTGATATTGAGATTATAAAAAAGAGAATAACTGGAAGATATTTATGTAATAAATGTGGTAAAATTTATAACAAATATTTTAATCCTCCCCCTAAAAATAAGGACTGTTGTTCTGATGAATTTTTAAATAAACGAGAAGATGATAATATGGATATTGCTATCAAACGATTTAATATATACATGAAAGAGACTTCTCCAGTTTTGGATTTTTATAAAAAAAAGAAATTGCTTAAAGAAATAAACGGTGAAAGTTCTATAGATCAAATTTATAAAGAAATTAGCGATATTATTGCAGTTATAGAGGCTTGACTTTAAATGATAACGCCATATAAATACCAATTTAAAACTTGAACCCATTAAATTATGGCTCGAATAGCAGGAATTAATATTCCACAAAATAAGATTGTTAGTATAGCATTGACCTATATTCATGGTATAGGACTACATTCTTCGAAAATTATATGTAAAAAATTAAATATCTCGGACAAAACTAGAGTAAACCAACTATCCGAAGATCAAGTTTTAAAGATAAGGGAATATATAGATCAAAATCATAAAGTTGAAGGTGATCTTCGAAGAGAAACTTCTGTCAACATTAAAAGATTAGTTGATTTAGCAACATACAGAGGTACAAGACATAAAAAAAAATTACCTGTCAGAGGTCAAAGAACGCACTGTAATGCTAGAACTAGAAAAGGTAAGGCGATTGCAATAGCTGGGAAAAAATTAACTCCATTAAAGAAATAATTTTAATAAATGAATAAAAATAAAAAAGATATCAGTAAAAAAAAAATAGAAGAACCAAAAGAAAAAAAACCTGATCCTAAATTAAAAGAACTTAAATTTAAGAATAAAAAAAAAGTTAAAAAAAATATTACTTCTGGTATAGCTTATGTATACTCTACATTTAACAATACTATTATTTCTATAGCTGATGAAAATGGTAATGTGATATCATGGTCATCTGCTGGTTCAAAAGGATTTAAAGGTTCAAGAAAGTCAACACCATATGCTGCCCAAGTTGCTGCAGATGATGCAGGTGAAAAAGCATATGAACAAGGCTTAAGATCTTTAAGTGTTCAAGTTAAAGGACCAGGCTCAGGACGAGAGACAGCTTTAAGATCTTTACAATCCAAAGGATTTAAAATTACATCAATAAAAGATACAACACCTATGCCACATAATGGTGCAAGACCACCAAAAAAAAGGAGAGTATAAAATGGAGACCTCAACTATAGTAGATAAAAATTGGAAAGCATTAATTAAACCTGAAAAGTTGGATATTACCAGCAACGAGGACAAAACTATTGCTAAAGTTATAGCTGAACCATTAGAAAAAGGATTCGGACAAACTATCGGAAATTCTCTAAGAAGAATCTTATTGTCTTCTATACAAGGAGCTGCTGTAACTGGGATACAAATTGATGGAGTATTGCATGAATTTTCTTCTATTAAAGGTGTGAGAGAAGATGTGACAGACATTGTTCTAAACGTTAAAAGTTTGGCTATTAAATCAACAGCCAAAGGACCGAAAAAAATTATTTTAGACATTAAAGGACCAAAAGAAGTAAAAGCAAAAGATATGACTTTGGTTCCTGAAATAGAAATTTTAAATCCTGAGCAAACAATTTGCAATTTAGATGAAAAAACTAATTTTCACATGGAGTTAATAATTAATAATGGAAAAGGTTATGTCTCTGCAAAACAAAATAAATCTGAAGACAGTCCATTAGGATTGATAGCCATTGACTCTTTATTTAGTCCAGTTAAAAAAGTTTCATTTTCAGTTGAAAATGCAAGAGAAGGAAGCGCTCTAGACTATGATAAATTACTAATGACAGTTGAAACAAACGGAACGGTTAATGCTGAAGATGCAATTGCATACTCTGCAAGAATCTTTCAAGATCAATTAGCAATGTTTGTTAATTTCGATGATCCTAAAGAAATTATAAAAGAAACAAAACCCTCTGAACCAGAATTTAATAGAAATTTATTAAAACGAGTTGAAGAGTTAGAACTTTCAGTAAGATCAATGAATTGTTTAAAAAATGATAATATTATTTATATAGGTGACCTAGTTCAAAAAACTGAACCAGAGATGCTAAGAACACCAAACTTCGGAAGAAAGTCTTTAAATGAAATTAAAGAAGTTTTAAATACAATGTCACTTTATTTAGGTATGGAAATTCCTAATTGGCCACCCGAAAATATTGCAGAAATGTCAAGAAAATTAGAAGAAAGCAATTATTAATGCGACATAGACTTGGATATAGAAAACTTAACAAGACATCAGAACATAGAAAAGCATTATTTAAAAATATGCTTAACTCTCTTATTAAATATGAGCAAATAATTACCACTTTGCCAAAAGCAAAAGAATTAAAGCCTCAAATTGATAAAGTAATTACACTTGGAAAAAAAAAAGAACTTAGTAATAAAAAAAGACTTTTTTCTAAACTACAAAATAAAAACTCGGTAAAAAAAGTTTTTGATGTTTTTTCAGAGAGATATAGCAAAAGAAATGGCGGATATTCAAGAGTTTTAAGAGCTGGATTTCGAACTGGAGATGACTCACCAATGGCTGTTATAGAATTAGTTGATAGAGATATAAATGCCAGAAAAATTGACAAGCCAAAGAAAACAGAGTCAGCAAAGAAAGATAAAGAATCTCTTCCAAAAACTGTCAGCAAATAATATATAATTATATATTAAATGTTTAAAAAGTTTATAGTCAATAAAGACTATCACAACTCAAGATTTGATAGGTGGTTCAAAAATAATATAAATAACATTCCGCAATCATTCATAGAGAAAATAATCAGAAAAAAAAAAGTAAAAGTTAATAAAAAGAGAATAAAAACATCACATAGAGTTAAATATAAAGATATTATCGAAGTTCATGGCATTGAAAATCTTAAAGATAAAATTCAAACCAAAATAAGAAAATATAAACCTTCTGATAAAGAGCGACATACATATGAAAAGTTTATTATTGAAGATAATGATAATTTTGTAATAATTAACAAACCTAGTGGTATACCCGTACAATCTGGTACAAAATCTTTTAAAAATATTATTGATATTTTAAAGAACACAAAATACTTCGAAAATAAAAAACCTTTTATAGTTCATAGACTAGACAAAGAAACTTCAGGTGTAATGATAGTTGCTAAAAACCGTGAATATGCACAACTATTTACTTCTCTTTTCAGAATTAGAAAAATACACAAAACTTATTTAGCTATAACTTATGGAAACGTAAAAAAAGATATTAATTTATTACAAGATAATTTGATTACTTATGAAAAAAATAAAAAAGTAGTTCAGAAAGCAATTTCATATTTAAAAATAATTAAAAGTGGAAATAACTATTCTTTTTTAGAATTAAAACCAGTTACAGGACGTAAACATCAATTGAGAAAACAACTATTCAATATTGGTAATCCAATAGTTGGAGATGACAAGTATTCATTATCTGAGCTAAAAAGACGGTTAAAAGTAAAAAACATAATGCTACATGCTTATAAAATAAAATTTATTATTAAAGATATAAAGTACAATTTTGAGGCAAAATATAATAATGAATTTGCAAATTTTATTAAAACAAAGCTTTAAAATTTTGAAATATATCTAAAAAAAACTTCTTTTAGATTTTTTCTAGCTTCGGAAATTATTTTTCTTTCATTTTTTATTGATGTTACTTTTTTATTATTTAAGCCACAAGGTATTATCTTTTTATAATCATTTAAATTGTTTTTTATATTTATAGAAAATCCATGATATGCCACCCACCTAGAAACTCTTATACCGATTGCTGCGATTTTCTTTCTTTTTACCCAAATGCCTATGTTTTTTTTATCTGCGTATGATCTAATTTTATATATTTCTAAAAATTTTATAATTATGTTTTCAATTTGTCTTACTAAATTTCTTATATCTTTTTTTCTTTTATTTAAATTAATAACAAAATAGACTACTAGCTGACCTCGGTTATGTAGGGTAATTTTTCCTCCTCTATTTGTCTTTATGATATTGATTGAATTGTCTAAAACTTCTTGTTCTTTAGATCTAATACCAGCTGTATAAGTTATTGGATGCTCTAAAAACCACACTAATTCACGCCCTCCTTTTTTTACAACATCTACTCTTTTCTCAAGCAAATTGAGTGCTTTCTTATAATTCACGGGTTTTTTGCTATTTTTAAATTCTATGTCCATTTTAAATTGAATTTTATCATTAGATAAACTAAAAGTCTCAAAAATTAAAATAATCTGGTAATTTATGAGTTTAGTAAAATCAATTGGCACACAAAAAGTTAATCTTGAATTTAATAAAGATTTTATTAATCTTTTTAGTGATAAGATAAAATCTAAAGATGTTGCTTTTATTAACCAAACTTTAGAAGATCTACACCCAGCTGATGTAGCTAATTTAATAGAAAACCTTAATATAGACACAAGAAACAAACTTATAGAAATAGAAGCGTTTAATATCGAGCCTGAAATTTTTATTGAACTCAACGAATCTGTTCAATCTGAAGTACTTTTACTTATATCTCCTGAATCTATAGCTAAAATTTTGCGTAAACTAGAGTCTGATAATGCTATGCGAATTTTAGAGAACCTAGAAGAACTTAAAAAGAAAAAAGTTTTAGATAAATTATCTCCACAAGATAGGTTTCTTTTAGAGGAAGGCTTGAGCTATCCTGAAGACTCTGCTGCGAGAATTATGCAAAGAGAATTTACTGCAGTACCCAGCGATTGGACTGTAGGTCAAACAATTGATTATTTAAGAGAAAACAAGGAATTACCAGAGGAATTTTTAGAAATTTTTGTTGTTGATAAATATTTTAAACCTGTTGGAACAGTGCCATCTTCTAGAGTTTTAAGAACCTCAAGAGATTCAAAAATGAATTCTATTATGAGAGAAGTACCTGTTTTGATTTCTGTAAATATGGATAAGGAAGAAGTTGGACACACTTTTGAAAATTATAACCTTGTTTCTGCAGGAGTTGTAAATAAAGAAAACAAGTTGATTGGAATGATAACAGCTGACGATGTAGTAACTGTTGTACAAGAAGAAGCCGAAGAAGATGCTTTAAGATTAGCTGGTGTAGGTGATGAAGAAATTACAGATGGGGTTTTAAAAAAAACTAAAAGAAGATTTAGCTGGCTGTTACTTAATTTATTAACTGCAATAATAGCTTCAATAGTTATAGGTTTTTTTCAAGAAGATATTGAAAAAGTTGTTGCTTTAGCTGTTTTGATGCCAATTGTTGCCTCTATGGGAGGCAATGCTGGAATGCAGACGTTGGCGGTTACCATAAGAGCAATTGCTAAAAAAGAAATATCATCGGGAAACTTTTTAAAAATTGTAACAAAGGAATTTATTATAGGAATATTAAATGGAGTTATTTTTGCAATTATATCTGGAGTCGTAGTTCAATTTTGGTTTAAAGAAATAAATCTTTCAATTCTAATTGCAGTTTCAATGGTTCTGAATATGATAGTTGCAGGATTATTTGGTATACTTGTCCCAGTTTCTCTAAAAAAAATGAATGTAGATCCCGCTCTAGCTTCGAGTGTATTTGTAACTACAATTACAGACGTTATAGGATTCTTATCTTTTTTAGGAATTGGTTCTTACTTTTTCCTAGGCTAAAAATTGTCAATTAATCGAGTTTTTCCAATATAAAAGGCAACAAAAATATTAAAATTATTTTTTTTATTTTTTGGATTTTTTAATGATTTGGTATTTAAAAAATCAATATAATCAATTTTTTTGATACCAAGAGTTAATAATTTATTTAAAATTTTTTTTTTGTTCATAAATTTTTTATTTTTTTTAATAAAATTTATAGCTTTTGATAAAACTCCAATTTCTTTTTTGTTTAAATTAAAATTCCTAGATGAACAGGCTATTCCATTTTTCTCTCTAACAGTATTACAAGAAATAACTTTTGTATTAATTTTATTCTTTTCAACGTGTTTCTGAATTAAAAAAAGCTGTTGAAAATCTTTCTTTCCTAAAAGAATATATTTTGGTTTTATAATCTCTAAAAACCTATTAATCACATTTACCACTCCCTTAAAATGATTTTTCCTTTTTTTACCACATAATTTTTTACAAAATTTATGGAGGTAAATCTTTTTTTTAGTTTTAAAGGAATATATGTCTGAATAATTTGGAAGATATAAATAGTTAACTTTGAGGTTTTTTAATAAATTAATATCTTTACTCAATCTGCGAGGATATCTTTTAAAATCATTTTTTGAGTCAAATTGTTTTGGATTTACATAAATTGAAACTATTACTCTTTTAAACCTCCTTTTAGCTATTTTTATCAAACTAATGTGACCCCTATGGAGACCTCCCATTGTGGGAACAAAAGAAAGACTCTTTTCGTTAATAATCTGTTTTTGTAAAAGAATTTTTTGTCTAAATATTTTCATTTGTAAATTCTAATGATAATAAGTAAAAGAATCATATGATAAAGCAAGCAATTATTCCATTGGCTGGCTTGGGAACCAGACTTCTCCCTTTAACAAGTGTAATACCAAAAGAATTACTACCTGTTAATGGCAAACCTAACTTAGAGTATATATTAGAGGAATGTGTTAATGCCGGAATAAATGAAATTATATTTGTCATATCAAAAAAAAAATCTAGTATTAAAAAATATTTTTACAGTGATAAATTATATAAATCAATTATTTCAAAAAAAATAAATAAAAAGATAGTAGAGGAATATCAAAAATTAAAAAGATATAGAAAAATGATTAAATTTGTTTATCAAAACAAACCCAGAGGCACTGGTGATGCAGTTTTAAAATGTAAAAAATATATTAAAGGAAATTACTTTCTAATGTTGTTACCAGATGATTTAATAATTAATAAAAATTGCTCTAAAGAAATGATTAAAATTCATAAAGCAAAAAAGTCATGTGTTATAGCTACTAAAAAAATTAATTCAAAAAATGTTTCTAGATGGGGCATACTTTCTTTAAAAAATAGAAAAAAAACAAGTTTTGAAATTAATGATGTAATTGAAAAACCATCTGTTAAAGAGGCTCCCTCAAATTATGCCATAATTGGCAGATACATTTTACCAAAAAAAATAATGTACATTTTGAAAAATCAAAAAAAAGGACGTGGAGGAGAAGTTCATATTACAGATGCAATAAAAAATTTAATTTATAAAGGTGAAAAATTTTATGGAAATATTTTTAAAGGAAAATATTTAGATTCAGGCACACTTGAAGGATATATTAAATCAAATCTAGAAATCTCAAAATTAAAATAAATTTATGAAAATATGCATGATAGGAACTGGATATGTTGGTTTGGTAAGCGGAACTTGCTTTGCTGATTTAGGTAATAAAGTTTATTGTGTTGATAAAGACAAGATAAAAATTAACAAATTAAAAGATGCAATTTCACCAATCTATGAACCTGGTTTAAATGATTTAATAAGAAACAATTACAAAGCTAAGAGATTATATTTTACTGATGATTTGGAAAAAGCTATTAGTGAGTCTCAAATAATTTTCATTTGTGTTGGTACACCAAATAAAAAAAAATCAAATTTGGTAGATATATCCCAAGTACATAGTGTTGCAAAATCTATATCTAAATATATTAAAAATTATAAAATTATAGTTAATAAATCTACAGTCCCTGTTTCTACTGGAGACCAAATAGAAAAAATTATAGCCAAAAAAGTTAAGAAATCTATGTTTGATGTGATATCTAACCCAGAATTTTTAAGAGAAGGCGAAGCTATAAGAGATTTTAAATATCCCGATAGAATTATCATTGGATCGAACAATAAAAATACTTTTAAGAAAATGAAGCTTCTTTATGAGCCTCTTATTAGAAAAGGAGCTAAATTTTTCACCACTTCAAGAAAAGGGGCTGAACTAATCAAGTATGCCTCTAATGCTTTTCTAGCTACAAAAATTACTTTTATTAATGAAATAGCAAATTTATGTGAATCAATAGGTATAAATATAGAAGATATATCTATAGGCATGGGTTCTGATGCTAGAATAGGAAGCAGATTTTTAAGAGCAGGACCAGCTTATGGTGGATCATGTTTTCCAAAGGATACTAAAGGTTTAGTTTCAATAGCAGATAAGTACAGAACAAATTTGTCTATAGTAAAATCTGTAATAAAATCAAACAATAATAGAAAGATCTTATTAACTAAAAGAATTAGCAAAATAATGAATAATAAAATTAGAAATAAAAAAATTACTGTTTTAGGGGTAACATTTAAAGCCAATACTGACGATATGAGAGAATCTTCAAGTCTTGTACTAATACCTTATTTGTTAAAGAAAGGGGGTCTTGTAAGATATTATGATCCTTCGGGTCCCAAAGATGAATTTAAAAAAAATAAAAATTTAAAATTTGAAAAAAATATACACAAAGCTTGTATTGGTTCTGATTTAATTATTATTAATACTGAATGGGATGAATTTAAATCTATAGATTTTAAAAAAATTGTTAAAAAAAGTAATTTCAAAATTTATGATATGAGAAATCTTTATAATCCAAATCAATTAAAGAAGAAAAAAATAAAGTATTATTCGGTCGGGAGATAAAAACTATATTTCAAAAATTGCATCTACTTCAACAGCTACACCTAACGGCAAACTGTTTGAACTAACTGCAGCTCTAGTATGCAATCCTTTATCTTCAAAAACTTTTGAAATAATTTCAGATGCCCCATTTATAACTTTTGGTTGGTCTGTGAAATCATTTACAGAATTGACATACCCCGTAAGTTTAATACATGATTTTATCTTGCTTAGATCATTGCCACAGGCTTTTTTTGCTTGTGAAATTAAGGCTAGCCCACATCTCTTAGCAGCTTCATAACCTTGAGTTACATTTAAATCTTTTCCTACTTTTCCTTTAATTAAATTACCTTTAGCATCAACAGAAATTTGTCCTGATATATAAAGCAAATTTCCTACACTTTTAGCAGCAACGTAAGCTCCGACAGGTTCTTTTGGACTAGGCAATATAATATTCAGCTCTTTTATTTTATCCTCGACTGTCATTATTATTTTTTTATTTTTTCTTCAACTGTTGTTTTTATATTTTGAAAACTTTTATCTAATGTTTTATTTTTATCGCTAAAATCTTTTATTTTATTCATGCTTTTTCCTAAAAAATTACATTTAGGAGTTAATTTCTGGCTTAAGGTATCACACTTGACTTTTGTATCTGCATTGATTGTTGTAGTTATAATCAATATTAAAATTAAAACTGGAAATATTATTTTATTCATTTTTTTCTTCTTTTCTTTTTAGTTTTATCATATTCTTTCCTTTTTTCTATAAGAATTAAAGCTTCTTCCATTGTAATTTCAATTGGATCTTTATCCTCTGGGATAGTTGCATTAAGTGATTTATATTTTATATAAGGTCCATATTGGCCCTTCATTATCCTCACTGGTTTTTTATCTTCAGGGTGCTCTCCAAGATTTTTAATTTCTGATGACGACATTCTACCAGGTTTAGCTTCTGATATAAGAGTTATAGCTCTGTTAAGACCAATGGAAAATAATTCCTCAACACTTTCAATCCTTGCTGACTTATTAGAACATTTTAGATAAGGACCAAATCTTCCTACGTTAATTGTTATATCTTCATTTAATTCTGGATGTTTGCCAATTATTTTTGGCAAAGAGCATAAATACTTTGCTTTCTCTAAGTCAATATTTTCAATTTGTAAGCCTTTAGGTATAGATACATTTTTTAAATTTTCATTTTCTTTTTTCTTTTTAGATTTTTTACCTTTCCCTTGATTTAATTCATTAGCCTCAATCTCAAATTGTAAATAGGGACCAAATCTTCCGTTTTTAAGAAAAATATCTTTGCCCATATCATTTTTTCCAATCAACTTTGGTTCAGCCAAGTTTATTTGCTGTGAAGCCTTTGATTTTGATAGTGGCCTAGTAAATTTGCATTCCGGGTAATTTGAACAACCTATAAAAGCACCACCTCTAAAACTATTTTTAAGGCTTAGTTCTCCAGTATCGCAGAGCTTACATTTTCTATCGATATCATCATTATCGTCTCTTTCAAACACAAGGTCACCCAAACTTTCATTCAATAGATCTAAAACTTCTCTAGTCCTTTTTTCTTTGACTTGTCCTACGTTTGAATCAAAATCTTTCCAAAAACCTTCTAGAACTTTTATCCAGTCAATTTTACCACTAGTAATCTCGTCTAATTGATTCTCTAATTCAGCGGTAAAATTATAATCAACATATTTGGTAAATAATTTTTCAAGGAATGCAGATAGTAATTTTCCTCTATCTGTTGGATGGAATCTTTTATTTAATAATTCAACATAATTTCTAGTAGACAGAACTGATATTATACTTGCATACGTTGATGGTCTTCCTATACCTAATTCCTCCATTTTTTTTACTAAACTAGCTTCGGAATATCTAGGAGGTGGATCGGTAAAGTGTTGATCATCGATTAATTCCTTAATAGATACTTTATCTCCAACTTTGACTTCAGGTAAAATATTTTTAAGATCCTCATCTTTATCTTCAAATTTATAGACTTTTAAATATCCTTCAAATTTAACAGTAGAACCATTCGCTTTAAAATTAATCATTTTGTCTTCAGACTCAATAGTTATACTTTTTCTATCAAATTCAGCAGGATTCATCTGTGAAGATACAGCTCTATTCCAAATTAATTCATAAAGTTTGGATTGATCGGTGCTTAAGTATTTTTTCATTTCAGAAGGTATTCTTGAAACATCTGTGGGTCTAATAGCCTCGTGTGCTTCTTGAGCATTCTTTGCTTTTTTTCCGGTATAACTATTAGGATTTTCAGGTAGAAATTCTTTTCCATGTTCTTTGTTTATAAAATCTCTAAAATCAGAAATAGCCTCTTTTGAAATTTGAGTTCCATCCGTTCTCATATATGTAATGAGACCTATCGTATCACCCTCAATATCTATTCCTTGATAAAGTCTTTGTGCAATTTGCATTGTTCTAGATGCACCAAAACCAAACTTTCCTGAAGCCGTTTGTTGTAACGTTGAAGTAGTAAATGGTGCCAGTGGATTTCTTCTGTACACTTTTGAAGAAACATCGGTTATTTTATAAGATTGTTTTTTAATTTCATTTAGAGCTTTTTCTGTATCAGCTTTATTTTTAAAGGAGAACTTTTCTACTTTTTTCCCAAGAAAAATAGATAACTTTGATTTTATAAGTTTATCATCATATTGAAAGTTATTAGAAACGGTCCAGAATTCCTCCGGTTTAAAAAGCTCAATTTCATGTTCACGTTCAGTTATAAGTCTTAGTGCAACAGACTGAACTCTTCCAGCAGATTTAGAACCAGGTAGCTTGGTCCATAAAATAGGAGAAATATTAAAGCCAACAAGATAATCTAATGCTCTTCTAGCCATATAGGCGTTGACTAACAAAGATTCAATTTCTCTTGGATTTTTTATTCCGTTAGTAACTGCTTTTTTTGTAATCTCATTAAAAACTACTCTTTCAACTTTTTTTCCTTTAAGTAATTTTTTTCCTTCTAAAATCTCTCTTACATGCCAAGCAATTGCTTCTCCCTCTCTATCGGGATCGGTTGCTAGAATAATTCTTTCCGAATCAGCGGCTGCATCAGCGATTTCTTTTACATACTTTTTTGAGAAGCTATCGAGCTCCCATTCCATTTTAAAATTATTTTCTGGATCAACAGAGCCAT
>CABXUA010000009.1 GCA_902515355.1 uncultured Pelagibacteraceae bacterium | reverse complement strand
TATCCAGAAATGTTTCCTGGTCCTTTGAGCAAAGGGTTATATGGAAAAGCATTAGAAAAAAAAATATGGGATCTAGAAACTGTAAATATTCGAGACTCTGCCGAAGATAAACACAAGACCGTAGATGATACTCCATTTGGGGGTGGAAATGGCATGCTTTTAAAAGCGGATATTTTAGGAAAATCTATAGACAGCAATATAAAAAAAGGTGAAAGAATTTTTTATCTTTCACCAAAGGGAAAAAAATTTGATCAAAAAATTGCAAAAGAATTATCCAAAGAAAAAACTATTAATTTAATATGCGGACATTTTGAAGGAGTTGATGATCGCATTTTGAACACAAGAAATATAGAGGAAATCAGTATAGGAGATTATATTTTGTCTGGAGGAGAGTCAGCTTCTTTTGTAGTAATTGACACTATTTTAAGATTATTACCTAATGTACTTGGAAATGATATGTCAAAAAAGGATGAGAGCTTTGAAAATGGATTATTAGAATATCCTCAATACACAAAACCTCAAATTTGGGAGAAAAAAAGTGTTCCCGAGGTCTTATTATCTGGAGATCATGCTAAAATTAAAGACTGGCGTTTAGCGCAATCAGAGGCTATAACACGACGCCAGAGACCAGATTTGTGGGAAAAATACACTAAAGAGAAAAAAAATGAAAAATATTGAGGAGATAAATAAGGCAGCAGTAAAAAAAATTGTCTCAAACAAAAAAATCACTGACTTTGCTCCTGGCGACACTATTAAAGTAGGCGTTAAAATAGTTGAAGGTAAAAGAGAGAGAATTCAATTTTTTGAAGGAGTTTGTATTGCAAAAAAAAATAGAGATATAAATTCTTCATTTACTTTAAGAAAAATTTCTTTTGGAGAAGGTGTTGAAAGAACTTTTGCATTATATAGCCCAGTTGTGGACTCGATAAAAGTAATAAGATCTGGGGATGTCAGAAGATCTAAACTTTATTATTTAAGAAACAGAAAAGGTAAGTCGGCTAGAATAGCTGAAAAAATTAAGAAAAAAATTGGCTTAGATGTTTCATCTACTAATCAAGAAGAAACAATTGTTTCTCCTGATGTTAAAATTGAAGATTTAAAAAAAGAAGAAATCAAAAAAGAGACAAAAAAAGTGTCTCCTAAACAAGAATCTAATAAAGAAAAAAATAAATAATATATTTAAATGCCTAAAACACTGTATGATAAAATATGGGAAGACCATCTTGTTCACAGTCAATCTGATGGAACTTCATTACTCTATGTAGATAGACACTTAGTTCACGAAGTAACAAGTCCACAGGCTTTTGAGGGATTAAGAATACAAAAAAGAAAAGTAAGAAAACCAAAATTTACTTTAGCCGTAGCTGATCATAACGTTCCAACAACAGATCGTACAAAAGGTATAAATGATCAAGAGTCAAAAATACAAGTTGATACATTAAGAAAAAATTGTGCTGAGTTTGGAATTCCTTTATTTGATATGACCGATAAAAGACAGGGAATAGTTCATATTATAGGACCCGAACAAGGATTCACTCAACCTGGAACAGTAATAGTCTGTGGAGACAGTCATACTGCAACGCATGGTGCTTTTGGTGCGCTAGCATTTGGTATTGGAACCTCAGAAGTTGAACATGTTTTAGCAACACAAACTCTTATTCAAAAAAAATCAAAAAATTTGCTTTTAAAAGTTAATGGTAAAATTCCGGCTGGAGTAACTGCAAAAGATGTTATTTTAAAAATTATAGGTACTATTGGCACTGCAGGAGGTACTGGCTATGTAATTGAATTTTCTGGAGAGGTTATAAAAAATTTTACCATGGAAGAAAGAATGACAGTCTGCAATATGACAATAGAAGGTGGAGCTCGAGCAGGATTGATACAGCCAGACGAAAAAACATTTAAATATTTAAAAGATCGACCAATGTCTCCAAGAAAAGAAAAATGGGATAAAGCCGTAGATTATTGGAGCACTCTTAAATCTGATCAAAATAGTAATTTTGATAAAACAGTTACAATCGAAGGAGAAAATGTAGTACCACAAGTAACATGGGGAACTTCTCCACAAGACGTAGTTCCTGTCAATGGTTCGGTTCCTGATCCAAACAAAGAAAAAAATAGTGATAGAAGAGCTGCTATGGAAAGATCTTTAGATTATATGGGTTTAAAGCCTAATACAAAAATGACTGATATAAAAATCGATAAAGTTTTTATTGGTAGTTGCACTAATGGAAGAATTCAGGACCTCAGAGAAGCTGCTAAACTTTTAAAAGACAAAAAAATAGCAGAACACGTAAATGCTATGGTTGTTCCCGGTTCTGGACTTGTTAAAAGTCAGGCTGAACAAGAAGGGTTAGATAAAATATTTAAAAATTCTGGTTTTGAATGGAGAGAACCTGGTTGTTCAATGTGTCTTGGTATGAATGAGGATCAATTAAAGCCAAAAGAACGTTGTGCCTCTACGTCCAATAGAAATTTTGAAGGAAGACAAGGAAGAGGAGGAAGAACTCATTTAGTTAGTCCGGCTATGGCTGCGGCAGCTGCCATTGATGGACATTTGTCTGATGTGAGAAAATTTAATAATTAAAATGGAAAAATTTAAAGATATTAAAAGTATACCTGCTTGCATTCCAATAATGAATGTAGATACAGATAAAATTATTCCAAAACAATTTTTAAAAACAATCAAAAGATCTGGTCTTGGCAAAAGTTTATTTTATGAGATGAGATTCGATGAAAAAGGAAATCCGATTCAGGGATTTGTTTTAGATTCAGAACCTTACAAAAATTCAAAAATATTAATTACTGGAAAAAATTTTGGTTGTGGATCATCAAGAGAACATGCACCTTGGGCTTTAGTTGACTTTGGTATAAGAGTTATAATAAGTGAGAGCTTCGCTGATATATTTTATAATAATTGTTTTAAAAATGGTATTCTTCCCGTTGTAACAGATGAAAAAACAATTAAAGAATTATCTGAATATTCTTCTAGAAAACACAGTATAGAAGTAAAACTATTAGATCAATTAATTATTTATGGAAATAAAAGTTATAAATTTAATCTTGATCCATTTAAAAAAAAGTGTCTAATTAATGGACTAGACGATATAGCTTTATCACTTGAAAAGATTAAAAACATTGAAAATTTTGAGAGCAAAATGAGTCAAACCAAAACTTGGATTTAAGTATGCCAAAAAATAAAAGAAAAATTTTATTATTACCTGGAGATGGAGTAGGGCCAGAAGTAATGAGAGAAGTAAGAAAAATTATAGAGTGGTTTAATAAAAACAAATCCTTAGATTTTGATATTGAGGAAGAATTAATTGGCGGTGCATCCATCGATGAAAACAAAATACCTATAACTGATGAAGTTTTTTATAAATCTTTAGAGTCAGATGCGGTAATTCTTGGTGCTTGTGGTGGACCCAAATGGGACAATTTAGAGTTTTCCAAAAAACCTGAGAGAGCCCTTTTAAAATTAAGAAAAGAGTTAAAATTGTTCGCCAATCTAAGACCTGCGATATGCTTTAAACAACTCGTTAATTCATCAACCTTAAAACCAGAAATAGTTTCGGGTTTAGATATTATGATAGTTAGGGAGTTAACAGGAGGAATTTACTTTGGCGAACCAAGAGGTATTGAGCCAATAGAAAATAATGAGAGAAAAGGTATAAACACTCATTCTTATACTACTGGGGAAATACAAAGAATTGCTAAGGTTGCGTTTGAACTTGCAAAAAAAAGAAAAAATAAAGTAACTTCCTGTGAAAAGTCAAACGTAATGGAAGCCGGAGTTCTATGGAGAGAAGAGGTACAAAAATTAAGAGATAAAGATTTTAAAAAAATCGAATTAAATCATATGCTAGCTGACAATTGTGCAATGCAACTTTTAAGAAATCCAAAACAATTTGATATTATTTTAGCCGATAATTTATTTGGGGATATGTTATCTGATGAAGCAGCAATGTTAACGGGGTCTCTAGGTTTGTTGCCTTCAGCTTCTCTAGGTTCAAAAGATAAGAATGGTAAAATGAGATCTTTATATGAACCTGTGCACGGATCTGCTCCTGATATAGCTGGTAAAAATGTTGCAAATCCAATTGCAACGATATTAAGCTTATCAATGGCATTTAGATACTCCTTAGATCTTAAAAAAGAAGCTGATTTGCTGGATACAGCAGTCCATAAAGTATTAGATGACGACATAAGAACAAAAGACATAATGTCAAATGGAAAAAAAGAAGTTACCACCAGTGATATGGGTGATGCAATTATCTCAAAATTGAAATAAAATAACTATTAATATGAATCTAGCAATAATCGGTGCCACCGGCAACGTAGGAAGAAAAATAATTGAAGTGCTTGAGAAATCCAGCATTAAAGTCAAAGATCTTTTTTTGGTAGCATCAGCGAAAAGCGCTGGAAAAAAATTATCTTTTAAAAAAAAAGAAATATTAGTAGAACAACTTGAAAATTATGATTTTTCAAAAGCAAAAATTACCATTTTTGCTGCTGGAAGTGAAATCGCCAAAGAATGGGTTCCTAAAGCTTCAAAAAAAAGCATCATTATAGATAATTCAAAATATTTTAGAATGGAAAAAGATGTTCCTTTAGTAGTTGCTGAGGTAAATCCTTATGAGCTGAAAAAACATAAAAATATTATTGCGAACCCTAATTGCTCTACAATTCAATTAGTATTAACTTTAAAACCACTTCACGAAGAGTATAAAATAAAAAGGGTTGTAGTCTCAACTTATCAAGCAGTTTCAGGAGCTGGAAAAGCTCAAACCGATGAGTTGTTTAGTCAAACAGAGAGTTATCTTAAAGGAGAAACTGTAAAATCTAAAAATTTTACAAAACAAATAGCATTTAATCTAATACCTCACATAGACACATTTGTTGATAATGGATACACCAAAGAGGAGTGGAAAATGGAAAATGAAACAAAAAAAATATTAGATAAAAAGATTGAGCTAACAGCTACATGTGTAAGAGTGCCAGTTAAAACGTCTCATTCAGAGTCTGTTAATATTGAATTTGAAAACGAATATGATTTAGAAAAAGTGAAAAAAATATTATCAAAAGCGCCAGGCTGTAAAGTTGTTGATGAACGCAAGGACGGAGGTTATATTACACCTGCTGAGGCTGAAGGAGATAATTTAACTTTTGTATCTAGAATTAGAAAAGATAATTCCAATAAAAAAGCATTAAATATGTGGATAGTCTCAGACAATTTATTAAAAGGAGCGGCTTTAAACTCCGTACAGATCGCTGAAATTTTGATAAAAAAACTAAATGAAAAATAAAGAAAATCCTTTATCGCCCCATATACAAATTTATAGTTGGCACATTTCATCTTTGGTTTCAATAGTTCATAGAATTACTGGAGTGATAAATATAATTACCTTAACCTTGATATGTCTCTGGATTTCAACAATTTTATTAGGTACAGAAAATTATGAAATTATTAGAAACTTTTTAATTTCTTTTTTTGGAAAATTTTTAATTATTGGAATAACTTGGTCTTTTAGCTTTCAGATTTTAAGTGAAATTAGACATTTGTTTTGGGATTTTGGTTATGGCTTTGATCTCAAAATTTCTAAATTAACAGGTGCATTGGTTATTTTAGGGTCATTTATATTAACGTTAATAATTTATTTTTTAGGAACAGGATTATTTGAATGATTAACGCTACAAAAAAATGGGTATTTTTGAAAGTAAGTTCGATTATTTTAATACCTTTATTACTGTGGTTCATGATAAGTTTAATTTCTATTTATGATAAAAGCTTTGAAGAAGTACTAATATTCTTTACTACTCAACCCTCTAAACTTTTGGTGTCACTTTTAATGATTGTTGCCTTTTTTTACTCAGCATTGAGTATTAGTGAAATATTTGAGGACTATATTCACGATCAAAAAACTAAATATGTCGCAAGTGTATTGCTCTATTTATTTGCTATAACTATTCCATTATTAACAATAGTTATTATATTAACATTAAGTATATGAGCGCATATAAAATTATAGACCATGAATACGACGTAGTAGTTCTTGGAGCAGGAGGTTCGGGGCTTAGAGCTGCAGTCGGTCTAAGCGAAGCAGGCTTAAGAACTGCTTGTGTTTCAAAAGTATTTCCAACTAGAAGTCATACTTCCGCTGCCCAAGGAGGAATTTCAGCTGCTCTAGGCAATATGGGAGAAGATGACTGGCGTTGGCACATGTACGATACAGTCAAAGGATCGGATTGGTTAGGTGACCAAGATTGTATAGAGTATTTATGTAAAGAGGCACCACGAGCCGTTTTAGAATTAGAGAAATATGGAGTACCTTTCAGCAGAACAGAAGATGGTAAAATTTACCAAAGGCCTTTTGGAGGAATGACAAAAAATTATGGAAATGAGCCCGTTCAAAGAACTTGTGCTGCTGCAGACAGAACCGGCCATGCAATCCTCCATACTTTGTATGGACAAGCTCTAAAACACAATACAGAATTTTTTATAGAATATTTTGCCTTAGATCTTTTAATGAAAAATGGTGAGTGCAAAGGAATAGTAGCTTGGAATTTAAACGATGGAACAATTCATAGATTTAGATCTCATATTACTATCATTGCAACGGGCGGTTATGGAAAAATTTATTATTCAGCGACCTCGGCGCATACTTGTACTGGAGATGGAAATGCGATGGTTTTGAGAGCTGGTTTGCCTTTACAGGATATGGAATTTGTTCAATTTCATCCAACTGGTATTTACGGTCACGGTACTTTAATATCAGAAGGAGTGAGAGGCGAGGGAGGATATTTACTTAATTCCAAAGGTGAGAGATTTATGGAAAGATATGCTCCTAAAGCAAAAGATTTGGCTTCCAGAGATGTTGTGAGTAGATCAATTGCGATAGAAATTAATGAAGGCAGAGGAGTAGGAAAGGAAAAAGATCATGTTCATCTTCATTTAGACCATTTAGATCCTAAAATCATTGAGGAAAGACTACCTGGTATTTCAGAATCATCAAAATTATTTGCTAACGTCGACGTAACCAAAGAACCAATTCCTGTTGTTCCAACCGTTCATTATAACATGGGAGGAATACCTACAAATTATAAAGCAGAAGTAATAACTATGAATGGATCTGAGAAAACTGTTCCAGGTCTTATGGCTATCGGTGAAGCAGCCTGTGTTTCAGTTCATGGAGCAAATAGACTTGGATCAAATTCCTTAATTGATTTAGTGGTTTTTGGAAAAGCAGCTGCGAAAAGAGCAGCAGAACTTATTAAACCTAACAAACCTCATGAAGAAATATCTAATAGCGAAACAGACAAATGTTTAGATAGATTTGATAATCTTAGAAATGGAAATGGAAGTAATAAAACTGCTGATCTAAGACTTTCTATGCAAAAAACAATGCAATCTAAATGTGCAGTGTTTAGGACTGAAAAAACCTTAAAGGAAGGACTAAACGAGATACGAAAACCTTTTGATGGTATTGAGTCAATTTCTGTAAAAGACAAATCATTAGTATTTAATACAGATTTAGTTGAAACTTTAGAATTTGATAACTTAATAAGACAAGCTATTACTACTATGGACTCTGCCTATCATCGTAAAGAAAGCAGAGGAGCTCATGCAAGGGAAGATTTTCCAAATAGAGATGATAAAAAATTTATGCAACACACTTTATCCTGGTGTAATGGTAAAAAATCAAGAATAGAGTACAGACCAGTTCATAGATCTACATTAACAAATGATGTACAATATTTTCCTCCAAAGGAGAGGATTTACTAATGGTGCAAATAAGTTTACCTAAAAATTCAAAAGTAGTGAAAGGTAAACTTTACAAGGATAAAACCGGTTCGAAACAATTAAAAAAAGTAAATGTATATAGATGGGATCCTTCTGTAGGAGGAAATCCAAGAATTGACACGTACGAAGTAGATATGAAAAATTGTCAATCAAAAGTATTAGATGTACTAAATAAAATAAAAAATGAAATCGACCCATCTTTAGCTTACAGAAGATCTTGTGCTCACGGAGTATGTGGCTCATGTGCAATGAATATGAATGGTAAAAATGGGTTAGCATGTACTAAACCTCACGAAGAGATAAAAGGAGATTTAAACATTTATCCTTTGCCACACTTAAAAGTTGTTAAAGATTTAATTGGTGATCTTACTACTTTATATAAGCAATATGAATCAGTTGAGCCTTGGCTAAAAACTTCAAAAAAAGATGATAATAAAGAAAATCTTCAGTCAAAAAAAGAAAGAGAAAAACTAGACGGACTTTACGAATGTATAATGTGCGCTTGCTGTTCTACCTCTTGCCCAAGTTATTGGTGGAATGGCGATAAATATTTAGGTCCTGCTGTTTTATTGCAAGCCTATAGATGGATAGAAGATAGTAGAGATGAAGATAAAAAAGAAAGGCTAAAGAAAGTTGCCGATGAACTTAAGCTCTATAGGTGCCATACGATTATGAACTGTACTAACTCTTGTCCTAAAGGGTTAAACCCTGCAAAAGCTATAGCTTCTATAAAAAAAATGCTTGCAACAACTTAAAAGCTTATTTAATCAGTAAAAAGAATGAAAACAATTGAACATTTTGTGGATGGGCAAAAGTTTTCTGGCACTTCAAAAAAAATTGGAAAAGTTTATAACCCTGCAACTGGAGAGCAGAGCGGAGAACTTCGTTTAGGAAACTCTGATGATTTAAGCAAAGCTGTCGATTCCGGAAAAAAAGCATTCGAGTTGTGGTCTAATAAACCACCAATTCAAAGAGCAAGAATAATGTTTAAGTTCAAAGAACTAATAGAGAAAAATGCAGATGAATTAACAAAAATTATTGTTTCAGAACATGGAAAAGTTTTTGAGGATGCCAAAGGTTCGTTACTCAGAGGTTTGGAAGTAGTAGAATATGCTTGTGGAATTCCTCAAATGCTAAAAGGCGAATTTACTGAAAATGTTGGCACAGATGTAGATAGTTGGTCAATTAGACAACCTTTAGGACTTTGTGCAGGTATCACTCCATTCAACTTTCCAGCTATGGTTCCGATGTGGATGTTTCCAATGTCCATTGCTTGTGGAAATACTTTTATTTTAAAACCATCTGAAAAAGACCCATCGTGTTCAATTAAATTAGCTGAACTCTTCCTAGAGGCTGGCTTACCTAAAGGTGTTCTAAATATTATTAACGGAGATAAAGAGGTTGTAGACGAGATTATTAAAAACAAGGATATCATGGCAGTGAGTTTTGTTGGATCCACACCGATAGCTAAATATATATATGAAAACTGCGCAAAAAATGAAAAAAGAGTTCAAGCACTAGGGGGAGCAAAGAATCACTGCGTAGTAATGCCAGATTGCGATTTGAAACAAACAGTTAACGGTTTAATGGGCGCAGCATATGGATCAGCAGGGGAAAGATGTATGGCACAATCAGTTGCAGTAGCTGTTGGAGATATAGGGGATAAACTCGTAAATAGTTTAAGTAAAAAAGTAGAGTCTCTAAAGGTTGGGCCTGGTATGGATAAAAAATCTGAAATGGGACCTTTAGTTACAAAAGAGCATTTAGACAAAGTAAAAGGATATGTAGATCTTGGAGTAAAAGAGGGAGCCAAACTTGTTGTTGACGGCAGAAAACTTAAACTTCAAGGGTATGAAAAAGGATATTATATGGGCGGGTGTTTGTTTGATCATGTTAAAAAAGATATGAAAATTTATAAAGAGGAAATATTTGGACCAGTCTTATCTGTAATAAGAGTTAAAAAATTTGATGATGCACTAGAACTGGTTAATAATCATGAGTTTGGAAATGGGGCAAGTATTTTTACCAGAGACGGCGATTCTGCGAGAACTTTTACGAGCAAGGCAAAAATTGGAATGATAGGTGTAAATATACCTATACCAGTACCAGTAGCATTTCATAGCTTTGGAGGTTGGAAAAGATCTTTATTCGGAGACCAGCATATGCACGGACCAGAAGGAGTAAGATTTTATACCAAACTAAAAACAATGACATCACGTTGGCCATCTGGTGTAAGATCAGATCCAGAATTTACGATGCCTACAATGAAATAACGAATTATGAATAAAAAAATAAGTTTAATTGGAGCCGGTCAAATTGGAGGAACATTGGCACACCTAATCGCAATTAAAGAATTAGGCGACGTAGTCTTATTTGATGTAGTTGAAGGGTTTGCAAAAGGCAAAGCATTGGATATTGCTCAGTCTTCTCCTATTGATGGTTTTAATGTAAATTTGATCGGAACTAGCAATTACGAGGATACAAAAAATTCTGACGTCATAATAATAACTGCTGGAGTTCCTAGAAAACCTGGTATGAGCAGAGATGATTTATTAGGTATAAATCTCAAAATTATTAAAGATGTAGCCAACGGCATAAAAAAGAGTTCTCCAGACGCCTTTGTAATATGCATAACAAATCCATTAGATGTTATTGTTATGGCTCTACAAAAATATTCAGGACTTCCAAAAAATAAGGTAGTGGGCATGGCAGGAATTTTAGATTCTTCTAGATTCAAATACTTTTTGTCCCAAGAGATCAAAGTTCCAGTTTCTAGTATTAAATCTTTAGTACTTGGAGGTCACGGCGATACCATGGTTGCCATGATTGACAAAACATTCATTGATGAAAAACCGCTTGCTGAATTCGTTAAGAGTGGAAAAATTAAAAAAGAGAAAATAGATGAAATAATAGAAAGAACAAAAAAAGGTGGAGCAGAAATAGTAAAATATTTGGAAAAAGGCTCAGCTTTTTATGCTCCTGCGGCCTCAGGCGTAGAAATGGCAGAGAGCTATTTGAAAGATTTAAAAAAACATCTTCCGTGTGCTACATATTTAAATGGAGAGTATGGAGTAAAAGATTTATATGCCGGGGTTCCAGTACAAATAGGAAAAAATGGAGTGGAAAAAGTTATAGAATTAAGATTGTCAGAATTGGAAAAAAAACAATTTGATAAATCAATTCATGCAGTAAGAGAACTTTTTCTAGCTGCCAAAAAAATCGATAAAAACTTATAATTCTAGATGTCAGCAATAGAAACGGAAAGACTTGATGTAGTAGTTATTGGAAGCGGTTTAGCAAGCCTGAATTTTATTGAAGCTTACTTATCAAAAAAAAGAAAAATTCATGTTATATCGCCTGATTTTTCTTTAGACTTGTCCAAGAGCGAAGAGAGAAACAATCATGCAATTAAATTTTTACCAACTCAGATGGGAAAAAGTTTTACAAAAGCAAAAAATTACTATTTTTCTAATAAATTTTCTATAGACCAAAATTGTAAATTACTAGGAAGCCTTGAGTTTGGCGGACTTTCTAATTATTGGGGATTACAATTGGACTCAGAAATTAGTGAAGATATTTCATATTTAAAAAAAAAAACAGCTGAGGATATAAAAAAAGCTTTTTTTGAATTTTTGAAAAAAAATAAACTCATTGGAAAAATTACATTAGGTAAAAAATTTAAATATGATAATGATTATGAGATACCTTATAAAATTTCGTTTTTAAATAAATTAAAAAAATCTGATTATTACTTAAATAAACCAATTTTAGCTTTTATTCATAAGAAAAAAAAAATAAAAAAAAAAATTAGTTTAAGCGATATTAATGAAAAGGAAAATAAGTTAACCTCAAGTGTTTTTTTTAAAAGATATTTAAAGAATAAAGATATTAAATTTCATAATTGTTATGTAGAGAAAATTTTTAAAAACAAAAACAAAATCAATATTTTGTGCAAAGATAAAAATAATTACACTAAGAATTTTTTAGCCAACAAAGTAATTTTTGGAAGTGGAACTGTAGCTACGACAAAAATTATAATGGAGTTTTTAAATATTAACAATGAAGTAAAAATTAAACATCATCCAAGATTAATTTCAGTTTTTTTTTCTAAAGAAAAAATTAAAAGTCCACTTACATTTACACCCTCATTATTTCAAATTAAAAGTAGATCAAAAAAAAATAGTTTTTCCGCTGATTTCCGCCCAGGTAATAAATTAATAACAAACTCAATAATAGAACTTAATTGGCTGTTATATCCCTTAAAATTTATTATAAATCTTGTAAAAGACAGATTAATTTTCTCCAACGTACTTTTAGACTCAAGTTTTAGCAATCTATATATACGCAAGGACAATAAAAGAAAAATATTTAAGGTTTATTCTAGAGAAAAACCCACCCTCGAAATTTTAAAGGAAAAACAATTAAAAATTTTTAAATTTTTATTATCTCAAAATAAAATTTTTCCAATTTTTAGAAATTTTTTCCCAGGTGTAGGTGCTGATTACCATTACTTTGGAACTATACCTATGGAATGTAAAAAAGTAAAAAGTAGACTTTCAGTTAACCAAGAGTGTCAACTTCGAAATAATAAAAATATTTATATTGTAGATGGGTCAGTGATTGATTTCAAAAAAAATAAATATCCCCTCGGGGTTATAATAGCTAATGCAAGAAGGATAGGAAAAAAATTATCTAAATGAGTTTTTTCAGAATAAACATTTATCTTAAGATTAAAAATTATATTATTTCGTTCTTTTTATCAAAAAAAAATATAAGCATAGCAATTCAAAATATATTAAAAAAAAATACAAAAAAAAAATATTTTATTTTAACTAGTCAATTAAGAGTTGGTTTTATGTTGCTTTTAAAATTTCTTAAAAAAAGGCATCCATCTAAGAATGAAATAATATTTTATCCTTATAATTTAGCTGAAATGGTTAATGTTGCAAAAAACTTGAATTATAAGATTAAATTTTCTGAGATAGATAAAAAAAATGGTTTTTTTTTAATCAAAGAATTAAACAAAAAAATTAATAAAAAAACACTTGGTATTGTTCTTACAAACATGTTCAATTCCAGCAAAGATTCTTTCATATTAAAAAAATTGTGCAAGAAAAAGAAAATATTGCTTATAGAAGATAACGCAATATATTTTGATAATTACTCAATAAAAAATAATAAAAAATTTTACGCAGGGAGTATTGGCGACTATTCGCTTAACAGTTTTAATATAATGAAAAATATTTCTGCTCTTTATGGTGGAGGGGTAGCAACTAACGACTATAAATTTTTAGAATTTTCCAATCAAGAATTTAGGAAATTTAATAAATTTCCAAAAAAACTTTTATTTAATCAAAGCATGATATATTTTATTTTGAAGTCTCTTTCTGTAAAAATCTTTTATGAATTATTCTTTTTAAAAATAGTTAGGTATGCTCACTTAAATAATAATTTAATTTTACTTAAATTATTATACCCTAGCTTAAAATTTAAAAAAGAAAAGTTTCCAAGCTTTTATTTTTCTAGAATTTCTAATTTGTCGAAAAAAATGGTTTATCTTCAATTAATTGACAGAGTTTCTAGGAATAACAATCATGAGATTAGAAAAAGAAAAAATATTTTATATAGTAAGCTTTTTAAAAAAGAGAAAATTAAGCAAATTTTTATTTTTCCAATTAAAGACTATAATTTTCAAAATTTTAATGATTTTCCAATAATTGTAAAAAATAAGGATAAATTAAACAAATTTTTACTCAAAGATGGAATTGAAACAAAAATGATACATTATAAAAATTGCGCTAAGATTTTTAAAAATGGTACAAATAAATCTAAAAATGCAGAAAGATTTGAAAAAAATATAATATGTTTGCCTAATCATCATAAAATAACAGAAGAGTATATGACTTACATTGTTAAAAAGATTGCCAAATTTTATACGTATAAAAATTAAATGGCTAATTATAAAATTAAAAATAATAGTTTTTTAGAAAATTTTTATTTATTTTTAATTTTTTTTATAAGTTATTATATTAATTTTTATTACGCAAACAAAGGAGTTTTTCCTCTAGACACTTTCTTACATTTTGACTCTAGTTTTAGAATACTTAATAATGAATTACCAGTAAGAGATTTTTTTATAGTTCATGGAATTTTCATAGATTATTTACAAGCACTTTTTTTTAAAGTTTTTAATAGTGATTGGCAAAGTTACTTAATCCATTCATCATTAATGAATTCAATAATCTCCATTTTCACTTTTTACATTTTTAGATTATTAGATGTAAACAAACATATTACTTTTGTTTTTTGTATTTTTATTGGAATTCTCGCTTATCCATCTAGTGGGACTCCTTTTCTAGATCATCATTCAACTTTTTTATCTTTGATTGGAATTTACTTTTTTATTTTGGCGCTAAAAAAAAATTTGATTTATTGCTTCTTTTTGCCTTACATTTTCGGCTTTGCATTTTTATCAAAACAAGTGCCTGCAGCTTATATTATTATTTGTATTTCTTTTGTATTAATTTTATGCGCTTTCATAAAAAAAAATATGAAGTTCGTGATCTACCCCTTTTTTGGATCAATATCTTTTCTTTTAATTTTAGCAATATTTTTTATATTACAAAGTATAGAAATTTCTTTATTTTTTAAACAGTATATACTTTTTCCCCTGTCTATTGGATCTGAAAGATATATAAATCTTGGACCAAATATTTTTGGGTTAGCAAATCATTTTAAATTTATATTACTTTCATTTATCCCATTTATTTATTTTTTTATAGAATGTTTAAAAAAAAGAACAGATTTTTTTAGAAATGATAATTTTTATATTTTGCTTATTATTTTTTTATTCTCAATATCATTAATTTTTCATCAAATTTTAACAAAAAATCAAACTTTTATTTTTTTCCTAATACCTTTAAATTTTATTTTTGGGATATATTTTTTAAATAAATTATCTATAAAAAATAAAAACATAATTTTTTCTATAATTATTCTTTTGAATGTTTTTGTTACTAGCAAATACCACTTAAGATTTAATGAAGATAGGAAATTTCATGAACTAAAAAATATAAATTTTAATAAATCTGTCCCAGCACAGTTTATTGATAATAGGTTAAAAAATTTAAATTGGATATCGCCAAACTTTAAAGATCCTATTCAAGAGATAAACCTTATCAAATTTGGCATAAAAACCTTTGAAAACGATGGAAATAATATAATGCTGATAACAAATTATTTATTTTTAGACACGATTATTGAAAAAAATCTTAATTCGACTAGTCGAACCTTTGACCCAATTAGTTTTCCAGATAAAAATAATAAATATTATGGTATTTACAGAAAAATGTTCATTAACAGACTAAAAAACAAAGAAATTAGAAACATTTACCTATTCTACGGCTTTCCGGTAAGAGAAGATCAAATTAGTAGATATGTTACTCATTATTTATCCCAAGATTGTTTTAAAAAAGAAATAATAAGACCTGAACTTGTAAGATTAAAGATTAAAGATTGTAAAGATCTAAGATGATTTAATTATTTTTATAATGGAAAAATTTCAAAATATAAGAATTCAATTGAGGGGGGAAAATTTACAAAAAAAAGAATATGAAGATGTAATAAATTTAATAAAACATGAAAATTCATCTGCGATTTTATCTGCATTAGATGAAAATACAATTATTGAATTCTTAAAAATTTCTATTTTTTCAAAAAATATCTTTTTTTATACTTGCTCATTAAAAGATAAGATAATTGGTTATGCAATTTTAACAGATAAACCCAATGAATTTGTTTCGGAATTCAATAGAATTAAATTTTTAATAATAAAAAATTTAATTAAAAAATTAAGAATTAAAATAATCATAAATTTATTTTTTTCATTTTCTAAATTTGATTTAATTTTCATATCAAAAAAAAATAAAAAAATAATAGAAAAAAGTTTAAATTTAAACATGCTTGCAATTAAAGATGAGTTCCAATCTAAAGGAATAGGAACTTATTTTTTAAAAAATATTATTGAACTTTTAAATAAATCTAAAAAATTCAATACGTTGAGTGTTGAGTCTTTCGATCAAAGAGCAATAAATTTTTATATAAAAAATTTTAATTTTATTCTTGTTGGAAAAAAAATTAGATTTTTTAAAAATTTGAGTGTAATGTTTAAAAATTTATAGAATTTATTTTATTTTATCTATATTCTCAATTAAATCTATTCTTCTATCAAACTGATCCAGCTCTAAATACTCTTTAGCAATTAATATAGATACATTTATAAATATTAAGGAAAATATTAGAACAATTAATATATAGTTATCTAAAATAATGTTGAGAAAAAATAGCACAAAAATATATAAAATTGAATTTACCAGAACTCTTTTTTGGAAAACTGAAACTATTCTTAAAGAGTGAAAAAAAAGACTTAAAAAACTTACTTTAGATCTGTCAAAGAATCTTTTTTTTCTTTCTGCATAAATATTTTTTATTTTACAATTCTTAATAATTGTAGATGAGAGAGCAAACCATGAACTATTATTTTTTTGTAACTTTGATAAATTTTTACTGTCAAAAGAGCTATAGTTGCCAAATGAAATCCATTTTCCAGTCAGAACAAAAGTTAAAAATAAATGTATTCTATAAAGTATTCTAAAAATTAAGATTTCTTTCCTTTTTGTCCTAGAAGAAACAATAATATGATCAGATGTTTTTTCAGCTGAATCAATCATTTCGTTTATTTTAGATGGGTCGTCTTCACCATCAGAGTCCATAACTGTTATGATAAAATTTTTCTTTAAATTTGAAACATATTTCAACCCTATTGATATAGCTTTCTGACTACCAAGATTTGTTTTTAGATTGATTATTTTGATTCTTTTTAAAAAAAAAAGTTGTTTCTTAAATATTTTTTTTTTTGAAATTGAGGCATCATTTAATATAATTATTTCTGCTACTCGTTTTTTTTTTGATAATTCTAAGTTTATCTTTTTTAATAGTAAATTTAATGACCTCCAATCATTATATAAAGGGATTAAAAATAAATATTTAGGCACAGTTTTAAAAAGTTTATATAAAAATAATTTTTTTTATGTTAAAAAATTTATCTTATAATGAATATTCACGAACACCAAGCCAAAGAATTATTAAAAACATACGGGGTACCAGCAGGTAATGGAATTGTAATATTTGATTTAAAAGACATTAGAGAAAAAATAGGTCTTTTAAAAACTCAAGAATATGTTTTGAAAGCCCAAATACATGCAGGTGGTAGAGGAAAAGCCGGTGGAGTGAAATTAGTTAAAAATATCGAAGAGCTTGAATCTGAGTCCAAAAAACTACTTGGAAAAAAATTAATCACAAAACAAACTGGACCTGAGGGCAGAGAAGTAAAAAGGCTTTACATCGAAGAAGCAACTAAAGTAAAGAAAGAATTTTACTTATCCTGTCTGGTAGATAGAGAAAGTTCTAAAATAGCATTTATAAGTAGTCATGAAGGGGGAACAGATATAGAAAAAGTCGCTAAAGATAGTCCTGAAAAAATTACGACTGTAAAAGTCGACCTTAAAGAAAAACTAGACTCTGAAGAAATAGAAAAAATAATTAAACCATTTAATCTTAAATTAAAACAAAAAAAAAATGCTTTTGATTTAATAGAAAAATTATTCAAAATTTTAAAAGAAAAAGATGCAACTTTAATAGAGATAAATCCTTTAGTTATAGACAAAAGTGATAATTTAATTTGTTTGGACGCTAAGATAAACTTTGATGATAACGCTTTATTTAGACATCCAGAAATACTCAAATTAAGAGATTTGAATGAGGAGAATTTTTCTGAAATAGAGGCAAGCAAATATGATTTGTCTTACATAAAATTAAATGGGTCTATTGGCTGTATGGTAAATGGTGCAGGTTTAGCAATGGCAACAATGGATATAATAAAACTACACGGTCAAGAACCAGCAAATTTTTTAGATGTTGGTGGTGGAGCCTCAAAAGACAAAGTAGCCTCTGCTTTCAAACTAATTCTTTCAGATAAAAATGTTAAAGGAATTTTAATAAACATTTTTGGAGGAATAATGAGGTGTGATGTTTTAGCTCAAGGTGTAGTAGAAGCTGCCAAAGAGACTGATCTAAAAGTTCCGTTAGTTGTAAGATTAGCTGGCACGAATTTTCATCAAGGAAATAAAATATTGGAGAAATCAGGATTAAAAATATTGTCTGCAACTGACCTAAATGATGCAGCAAATAAAATAGTTCAAGCTATAAAATAAATGTCAATCTTAATTAATAAAACTACAAAACTAATTTGCCAAGGATTTACCGGAACCCATGGTACTTTTCACTCAGAACAAGCGATTAAATACGGAACCCAGCTTGTTGGAGGAGTAACACCAAATAAAGGCGGTCAAACACATTTAAATTTGCCAGTTTTTAATACTGTTGAGGATGCAAAAAAGAAAACTAATGCAAATGCATCTATGATCTATGTCCCACCAAAATTTGCAGCTTTAGCAATAATAGAAGCAATAGAAGCAAAAATAGAATTAATAGTTTGTATTACTGAAGGCATACCTATTATCGATATGATTAAGGTTAAGCAGAAACTTAAGAAAAGCAAAAGTAGATTAATAGGACCTAATTGCCCAGGTATAATAACACCTGAAGAATGTAAAATAGGAATAATGCCTGGCAATATTCATAAAAAAGGTTCAGTTGGAATTGTATCAAGATCTGGAACTTTAACCTATGAGGCAGTAGCCCAAACCACAACTAACGGAATGGGCCAGTCAACATGTATTGGTATTGGTGGGGACCCAATAAATGGGACAAACTTTATTGATTGTTTAGATATGTTTCTTAAAGACGATGAAACAAAATCAATAGTTATGATTGGAGAAATAGGTGGGTCCGCAGAAGAAGAGGCATGTGAATTTTTAAAAAAATCAAAAATAAAAAAACCAATTGTAGGTTTTATAGCTGGTTTAACAGCACCCAAAGGAAAAAGAATGGGTCACGCCGGGGCAATTATATCTGGTGGCAAAGGAGGAGCTGAAAACAAAATTGAAATGATGAAATCTGCTGGAATTATCATATCTGAGTCACCTGCAAATATTGGAAAAACTCTTTATCAAAAACTTAATGGTTGATTTTATAGAATTTATGTTAAAATAAGAGTCTAAAATGTCATCTTCAAAAAATAATAACACATACAAAAAAACATCTTTCCTGGCGGGAATTAATTCATCATTTATAGAAAAATTTTATTCAGATTATTTATCAAATCCTGAAAAATTGCCTCGTGATTGGAAATTATTCTTTGATGGACTTAAAGAAAACAATGAAACTATTGTAAATGATCTAAAAGGACCAAGTTGGTCTCCTCAAAAAAAAGATAAAATAATTCAAAAAGAAAATATCAAAGAAAACTTACAGGCAACTGATATAACACATCAGGATACTAAAAATTCTATTAGAGCAATCATGTTAATTCGCGCATACAGAATTAGAGGTAATTTAATAGCTAATTTAGATCCTTTAAATTTACAGAAAAGAGAAGAACACCCAGAATTAAAACCTGAAACTTATGGTTTTAAACCTCAAGATTATAATAAAAAAATATTTTTAGACGGGGTACTCGGACAGCAGTATGCTACCTTAACCGAAATTCTAGAAATTTTGAAAAAAACTTATTGTTCAAATATCGGCTATGAATTTATGCACCTTGGGGATCCCGAAGAAAAAGCATGGATAAGAAATAGGGTAGAAGGAAAAGAAAAAGGTATTCATTTTACAGATAACGGAAAAAAAGCAATTTTAAAAAAAATAATTGAGGCTGAAGGTTTTGAAAAATTCTTACATATAAAATTTGTTGGTACAAAAAGATTTGGATTAGATGGGAGTGAGTCACTTATCCCAGCTTTAGAACAAATTATTAAAAAAGGAGGAAGCTTAGGAGCCAAGGAAATCAAAATTGGTATGCCTCATCGAGGCAGACTAAACGTTTTAGCTAACGTTATGTTGAAACCCTTTAAAGCAATCTTTAGTGAATTTTTTGGGAAAAGTGTAAGTTCAAAAAAAGATTTTGAGGGGGATGTAAAATATCATTTAGGGGCTTCAGCTAATAGAGAATTTGATGGAAACTTAGTCCACATAAGTTTAACAGATAATCCGTCTCATCTTGAGGCAGTTAATCCAGTAGTTCTTGGACAAGTTAGAGCTAAACAATTTTTTCACAAAGACCCTGGTAGAAAAAAAGTTATTCCAGTTTTAATGCATGGAGACGCAGCTTTTGCTGGCCAAGGAATAGTAGCAGAATGTTTTGCAATGTCAGGATTACCAGGTCACAATATTGGCGGAACTATACATATAATAGTTAACAATCAAATTGGTTTTACAACAGCACCAAGATTTGCAAGATCTTCACCCTATCCGTCTGACGTAGCTAAACTTGCCCAAGCTCCAATTTTTCATGTTAATGGAGATGATCCAGAAGCAGTGGTTCACTGTGCAAAAATTGCAACTGAATTCAGACAAAAATTTAATCGAGATGTTGTTATTGATATGGTTTGTTATAGGCGTTATGGCCACAATGAAGGAGATGAGCCTTCCTTCACTCAACCTATAATGTACAAAAAAATTAAATCTCATCCGACCACTCTAAATATTTATAGTAAGAAAATAATTAAAGAGGGATATTTTTCCTCAGGTGAAATTGATAATAAAAAATCACAGTTCAAAATATTTTTGGATCAAGAATTTCAAAACTCAAAAAATTATAAATCAGACCTAAAATGGTGGGACGGAGTATGGTCTAGATATAAGCCTGAACTTGGAAAAGACAAAAGAGCAGTTAGCGGAGTAGATAAAAATGAAATAATTAAGATTGGGAAAAAGATTAATTCATTGCCTAGTAATTTTAACATTCACAAAACTTTAGTTAAAGTTTTTCAAAATAGATATAAAATGTTTACTTCAAACCTACCTATTGATTGGTCTGCAGCAGAGTCACTTGCTTTTGCTACACTTTTAAACGAGGGGTTTTCTGTTAGATTATCAGGCCAAGATTCAGGCAGAGGTACTTTTAGTCAACGTCACTCTGTTTTAAGAAATCAAGATAATCATGATAGGTATATTCCGTTAAATAATATTTCTAAAAATCAAAAAAAATTTGAAATTATTGATAGTCTTTTATCAGAACTAGCAGTCTTAGGATTCGAGTTTGGATATTCATTATCTGAACCAGAAACTCTTGTATTATGGGAGGCACAATTTGGTGATTTTGCGAATGGTGGCCAAGTAATTATTGATCAGTTTATTACCTCAAGTGAGCATAAATGGGGAAGGTCAAGTGGATTGGTAATGTTATTACCACATGGATATGAAGGTCAAGGACCCGAACACTCTTCAGCGAGAATGGAAAGATTTTTACAACTTTGTGCTGGGGAAAATATTCAGGTTGTAAACTGTACAACTCCAGCAAATTATTTTCATGTTTTAAGACGACAAATGCACAGAGATTTTAGAAAACCTTTAATCATAATGACTCCAAAATCTTTATTACGTCACAAAAAATGTGTGTCTAATATAGAAGACTTTACCAAGAAAAATTCATTTCATAGAGTTCTTGAGGATAATGCATACTTAGATAATAGTGGTCTAATAAAATTAAAAAAAAATAAAAATATAAAAAAAGTTGTTATGTGTTCTGGTAAAATCTATTTCGATCTTCTTGAAGCTAGAGAAAAAACAAAAAATGATGAAATAGTTTTTATTAGAATTGAGCAATTATACCCCTTTCCTGTAAAAACTCTCGGTCAGGTTTTAAAAAAGTATAGAAAAGACGTGAAATATTACTGGTGTCAGGAGGAGCCCAAAAATATGGGCGCTTGGAATACCGTGAGACATTTTATTGAGAGAACTTTAGAGATTATTCGATCAAAAAATGATAAAATAAATTATGTTGGTAGAAAACCATCTGCGTCAACTGCGACTGGAAATTTAAATAAACATCTTGCGCAACAAAAAGAAATATTAGAAAGGGTGGTAGGAAAGTTTAATTAATGTCTGAAAAAATATTAGTTCCTGCTTTAGGTGAGTCAGTATCAGAAGCTACTGTATCTAAGTGGCTTAAAAATAAAGGTGAAAAGGTTGTTGCTGACGAACCTTTGGTTGAGCTAGAAACTGATAAAGTTAATATTGAAGTTCCATCACCATCAAACGGAACTTTAGAAAATATAAATGTTAACGAAGGTCAAACTGTTAGTGTTGGATCTATACTTGGTTCAGTAGGTAAGGCATCAATTACAAAAGATGCTCAGAATAAAAAGGAAAAAATATACTCACCGCCTGAAAAAGAAAGAAAAATAAAAAAAGAACCCCCACCTAAGCAAAAACCTATACCTCAACCAATGGCTGAACCTCTAGTTTTACGACAAGAAAAAATTAAAGAGGAAGTTAAGCCACTCATTTTAGAGACAGAAGAAACTGAATTAAAAAAAGAAACTCCTTTAGTGTTAAACAATTTTCATAACAATAAAACGAAAACACTATCACCTTCTGCGAGAAAAATGGTTGCTGAGTCCCGTTTAAACATCGACGAAATTGAAGGAACTGGAAAAAATGGAGTTATTTTAAAAGAAGATATTATGAGTTTAATGGGCGCTAGTCCTTCTCCTTCTAAAAGAAAGATTGCTCATGGTTTAGAAGAAAGAATTAAAATGACAAGATTGCGTATGACTATTGCCAAAAGATTAAAAGAAGCACAAGAGAATGCTGCTATGCTTACAACCTTTAACGAAGTTGATATGCACGAAGTCATCACTATGAAGAATAATTACAAAGAAGACTTTCAAAAAAAATACTCTGTAAAATTAGGTTTTATGTCTTTTTTTGTAAAAGCCTGCGTAATAGGACTAAAAAATTATCCTGCAGTAAATGCAGAAATACAAAATGATGAAATAGTTTACAAAAATTATTATAATATAAGCATAGCTGTCGGTACAGACCGCGGACTTGTAGTACCAGTCTTAAGAAATACTGACGAAATGTCATTTGCAGAAATCGAAAAAAATATTTCATTGTTAGGACAAAAAGCGAAAGAGGGAAAAATTACGATTGAGGATCTACAAGGTGGTACTTTTACAATTAGTAATGGGGGAATCTACGGTTCTATGCTCTCAACCCCTATACTTAATCCTCCTCAATCCGCAGTTCTAGGGATGCATAATATTATAGAGAGACCAGTTGTAAAAGATGGGAATGTAATTATTAGACCCATGATGTACTTAGCATTGTCTTATGACCATAGAATTATAGACGGGAAAGAAGCAGTATCTTTTTTAAAAACTGTTAAAGAAAGCTTAGAACAACCCAAAAGATTATTTTTAAATTTATAAAATGGAAAAAAATTTTGACGTAATAGTCATTGGCGGCGGACCAGGAGGCTATGTTTGTGCAATTAGATCAGCACAATTAGGCCTTAAAACTGCATGTATAGAATCCAGAGGAACACTAGGGGGTACTTGTTTGAACGTAGGATGTATACCCTCTAAAAGCTTGCTAAATTTGTCAGATAACTACCGTAAAGCAAAAAAAGATTTTAGCGAGCAAGGTATAGAGATAAGTGACTTAAAATTAAATATTAAAAAAATGATGCTGTCTAAAGATAAATCAGTTCAAATTTTAACAAAAGGCGTTGAGTTTTTGTTTAAGAAAAATAAAGTTACTTACATAAAAGGGAAAGGGGAAATCTCTTCTCCAAATGGTGTTACAGTTAGCGAAGGAGAAAAAAAAACAACCTATAATTCAAAAAATATTGTAATAGCAACTGGATCCCAATCAACTTCATTACCTGGATTGAAAATTGATGAAAAGAATATAGTTTCTTCCACAGGCGCCTTATCTCTTAAAGAAGTGCCAAAAGAATTGATAGTAATAGGCGGAGGTTACATTGGTTTGGAGATGGGTTCTGTCTGGTCTAGGCTTGGTTCTAAAGTAACTGTTTTGGAATATTTAGACCATATAACTCCTGGAATGGATAGAGAAATTTCTAATGAATTTCAAAAAATTCTTAAAAAACAAGGTATTAACTTTAAGCTTAATAATAAAGTAAATTCTGTAAAAATTGATAAAAATAAAATTGTTATTGATTATACAAATAACAAAACATCAGAAAATGAAAATGTGAGTTGCGATAAAGTCCTAGTCTCTGTTGGAAGAAAACCTTACACTGATGGCTTAAATCTAAAAAAAGTTGGAATAAAAAGTGACATCAAAGGTAGAATAGAAGTTAACAACAAACTACAAACATCTGTAGAAAATATTTATGCTATAGGAGATGTAATAAAAGGTCCAATGTTAGCACATAAAGCTGAAGAGGAAGGTATAGCGGTAGCAGAAATATTAGCTGGTCAAGCTGGCCATGTTAATTACGACGTTATCCCAGGTGTAATATATACGTCTCCTGAAGTTGCAACGGTTGGAAAGACTGAAGAACAGTTAAAAAAATTAAACTTAAACTATAAAGTAGGTAAATTTCCATTTCTTGCCAATTCAAGGGCAAAAGTAAATAATGAAACAGACGGATTTGTAAAAGTACTCGCTGATTCTAAGACTGATAAAGTCTTAGGTGTTCATATAATAGGACCTCACTGCGGTGACATGATCGCAGAAATGGCTTTAGCTATGGAGTTTGGAGCTAGCGCTGAGGATATAGCTAGAACTTGTCATGCCCATCCTACACATACCGAAGCTATAAAAGAAGCAGCGTTGGCTGTTGATAAAAGATCAATTCATTTTTAATTGATATAATATTAATTAAAATCTGATCATGAAAGTTCCAGTGTTATTACCAAAAATTTTTAATTTTCCACTTACCTACAATAATATTTTGCAAAAAAAACTTAAACCTGGCGACTTTATAGAAGTTCCTTTTGGCTCAAGAAAAGAAATTGGAGTTGTATGGAATGACATTCAGCCTACAAATAAGAAAATTAAAATAAAAAATATTAATTGTAAAATTTTAAACTTTTCAATTAGTAAAAAACTAATTCAATTTATCAATTGGTTTTCATTATACAATATGGTGCCTAAAGGTATGGTTTTAAAAATGTGTTTGGGAAATATTAAAAATCTTACCAAGGTTGAAAAAGAAAATTTTACACATGAAGAAAATAAAAAAAAAAAATATTTTCTAAACGAAGAACAGAAAACAGCATTAAGAGATTTAAATACTTTCGGAGAAAAATATAATGTTTCAGTTTTACAAGGTGTTACTGGATCAGGTAAAACGCTTGTTTATTTTGAGCGAATCAAGCAAGTTTTAAACAAGCAAAAACAAGTTTTAGTTTTATTGCCTGAAATTTTTTTAACAAATCAATTTGAGGAGAGATTTTCTAATTTTTTTGGAATCAAACCAGCAATTTGGCATTCAAAAATAACGCCTAAAAACAAAAGAAAGATTTGGCAAGGCGTTGTTAAAAATGAAGTAAATCTCGTTATAGGAGCAAGATCATCATTATTTCTACCTTTTAAAAAACTTGGTCTAATAATAGTCGACGAAGAACATGATCCTTCTTATAAACAAGACGAAGGATTAACTTATAATGCAAGGGATATGGCAATTACTAGAGCTTCAATAGAGTCAGTTCCAATTATTTTGGTAACATCTATACCATCTTTAGAAACTTTTAATCATATTAAAAATAAAAAATACAACCATACAAAAATTTTTAAGAGATTTGAGAATTTCCCATTACCAGATACTAAGATAATAAATTTAAATTTTAGGAAATATAAAAATTCCTATATTACCGATGAGACAGTAGACATTGTTAATCAATACCTAAATAAGAATGAGCAAATTTTATTTTTTTTAAACAGAAGAGGTTATGCTCCGTTCTTAATTTGTAAAGAATGTGGGTATAAACATTCTTGTTCAAATTGTTCAATTTATTTAACTTATCATAAATCTATTGATAAATTGATATGTCATCATTGCGGTCAAAAGAAAATTATTGATAAAAAATGCTCAAAGACGAAAGGCAATTGTGAATTCAGAATGTATGGTCCTGGAGTAGAAAAAATTTATGAGGAATTGAAAGAAAAATTCCCGCAAAAAAAAATTGAAATATTCTCTAGTGATTATCTTACTAAAAAAAAAGAAAGCAAGAATATTTTTGATAAAATAAAAAAAAACGAAATTGATATTTTAGTTGGTACACAGATGATTTCTAAAGGTTTCAATTTTCCAAAATTAAATTGTATAGTTGTCGTTGATGCGGACTTTTCAGGGAAGGGGTATGATCTAAGAACTACTGAGAAAAATATTCAACTTTACAATCAACTTAGTGGAAGAGCAGGAAGATTTTCATCACAATCAATAATAATTTACCAAACGGTAACACCATCTAATAAAACTTTAAAAGAGCTAATACAAAAAAATCCTGAAAAATTTTTAGAAAATGAATTAATTATAAGAAAGCAAAATAATTTACCACCGTATCAAAGATTAATTGCTATAGTTATATCTTCATCAATAAAAGAGTTAAGTTTAAAGGGGGCTACTGAAATAAAGCAAAAAATACAAGGAATAGAAGATTTAGAAGTTCTAGGTCCCGTTGATTCTCCAATATTTAGATTAAAAAACAAGTATAGGACTAGACTACTTTTAAGATCAAAAAATGAGATATTTATTCAAAAAAAACTCTCTAAAATTTTAGATAAAATCAAGATTTCATCAAAAATTAAACTTACAGTTGATGTTGATCCAATAAATTTTACTTAAGGGTGACTATAGTGTCTTGAAGGAGATAATTTCATATGATACGAAATCCAATCTAATCTTAACAAAAATCGTGTATAGGATAAATAGTGAGCTCGAATAAATCTTTTTCTACCGAAACCTCTGAAAGGTATGCACTTGCTCTTTTCGAACTAGCAAGTGAAAATTCTGAAATCGAAATAATAGAAAAAAATACTAAAGAACTATTGTCAATTTACGATACGAATGAGGAGTTAGAGAATTTCATAAAAAATCCAACACATTCAATAACCAATCAGTTAGAAGTTATGCAAAATATTTCAAAAATAATGAATTTTTCCACAATATTAAACAATTTTTTATTAGTTTTAGTAACTAAAAGAAGGATATTTTTTTTAAAAAAAATTATTAAGAGTTTTCTCAAACTTTCATCAAAAAAAAAAGGTGAGCTAAAAGCGTCTTTAATTTCATCGAAAGATTTGTCAGAAAATGATTTAAATAACATAAGTTTAGAATTATCAAAATCTATTGGATCTCCAATTAGTTTTGACCATAGTGTAGATAAAGATTTAATAGGAGGAGTAAAAATTCAAATAGGCAGTTTAATGATTGATACCTCTATAAAAAATAAATTAAAAAAATATGAAAAATTAATGTTGGAAAATTAAAAATGCAAATAAATCCTTCAGAAGTTACTAAATTGTTAAAAGAGCAAATAAAACGTTTCGGTGAAAAAGCTGAAGTATCTGAAATAGGAAAAGTGCTTTCAGTTGGCGATGGTATCGCTAGAGTTTATGGACTTGATAACGTTCAGGCAGGCGAGATGGTAGAGTTTGACGATGGATCCAAGGGTATGGCTCTTAATTTAGAAAATGACAATGTCGGGGTAGTAATATTCGGAGATGATAGAAAAATTAAAGAAGGTGACACTGTAAAGAGGACTAACTCAATTGTAGATGTACCTGTAGGCAAAGAATTGTTAGGTAGAGTTGTAGATGGTCTTGGCAACCCTATAGATGGCAAGGGAAATCTTTCAAATAAAATTCAAAGGAGAAGAGTAGAAGTAAAAGCACCTGGAATTATTCCAAGACAATCAGTTAACGAGCCAATGCAAACAGGTCTAAAAGCTATCGATAGTTTAATTCCTGTAGGCAGAGGTCAACGAGAGCTAATTATCGGAGACAGACAAACTGGAAAAACTGCTGTTGCCATAGATACTATTATTAATCAAAAAAGAGTTAACGAGTCCGATGATGAGAAGAAAAAATTATATTGTGTTTATGTAGCTATTGGACAAAAACGTTCTACAGTAGCTCAGATTGTTAAGACCTTAGAGGATGCTGGAGCTATGAAATACACAACCGTAGTATCTGCAACTGCTTCAGACGCAGCTCCTCTTCAATTTTTAGCTCCTTATACT
Source organism: uncultured Pelagibacteraceae bacterium (assembly GCA_902515355.1). Classification (GTDB taxonomy): domain Bacteria; phylum Pseudomonadota; class Alphaproteobacteria; order Pelagibacterales; family Pelagibacteraceae; genus Pelagilacustribacter. Next base: position 6,927 of record CABXUA010000009.1, on the reverse strand, counting down.
GGATGTACAATAGGAGAATATTTTCGAGACAACGGAATGCATGCACTTATTATTTATGATGATCTTTCGAAACAAGCAGTTGCTTACAGACAAATGTCATTGTTATTGAGAAGACCTCCAGGAAGAGAAGCTTATCCTGGTGACGTATTTTATTTACACAGTAGATTGTTAGAAAGAGCATCTAAGCTAAGTGATGAAAAAGGAGGTGGTTCTTTAACCGCTTTGCCAATAATTGAAACTCAAGCAGGTGACGTTTCAGCTTATATACCTACGAATGTAATTTCTATTACCGATGGTCAAATATTTTTAGAAACTGAATTGTTTAACCAAGGAATTCGGCCGGCAGTAAATGTTGGTCTCTCAGTTTCAAGAGTTGGTTCTGCAGCACAGATAAAGGCTATGAAAAAAGTAGCTGGATCAATTAAGCTTGAGCTAGCCCAGTATCGTGAGATGGCTGCTTTCGCTCAATTTGGTTCTGATCTTGATGCTTCTACACAGCAACTATTAAATAGAGGAGCAAAATTAACAGAACTTTTAAAACAGGACCAGTACACTCCTTTAACAGTCGCTGAGCAGGTAGTTTCAGTATTTACCGGAGTGAGAGGATATTTAGATGATATAGATTTAAATAAGATAAAATCATTTGAAAAAAACCTAATCGAAAAAATTAAAAGTGAAAAACCTGAGATACTCGAGAATATTCAATCTTCAGGAAAACTAGAGGAGAATACAGAAAAATCTTTAATTCAAATTATAGAACAATATAAAAATACAAAAAATAATGCCTAGCTTAGATGATTTAAAAAAAAGAATAAAAAGTGTTAAATCCACACAAAAAATAACCAAGGCTATGAAAATGGTAGCAGCGGCTAAACTTAGAAAAGCCCAAGATAGCGCAGAGCGAGGGAGGCCTTATAGTGAAAAAATGCAAAACATAATATTAAATTTGACTAAGTCTGTAAGTGATCCTGAAAATGCTCCAAAACTTTTAATTGGAACGGGCAAAGATAAAATTCATCTTTGTATTGTAATGACAGCTGACAGAGGTTTATGCGGAGGCTTTAACTCAAACATCTGCAGACTGGCTAAAAATTATTTTAAAAAAATTTTAAATGATGGAAAAGAGCTTAAAATAGTTGCTGTGGGCTCTAAAGGTTTAGATCAACTTAAAAGAGAGTACGGAAATTACATTATAAAAAAAATAAGTTTTAAAGATAGAAAAAAAATAACATTTAAAGAAGCAGACGTAGTTGGCAAAGTAATTTTAGAACTCTTTAGTGAGGAAAAGTTTGATAAGTGTATATTATTTTATAACAATTTTAAAAATGTTATTACTCAAATTCCTCAAGCTCAACAAATTATTCCAGTTGAGATAGCAAAAAAAAGTGAAAGTGATATAGAAAAAAATTTTTATGAATTTGAACCAGATGAGGATGAAATATTAGAAGATTTACTACCTAAGAATATTTCAACTCAGGTATATAAAGCTTTTTTGGAAAATGCTGCAAGTGAACAAGGTTCAAGAATGACAGCTATGGACAATGCTACAAGAAATGCTGGAGATTTGGTAGACAAACTTACAATAAATTATAATAGAAGCAGACAGGCTTCTATCACTAAAGAGTTAATTGAAATTATATCAGGAGCGGAAAGTTTATAAAATTATGAGTAAAAGTGGAAAAATTACACAAGTAATAGGAGCAGTAGTCGACGTGAGTTTTGAAGGTGAGTTGCCGGAAATTTACACAGCTTTAGAAGCAAAAAATGACGGAAATAAACTTATTTTGGAAGTGGCACAGCACTTGGGGGAAAGCGGAGTAAGAACTATTGCAATGGACTCAACCGAAGGACTTAAGAGAGGAGATACAGTCTCAAATACTGGAAATCCTATTAGTGTTCCAGTTGGGCCAGAGACTTTAGGAAGAATAATAAATGTTATTGGGGACCCCATAGATGAAAAGGGAGAAGTAAAAACAAAAGAGAAATGGCCGATACATAGATCGGCACCAAAATTTACCGATCAATCTACTGACACGGAAATTTTGGTAACAGGAATAAAGGTTATAGATTTATTAGCGCCTTATGCTAAAGGTGGAAAAATTGGTTTGTTTGGCGGAGCCGGAGTTGGAAAAACTGTTTGTATAATGGAATTGATAAATAATATTGCAAAAGCTCATGGAGGCTTTTCAGTTTTTGCAGGTGTTGGAGAGCGTACCAGAGAGGGAAATGATCTTTACCATGAGATGATAGAATCTGGAGTTATAAAAAAAGAGGGAAAAGGATCTAAAGCTGCTTTAGTATACGGTCAAATGAATGAGCCCCCAGGAGCAAGAGCAAGAGTTGCACTTACGGGATTAACAGTTGCTGAGTATTTTAGAGATAAAGAGGGTCAAGACGTTCTTTTTTTTATAGATAATATTTTTCGATTTACACAGGCAGGATCTGAGGTTTCTGCTTTGTTAGGAAGAATTCCTTCTGCAGTAGGTTACCAACCTACTTTAGCAACTGATATGGGGAACTTACAAGAAAGAATTACCTCAACAGGCAAGGGTTCAATAACATCCGTACAAGCAATTTATGTTCCCGCTGACGATTTGACTGATCCAGCTCCAGCAACGTCTTTTTCTCATTTAGATGCAACTACTGTACTCTCCAGGCAAATCGCAGAACTAGGTATTTACCCTGCAGTAGACCCACTTGACTCTACATCAAGAATTTTAGACCCTAGAGTTGTAGGAGATGAACATTATAGAGTAGCTAGAGAGGTGCAAAAAATTTTACAAGCGTACAAGTCTTTACAAGATATTATAGCTATATTAGGCATGGATGAGTTATCAGAGGAGGATAAACTTACAGTAGCAAGAGCTAGAAAAATACAAAGATTTTTATCGCAACCTTTTTTTGTAGCTGAGGTTTTTACGGGTTCACCAGGTAAACTAGTTGATCTTGAATCAACCATTAAAGGTTTCGACGCAATTTGCAAAGGAGAATACGATCACCTGCCCGAAGCAGCTTTTTACATGGTTGGCTCTATTGAAGAAGTTATCGAAAAAGCAGACAAAATAAAAAAAGAAACAAAAGTTGCATAATGTCTGAGAATTTTAATTTAGAAATAATAACTCCAGAAAAACCAATATTTAAATCAGAGACTAACCAGGTAACAATACCATCATTTGAAGGTCTTATGAGTATTTTAAAAGATCATATCTCATTAGTTACTTTTTTAAGACCAGGTTTTATAGAAGCTCAATCACAAAAAGGAGATGAAAAATTTTTTGTAGAAGAAGGAACAGTTGAATTAAATAATAATAACTTATTAATTCTTTCATCGTCTGTAAAAAATGTAAAAAAAATGTCAAAAAAAGAAATTGATGCAATGATCCAGGAAGCCGAAAGAGCTTTTAACAATAAGGATATCAAAGATAAAGAAAAATATATTTTGTCTTACAAAATAGATACTCTAAAAGAAATTACAGTTTAAATTTCTGCAATTCTTTAACTAATGTTTTATAAATATTTTTTTTAAATTCCACAATTACATCGGGTAATTTATTTATCTCTAGCCATTTCCATTCAATAAATTCTGGTTTTTTTGTTTTCAAGTTAATTTCACTATCTGATCCCAAAAATCTTACAACAAACCACTTTTGTTTTTGACCTCTAAATTTGCCTTGCCATATAATTCCTACAAGATTTTCTGGCAATTCATATTCCAACCAATAATCTAACTCTTTTAAAATTTTGATTTTTTTAATACTAGTCTCTTCAAACAACTCTCTTTTCATTGCCTGTAGAAGAGTTTCTCCTGGATCAACACCGCCTTGAGGCATTTGCCATTTATCGATAGGATTATCTTTTCTCTTTCCAACAAAAACTCTATTTTTTGAATTTAATACCGCTACTCCCACTCCTGTTCTTAGCGGTAGAGATTTGTCCTTCATAAATTAGGATACAAATAAATTAATAGCGTAATTTAGTTGATTGTCAGTTTTAGTGTTAATTTTAAAATCATCACCAGCTTCCTCTACAAAGATATCTGGTGTTACTCCAACTTCAGAAATAGACTTTCCTGATGGAAGATAATATTTTGAAATAGTTAGTCTCATTCCTCCACCATTTTTTAATGGTATTATTGATTGAACGGAACCCTTACCGTAGGTATTTTCACCTAAAATAATTGCTCTTTTGTGATCTTTTAAAGCTCCAGCTAATATTTCTGAGGCGGAAGCTGATCCACCATTGATCATAACAATTATTGGCTTACCATTGACTCCATCACCTTTTTTTGCAAAAAATTTTCTTGTTTCAATTAATCTTCTTCCCTTTGTAGAGACTATTTCGCCACTATCAAGGAAAAAGTCAGTTATACTTATGGCTTGAGTGAGAAGGCCTCCAGGATTATTTCTTAAATCGATTATATATCCCACAGGTTTTTTATTTTTTTCGAATTTTTTAATTTCTTCAAAAAGCTGTTTAGCACTATTTTCATTAAATGATTTTATTTTCAAATAAGCTATCTTTTTTTTATCGTCAATTATTTTGGCATTTATAGATTTTACCTCAATTATTTTTCTTATTATTTTAAATTCCAAAGCTTTTTTTTTGCCCTTACGTCTCACAGTTAAATTTATTTTTGAACCAACTGGTCCACGCATCAATTTTACGGCTTCCATTAAAGATTTGCCCTGAACCTGCTCATTGTCGATTTTAACAATGTAATCACCCGCTTTAATACCAGCCTCTGACGCTGGTGTATTATCGATAGGAGCTATCACTTTAATCACTCCTGCTTCCATGCCTACTTCTATACCCAAGCCTCCAAATTCACCTTTTGTATCTGTCTGCATATCTCTAAATAATTCTGGCGTCATGTACGCTGAGTAAGGATCTAGTGATTGAAGCACGCCATTGATGGCAGAGTCCATTACTTCTGATTGATTTATTTCGTCCACATATTCACTTTGGACTTTTTCAAGAACTTCTGTGAACAAATCAATTTTTTTATAAAATTCATCTGAATTTTTTGAAAAAGAAGTTCCAAAAATACTGAAATAGACACAAATTGAAATATAAAATATTTTTTTCATATCATTGCTTTTTCTTTCGGGAGTGATTCTGACCACATTTTTTCTAAATCATAAAATTTTCGCTTCTCTGGATGAAAAAGATGAACTATTATATCTATTGCATCAACCAATTTCCAGTCACTACTATCTTTTCCTTCAATACGACAATCGTTCCATCCATTTTTTTTTAGTTCTAAAATTAATATTTCAGACAATGATTGTAAATGTCTAGAGGATGTACCAGATGCTATAATCATGTAATCAGCTATGTATGAGTGCTTTTTTAAATCTATTGATATTATATTGTTTGCTTTATTGCTATCTAATGTTTTTTCAATTATTTTTTTTATTCTGGATACTTCCATTAGTTATTTTTTTTCTTATAATATTTCCTTAGCTTAGTCGAGGAAATATCTATTTTTTTATTTTTTACAAAGATAATATGCTTATTTCCGGAGTATTTAACTGTGGCAGATTTTCTTGCTTTTTGGTCAAATCCCTCTCTAGAAAAGACAACTAGTTCACAAAAATTTAATATTTTTTTCCAATTAAGCCATCTGTGGAAATTTATCAGATTATCGGACCCTATGATTAAAAAAATCTTTTTATCTTTATTTCTTGATTTTAAATACTTCAATAACCTTATACTTCTTGAAGATTTAATTTTGGCATCTAAGTATTTTAATTCAATTTTTTTGTTATTTTTTAAAATAATCTTACATTTTTTAATTCTTTCATTTAACGATAGGTAAGGTTTTTTTTTTAGAGGATTTTGTTTTGTTATCACCCAGTATATTTTTTGTAATTTTAATTTTTTCAGACTTATTTTAGAAATTTTTAAATGACCCATATGTGGTGGATCAAAACTACCTCCCAATACTCCAATTGCATTAGAATATTTTGTTATCATTCTTACTTTCTTATAATTCCTTTTCCAGTAACTATATATTTATAAGATGTAAGTTGATTTATTCCTACTGGCCCTCTAGGCGGAAGCTTGTTGGTAGAAATACCGATTTCCCCTCCAAAGCCAAACTCTCCTCCATCTGCAAATTGAGTTGAAACATTTTGCATAATTATTGCACTGTTGACTTTGTTAAAAAATATTTTTGCCGTTTTTTTATCATGGGTTATAATACTATCAGTGTGCATTGTTCCATATTTTAAAATATGTGATGATGCTTCATGAACATTCCTAACAGTTTTAATTGATAGTATTGAGTCTAAATATTCTGTACTCCAATCTTTTTCTTTTGCTATTTTAAGTTTGTTTTTGAAAAGTTTGTTTATTTTTTTATCAACTCTAACCTCACAACCAGAATCGATTAAAGAATTAATAATAGGTTTTGCATAAGTTTTTAAAAGTTTTTCATTTATTAGTAACGTCTCCAAAGACCCACATATGCTTGTTCTTCTCATTTTAGCATTAAGTATTATTTTATTTGCCATACTAAAACTCGAGGCACTATCCAGATAAACGTGGCAAATACCCTCTAGGTGCCCAATTGTATGTACTTTTGAAAACTTTTGAACTTTTTTAACTAAATTCTTCCCACCTCTAGGAACAATAACATCTATAAAATTACTCATTCCAGAAAGTAAATAATTTACAATCTTTCTATCTTTTCTATCTATAAACTGAACACAGTTTTTGTCCAAATTATTTTTTGCCAGAGATTTTCTAAATAGATCCGATAAAATTTTGTTAGTATGAAAAGCTTCAGAACCACCCCTTAGAATTACACAGTTTCCTGACTTAAGACATAATGATGCAACATCTGAAGTTACATTAGGTCTACTCTCATAAATTACACCTATTACACCTATAGGCGTTGATATTTTTTTTATACTTAACTTATTA
>CABXUA010000008.1 GCA_902515355.1 uncultured Pelagibacteraceae bacterium | reverse complement strand
CTTTTGGAATTGATGGAATAATTGTTAAAGAGAGATCTTTTCCAGCAAAAAGTAAACTCTTATACAAAAGTGCTAGTGGTGGTATTGAGCATATAAATTTATTTAAAGTTTCAAACATAAATAGTACTTTAAAATTTTTAAAAACAAAAAATTTTTGGATAAGTGCATTTGATGTGTCAGCAAAAAAAGATTTTACAAGTCATGATTGGGCAGGAAGAAATGTACTCTTATTTGGTTCAGAGGGATTCGGCATAAAAGAAAAAACATTAGAAAACTCTGATTTTAAATTTAAAATTAATATAAATGAAAACATAGAAAGTCTTAATATATCAAATACTGTATCTATAGTTTGTCATCATATCTCTCACATTATTAAGAAAAGTGAATAAATATTTTAAAATTAAACAATATTATGCTAGATAGACATTTAAGCCCTCATAGCTCAATTGGTAGAGCAACTGATTTGTAATCAGTAGGTTCGCGGTTCGAGTCCGTGTGAGGGCACCATCTTAAAATGAAAAAAGAAAAACTTCTAATTTTTATAATAACATACAAAGCTAAAAAACGTCTTTATAACGTTTTTAAGAAAATTAATTTTAAAAAAATTAAAAACTATCAAGTTCATTTATTAATAAGTGATGATTGTTCTAGGGACAAAACTATTTATTATAGTAAAGAAATTTTAAAAAAATTTAAACATGCAAAACTAAATATAAATAAAAAAAATTTAGGGTACGGAGGTAATATTAAAAAATGTCTATCGTTCGCAATTAAAAATAAATTTAAGTATGCTGTGATGATTCACGGAGATGGTCAATATTCACCTATATATATTAAAGAACTTGTAATGGCTTTAAAAGAAAAAAATTATTATGCATCAACTGGGTCTAGATTAAAATCAGGAATATTAAGCGCAATACATGGTGGGATGCCACTATACAAATTAATTGGAAATATTTTTTTAACTAAATTTTTTAACTTTGTTTTTAAAACAAATTTTAAAGATGCGCATACAGGTATGTGGGCTTATAGAATGGATATTTTTAATAAAATCAAATTAAATGAACTGCCAAATACATTTAATTTTGATCAGTTAATTAGAATTAAAATAATTCAAAAAAAACTACAAATAAAAGAAATTCCCATAAAGACTATATATGCAGATGAAAGATCTCAATTACATATTATGTATGCAATAAAGTTTTTAATTATTAGTATTATTTATTTTTTAAAATTGGATTATTTTTTAAGCAAATAAGAAGTCAGTTGATAAGATGATATTTCTTTTTTGATTTTATAATTTTTGTTAACTCTTATATTCTTTTCACATTTACCATCTACAATTGGTTCATAACAAATTAACCATATACTATTAAACTCTGTGGGTATCTTTTCTTGATTAAGAAATACAAAATTTTTATCAATATTATCAAAATTTTTAATGTAATTTTTTATGATATCTCTCTCTCTATATGGATCTTTTTTTTCTATATCCATCATATACTCATGATTTACATCTAATGTAATTACAGCTATATTTTTAACTTCCTGTTCATTTAATTTCTTAAATATAGATTTAAAGTCAGGTTTGCTTAATTTTTTATTATAAATCTCAAAAAATTGATTAGTTATTGTAGATATTAAAATTAATCCAATTAATAACCTTCTTAATCTTAAGTTTCGAATCTCAAAAATTAAACAAGAGATCAATAATATAACTGGGATTAATACAAAAATTATATATTTGTCCTTAAGTACAGGATTAATTATTAAACCGTATAATATAGGAATAAGATAGATAGTAATTAAAAGAATTAATAGGAACTGATAAAATTTGTTATTAAGAATTTTTTGTTTATTTTTTACCAATAAGAAAATTAATAAAAAAAGAAAAATATAACCCATAATTTTTGATCCAAAAAAACGATCAAAATAAAAATTTGTAAAAAAAACTAAATCAGGATTTTTAACGAAGAAATCCGGAGGATTGTAACTAAATAAAAGTTTAAGGTAATCATGTTCTATAATAGCATACAGCAATATTGTTACAAAGGTGATCGTGTAATATTTATAATTAATTTTTCTTTTTTTTAAATCTTGAATGAAAATAAATATAATTTCAGAGATAATTATTAAACTTGTGAATGGGTGTGATAATAAGATTAAAAATACTGAAAAAGGAAAAGCTATTTCAAAAAATTTATTTTTATTTTTAAATATAAATACACAAAAAAATAAGTATATGTTTACTAAGCTTAATAAAAAAATTGTAGAATAAGCTCTTGTTTCTGCTGAATAAGATATAAGATATATATTCATGCTTGATAAAAAAATAGCTATAAAGACAGATCTTTTTTTAGAAATTGAAAATGAAATGTAGGCTAAAAGAATTATACTTAAAAATCCAACTAATATCGAAAAATATCTTCCTACATCCGGTGAGTACCCAAAAATACTAAAAAATACTTTTAGAAAAAAATTATATAAAAGAGGGCTATAGTCAGAATTAAGACTTCTAATTATTGTTTCTTTCAAATTTAAAGTTGGATCGGATACAAAAAAAGCTATTTGTTCGTCTATCCAATAGCTTTCGAAATTTGAATAATATAATCTTATAATTATACCTATAGCTAAAATTATAAAATAGAAATAATAATTTTCAGTAATTTTATAATTCATGAAAATATTTGTAAGAATTATTTGATATTTTTTTTAAGCTGTTCAATTTTTATCTTTTTAACTAAACTTCTATCTCTATCATGTAGTAATACAAGTTTAATATTTTTATTAATCTTTATCATTAAAGATTTAACGCCTCTAACTTCCACATTATCTGCTACTGCAGCTATAGGTCTTTTAAAAATATCTAAATTTTTTATTTTTACTTTCATATTATTAGAGATAATTCTCCCCTTCCATCTTCTTGGTCTAAAAGGACTGATAGGTGTAATTGCCAACTTCCCTGAGTTTAAAGATAAGATCGGTCCATGGACTGATAAATTATATGCGGTACTACCTGCGGGTGTTGAGATCAATACGCCATCACCTATAAGTTTTTTCATAATTATTTTTTTTCCAACATTAATTTTTATTAAAGCAGTTTGTCTGCTTTCTCTGAAAAGAGAGACTTCGTTGATAGCTATTAATTTTTTTCTTTTATTATTTTTATCAATCGTAGTTAGTTCTAATGGATTAATTAAAGTTTTTCTGGCTTTGCTAATTTTTTTTTCTATATCGGTGAAAATAAATTTATTCATTAAAAAACCAAAGGTTCCACAATTGATTCCATAAAAAGGTTTTTTGATCATATAAAAACGCTTTAACACATTAAGCATAAACCCGTCTCCTCCGGCCACCACTATACATTCCGATTTTTTAGGTGAAGTATTATTATATTTTTTTAAAATTTTTTTTTTTAAATTTTGTGCTTTTTTTGATCTCTTATCGAAAATAAAGTGTAATTTTTTCATTGTATAAAACTATTTTTTGGTGCCCTCGGCCAGACTCGAACTGGCACTCCCAAAAGGGCAAGGATTTTAAGTCCTTTGTGTCTACCAATTTCACCACGAGGGCACATTCTTGTTAATTATGTAAATACGTTTATATTATTTTTTTAATCTTATAAAGTAATAATTATTAATGAATAAAAAGATATTGATCTATAATTCAGGTGGAGGTCTAGGAGATTCAATTCAGCTTTTTCCACTTATTTTAAGCTTACAAAATTATTTTAAGCATTATAAATTTTATTACCTAAGTGCGCATGAAAACCATTTTTCCAAAAAATTAAAAGAGTATGGTATTAAAAATTTAGAAACACTAGATTTAAAATTAAAATATTTTGGTTTTAGATGGTGGCATTTGTTGAGCGCTAAGAAAAATTTCTTAAATTTAAAGATAAATGAATTTGACTTAATTATAGATCTACAATCAAAATTTAGAAACACCTTAATATTAAAGAGAATTCCATCAAAAAAATTTTATTCTTCAACCTATGGATTCAATTTTTGTTCAAATAAATTCTCATTTGTTAAGAGAGACAATATTTCTGAAATGACGTTACTTAATTTAGAAAATTTTTTAAATATAAAAATTGAAAGAATTAAGTATCAAATAAACCAGCTACCTGCTCGGTACATAGAAGAGTCAAAAAGATTGCTACCAGAAAATGGATACATTGGTTTTTCCTTAACTCAAGGTAATGAGTATAGAAAAAAAAGTTGGCCCTTAAACATGTTTGTTTCTTTAGCAAAAAAGGTTCAGTCAAAAAACAAGAAGCCGGTTTTCTTTATTGATAAGTCAAATAAAATAATAATAGAAAAAATTAAATCACAAATGAAAGGAGCTTTATTTCCTGAACAAAATACTTCTTTATCATGCCCTGCACTTGTAACCGCTTTGTCTACTAGATTGGATAAAGCTGTATCAATTGATAATGGAATAATGCACATGATAAGTCTAGCTTCGGTGCCCATGATAGTATTGTTCGGCCCAACTAACTCAAAAAAATTTAAACCAGATCAAAAAAATATTACAATATTAGATAGTAAACAAATGTATGATTCAAAGGATGTTTCAAAAATTAAACTAGACGACGTTTTAAAGTTTTTATAGTTTTTAAGAGTATTTTTTTATTCCATCCACAATCTTTATAACCTTGAAGTATTAAGTTTAAATATCTTTTACTCGGTGGATTATATTTAGTTTTTTTGGGCATATAATAAAACATGACTTTTTTTCCAGAAATTCGAAAATATTTCTTTACATAAGTTTTCGGAAAATTTTCATATACATCTAATTTTTTTTCATCCTTTTTTGATATTTTATATAAAGCTCCTAAAACTTTATGATTTTTTCTTTTCTGAATATCTGCAACACCTCCTCCCAAATAATTATTCCTAAAATATAGTTTATAATTTTTTAATATAAAACATTTTATATATATTGAATCTTTGCAACGTTTCTTCATTTGTTTATGAAATAGATTACTTCCGTAAGCAAAATAGAGCATATTAATTTTTAAAAACTTTTAATTTTTTCTTTTTAATCATTTTTTTAATATCAAAAAAACATGAATCAAGTTTTTTTTTAATACTTGATCTTAAAACAATAGAAACACCTATACGTCCTAATCTAAAAAAGGGGTAGCTTCCAATATCTACTTTTCTTAAATATTTTTTTTGTATTTTTGTTAATTCTTTAGAAATATCACTTTCAACGGTGTGAACGTTGATTGACTTATTTTTTATGATCAAGCCTTTTTTTAAATATTTTTCCACATTTGTTATCATTGATCTAAGAATTGAAGGGACCCCTGGTAAACAAAAAACATTCTTTATTATAAATCCTGGTGCTGCGCTTGATGGATTATAAATCAAACTAGATCCTCTTGGCATTTTAGACATTTTTTTCCTACCATCATTGAAATTTTTTTTTCCATAATATTTCTCTAATATTGAATAAGCCTCCTTGTGATATTCATATTTGGTCTTAAATGCTTTTGACATAGAGATGGCCGTAATATCGTCATGGGTAGGACCAATACCGCCGGTGGTAAAAACGTAATTAAATCTACCTTTCAAATTTTGAATATTTTTTATGATTTTTTTTTCTGAGTCTGGAATTATTCTTACTTCCTCTACTGATATTCCACAATTTTTATTTAACCAAACTGAAAGAAAAGAAACATTCAAATCCTGTGTTCTTCCTGATAAAATTTCATTGCCTATAATTAATATAGCTGCATTAATTTTTTTTTTTTTAATATTCTTCATAGTTTGTTACAATTAAATATGAATTTTGAGAATGAATTAATACCAGGTGTTTTAATAAAAAGATACAAACGTTTTTTTGTAGATATAAAAGTAAAAAATAAATTAGTAACTGCCCATTGTCCTAATTCAGGATCAATGATGGGTTTATTAAAAAAAAATAATAAAGTATGGATTTCTGAGTCTAATAACAAAAAAAGAAAATTAAGGTATACTTTGCAAATAATTGAGGTAAATGGCAACAAGGTAGGAGTAAATACTCATCTTACTAATAAGATCGTGCTTGAGGGTTTGAAAAAAAATTTAATTCCTTTTTTTAGTAAAAAAGTTCAGATTAAACCAGAACAAAAATTTGGTCAAAATACAAGGTTCGATTTTTTGTTAAATGATAATAACAAAAAATCTTTTTTGGAAGTAAAAAATGTCACTCTTGTAAGAGAGAAAAGCTTAGCAGAGTTTCCTGATGCAATCACAGAGAGAGGTAAAAAGCACTTACATGAATTGATAAATTCTTTAGATAAAGGATATAACGCTTATATTCTTTTTGTTATACAAAGAGAAGATTGTAATTCTTTTAAAATTGCTAAAGATTTGGATCCTAAATATTTTGAAGTATTAACATATGCTATAAAAAAAAATGTAAAAGTACTTTGCTATGATTGTAAATTTAGTTCAAAAGGAATAAAACTAAATAAAGAAATTAAATTAAAAATTAATGGGTAAAGATTTTCAAGAAGCATTTGATAAAACAAGAGAAGCAGGCACCATAGCATCTGGAGCACTTGATGAAATTACGAAAATAATAAAACCTGGAATTAATACCAAAAAAATTGATACCATTTGTTACGAATTTATAAATGATAATGGAGCATACTCTGCACCTTTATATTATAGAGGATATCCAAAATCTTGTTGTATATCTGCTAACCATATAGTTTGCCATGGTATCCCTGGAGATAAAGTTCTTAATGATGGAGATATAATAAATGTAGATGTAACTGCCTACAAAAATAATTGGCACGGAGATACTAGCAGAATGTTTTTTGTTGGCGAAGTTTCTATTAAAGCAAAAAATCTTGTACAAACAACTTACCAGGCAATGATGGAGTCAATCAAAATATTAAATAAAGATATATTTTTAGGAGATATAGGGTCAACAATACAAAATTATGTTGAAAAAAGAGGTTTCTCAATTGTAAGAGATTTTTGCGGTCATGGAATAGGAAAAAAATTTCATGAAGATCCTAATGTATTACACTATGGAAAAAAAGGTACAGGAGCTAAACTTGAACCAGGAATGATATTTACTATAGAGCCAATGGTAAATGAGGGAAATTACGAGACCAAAGTTTTGAATGATGGTTGGACTGCTGTAACGAAGGATAAAAAACTATCAGCACAATTTGAACACACTGTTGGTATAAAAAATGATGGATACGAAGTTTTTACCTTATCAAACAAAGGTTTAGATTTTCCTCCATACTCATCATGATAGAAAGATATTCAAGAAAAGAAATGAAAGGTATTTGGGAAGAAGAAAACAAATATAATCTTTGGTTAAAAATCGAGATAGTCGCAGCAGAAGCTATGGAAAAATTTAAAATAATTCCAAGCGGTGTTGCAAAAAAAATAAAATTAAAAGCAAAAATTAATGTAAAAAGAATTCACCAAATTGAAAAAAAAGTTAAACATGACGTTATTGCTTTCTTGACGTCAATCAATGAAAAGGTAGGAAAAGAAGCTAGGCATCTACATAAAGGTATGACTTCTTCAGATGTTTTAGACACTTGTTTTAATCTACAATTAAAACAATCTGGAGAAATTTTATTAAGAGATCTTAATATTTTATTAACTTCATTAAAAAAGCAATCTTTAAAACACAAGTTCACTTTATGTATTGGCAGAAGCCATGGGATTCATGCTGAACCAATTACGTTTGGATTAAAAATGTTAACTTTTTATCAAGAATTTTTAAGAAATAAAAAAAGATTAGAAGATTCGATTAAAGAAATCTCTACATGCGCAATATCTGGTGCAGTTGGAACATTTGCGAATGTAGATCCTAGAGTCGAGGGATATGTAGCTAAAAAGTTGAAATTAAAAATAGAACCGGTTTCAACCCAAGTTATTCCTAGAGATAGGCATGCACAATATTTTTCTACTCTTTCTATAATAGCAAGCTCTATAGAGAGACTCTCAATCGAAATCAGACATTTACAAAGAACAGAAGTTTTAGAAGTGGAAGAATTTTTTGGAAAAAAACAAAAAGGATCATCTGCGATGCCCCACAAAAAAAATCCAATTTTAAGTGAAAATTTAACTGGTCTTGCTAGATTAATTCGGTCAAGTGTCATACCCGCTTTAGAAAATGTTGCACTTTGGCACGAAAGAGACATATCTCATTCTAGCGTAGAAAGAAATATTGGTCCTGATACAACAATAGCTTTGGATTTTGCCTTAAACAGACTCAACGAGATAATAAAAAATATGAATATTTATCAAAAGAATATGTTAAAAAATTTAAATTTAACTAATGGTTTATTTTTTTCGCAACGAGTAATGCTAGAACTGACTAGTCAAGGAGTTTCAAGGGAAGAAGCTTACAGGCTAGTTCAAAAAAATGCTATGAAATCTTGGAGTAACAAATCCTCGTTTTATAAAAACTTATTAAATGACAATAAAATTAATGACAAAATACCTGTTAATAAATTGAAAAAACTATTTAATTTTAGTTACCATACAAGAAGAATTAATATAATTTTCAATAGAAGTTTGAAAAAATAAATTTTATGAATAAAGGAAAAAAACTATACGAAGGTAAAGCTAAGATAATTTACGAGACTAAAGAAAAAGGTCTTGTAATTCAACATTTTAAAGATGACGCAACAGCTTTTAACAATTTAAAAAAAGCAAACGTAGAAGGAAAGGGTGTTCTTAATAATAGAATATCTGAACATATATTAACTAATTTAAATCAATGTGGAGTAAAAACTCATTTAGTTAAAAGATTAAATATGAGAGAGCAACTTATTAAACATGCTGAAATTTTTCCAATAGAATTCATTGTAAGAAATATAGCTACTGGTTCACTTTCAAAAAGATTAGGAATAGCAGACGGTACTGTTTTTGAAACTCCTTTACTAGAATATTGCTACAAAAATGATGATTTAGGTGATCCGGTTGTATCTAAAGAGCATATATTTGCTTTTGGTTGGGCAAAAAAGGATGAAATAGATTTAATAGATAAAACAACTCATAGAATAAATGATTTATTGCAAGGAATGTTTAGAGGTGTTGGAATAAAGTTGGTAGATTTCAAACTAGAATATGGAAAAGTATGGGAAAAGGATAAACAAGAAATAGTTTTAGCTGATGAAATTAGTCCTGATACTTGTAGGCTTTGGGATATTAAAAGTGAGCGAAAATTAGATAAAGATAGATTTAGAAAGGATTTAGGTAATATTATTCAAGCATATCAAGAAGTAGCAAGAAGATTGGGTATAATGCCAGAAGAAACTAACATTAGCGAAGTCAAATTCGGAAAACCTAAATCGGTAGATATCAAGAAAAAATAAATTGAAATTTTCAGTTACAGTCACTTTGAAAAAAGATGTACTAGATCCTCAAGGTAAAGTTGTTCAACAAACTTTACAGGATATGGGCATGAAAACACTAAGAGATCTTCGTCAAGGAAAGTATTTTGAGGTGGATATAAATGAAAATGATGAAAAAATAGCCAAGGATAAAGTTGATGAAATGTGTAAAAAATTATTAGCAAATTTAATTATTGAAGATTTTAAAATTTCTAAATTATAAAATGAATTCATCTGTTATCGTATTTCCTGGATCTAACTGCGATAGAGATATTGCCGTTGCATTAGAAAAAATGCAATTTAAAAACAAATTAGTTTGGCATAAAGATACTAATTTACCCAAGTCAGATTTAATTGTAATACCAGGAGGATTTTCTTACGGCGATTATTTGAGATCTGGTGCTATAGCAGCAAAGTCAAGAATAATTAATGAAGTTATAAAAGCTGCTAATGAAGGTTGTTTAGTTTTGGGAGTTTGTAATGGATTTCAAATTTTAATAGAAACTGGATTACTAAAGGGAGCTTTGTTAAGAAATAAGAATTTAAAATTTATTAACAAAAATGTCTCTCTTAGGGTTAATGCCATAAATAATAAATTTTGTAAGAAATATAAACTAGGACAAATAATTAAACTTAATATTGCTCATAATGAGGGAAATTATTTTACAAATAAAGATCATCTAAAAGAATTAGAAGATAACAACTTAATTGCATTTAAATACTGTGATGAAAAAGGAAGTATAAATCAGAATTCAAATCCTAATGGTTCTTTAAATAGTATTGCAGGTATATTTAACAAAAATAAGAATATTTTAGGTATGATGCCTCACCCTGAACGAATGATTGAAAAGTCTGTGTCTGGAGATGACGGCATTAGTCTTTTTTCAAGTCTATTAAATTAAATGAATATAACTAAAGAAGTTATTGAAAAACATGGTCTTACTGCAGATGAGTTCTTGGTAATTAAAAATCTTTTACAAAGAGAACCAAATATTTTAGAGCTTGGAATTTTTTCTGCAATGTGGAATGAACATTGCTCTTATAAATCTTCTAAAATTCATTTAAAAAAGCTACCGACAAAAAATAAGAATGTTATACAAGGTCCTGGGGAAAATGCTGGGATAGTAGACATAGGCGATGGAGATGCAATAGTTTTTAAAATTGAAAGTCATAATCACCCTTCATTTATAGAACCTTATCAAGGAGCAGCAACTGGTGTGGGCGGGATACTTAGAGATGTTTTTACAATGGGAGCAAGACCTATAGCATTATTAAACTCTATTCATTTCGGATCACCTGAAAACACAAAAACTAGAAATCTATTACATGGAGTTGTTTCTGGAATAGGTGGTTACGGTAATTGTATAGGGATACCAACTGTAGCGGGAGAAACAAAATTTAATAAAACATATAATGAGAATATATTAGTAAACGCAATGGCGGTTGGTCATGTAAAAAAGAACAAAATTTTTTATTCAAAAGCAAAGGGAATAGGTAAATCTGTTGTCTACGTTGGTTCTAAGACAGGTCGAGATGGTATTCATGGAGCGTCTATGGCATCAGCAGAGTTCGATGACGACTCGGAGGAAAAAAAACCTACAGTCCAAGTGGGAGATCCTTTTACTGAAAAATTACTTATGGAAGCTTGCCTAGAATTAATGAAAGATAACTCAATAATATCTATTCAAGACATGGGTGCGGCTGGGCTAACTTCCTCAAGTGTAGAGATGGCTTTTAAAGGAGATTTAGGGATAGAAATTAATTTAGATAAAGTGCCTTGTAGGGAAGAAAAGATGACACCATATGAAATGATGCTCTCAGAAAGTCAAGAAAGAATGTTAATTATTTTAGAAGATGGAAAAGAAAATGAAGCTAAAAAAATATTTGATAAATGGGACTTAGATTTTGTAGTTATAGGAAAAACAATAGAAACCAAAAAACTTAAACTGCATTATAAAAAAGATCTAGTAGCAGACATACCTATAGAAGCTTTGTCATCTAAAGCTCCTCAGTATGAAAGAAAATGGACAAAAACAGAACTACCTAAAAAAGAAGCAAACTTTAAAAATTTAAAAAAAATAAATTTTAAAGAAAGTTTTTTAAAGATTATCTCTTCGTCAAATCACTCTAACAAAAAATGGATAACTGAACAGTACGATCAGATGGTGATGTGCGATACAATTCAAAAATCTGGAAGCGATGCTGCTATAATAAGAATACATAAAAAAAATAAAGCCATAGCCGTTGCTGTTGACTCTTCCGCTAATTACTGCAAATCACACCCTATCACTGGAGGTAAACAAATTGTTTGTGAAAATTGGAGAAATTTAATCTCTATGGGGGCTAAACCTATTGCAATTACAAACTGTTTAAATTTTGGAAATCCTGAAAATCCGGAAATAATGGGTCAATTCGCCGAGACAATTATTGGAATCAAAGAAGCATGTGAATATTTAGATTATCCTGTAGTTTCAGGAAATGTTTCTTTTTATAATGGCACTAACAAAAAAAATATCTTTCCTACTCCAGTTATTGGTGGTGTCGGAATAATTCAAAAGCCAGAAAAAAAAATAAACCACCTATTTAAAAAAGCTGGAAACTCAGTTTTGTTGATTGGTAAAACTTTTGGTCATTTATATCAAAGCGCTTTTTCAAATGAGATATTATCAATTAACGAAGGACCACCTCCAGAAATTAATTTAACGAATGAAAAAAATAATGGTGAATTTGTTTTAGAACTTATAAAGCAAAATTTAGCTTTATCTGTTCATGATGTTTCTGCTGGTGGTACTATAGTAAGTTTAGCTGAAATGAGTATAGATTCTAGTTTAGGGGTTAAAATTGAAAAGCCTAAAAATTTAAACAACATATTTGAGTATTTTTTTGGTGAGGATCAAGGAAGATACTTGGTTGAGATAGATAAAAATAATTTAAATAAAGTTAAAGATTTATTCAAAAAAAACAATATTTTTCACGAAATGATAGGTGTTACTCAAAAAGACAATTTTGAACTTGCTGGAGAATTTAATATTGATATTAAAGAACTGTCTAAAATTAATAATAAATGGTATTATAACTACTAATGTCCTTATCAGAAAAAGAAATAACTAATTTAATCAAAGAATCAATTCCTGATGCTATTGTTGAAATCAAAGATCTAGCTGGTGATAATAATCATTATTCAGCAACTATATCTTCTAAAATATTTAATGGTAAGTCAAAGATTGAACAACATAAATTAGTTTATAAATCACTAAAAGGGAAAATGGGAAATGAACTACATGCATTTTCCTTTAAGACTGTTGAAAAAAAAATATGAATATTCAAAATGAAATAAAAGATATAGTTCAAAAAAATGATATTTGTCTTTTCATGAAAGGAACTCCTGATGCGCCCCAGTGTGGTTTTTCGATGGCTGTAGCAAATGTATTAAAACATTTAAATGTAAATTTTAAAAGTATCAATGTTTTAGAAAATCAAAATTTGAGGCAAGGAATAAAAGATTTTAGCGACTGGCCAACTATCCCTCAACTTTATATTAAAGGTGAGTTTATAGGAGGATGTGATATAGTAAAAGAAATGTTCGAAAAAGGAGAGTTATTAAATCTGCTTAAAGAAAAATCTTTAAAGTAATATTATGTTTTTTGAATAAAAACTATATCTGAGTAACCAGAATTACCTTTATAACAATTTATTTTAGTATTATTTTTTAAACTTCTTAACACCTCTTTGCTAATTATATTTGAGTGAAAATCTTTTTTATTCTCAATTTTTTCAATTAATTCGTCTATCATAATTTCATCGGTGTCGTTTAAATGTTTAAAATAATTAGGAAATTTAAAATCTTCTATAATATAAAATCCTCCTTTATTTAAATTTTGAAAAAAATTATTTAATGTAAACAATATATCGCTAAGTTTATGAGAACCATCATCAATTATAATATCAAAAAAACTTTCTTCTTTTGTTAAGTTTATTTTTTTATAAAAATTTAAAATCGATTTATAATTTGACACATCCATACCAAAAACATCTATTCTTTTTGAGTAAAATTTAAAATTTGAGATATTAATATCTATGCAAAATATATTTGCTTGGGTAAAATATTTTGCAAAACTCGCAGCTGATGATCCTGAATAGGACCCTATTTCTAATAAATTAATTGATTTTTCTTTAAGTTGAAATAAGTGTTTCTCGTAATATTTAGAATAACCGTGACCTTTAGTTTTGCCTTTTCCCCATAGATTAGCTTTGTCAGTTCCATAATAGCTAAATAAATTTTCTAATGACTTTTTTTTTAAATTAATTTCGTTATCAATATTAATTTTTTTTTTTATGAGGTATAAAAAATTTCTTTTATATAAACTAAAAAAATTCAATATTATCTTGAATAATACTCAATTACTAAACTAGGTTCCATAATAACGGGATATGGGACTTCCTCAAATTTTGGTACTCGGATAAATTTAACAGATTTTTTTTTATCATCAGGTTGGATGTAGTCAGGAATGTCTCTTTCTTTATTTGAAATAGAAACTTCTATTACATTAAGTTTCTTTGAATTTTCTTTAACTTCAATAACATCTGCCTCTTTAACCAGATAGCTAGAAACATTAACTTTTTTTTTATTAACTCTTATATGTCCATGATTAATAAGTTGTCTGGCTGAAAAAACTGTAGGCGCGAACTTGCTTCTATACACTATAGTATCAAGTCTACTTTCTAAAATCGCAATTAAATTTTCTGTTGTATCTCCTCGCTTTGCAAGGGCTTTTCTATAGATGTTTCTAAACTGTCTTTCATTTATGTTTCCATAATAAGATTTAAGCTTTTGTTTTGCATTTAATTGTATTCCGTAATCTGTTGGTTTTCCTTTTCTTGTTTGCCCATGTTGGCCCGGAGGATAAGCTCTACTATTAAATGGGCTTTTGGGTCTACCCCAAAGATTAACTTTTAATCTTCTGTCTACTTTGTGTTTCGATTTAAGTCGTTTTGTCATATTTATTGAAATTGTTTATAGTCTTTGTAGGGTAATTGTCAATTATGCTTTGAAGTTTTTTTTACTTAAGTTGCTTACAATACTGGCTAAAATCCTTAATTCTTTGTTGCTAAGTTCACATCGATAAAAGAGATTATTAATATTTAATAACATCGCCTCTCTTTTTTCTTTAGGTTTAAAAAAATTTTTATTGTTTAAAAGATTAATTAAATGACTGAGAAATTTTGAAATATTCTTTTTTGAAATAATTTTAAGAGATTTAACATCTTTTTTAAATTTACTCTTGTTTAACGTTTTAAATATTTCATAACATATCACTGTCATTGAATGAGAAAGATTCATCGAACTAAATTTCTTTGATGTCGGTATTTGAATTATTGAATTTGAATAGGATAGATCTTCGTTTGAAAGGCCTGAAGCTTCTGGACCAAACATTATTCCAATGTTTAATCCTTTTTTTGTTTCAATTAATTTTGTAAAATTAGCAATTGAAATGTGTTTTTTATTGATATCTCTTTTTCTTGCTGTTGCCGAGAGAACAAGATCGTATTTTTTTATAGACTCTAGGGTGTTGTTGTAGACTTTAACTTTTTTTAGCATATCAAAAGCTCCTACCGAAGTCATTCGAGCTTTATAATTTGGCCATCCGTCCCTTGGATTTACTATGCTTAATTTTGAAAAACCAAAATTTTTAATTACTCTGGCACAGGAACCTATATTTTGCCCTAACTGAGGCCTTATAAGTATAAAACCAAATTTATTTTTCATTTATATTAGCTGGGGCTTTCTCTTTAAAGAGTTTATACTCTAAACTGTCAATGAGAGCTTTGAATGAAGCTTCTATAATATTTTGAGATACGCCTATGGTAAACCAACTTTTACCAGAATTATCTGAGCTCTCAATAAGAACACGAGTGGTTGCGCCTGTTCCAGTGTTTAATATTCTTACTTTGTAGTCTAAAAGTTTTAGATCAGAAAAATATTTATGATATTTCTCAACTCTTTTAAAATTGGATCTTATTGCATTGTCTAGAGCATTTACTGGTCCATTTCCAGATCCAGAACACTTTATTTCCTTGCCATCAATTATAAAAGTAACCTCAGCAGTAGTTTCGATTGAGACTGATTTTTTAACATTAACATTATAATTTTTTACTTTTAGATATTCAGGGAGTTTGCCCAAAAGTTTGTTTGCAAGTAACTCAAAAGATGCATCTGCACCATCGTAAGAATACCCGCTAAACTCTCTTCCTTTTACTTCGTCAAGAATTTTTTGCACTTTAGGATCTTTAGAGTCTATTTTAACTCCATAATTTTCTAATCTGGATAAAATATTTGATCTTCCTGATTGATTCGAAACAATTATGTTTCTATGGTTTCCTACTAATTTAGGATCAATATGCTCATAAGTTCTAGGATCTTTTTTAACTGCTGATACATGTAAACCGCCTTTATGTGAAAAAGCTGACGCTCCTACATAGGCCATATTTTTATTTGGTTTTTTGTTTAATATCTCGTCTAAAAATCTAGAACACTCAGTAAGCGTTGATAAATTTTCTTTTTTAATATTAAGATCAAATTTTTCATTAAATGTTTTTTTCAAAAATAAAGTCGGAATAATCGAAGATAGGTTTGCATTACCGCATCTTTCGCCTAAACCATTTATAGTACCTTGGATTTGTCTGGCTCCAGCAAGAACAGCTGCTAAAGAATTCGCGACAGCATTTTCAGTGTCATTATGTGCATGAATGCCTATATTTTTACCTGGTATTATTTTTGTTACCTTGCTGACTATTTCGCTAACTTCGTGTGGAAGTGTTCCACCGTTAGTATCACATAATACAACCCATCTAGCACCTTCATCATAAGCTTGTTTTAAGCAGTCTACTGCATATTGAGGATTATTTTTAAATCCGTCAAAAAAATGTTCCGCATCAAATAGAAATTCTTTTTTGTTTTTTACAAAATGTTTCGCTGTCTCTCTTATATTTTCTAAGTTTTCTTGGTTTTTGATACCTAAGGCTATCTTGACATGGAAGTCCCACGATTTTCCGACTACACAAACTGCTTGTGAATTAGCATTTAATAGAGATGACAAGCCTGGATCATTTTCAGCACTTCTCCCACTTTTTTTCGTCATTCCAAAAGCAGTAAAGATACTATTATTAAATTTTGGTGATTTGTTAAAAAATTCTGTGTCAATAGGGTTAGCACCAGGCCAACCACCCTCAATGTAATCGACACCTATATTTGAGAGTATTTTTGCTATCTTATTTTTATCATCAATAGAGAAGTCTACACCCTCAGTTTGAGCTCCATCTCTAAGTGTAGTATCAAAAATGTATAATTTATCTTTACTCATTTGTATTTCCACTCTGTTTTATTTTTTTTATCCTCAATCAATACACCTTCTTGATCTAGTTCATTTCTTATTTTATCAGCTAATTCAAAATCTCCTTTCTCTCTAGCAACTAATCGCTCATTAATTTTAACCATTATAGATTTTTCAGTAAGTTTTACTGATTTTTTCTTATATTTATTCCATTTAATTTCGTTCTCATTAAAAATGCCAATTAAACGACAGGCATTATTGAAAGAATTTTTTTTATTTTCATCGCCTTTTGATGCGTCATTATAAAGCTCATGTAACTTTGATATATAACCTGGAGTATTTAGATCATCTAATAAATAATCAAAGCAGTCATTAGATTTTTCTAGATAAATTTGATCTTGATATAATGAATACCATTTATTAAGAGTTTTTTTTTGTTGCTCTAATAGATCCTTGTTCCAATCTAAAGGTTGCCTATAATGTGAACTTAAAAGAGCTAGTCTTACCACTTGGCCGTTATATTCTTCTATAGCACTATTTATGCTAATTATGTTTCCTAAGGATTTAGACATTTTTTCTTTTCCCATATTTAAAAAACCATTGTGCACCCAATAGTTTGCCATTTTTTCATTAGAATTATTACAACAAGTTTGCGCTATCTCATTTTCATGGTGAGGAAATATAAGGTCTAACCCTCCTCCATGAATGTCAAATATTTTCCCCAAATATTTTTCACTCATCACTGAGCATTCAAGGTGCCAACCTGGACGTCCACGTCCCCATGGAGAATTCCATCCAGGATCATTTTCTTCTGAAGGTTTCCAAAGCACGAAGTCTAAAGGATTTTTTTTTAGATTAGAAATTTCAACTCTTTTACCGGCTTTTAGGTCATTTGGCTTTTTGTTTGAGAGTTTTCCATAATTTTTGTAAGTAGAAATTGCAAAATAAACATGGTCCTCATTTACGTAGGCAAAACCTTTTTTAATTAACGACTCAGTCATTTTAATCATTTCATTAACATGTTCTGTAGCTTTAGGTTCAAAAGTAGGTTTTAAACAATTAAGAAGATTGCAAGCTAAATGAAATTCTTTTGTTATATTTGTAGTTACTTGATCAATTTGCAATTTTTTTTCTTTAGCAATATCTATAATTTTATCATCGATATCTGTTATATTTCTAACATAGGTAACATTTTTTTCTCCATATAATTTTTTTAACACTCTAAACAACAAATCAAAAATAACTAAAGAACGAGCATTGCCTACGTGAGGACTATCGTAAACCGTGGGACCGCAAGCATACATTGTAATATTTTTGCTATCTATAGGTTTAAATAATTCTTTTGTTCGAGTTAAAGTGTTAGATATTTTAAGATTTGTCATTATTAAATTTACATACAGGTATAGGTTCCATTTTATGAAGATTTTTTTTTCTTATACTCAAATATTTTTCATAATTTGGATCTTTATCATTTTGCATAGCTTTTTCTAAGTCTTGGTAAGACATGCCAAGTTGTTTCACATCTGATCTACCATCATCCCATAAACCATCTGTTGGTTCTGCATTTATAATTTCTTTTGATATACCAAGATATTTACCTATTTCCCATACTTGAGTTTTAGTACAATCGGCTATAGGAGAAATGTCTACGCCACCATCACCATATTTTGTGTAGAAACCTACTCCAAAATCTTCAACTTTATTTCCTGTTCCAACTACTATGCCTGTATTAGCAGCAGCTGCTTGATATAATGTTGACATTCTTAGGCGAGCTCTTGAATTTGCTAGCCCATGTTCGTTATCAAATTTATTTAATGTTTCTTTAAAAGTATTAAATAAATTTTCTAATTCTATTAAATTATAATCAACATTTTTAAATTTAGAGGATAGCCATTTTCCATGCATCAAACTTAAATCATGTTGAGACTTAATTTGTTTAATAGGCATGCTTATAACAATAGTTTTTCTGCCAGTCATTGCGCTTAAGGTACTTACTACTGAAGAGTCTATACCTCCCGATATTCCAACGACTAAAGCCTTTGGAGTAGATGGCATAGATTTACAATAATCATCTATCCACTTAATTATAATTTCTGTTCTTTTTTTTACATCCATAATTAATAAACTCCCTCTATCCTTTTCAGGATTCTTTCTTAATAATTATATAATAATTATTAAGACGCTGCTTGAATAATATTTTTTGAATATGTTGAATTTTTCTTAATTTCGTCAGAAATTAGAAAAGCAAGTTCTAAGGCCTGACTTGCGTTTAGTCTTGGATCGCAATGCGTTCTATATCTATTTGATAGCTCTTTTTCAGAAATTTTTTGAGCACCACCAGTACATTCTGTCACATCTTGACCGGTCATTTCTACATGAAGTCCTCCAGCATAACTTCCTTCTGATTGATGAATTCCAAATACATTTTTGACCTCTTTAAGAACGTTATCAAAAGGTCTTGTTTTTAATCCACTAGCTGCCTTAATTGTGTTTCCGTGCATAGGATCACAGGACCAAATAACTTTTAATCCCTCTTTTTTAATTGTTTTAATCAGTTTTGGTAAATATTTTTCTACATTATTTGCTCCAAACCTAGATATTAAAGTTAATCTACCAGGTTCATTCTCTGGATTAAGAATGTTACATAGCTTAATTAACTCATCTGGTTTCAAAGTGGGACCACATTTCAATCCTAAAGGATTTTTAATGCCTCTACAAAATTCAATATGAGCACCATCTGGTTGTCTCGTCCTGTCTCCAATCCAAACAAAGTGAGCGGAAGTATCGTGATATTCTCCAGTGGTAGAATCTATTCTTGTCATAGCTTCTTCGAAAGGAAGTAAAAGAGCTTCATGAGAGGTATAAAAATTTACAGTTCTTAGTCTTCTATTGTTTTCTGGATTAATTCCACAGGCTTCCATAAAAGATAAGGCATCACTTATTTTGTCTTCTATCTCTTTATATTTCCCTTTAGTTTTTTTATTTATAAAGCCTAAATTCCATAAATGAACTTGTCTCAAATCAGCAAATCCTCCCTGCGAAAACGCCCTAATAAGATTTAATGTTGATGCTGACTGAGAATATGCTCTAAACAATCTTTTAGCATCTGGGATTCTTGCTTTTTCAGTAAAATCCATACCGTTAATATTGTCTCCTAAATAACTAGGCAATTCCTTGCCATCTTTTTTTTCTGTGGGAGAACTTCTTGGTTTTGAAAATTGACCAGCTATTCGTCCAACTTTTACTACAGGCAATGATGCCGAATGAGTTAAAACTAATGACATTTGTAATATCGCCTTAAAAGTATCTCTAATATTATCCGGATTAAATTCTGCAAAACTTTCAGCACAATCGCCACCTTGTAATAAAAAAGCTTTTCCCTCTACTACTTCAGCTAAAGATTTTTTTAGCGATCTTGATTCTCCAGCAAAAACTAAAGGAGGATATTTCTTTATTTTTCCTAAAACCATATCCAGCTCTTTAACATCATCATATTTCGGAAGATGTTTTGCGGGATAATTTTTCCAACTATTTAAATTCCATTTTTTCATTTTCAACCCTAGGGTGATGTTTATATTATAATGAGCTTTTATTCAACAGTTACTGATTTGGCAAGATTTCTAGGTTTATCTATGTCACATTTTTTCAGTAACGCAACATGATAAGCAAGTAGTTGAAGAGGTATCGTGCTCAAAAATGGAGATAAAGATTTTTCGATAGATGGTAAATTAATTGTAAATCTAACATTTTCACTAATAACGCTATCGTTATTGTTAGTTATAAGTAAAATTTTACCGCCTCTAGCAATTACCTCTTGCATATTAGATAAAGTTTTATGAAAGTATTTATCATTTGGTGCAACTACAATTACTGGAAGACCATCTTCTATTAAAGCTAGTGGACCGTGTTTCATTTCACCAGCTGGATAGCCTTCAGCGTGTAAATAAGATAATTCTTTTAGTTTTAAAGCCCCTTCTAAAGCAATTGGAAAAGAAAAACCTCTTCCTAAAAACATTGAACCTTTAGAATTTAAAAAATCTTTTGCAACAAACTGGATTTTTTCTTCAGATTTTAAACATTTCTCTAAAAGATTAGGGAGTTTTTTTAGGTCAGAAATTTTTGTTTGATATTCTTTCTTGTCTATCTCATTTCTTAAATCTGCTAATTTTATAGACAACATGTAAAGTAATAGCATTTGTCCTAAAAAGGCTTTTGTAGAAGCTACCCCTATTTCTGGTCCAGCATGTATGGGTAAAACCCAGTCAGCATTCCTTGCGATCGAACTCTCAACAACGTTTACTATTGAACATGTTTTTACTTTATTTTTTTTACACAAATCCAATGCAGCTGAAGTATCGGCAGTCTCACCTGATTGGGAGACAAATAAATACAAACAATCTTTGCTAAATTTTATACTCCTATATCTAAATTCTGAAGCTATATCTGTCTCAACTGATAGCGACGTAAATTCCTCGAACCAATACTTGGCAACCAAGCATGAATGGTATGCTGTGCCACAACCTATAAGAACAACTTTGTTGACAGTTTTAGGATTTAAAGGAAAATTATAGAAATTAATTTCGTCTCTTGATTTATCTATATATTCATTTATGCAATTTTTAGCAGTAATTGGTTGCTCAAAAATTTCCTTGGACATAAAGTTTTTATAATCGCCTTTTTGGGCTATATTTTTGTCTTCTGAAAGAATTAAAACCTTTTTATTAATTTTTTTCTTGTTTGAGTCATAAAATTCCACACTATCTTTGGTTAAAATACAAACATCTCCATCTTCTAAGTAAGATATTTTATTAGTCATAGATTTAAGAGCGTATGAGTCTGAACCAATATAATTCTCGTTTTTTGAATAACCAACTGCTAACGGACTTCCTCTTCTAGCTCCAATAATAATATTGTTAAAATTTTTAAAAATAATGCCAAGAGCGAAACTTCCCTTAAGTTTTACTAGTGTATCTTGAACAGCCTCTAATGGTTTTTTATTTTTTAATTCTTCTGCTAGTAAAAGTGTAATAACTTCAGTATCAGTTTGTGATTTAAATTTTTTTCCTTTATTTTCTAAGGATCTTTTTAGATCACTTGAATTTTCAATAATTCCATTATGTACGACTGAAACAACCTCTGTTGAATGAGGATGTGCATTTATCTCATTTGGTATTCCATGAGTTGCCCATCGAACGTGACCGATGCCTAGACTTCCTTCTGCTGGAGTTTTAAATAAAATTTTCTCAAGTTGCTCGACTCTACCAGAACATTTTTTCTCATTTATAACATTATTTTTTAATGTAGCGAGACCTGCAGAGTCATATCCTCTATATTCAAGTTTTTTTAATGAGTTAATAATATTTGAAGAAACTGACTTATTGCTAGC
Source organism: uncultured Pelagibacteraceae bacterium (assembly GCA_902515355.1). Classification (GTDB taxonomy): domain Bacteria; phylum Pseudomonadota; class Alphaproteobacteria; order Pelagibacterales; family Pelagibacteraceae; genus Pelagilacustribacter. The sequence continues at coordinate 22,103 of CABXUA010000008.1, read as the reverse complement.
TATACCTATAATTCCGCACATTATCTTTTACTTTTCTTTCTTTTGTATTTTTTTTTTTCTATTTGAGAGGATCTGGTCAATGCTAAAGCGCCCTTACTTACGTTTTTAGTAATTACTGATCCAGCGCCAACTACAGAATTTTTATTTAATCTTATAGGTGCAACCAGCGAAGAATTCGAACCTACAAAAACGTTGTCAGAGATTATTGTTTTGTTTTTTTTAACTCCGTCGTAATTGCAAGTAATAGTTCCAGCTCCGATGTTTGAATTTTTTCCAATTTTAGTATCACCTATGTAAGAAAGATGATTGATTTTTGAATTAGAATTTATTTTAGAATTTTTAGTTTCAACAAAATTACCAATCTTAGAATTCGATTTTAAATTAGTGCCCGGTCTAATTCTAGCATAGGGGCCGATGGTCACCTTATTTTCTACTCTTGCACCTTCTAGATGGCTAAATGATTTTATCAAAACTGAGTTACCGATTTTCACATTAGATCCTATTACAACATAAGGCTCTATGATTACATTCCTTCCAAACTTTGTATCTTTTGATAAAAAAATAGTTTCTGGAGCTATTAAAGTTACTCCCATTGTCATCGCTTTGTTTCTAAGACTTTCCTGCAAAAGTCTATAAGAATTAGCTTTATTAATTTTTATATTTGTATTCATTGAAATTTCTCTTTACATTAGAAAATGTATTGAGATAACTCACAAAATATTTCTTTTTAATACTTATTAAAATGACTCAAAAATTTACTATCCTTTTTGACTTAGATGGTACTTTAGTTGATACAGCGCCAGATTTAATGGCAGCACACAATCACGTGATGAAAAAATTTGGTCATACTCAAAAAAAACTCTCCGATATAAAGCGTTTAGCTGGCAAAGGAGCTTGGATAATGATGCAAAGATCTTTTAAAGAAGAAATAAATGATGAAAAGATCAAAAAAGAAATGACAAAAGAATTTATAGATTATTACAGTAAAAATATTAACAGAGGAAGTAATGTCTTTCCAGGAGTACTAGAATTTTTAAAATGGGCAAAATCTAAAAATATTTCTATGGCTATATGCACAAATAAGCAAGAAAGGTTAGCTATAGACTTATTAAAAAAATTAAATCTTTATAGTTATTTTGAATACATTGCTGGTTCAGATACATTTGATTATAACAAGCCTGATCCTAGACATCTAACTAATGTTTTAGAAATTATTCAGGGAAAAATAAACAAAACGGTCATGGTGGGAGACAGTGAAGTAGATTCTATGTCAGCAAAAAATGCTAAAATTCCATTTATTTTAGTTCAAGATGGATATACAGAAAAGACTAAGGATCAGATACCGCACGACGAATTAATTAAAAATTTTTTTAATTTTGAAAAGATTATAGAAAAGTATTTATGATAAGTTTTTCACTTTTATCTGCTTTGATTACTTATTATTTTATAATGTTCATTACTCCTGGTCCTAATAATGCAATGCTCACTGCTTCAGGAATGAAATTTGGTTTTGTTAGAACTCTTCCTCATTTGATTGGGATACCATCGGGACACATTGTTCAAATAGGCCTTGTGTCTTTAGGTTTAGGAAATCTATTTTTAAAATTTCCAAATTTACAGTTTTATATGAAAGTATTGTGTTTTTTTTATCTTCTATATCTGGGTTGGACAATAATAGGCTCATTTAGTTTAATTAAGAGAGAAAGTGGAAGACCTTTAAAACTTTATGAAGCTGCCGCTTTTCAGTTTATTAATCCAAAAGCTTGGACAATAGCAATTACTGTTGTCTCAGCCTTTTTTCCTACAGAAGAAAATTTTTTTATCGCTACTGCTTTCTTGACACTAACAGCAGCGTTAGTTTGTTTTCCTTCTATATGTGTTTGGGCTATTTTTGGAAATAGCTTAAGATTATTTATTAAAGACAATAAAACAAAAAAAATAATTGAGTATATTTTAGCAATTTTGTTGGTTTTAACAGCATTTGTAATACTTTTAAAATAATCTTTGATTTTGTATTTCTGGTTTAATATAAAAACTTGATGCATTTTACAAAAAAAAATGTCGAACAAAAAAGAAACGATTTTATTAATAGTCTAAAGGAAAAAAAATTATTAAGATTTCCTGGTGCTTATAACCCTTTGTGTGCAAAATTAATTACAGAAATTGGATTTGACGGTATTTATATTTCAGGTGGTGTTATGTCAAATGATCTGGGAATTCCAGACATAGGACTAAATACTCTAAAACATGTTAGTTATAGAGCAAACCAAATTTCTAAGGTAACTGACTTGCCTTCAATAGTTGATGCCGACACAGGATTCTCAGATTGTAAAAAAACTATAGAAACTTTTGAAAGTTTTGGTCTTGCGGGATGTCATATAGAAGATCAAATAGCTGAAAAAAGATGCGGACACCTAGATAACAAAGAGCTTATTTCAACAAATGAAATGATAGAGAAAATAAAAGATGCTGTTAGCGCAAGAAAAGACAAGAACTTTTCTATAATAGTGAGGACAGATGCAAATCTAGTAGAAGGACTTGAAAAAACTCTTGATAGAATTAAAGCGTATGAAGATGCAGGTGCAGATATCATTTTCCCAGAGTCAATGAAAGATGAAAAAGAGTTTGAAAAGGTAAGAAAAAATTCTAAGGTTTATCTGCTTGCTAATATGACAGAGTTTGGAAAATCAAAGCTATTGTCCGTGAAGGAATTAGAGAATTTAGGTTACAATATAGTGATTTACCCTGTAACAACCCAAAGGTTAGCTATGAAAAGTGTAGAAGATGGTCTCAGGTCTATTTTTAAGGATGGACATCAAAATAATATTATAGATAAAATGCAAACCAGAAAAAGATTGTATGAACTAGTTGAATATGAAAAATATAACACTCCAGATAAAAAAATTACTGATTTTAAAACTGATGGACACGAATAGAAAATGAGCGATGAAATAAAAAAAGGATTGATGGGTATTGTGGTTGACGAAACTACCATTTCCCAAGTTATGCCAGAAATAAATTCACTTACCTATAGAGGATATAAGGTACAAGATCTTTGTGATAAATGTATTTTTGAGGAGGTAGCTTACCTTGTTTTAAATGGTGAGCTTCCTAGATCGAAAGAATTAAAAAAATTTGAAAATGAAGAAAGAAATAATCGAAAATTATCCAAACAAATATTAAATGATATAAAAAACATGCCAAAGAAAGCACATCCAATGGATGCTATTAGAACTGCAGTAAGTTTGATGGGTTTAGAAGATAAGGATGCAAGAGATAATTCACCCAAAGCAAATATGCGAAAAGCAATGAGAATTTTTGCACAAACTCCGACTGCTGTCGCAGCTTATTTCAGAGCTAGAAAAGGTAAAAAATTTATACCGCCAAATAAAAAATTATCTTATTCTGAAAATTTCTTTCATATGATGTTTGGCAAAGTACCAAAAAAAGAGATTGTAGATGCTTTTGATGTTTCAATGATTCTTTATGCAGAGCATAGTTTTAATGTTTCAACTTTTACAGCACGAACAATAACTAGCAGCTTGTCAGATATGCACGGAGCTATAACGGGGGCCATAGCTAGTCTCAAGGGACCTCTGCACGGTGGTGCTAACGAAGCAGTTATGGACATGTTTAAAGAAATTAATAAACCAGAAAAAGCAAAATCCTGGATTAATAATGCTTTAGATAAAAAAAGGGTAGTTATGGGTTTTGGTCATAGAGTTTATAGAAGCGGTGACTCTAGAGTACCTACAATGAAAAAATATTTCTTTAAAGTTGCGGAATTAATGAAAAATACAAAATATCCTAAAATATACGACATATTAGAGAAAGTTATGCTTGAGAAAAAGAATATTCATCCTAATGTAGATTACCCGTGTGGACCAACCTACCACTTAATGGGTATAGACACAGATTTTTTTACACCAATTTTTGTAATGGCAAGAATTACTGGCTGGTCCGCACACATTATGGAACAACATACAGCTAATAAATTGATAAGACCTTTATCTAAATACAAAGGTAACGAACACAGAGAAGTTCTGGCTTTAAATATAAGATAAATTATCTGAAATTAGAAAAATTAATTTTGTAAATACCTTTTTTGTCCGCTGAAACATAAATATTTCCATTTTCATCTTCAAATAAATCATTTTTTTATTAGTAACAATATGTCTTGTATTTAGTCTTCAAAGACTTTTATGAAAAGGCCTCAGCCCAAGATCCCTTTGTAGATGCTTTAGAATACTCTGTTGCTCTACCTTCAAAGAAGTTCATGTGCTCAACAGCGTTAAGCATAGTATCTAGCCAAGTAAGTGGGTTTTCTTTGACTTTGTAAATCGGTTTTAATCCAAGCTGGATTAATCTTCTGTCACCAATCCATCTAATATACTGTTTTACTTCATCTGCTTTCAAACCTTGTATTGGACCCATTCTAAATGCTAAATCTATAAAAGCATCCTCGTGATCTACAATAGTTCTGCAAGCATCATAAATTTCTTTTTGTAGTTTTTCATTCCAGATTTCCGGATTTTCTTTTATAAATGCTCTAAAAAGTCTAATCATAGAATTACAATGAAGCGTTTCGTCTCTTACTGACCAAGTAACAATTTGGCCCATGCCTTTCATTTTGTTGTGTCTTGGAAAATTAAGAAGAATTGCAAAACTCGCAAAAAGTTGAAGCCCTTCAGTAAAAGCACTGAAGACCGCAACGGTTTTAGCTATGTCTGCTTTTGAATTAACATTAAATCCTTGCATGTAATCATATTTGTCTTTCATCTCTTTGTACTTCATGAAGGCTGAGTATTCTGACTCGGGCATTCCTATTGTATCCAGTAAGTGTGAATATGCTGCTATATGCACCGTCTCCATCGCAGCAAAGGCTGTCATCATCATCAAAACTTCAGTGGGTTTAAATACAGTAGTATAGTGTCTCAAATAGCAATTATTGACTTCAACATCAGCCTGAGTAAAAAATCTGAAAATTTGAGTAAGTAAGTTTTTCTCTTCCTGGGATAAATTTTTTTGCCAGTCTCTAACATCATCTCCTAGAGGGACTTCCTCTGGTAGCCAATGTATTCTTTGTTGTGTTAGCCAAGCATCATAACACCACGGATATCTAAAAGGTTTATAAACTGGATTTTCTACTAATAATCCACCTTTAAAAACTTCTTTATTTTTTTTTAAATCAATTACTGACATGATAAACACTCCTCGTATTTACTATCTTCATTACTTGATTCTTTCTTATTTGAATAAACATTCTTTGTCACATCTGTTGATGAACCTGAGTTAATATTTTCAGCTCTTTGAATTGATTTTGATCTACAATAATAAAGACTCTTGAGACCCTTTTTCCACGCTTGAAAGTGAATCATGTGTAATTCTTTTTTATGAATATCGGCAGGTATAAATACGTTAACTGATTGTGCTTGAGAAATATGGGGCGTTCTATCTGCACCCAGTTCTACTATCCATTTTTGATCAATTTCAAAAGCAGTTTTAAAAGTCTCTTTTTCATCATTTGTTAAAAAATCTAGATGTGAAACTGAACCTTGGTTTGTTGTAATACTAGACCAAACCTCATCATTATTTTTATTATATTTTTTTAGAACTTCAGCCAAATATTTATTTCTCACGTTGTAAGAGCCCGAAAGAGTTTTATGGGTATAACTGTTTGCTGCGATAGGTTCTATTCCAGGTGAAGCACCGCCACAAATTATTGATATCGAAGCTGTAGGTGCTATAGCAGTTTTGTTAGAAAATCTCTCCTTTATTCCATATTCTTCTGCATCAGGGCAAGGGCCTCTCTCCTCAGCTAGAATTATAGAAGCCACATCAACTTTTTCTTGAATGTCTTTAAAAACTTTTTTGTTCCAAACTTTGCTCATAACCGAACCAAATGGAATTTTTTTCTTTTGAAAATATGAATGTAAACCCATAACTCCTAACCCAACACTTCTTTCTCTCATCGCAGAATATTTTGCATGTTTGAAAGTATCTGGAGCCCTATTAATAAAATCTGTCATAACGTTGTCTAGAAATCTCATAACATCTTCTACAAATTGTTCATCTTCTTTCCATTCATCGTATTTTTCTAAGTTCAAAGAAGATAGACAACACACTGCGGTTCTTTCATTTCCTTGATTGTCTACTCCAGTAGGTAAAGTAATCTCGCTACATAAATTTGAAGTCTTAACTGTTAAACCAGCAAGCTTGTGATGTTGAGGAATTTGTCTATTTACCGTATCTATATATATAATATAAGGTTCGCCAGTTTCTACCCTAGCTGTCAAAAGTCTAATCCATAAATTTCTAGCAGACAAAGTTGATTGTACTGATCCATCTTTCGGACTTCTTAGAGCCCATTGAGAATCTGTTTCTACTGCTCTCATGAAAGCATCAGATACCAAAACGCCATGGTGTAAATTTAAAGATCTTCTGTTAACATCGCCTCCTGTTGGTCTACGCATTTCTATAAATTCTTCAATCTCTGGATGATCAATCGGCAGATAACATGCTGCTGAACCTCTTCTTAGAGATCCTTGGCTAATAGCAAGCGTTAAAGAGTCCATAACTTTGATAAAAGGGATAATTCCAGAAGTTTTTCCAACTTTTCCAATTTTCTCTCCTATAGATCTAAGATTTCCCCAATAACTTCCTATGCCTCCTCCTCTTGCAGCTAACCAAACGTTTTCACTCCATAAATCTAAAATGCCCTCAAGGCTGTCTCCTGCTTCGTTTAAAAAACAGGAAATTGGTAAACCTCTTTCAGTACCACCATTTGATAAAACAGGCGTAGCAGGCATGAACCATAAGTTGCTTATATAATTATAAATTCTTTGAGCATGAAGATTATTATCAGCATAAACGCTAGCCACTCTTGCAAACAAGTCCTGAAATGATTCTCCATAACCAAGATACCTATCCGTCAGAGTAGCTTTTCCAAAGTCTGTAAGATTCGAATCTCTGGATCTGTCAATTTTTATTGTTATCCCCTTTTCATTTTGAAATAGCTCTGTTTCTCCAGAGAGAGAAAATAAATCTGGTTTTTTAGGACCATTATCCCTTAGAACGCTTTTATCTTTTTTAGTGCTTAGACTGCTCACAGCCTTTTCTATTGCCAAAGATACGTTTTTGTTCATAATATTACTTTCTTTACGACTAATTTATTAAAACAACTATATGTTGTGTTACTATTCCACTAATATACTACATAAATGATAACATCAACAGAACATTATAAGAACATTAATTTATTTTGTAAAGTATTAAATTTTGTTGATAAACAATTACTAATAAAATTCAGAAAATATAATGCTAATAAACCCAAACGGTTTTCGAGAGTACGACGCTAGATGGTTATATAAGGAGGAAATAGACCTGAGCGGTATAGAGTCATTAGGTAAAGGTCTTGGAACTCAAGTAATAAATCATACTAAAAAACTAAACCCTAGGATTATTGTTGGGCAAGATTATAGATCATACAGCGAAGAGATTAAATTTGCCCTGAAGAAAGGATTAATTTCTACTGGATGTTATGTAGAAGATATAGGTCTAGCCTTGTCCCCTACTGTCTACTTTGCTCAATTTGAATTAGATGCAGATGCGATAGCAATGGTAACAGCTAGTCATAACGAAAATGGTTGGACTGGAGTAAAAATGGGTATTGAAAAAGGTTTAACCCATGCTCCAGAGGAAATGAACGAATTAAAAAAAATAACTTTAAATCAAAATTTCATTAAAGGTGTTGGAAATGAGAAAAAAATAAAAGATTTTAATCAAATATATATAAAAGATCTTATAAAAAAAAATAAATTGAAAAAGAAAATTAAAGCTGTTGTAGCATGTGGAAATGGAACTGCTGGGGTATTTGCGCCTGAAATTTTAAAAGGAATTGGATGCGAAGTAATTGAATTAGATTGTAATTTAGATTTTAATTTTCCTAATTATAATCCTAACCCAGAAGATTTAAAGATGCTCCATGCTATTTCAAAATGTGTCAAGGAAAATAAAGCTGATATTGGTTTTGGTTTTGATGGAGATGGAGATAGAGTTGGTGTTATAGATAACAGAGGTCAAGAAATCTTTTCAGATAAAATAGGATTATTGATAGCAAGAAATCTTTCATCAAAATTTAAAAAAAATAAATTTGTAATTGACGTAAAATCAACTGGACTTTTCTTAAAAGACAAAGTTCTTTTAAAAAATCAATGTAAAACAATATATTGGAAAACTGGACATTCTCATATAAAAAGAAAAGTGAAAATTGAAAAAGCTTTAGCTGGTTTTGAAAAAAGTGGTCATTTCTTTTTTAATAAACCCGTTGGATATGGCTATGATGATGGAATTAATTCAGCTATTCAAATTTGTCATTTGTTAGATAATCAAGATAAAAATATAAGTAAATTATTAGACGAATTGCCTGTTACTTTTCAATCGCCGACTATGGCTCCTTTTTGTAAGGATGAAGAAAAATATTTGGTTGTTAATAACCTTATTAAAGAAATTAAAGAAATTAAAAATAATAAGATAGAAATTGATGGACAATTAATTGACGAAATACTGACTATAAATGGAATTAGATTTTCTTTTAAAGACGGATCTTGGGGTCTAATTAGAGCTTCATCTAATAAACCCTCTCTAGTAGTTGTAATAGAAAGCCCAACCTCAGATAGTAGAAAAAATAATATTTTTAAATTTATTGATGAGTTGCTTAAAAAAACTGGAAAAGTTGGAAAGTATGATCAAAAAATTTAAATTATATATTTAAATATCTGTATAAAAATATTGTTCCTATAACGTAAAGAAAGATACCAAAAAATTTTTGTAATTTAATTTTATCTATCTCATGAGCTGTATTAGCCCCAATTCTTGCCATAAATGTGGTTACAGGAATAAAGATTAAAAATGCTGGAATATTAATAAATCCAACGCTTAGAGGCAAATTTGCCTTTAGAAATGAACCTGAAACCAAAAAACCCACTGCACCAAATAAAGCTATTATAAATCCCACTGCAGCTGCACTTCCTATTGCAATATTAATTGAATACCCAAAATATCTTAAAATTGGAACATTCATGACTGCTCCACCTATACCCATTGGTGCCGAGACAAATCCTGAGATAAATCCAAAAACAATTTTATGGTATATGCCAAATTTTTTTTTTATTTTTTTCGTTTTTTCTTGAAGTAATAATAAATATGTGCCCAAAAAGTAGACTACAATTGAAAAAAAAACCATTAGTGATTTTGTTTGCATTAACGCAGCGAAAAGTGTTCCTAATAAAACTCCTAAAATAACATAAGCTCCATAGGTTTTTATAATGTTATTATCTACAGCTTTGTGTTTTTTGTGGGTTAAAACAGAAACTATAGAGGTTGGGATGATTATGGCAAATGAAGTTCCTACAGCTAAATGCATTAAATATTGTTTGTCTATATTTAATGTTTCAAAAATAAAAAAAAGAAAAGGTACAGTTATAAGCCCACCTCCAATCCCAAAAAGACCTGCAAAAAAACCAACTGGTATAGCTGTAATCAACATAATAATAATAAAAAATAAAATGTTGTTAGCTTCTAGAATTTCTATCATGAGATCGGCTGGTTTGCTTTTTCATTATTTTGTGCAATTTCCATAATATGATCTACTTTCTGAAAATCAGAATCTCTTGCCATCATATTATCACTTAAAAATCTTTTCCATTTATTTGCTCCATTTTGTCCGTAATAAAGTCCTACTGTATGTCTCATTATCTGATTTACTCTAGTACCCTTTTGTGTTTCTTCTTTTACATATTCAACTAATTTTTCAGTTATTTCAGATCTTGAAGGTACATTTAAATTACTAAAGATTTCATTTTCTATTTCTGCCAAAAAGTATGGGTTTTGATAAATCGCTCTACCTATCATCACGCCATCACATTTTTGAAGATGCTCTTTAATCTGTAAACAATTAGTAATACCTCCATTAATAACAATTTCTAAATTAGGATTATTTTTTTTAATTTCATATACCATTGGATAATTTAATTTAGGTATTTTTAAGTTTTCTTTGGGTGTTAAACCTTTTAATATTGCTTTTCGTGCATGAAGAATTATTGTTTTGCAACCAGCCGCAGAAATTTTATTAACAAAATTGTTTAAATATTGAAAATTTTCAGTGTCGTCGAATCCGATTCTTGTTTTAGCAGTTACTGGTATACTGCAAGATTTAACCATTTCATTTACACATTCTGCTACCAAATCAGGTTCTTTAATTAAACACGCACCAAATTTATTTTGTTGGACTTTTTTACTCGGACATCCAAGATTAATATTTATTTCGTCATAACCTAAATCTTCTGCTATTTTGCATACCGTAGATAATTCTTTTTTATCAGAACCACCTACTTGAAGGCCTAACGGTTTTTCAATTTTATTAAATCCTAAAATCTTATTTCTATCTCCATGAATTGCTGATTTAGTTGCAACCATTTCTGTGTAAAGCATCACTTTCTTGCTTAACAAACGTAAAAAATATCTTTCATGTCTATCTGTGCAATCCATCATAGGAGCAACAGAGACTTTTCTATTTATTTTCAATTATTTATTTTCTTCTGTGGGAACTTTAATTTCTTCTTTTAATTCTAAAGCTTCCTCTTTAAGTTCTAGGGGCTTCTCTTTTTTTAATTCAGGTATCTTTCTTGTTCTTTTTGAAGGTAGTATTGCTACACCACTTTTTGAAATTTGACCTTTGTAAAGATTTTCAAATTCGTCGTTTTCTTCAACCTCAACTTCCTCTTGGTTGGCTTCTTCATCAGGCTCTTTTCTTAGTCTACTAATCGCACTTTTTTCTAATTCATTAATCGAAATTTTGCCATCTCCAATTTCTCTAAGAGAGATAATAGTTTTTTTATCATTGTCTTCCTCTACTAACATTTGGGCACCAGAGTTTAATTGAGTTGTTCTCTCTTTAGCTAATAAAACCAAATCATACTGGTTATCTATTTGAGCAAGACAATCTTCTACGGTTATTCGTGCCATGATGCTGAGTATATATTCAAATAATCCAAATAAATCAATATTATTTTGATAGCTTTGTTGGTTCTAGACTTTTCCTAATAATAATTAAAAGAACTAATGAAATAAGGATATAAATTCCTGAAACTAAAGCAATATCCTCTATCGAAAATCCGTTATCAATTAATAATCCAAATACCGCAGTTCCAAAAGCAGTAGAAAATACCATAAAAGCTGTGGTTAATGCTTTAATTGAACCTATAAATTTTACTCCGTAAATTTCTGCCCAGGTAGATGAGCCAAGAACATTAGCTAAACCGTTAGAAATACCAACTAGCCCTAGAAAAACATAAGCAGATATTTCGTGTTTATTAGTAAAAAGAACAAACATAGATAAAAGTAAAGGTAAGTTTATTAATGGAATTAATTTTCTACTAGTAAATTTGTCTACCAAATAGCCAGAAAAAAATAATGTTACAATTGATGTAATTGAATAAACCATAAAGGCTTTTGGGATTGTATATAGACTCCACATTTTCGACTCTGATATAAAAGATTGGTATACAAAAACACCAGTAGCAATCCATGGCATTGCCAACATATTTAAAGAAACAATATAGAATCTATAATCTTTTATTACCTCACCTCTTCTCCAGCTCTTAATCTTTATATTTTTAATATCCTTATCTTTGTCTATTTCTCTAGATTCTAAATTAATAGTCCTAATTGTATTTAGGATTATCAAAGGCAAAAATATAATAATGATTAGAGCGATACCTTGCCAAACTGTTCTCCATGAATAAATCATAAATAAATAAGTTATAAGAACTGGCAAAACAAATTCAGCTGATGATAAACCAAACCAGATAGTACTAAGAGCTTTACCTCTTGATTTTTCAAAAAATCTTGAAATAGTAGTAGTAGATGTGTGGCTCATTAAACCTTGTCCGGAGAATCTCATCAAAAAAATTCCTACTGCAAAAAAATAAATACTATTTATGAAAGAAAAAAAAAGAGAAGATAAAAATAATAATATTATTACAAAAAAAGAATAATAAATTATTTGATACTCATCGATTTTCTTGCCTACCCAAATTAATAATAAACTAGAAAATATTGTTGCAATAGCATAAATATTTCCAAATTGACCATGGGATATACCTAATTCATTTCTAATAGGTGCGTTAAACAATCCCAAAAAAAAGCTCTGTCCAAAACTTGAAAAAAATGTAAATATAAATCCAAAAATTATTACTTTTTTATTTAACGAAAGGTTAATCATTAATGAGCTTTAAAGTTGCTTTCATTGGTTTGGGTGTAATGGGTTACCCTATGGCAGGATATATATCAAAAGCTGGTCATGATGTAACTGTTTATAATCGTACAAAATCTAAAGCTGAAAAATGGGTTAAAACATACAAAGGTAAAGTGGCAGACACCCCAATGGATGCTTCTAAAGGTTGTGATTTTATTTTTACCTGTGTTGGAAATGACAATGATTTAAGAGAGGTTACTTTAGGAGATAAGGGTTTATATAAAACAGCAAAAAAAGGAGCAATATATGTCGACAATACTACTGCATCGGCAAACATCGCTAGAGAACTCTACAAAGAAGCTAAAACAAAAGAATTTGATTTCTTGGATGCACCTATTTCAGGAGGTCAAGCAGGTGCTGAAGGTGGAATACTTACAGTAATGGTTGGTGGGGATGACTCACCTTTTAGAAAAGCTGAGCCTATTATTGATTGCTATAGTAAAAAAATAAAATTACTAGGACCTTCAGGAAGCGGTCAATTAACTAAAATGGTAAATCAAATTTGCATCGCTGGACTTGTTCAAGGGCTATCTGAAGCAATAAACTTTGGAATGAATGCTGGATTAAATATGCAAGAAGTTATAGAGGTTATTTCAAAAGGAGCTGCTCAATCATGGCAAATGGAAAATAGACATAAAACTATGATAGAGAATAAATTTGATTATGGTTTTGCGGTAGATTGGATGAGAAAAGATTTGAAAATAGCAATGGATGAGGCAAAAAAAAATAATTCGCCTTTACCTATTACAAAAATAATTGATGAATATTACGCCGAAGTTCAAAAAATGGGTGGTCAAAGGTGGGATACTTCTAGCTTAATTAAAAGATTTAGAAAATAAAAAGTGTCAGAAACAGTAAGTTATTACGAAAATTCACTAGAAATTGAAAAAAAAATATGGGATCTTTTATCCGATGCAGTGAAAAATAGATCTTCTGAATTTAGAACTCCGGTTTTTATTTGTGGAAATGAAAAAGATTTAGATGGAAGAGTCGTTGTATTAAGAAAGACTGATAGGCAAAATAATTTAATACAATATCACAGTGATATTAGATCATCTAAAATAGAAAAAATAAAAAAAAATCCAAATTGTTCAATTCTGTTTTATGGAAAAGAGGAAAAGATACAGTTAAGAGTAAAAGCAGAGTGTGAAATAAACTTTGACAATGATACAACAAAAGAGTCCTGGAAAAAGACAGGTCATGTAAGTAGAAAATGTTATTTAGTTACTAATGGTCCTGGTACTAAATCAGACAAACCAACATCAGGTTTGGAAGATAAATTTAATAATTTCGATTTTACCAAACAAGAAAGTGAAGCAGGATATAAAAATTTTTGTGTTATTAAATGTAAAATAAAAAGCATAGAATGGCTTTATCTAGCTGCAAAAGGTCATCGAAGAGCACTAATTAATTTTGATGGTACAAAAAAATTTACCTGGCTGGTCCCCTAATTATAAAAAAATTACTTTTTATACTTTTTGTAATTTTGGACATAGTGCTCAGCATTTTCTCTTATATGTTTGATTTCTTCATCAGTGACTTGTCTAATCACTTTGCCAGGACTGCCAATAACTAAAGATCTTTCTGGTATAACTTTGTTTTCTGTAACAAGAGCATTTGCTCCTATGATAGAGAATTTTCCTATTTTTGCTTTATTAAGTATTGTGCTTCCAATTCCTATTAAACAGTCATCTTCAATAATGCATCCATGTAGCATAACTAAATGTCCGACTGTAACATTTTTCCCAATTGTTGCTGGGCAGCCTGGATCTGTGTGAACAACGCTACCATCTTGAATATTGGAGCCCTCGCCTATGATGATTGGCTCAACATCTCCTCTTAAAGTTGCATTGAACCAAATGTTCGCATCTTTTTTTAATGTAACATTCCCAATTAAAACTGAATTTGGTGCAAACCAACTTTCTTTGTCTAACTTTGGACTTATATTGTTGAAATCATAAATCATTATTATAATTATAATATATTATGGTTCTAACAAAAACACCTATTTGTAACTTTGGGGAAAAACTACATAGTTTTGAGTTAAAAGGCATAGATAATAAGTTGCATAGACTAGAAGATTGTTTGGGAAAAAAAGGAACTTTAATCATGTTTATTTGTAATCATTGTCCATATGTTAAAGCTGTTATTAAAGATATAATTAAAGACGCTATTGAGTTAAAAAAGTTTGGTATAAATTCTCTAGCAATAATGTCAAATGATACAAAAAATTATCCCGAGGACTCATTTCATAAAATGAAGGAATTTTCTAAAACTCATAGCTTTAATTTTCCTTACTTAATAGATGAAGATCAAAAAGTTGCTAAAAAGTATGGTGCCGTATGTACACCAGATTTTTTTGGATATAATAAAAATTTAGAGCTTCAATATAGAGGTAGAATTAAAGAGTTGAAGGATCTTAAACCAGTCAACAATTTAGAAAGTGAATTACTAAATGCTATGAAAATAATTTCAAAAACTGGCCAAGGACCTAAGGTACAAATTCCTAGCATGGGATGTAATATAAAGTGGATTAATTAATGTTTGTCATTTCTACAAGAAATTTTCCTCCAGATGTTGGAGGTATTCAGAATCTAATGGAAGGTTTAGCTCATGCTCTTGTAAGTCATGGACCAGTGAAAGTTTTTGCTGACTCCCATACGGACTCTGAAAAATATGACAAAAATTCAACCATAGATATAAGCAGAGTTTCAGGTTTTAAAATATTTAAAAAGTATAGAAAAGCAAATCTGATTCATGATTATGTCAAAAACAATAATATAAGAGCAATTTTTTTAGATCACTGGAAAAGTTTAGAGAATTTAAATTATAATATTTTTAAAAATATCCCAACCTTCTGTTTAATTCATTCCAAAGAAATTAATCATTCAGTTAATAGTTATTTGAATAAAAGAATGATAAAATCATTGAATAAAGCTAAATTTATAATTGCCAACTCTAGGTTTACAAAAAAGCTAGCAAATGATCTTGGGGTAAATAATGAAAAAATTTATGTGATTAATCCGGGATCAAATTATCCAATCGAAATAAAAAAAGAATATGATATTGAAGCTAAAAAAATTTTTGGAAATGCTTTTCCCAAGATAGTAACAATCGCACGTTTAGATAAAAGAAAAGGTCATCAGAATATATTAATGACTATTAAAAACTTAAAAACTAAATTCCCTAAAATAAAATATATTTCAATTGGGGATGGTGACGAAAGAAATAACCTTGAGAATTTAAAGAAAGAATTAAAATTGAACGATGAAGTAAATTTTTTATATCAATCTAATGAACAATTAAAGGTAGCTATACTTAAAAATTGTGATTTGTTCTTAATGCCATCGGTTGTATATAAAAAATCTGTAGAAGGTTTCGGTATCTCTTTTCTTGAAGCTGGCTGTTATGGCAAAGGATCCATTGGAGGAATACATGGAGGTGAAAGAGATTCCATTAAAGACGGAGAAACAGGGTATTTGTGTGATGGAACTAATTTAAGTTCAATTCATGAGACTATTATTAAGTTTTTTGAGAATGATAATTATAAAAAATTTGGTATGAATGCTTTTGAATATTCTAAAAATTTTAAATGGAACAAAATTGTTAAAAAATATTTAGAATTAATTTAAACCATTTTTAACTTTTCTAATAACGGTATCAACAGTAAGCATGCTTAGATCTTGGACTGATATTGCTTCAAAATTTGGTTTTTCAATACTAACTTTTTTCGGAGAAGTGTGTTTGCCAAACAACACTAAACCTTTTTTATTAAGATGAGAGCAAATATGTGCGGGACCAGTATCATTAGATATTACAAACGACGAATTATTTATTAGAGTGATCAATTGATTAATATCTAAAGGTTTTTTTTTATCAGAAAGAACAATTTCTGTATTGAAAGATTTTGCTTCATCGATTTCTCCCGGTCCGGGAGATATTAAAATTGAATATTTATTTTTGTAAATCTCCATTATTTTTTTTATTAAATCTTTAAAAAAAGGCCATTTTTTTTGAGGGTGTTTCTTAGAGCAAAAAGGGAAAATTAAAATATACTCTTTGCTAGTGTATTTTTTTAATAAATTATCAATTTCAACAAAAGCCCATGAAAGATCAATATTTTTAGTTTTATTAGTTTTAACTCCACTTTTTTTTAATTGTAACTCCATTCTTTGCAAAACTGGTTCTTGATCGAAATCTTCTTTTTTTTGTCCTTTTTCAAGGGTTGTTTCTGTTGAAGACCAAAAATTTTTTGATAATAAATATTTTCTATAAAACTTGGTCCTGCTTGAATTTTGCAAATCAAAAACATGTGAAAAGTTAAACTTAGACAACATTTTTTTTAAGGATATAAGATAAAATATATTCCATCGAGGAAGTCTTTTGTCTATCAGAACTCCATCTAAATAAGGACATGTGGTCATAAGATTTACATATTGTTTTGAAGTGAGTAGATAAATTTTTGAATTTTTGAATGAACTTTTAATATCTTGAATTGCTCCGTTAGCTTGTATCAAATCTCCTAAGGATCCGTGTTTTATTATTAATATATTTGACATTATTTTAACTGCATATATTTAATTATCTAGTATAGTCAATTATTACTTTATGAATACCAAAATGGACAAGATATTGGCAGAGATATCAGCCGGTGAATTAGTAGATAAAATAACAATACTTGAAATTAAGAAAAATAAAATTTCTAATAAGAAAAATGTAGATGAAGTAAATAAAGAACTCGATTCTTTAAAGAAAACATTTGATAAATTTATCCCTAATAAATCCATTATTGAAAAGCATTTTATTCAACTAAAAGAGATCAACTTAAAATTATGGGACATAGAGGATGGTAAAAGGGAGTGTGAAAAAAAACAAGATTTCGGAGAAAATTTTATTCAACTATCAAGAAATGTTTATAAATTAAATGATTTAAGGGCAAAAATAAAATTAGAAATAAATCAAAACTTAGGATCAAACATTAAAGAAATAAAATCTTATTAATATAAAGATAAATTAATCTTCAATAACTAAAATTATTTCATAATTGAAGATGCAAAATTCCAATTACAATCAAAACTTGGAATATGAGCGCCAGACAAGGTTACATTTCCAAAACTTTTTTCAAAAACTCTGCACCAGTTGTTAACTTGTTTAGGTTTTTTATCGTTGCTACCTACTTGCGCAGTAATTACCCCTCCTTTTTTCAAAATTCTTTTCAGACCTTTCATATTTTTTCTAGCAAGATCTATGCAATACTGATCATCATTTAAATCTACAAATATTTTATCATATTTAGAGTCTTCTATTGATTTAATACTTTCGAAAGCATCGCCCCAGAAAGTTTTTATTTTATTGCTTTTTTTTACTTTAGAACAAACTTTAGGAAGATGCTTATAACAAACATTTACTACTTCTGGGTCCAACTCATACCAGTCTATAAAGTTTGAATTATTTTCTATACAGGCTCTTGCTACTCCGCCGTCGCCACCTCCAATAATTGCGACATTAGAATTTTTTTTACTTAAATCATAACTTGATTTGAAGAAAGCTGAGCTGTAAACTTTTTCATCTTTTTCCGCAACTTGAATTTCATGATCAATAAATAAAGCATTTCCAAACTCCTCAAGATTTAAAATCTCAACGTATTGGCCTACTTTAGTAGTCATTCTTTCTAAAACATCCTTCACAACATAATACTTCTTTTGACCAGGAGTACTATAAATATCATCATATAAACTAATACTACTTCTATCGAAACTCTTCGTAACTACTCTTTCATGCTGAATTTCTTTCCTCAAAATTTTTAAAGCTATTTTTGGATGAACTTTTCCGCAAGTAAAAAAATCAAAACTAATTACTCCTCTCTCCGGAAATGTATGAAAGCTCATGTGGCTTTCAGATAATAACGCAACTGTGGTAAATCCTTGTGGTTCAAATTCATGACTATTAACGTTGAGTATTTGTACTTTTGCAGATTTTGCAATTTTGTATATAAGTTTTTCGTAGAAAGACGGCGAATAATCTTTTTTAACACCTAAGAAATCGAGAGTAATATGTTCTCCAACTTTAATCATAAAAAACTATCCTTTCTTATAATTTTTCATTTTACCTAAAACTATTTTTATTTCTTTTTTTGAAAGTATTTTAGGTATTCCAATTCTTAGGGCATTTATATATTGATGGCAAATATTTTCTACTTCTTGTGCTAACTCAAAGGCATGGTCCAAATTTGAACCAAAAGCAATCTGTCCGTGATTTGAAATTAAACACGCTGATCTATTCTTTAGTGCGGATAATATATTTTTAGATAAATTTCTTGTTCCAAAAGTTGCGTATTTAGCGCATTTTATGTCCTCGCCTCCTGCTACTGCAACCATATAATGAAAAGCAGGAATTGATTTTTGATGGGTGGATACTGCAGTAGCACAAGTAGAATGTGCATGGACTATGGCTTTAGCTTCTTTTTTATTCACATAAATATCTTGATGAAATCTCCATTCTGAAGAGGGTTTCCCTTTATTTTTATCGAATCTCCCTTTTAAAGTCACAAAAACTATATCTTTTGGTTTTAAAGAGGAGTATTTTTTTCCTGAAGGTGTTATATAAAATCCATCAACACCATTCACTTTTCCTCTTGCTGAAATATTTCCAGATCTTAAAGCTGATAAATTTGTGTTATTTAATTTTTTAGAATATTTAATTATTTCAGATTTTAATTTGCTCACTTAAACAATCCTTTTAAACCTCTTTCTGAAGCCTCACAAATTCCTTTTTCGGTAATTAAACCTGAAACGTATTTTGCTGGTGTTATATCGAATGCTAAATTCATGGCTTTACTTTTTGGTGGGTAAATTCTAACTTTCGTGACCTTATTGTCTTTGTCTATCCCTTCTACATAAGATAATTCATCTGAATTTCTCTCCTCGATTGGAATTTGTTTATAGTCTTTGATATTCCAATCAATAGTTGAACTTGGTAATGCCACATAAAATGGAACATTATTATCTTTTGCAGCTAGTGCTTTTAAGTAGGTGCCGACTTTATTACATACATCGCCATTAGATAAAGTTCTATCAGTACCTACAATACACATGTCAACTTGACCTCTTTGCATTAAAATTCCTCCTGCATTATCAGTGATTACAGTGTTAGGAATTTTTTCTTCATTAAATTCATAGGATGTTAAATTGGCCCCTTGATTCCTTGGTCTGGTTTCATCTACCCAAACATGAACTTTAATTCCTTTTTGATGAGCATGATAAATAGGAGAAGTGGCTGTACCCCAGTCAATAGTTGCCAGCCAGCCAGCATTACAATGAGTTAAAATATTAACTGTATCTTTTTTTTTATTATAAATTTCCTCAATTACCTTAAGACCATTTAATCCAATATTTTCACAAAATTTGATATCCTCCTCGCAAATTTCATTAGCTTCATTTAATGCTAATTCTAAGATCTTTTCACTATTAACTCCTGAAAGCTTTTTAGTCATCCTATCAACAGCCCATTTTAAATTGATTGCAGTCGGTCTAGAATTAATTAAATCTTGTGCAGACTTTTTTAAAAACGATTGATCATTATTTTCAATAATTGAAAGAACCATCCCATAAGCAGCTGTTGCTCCTATTAAGGGTGCGCCCCTTACCTCCATAACTTTAATAGCATTAATCGCATCACTTACTGTCTTAAGATCTTTTATAATGAACTTATGCGGAAGCTTTGTTTGATCAATAATTTTAACAGTATTATTTTCAAACCAAATTGTACGATATTTTATTCCATTTATTCTCACTTTAATACTCTTCCAGCAACTATTCTAAGTTTGCTAATTGTTTTTTTTGTTCTAAATTTTGGAGCAGTGACAATAGCAGTGTCTAAACAGTCATTAGCAGGATCGTTTTTAGGTGGAAAAGATTTAAATGTCTTTATAATTTCTTTAATCATATTTTGAGCATTGGAAGCATTTTGTTGTAAAGTTTTAATTACAGTAGGCACATCGACCTCATCATGATCTGGGTGCCAACAGTCAAAATCTGTAACCATAGCTACAGTGCAATATCTAATTTCTGCCTCCCTTGCCAATTTAGCCTCTGGCATATTGGTCATACCAATGACATCTGCTTTCCAAGATCTATACATTTTAGATTCAGCTAAACTAGAAAATTGAGGTCCTTCCATAACTAAATATGTGCCACCATTTTGGTAACTAATTTTTGATTTTATGAGTGCCGACTCACAACATTTCATAAGTGATGGACTTGTAGGTTTTGCCATAGAGACATGGGCAACTATTTCATTGTCAAAAAAAGTTTTTTCTCTTGAAAACGTTCTGTCGATAAATTGATCTATAATCACAAATGTACCAGGTAACAAATGTTCTTGAAGTGATCCCACTGCAGAAACTGAAACAATATCAGTTACCCCTAATCTTTTAAGTGCATCTATATTAGCTCTATAATTTATTTTTGTAGGATTAATTCTATGACCTTTGCTATGTCTAGGAATGAAACAAACTTCTTCTTTATTTAAGCTTGCAGTAAGCATTCCAGAAGGCTCTCCCCAAGCAGTTTTAACCTTTTTCCACTTTTCATTTTCAAATCCTTCGATTTTGTATAAGCCGCTACCCCCAATTATCCCAAGTTTTCTTTTTTTCATGATTTAATTATTAATCCTTTTTTGCTAGATATTGAAGCTAAATATGGATTTGAAAAAACACATAAGATCAATAAAAGACTATCCTAAAAAAGGTATTTTGTTTAGAGATATTACTACTTTAATAAAACATCCTGATGCTTTTAACTTTACAGTAGATAAGATTGTAGAATTATCAAAAGGAATGAAGTTCGATAAAATTTCGGCAATAGAATCAAGGGGCTTTGTTTTTGCGTCAGCTGTATCTTATTTAACTAATAAGCCATTGGTATTATTAAGAAAAAAAAATAAATTACCTGCCGATAGACACTCTGTTGATTTTCAACTCGAATATGGAAGCGCTACAATAGAAGTTCATAAAGATTCTATATCAAAAAATGAAAATATATTAGTTATTGATGACCTAATTGCTACTGGAGGAACTGCTGAGGCAGCTGCTAAATTGATTGAAATGTCAGGGGGATCTGTTGCAGGTTTTGTTTTTGTTATTAACCTTTTTGATTTACCTGGCAAAAAACTACTAGAAAAGAAATCTTATTTAGTTAAATGTTTAATTGACTTTCCTGGACATTAACTGTTTTTTATTAAAAATTCTTTTATATAATCTCTTAGATCGATTTTTCCAAATATTTTATATACTCTATTTGAAAGGTTCATATTAGTTAAAGCCGAAGCATATCTTTCTCCAGGTCTTTTTGGTAAATATTTAATTTTAGTTTTAAATAATTTAGCTACTTCTAAAACAGAATAAGTTTTGCGATTAGCAATACTGTAATGCCTACACCTATTTTTTTTCCAAGCAAAATAACATGTCTTCACAGTATCATTAATATGAGTAAATCTTCTTGTTTGTGTCCCGGGTTTTACTACAGGTAGAGGTTTATTTAATTTAAAATGATTTTCAAATATTCCAATTACTGTAGCCATTTTACCTTTACAAATTTGGTTTGGTCCATAAACATTATAAAAATAAATAACTTCATATTTAAATTTAAACCATTTTTTTAAATTTTCTAAAATTTCTAGATTTTTAGCTTTTGTAAAAGCATAAGGTGATAGATTTTTATCCTCTCCTTTGTTTCCTAATGAAGCAGACGTAGCTGAATAAATTAATTTTATTTTATTTTTTAGACAA
>CABXUA010000007.1 GCA_902515355.1 uncultured Pelagibacteraceae bacterium | reverse complement strand
AGGTGTCCATAACTGAAAGGTAAAATTTTTTTATTGTAAATAGCTAATATTGATCTAAGGGGCCTTCCCCAAATTAGATTATTATCTGACCACTTCATTGATTTTTTCCAATTTAAAGATGAGATGGAATTTAGGATAATTTTAGTCAAAACTTCTTTTGCTGAAATTTCTTGAGCTTTGGTTTTAATGAAATAAAATTTTCCTTTATCGGTTTCTTTTTCAAAAACATCTTTTTTTTTACCATTATGAGCCATTACAAATCTGTTAAGAATATCCTCTATAACTCCAACTTTTGGACCTCTTACTTCTTTTGAGGAGACTTTTATTTTTTCTGGTAAACCTTTAATACGAATGCTTAAACGAGTGGGTGAGGAATAATCAACTAAACTATGATATTTTACACTTTCACCCTCGAGAAATTTTTGAATAAACTGTTTGAGTTCTTTTCTAGCACTAATTTGTAATTGAGGTGGAATTTCCTCACTATAAAGCTCAAGTAGAAACTCAGGCATAAATTAAGTTTGAGTACTTAACCACATTGCTCCGCAACCTTTGGCTAGTTCCCTTATCCTGTTAATATATCCTGTTCTTTCGGCGACACCGATAACTCCTCGCGCGTCCAATAAATTAAATAAATGGCTAGCTTTCAAACATTGATCATAAGCAGGTAAGGCAAGTTTTTTTTCTAAAAGTGCGGAACATTCTTTTTCAACTATTTGAAAATTTTTCAATAAATTTTCTGTATTTGCAAATTCAAAATTATATGCTGAAAATTCTTTTTCTGATTGCATAAATACTTCTTTGTATTTTGTTCCTTCATTATTCCAATCTAAATCAAAAACATTATCTTTTCCTTGAACAAACATACATAATCGCTCAAGTCCATAGGTTAGCTCTACAGGTACAGGATCACATTCTAAACCCGTCATCTGTTGAAAATAAGTAAATTGTGTAATTTCCATACCGTCGCACCATACTTCCCAACCAAGACCTGCCGCTCCTAAAGTTGGACTCTCCCAGTCATCCTCTACAAATCTTATATCGTGGTTTTTTACATCTATTCCTATCGATGTTAAACTTTTTAAATAAATTTGTTTTATATTTTTAGGAGAAGGTTTTATAATTACTTGAAACTGATAATAATGTTGAAGTCTATTTGGATTTTCCCCATATCTCCCATCTGTTGGTCTTCTTGATGGCTGAACATAAGCAGCTTTCCAAGGTTTTGCCCCCAAAGATCTTAAGGTTGTGGCGGGATGAAAAGTTCCGGCTCCTACTTCTAGATCGTAAGGTTGTAAAATAATACATCCGAATTTTCCCCAGAATTTTTGCAAATTCATTATAATATCTTGAAAAGATAAAAAATTTTTATTTTTTATAATTTTTTTTTTTTTTGGCATTTATAAACCAAATTTTTGCCAAATCGCTCTTTCCTCTAAAGTGCTTGCTAAATTGTCCAACTGGTTTTCTATAGAGGACGAGAGTTTTTTGGCAATAAAACCCTTTGGTTTTTCGAATCTTTTAATAACAACTTCCTTTCCAAATTTTTCCTTAAGTACTTGATCTGCATTTCCTATTCCATCAATCAGTCCTAAATTCAAAGCAGTTTCGCCAGACCAAAATTCGCCAGTAAAGATATTATTTTTTTCAGGATCTTTTAATTTCTTGCCTCTACTTTTTTCAACTATTTTTATAAAATGCCCATGTAATTCTAGTTGAAGTTTTTTTAATCTTTGAACGTCCTCTTCCTTCTCATCAACAAAAGGATCTAGAGTACTCTTATTTTTTCCAGCTGTATAAATTCTTCTTTCTATACCGATTTTCCTGATCATTTCTTTAAAGCCAAAAGAAGCGGTAATAACTCCAATCGAACCTATAATTGAACTAGCGTTTGCATATATTTCGTCTCCCGCACACGCAATAAAATAACCTCCAGAAGCAGCTACATCTTCAGCAAATATAATTACCTTAGTTTTGTTTTCGTCTGCTAATTGTCTAATGTAGCTAAATATTAAATGAGACTGAACCGGTGAACCACCTGGAGAATTTATCGAAATAGCAACATGTTTGGGCTTCTTGAATGAAAAAGCTTTTTTTAAAATTTCCTGTTGTCCAGATAGATCCATTCCTTGTCGAAATCTTCCGGCAGAACCGATAACACCACTTAGTCTAACGTGGGGCACTATTTTTTTCTTTTTGAAAATCCAAAACATATTAATGATTAAAACTATATACTTATATCAGTACTAGAATTAAATTTTAATTATTTTATTCGCTACTCCTAGTTGAATTGAAGGTGCGTCACTTCTGATTAAATTAAAAAATTTATTGCTAAAAAAATCAATTAGAATGGAAATATGGGTTCAGTAATACCACTAAAGAAATCCGTTAATTCGGCTTATTTAGATTTAAAAAATTTAGTTTCAAAAAAGCTGTCTAAGGTAGAAAGTCTAATTGATTCAAAGCTTCAAAGTAAAGTAGATCTAATTAACAAAATGAGCAAACATCATTTTACCTCTGGGGGAAAGAGAATGAGAGCAATGCTTACACTTGGTTCCGCTAAGCTTGCAGGATATGATTTGGGAAATAGAGACATTAACTTAGCTGCTTGTGTTGAGCTAATTCATTCAGCAACCCTACTACATGATGATGTAATTGATGAAAGCACACTAAGAAGAGGCATAAAAACTACAAACTCTATTTGGGGTAATCAATCATCAATTTTGGTAGGAGATTATTTATTAAGCAGATGTTTTGAGATTATGGTAGATGATGGCGATCTTGAAATTTTGAAACTATTATCATCTACATCGGCTAAAATTGCGCAAGGTGAAGTTTTACAACTTCAACATAAAGGTGAGGCTGATCTTTTGGAAGAAACTTATATAAAGATTATAAATCTAAAAACAGCTTCCTTATTTGCAGCATCCACTAGAACTGGAGCTTGTCTTGCTGGTAGCAACGAAAAAGAAAAAGAAGCCCTAGAGTCTTATGGAAAAAATCTTGGTTTGGCATTTCAAATAGCTGATGATGCTTTAGATTATTATTCAAAAGAAATAATTTTTGGAAAAGAAATAGGTAAGGATTTTTACGAGGGAAAAACTACGTTACCATTAATTATAATTTTTCAAAGAGCGAATGGTGAAGAAAGAGATTTTCTGTTAGAGATATTAAAAAAAGAAAAAAGAAACGAAGACGATTTCAGTGAAACTTTAGTGCTTATCAATAAATATAAAGCGGTACAAGAAAGTTTGAAAAGAGCAGAATATTTTGTAAATGTTTCTAGAGATGCTTTAGGAATTTTTGAAGACAGTCAAGATAAATCAGTTTTACAGAATCTAACTGGATTTAGTTTAAATAGATCATTTTAAGGATACAAAAGTTCTTTGGTCCATTTTCCATTATCGTTTCTATAATTCAATCTTTCATGAACTCTTCCTTCTACATCTAACCAAAATTCTATTTCAGTTGGTAAAACCCTCCATCCCGACCAATGTGGTGGTCTTGGAACTTTTTTTTCATCAGAATATTTTTTCTCGAATTCTTTAATTTTTTTTAAAAAATTTTCCCTTTTGTCTAATACCCTAGATTGGGAAGATGCCCAAGCTCCAATTCTATTTTTGTAAGGTCTAGAATTAAAATATTCATCAGCTTCTTTGTCAGTCACTTGCTCTACTTTACCAATTACTCTAATTTGTCTTCTAAGACTTTTCCAATGAAAGCACATAGATGCTTTTTGATTATTTTTAAGTTCGTTGCCTTTTCTACTTTCAAAATTAGTGTAAAAAACAAAGCCCTTGTCGCTAAGTCCCTTCAACAAAACCATTCTAACGTTTGGTTGGTTAGTCTTGTCAGACGTAGCTAAAGCTAAAGCATTTGGATCGTTAATTTCGCTAACTTTAGCTTTTGAGAACCATTTTTTGAATAAATCAATAGGATTATCCAAATCCTCGAAACAAGCATCTATGCCAAGTGAATTTTTGCCATTTTTTTGATTCATATATTCTTTAAAATAATTTATACATTAAATAACTATGTCTTTTAATACTTTTGGTAAAATATTTAGATTTACAACATGGGGAGAGTCACATGGACCAGCAATAGGCTGTGTAATTGATGGTTGTCCTCCTAATATACCTATATCTGAGAGGGAAATACAAAAAGATATGGATAAAAGGCGCCCAGGCCAGTCAAAATTTACTACACAAAGAAAAGAGTCAGACAAGGTAAATATATTGTCTGGTTTGTTTCAAGGTAAAACCACAGGAACGCCTATATCAATTATTATTCATAACGAAGATAAAAGGTCTAGGGATTATGAAACCATAAAAAATAAATTTAGACCCGGACATGCTGATTTTACGTATTTTAAGAAATACGGAATAAGAGATTTCAGAGGAGGGGGACGTCAGTCTGCTAGAGAGACAGCATGTAGAGTCGCTGCAGGTGCAGTTGCAAAAATTATACTTAAAAAAATATTAGGTCCAAAATTTAATATAATTGGAGCTGTGACACAACTTGGTCTGATGTCTTGCGATAAAGATAATTGGAAAAATTCAGAAATTAGAAAAAATCCATTTTTTTGTCCAGATAAAAAATCAGTTAAATCTTGGGAAAAATATTTATTAGCAGTAAGAAAATCTGGTTCTTCATGTGGAGCAATTATAGAATTGAGAGCTTCAGGAGTCCCTGTTGGATTAGGTGCACCAATTTACTCAAAATTAGATAGCGATATAGCTGCTGCATTGATGAGTATAAATGCAGTTAAAGGTGTAAATATTGGTGCAGGTATGAATTCAGCATTTTTAAGTGGAGAAGAAAATGATGAAATCAGAAATAAATCAGGAAAAGTAAACTTTAAATCTAATAATGCGGGAGGCATTCTCGGAGGAATTTCCTCTGGACAGAATATCGTTGCATCTTTTGCTGTTAAGCCAACTTCTTCAATTTTGACAAATAGAGAAACAATAAACAAAGCGGGAAAAAATACAAAAATTTCTGTTAAAGGTCGTCATGATCCCTGCGTAGGTATAAGAGCTGTTCCTATAGGAGAGGCTATGCTATCTTGTGTTCTTTTAGATCATTACCTTTTAAATAGAGCTCAGTGCGGATAATTATAAGCTTTTATTTTTTGCTAATACTATATTTGATTTAAGAGTATCCTCAATTTTGTCAGCAATCGACTTCGCGTTTAATCCAGCAGTTTCGTACATTTTATCTGGGCTATCTTGATCTAGAAAAATATCAGGTAAAAACATTGATCTAAATTTTAATCCCTTATCAAACACTCCTCTGTCAGACAATAATTGCATTACGTGCGATCCAAATCCACCAATTGAACCCTCTTCTATTGTTATAACTACTTCATGATTTGTAGCTATTTCCATAATTAATTTTTCATCCAGCGGTTTTGCGAAACGTGCATCTACAATTGTAATGTCTATGCCTTTTTTTGTTAAAATCTCAGATGCTTTTTTACATTCCTGTAATCTTGCCCCAAAATTTAATAATGCTACTTTTTTTCCTGCTTTAATTATTCTTCCTTTTCCGATCTCTAAAACTTCATGTATGCCAGGAATTTCAATACCTATACCATTTCCTCGTGGATATCTAAAAGCTGAGGGTCTATCATTTATCTTAACGGAAGTATTTACCATTTTAACTAACTCCGCTTCATCACTTGCTGCCATAACTACAAAATTAGGTAAAGTAGAAAGGTATGTTATATCAAAAGATCCTGCGTGAGTTGGTCCATCTGCTCCTACTAATCCTGCTCGGTCTATTGCGAATCTTACTGGAAGTGATTGAATAGCAACATCATGAACAACTTGATCATATGCCCTCTGAAGGAAAGTAGAATAGATTGCAGCAAATGGCTTATATCCTTCTGTTGCCAACCCAGCAGCAAAAGTGACTGCATGTTGTTCTGCAATGCCTACATCAAACATTCTTTCTGGAAATTTTTTTTCAAATAGATTTAACCCTGTCCCAGAGGGCATAGCACCTGTAATTCCCACTATTTTTGTATCATTTTCTGCATGTTTTATTAAAGTTTCAGCAAATATTTTTGTATATGCAGGTTTGTTAGATTTTTTTTTGCTTTGCTCTCCAGTTACAACATTAAATTTAGTAACTCCATGATATTTGTCACCCGATTCTTCAGCTGGTTTATATCCTTTTCCTTTTTTTGTCACAGTGTGTATAAGGATAGGACCTTCGTGATTTGAGTTCTTAACATTTTCAAAAATTGTAACTAAATTATTAACGTCATGACCATCAACTGGACCTATATAATAGAATCCCAGTTCGCTAAATAAAGTTCCTCCTGTTACTATACCTCTCAAAATATCTTCAGCTTTACCTGCTTTCTGACTGAATCTTTTTGAAAACGCAGAAATAATTAATTTTACAGTTTCTCTTAAGCTGAAATAAATCTTTCCCGAAAGTAATTTTGGTAAATATTTGCTCATAGCTCCAACTGGCCTAGCTATTGACATGTCATTATCATTTAAAACTACAATCAATTTTGATTTTAAAGCTCCAGCATTGTTCATGGCTTCATATGCCATCCCGGCACTCATTGCACCATCTCCAATTACTGCAATTACATTATTGCTATCGTTAGATAACTTTTTTGCGACTGCCATTCCTAATGTAGACGAAATTGAAGTTGAGCTATGTGCAGCACCAAATGGATCATATTCACTCTCTAATCTTTTAGTAAATCCAGATAGACCTCTTCCTTGTCTCAATGTTCTAATTTTATTTTTTCTTCCAGTAATTATTTTATGTGGGTAACATTGGTGTCCAACATCCCAAACCAATTTGTCTTTAGGAGTATTAAATACATAATGTAAAGCTACCGTAAGTTCAACTACTCCTAAGCCAGCTCCTAGATGACCACCTGTTTCGGACACAACATCTATTAATTCGTTTCTTAATTCGTCTGAGATCTGTTTAAGTTGATTTTTTTCAAACTTTCTAAGATCTGCAGGGAAATTTATTTTTTCCAATAATTTAGACATTAAAATTTCCTTTGTAATATAAATTCAACAGTATCATTCAGGTCTTTAGCTCTGTTTCCATGTTTTTTTAACTTTCTTAATATACTGTTTTTTAATTTATTTGCATAGTTATATGCTCTTTTATATCCTAAAAGATTGATTAGGGTCGATTTACCTTTTTTTTTATCTTTTTTAATAGGTTTACCTGCTAATTTTTTTGATCCTTTAACGTCTATAAAATCATCTGCCAATTGAAATAGCAAACCAATATCTTCGCCTAGGTTGCTCAATGACTTTTTCTGTTTATTGCTTTTATTAGCTATGCTACCGGCAGCAAAACAACAAAAATTAAATAATTTCCCAGTTTTTTTCTTTTGCATATGTATAATTTGTTTAAAACTTTTTTTTTTCTTTTCGTAACTTAAATCAAGTTGTTGTCCTCCAGCAATTCCAGTGTGACCAGAGCATAGCGCCAATTCTTTAATTAGTTCAACTTTTGAGTTTTTGCTTATGTTATATTTTTTGTCTGCTATCATTTCAAATGCAAGAGTTAACAAAGAATTGCCCGCTAACACAGCTGTGGACTCTCCGTATTTAACATGGGTGGCTAATTTTCCTCTTCTAATTTTGTCATTGTCCATACAGGGTAAATCATCATGGATTAAAGAGTAAGAATGTATACATTCCACAGCTCCACATACATTTAAAAGTTTATTCAGATTTAAATTAAAAATCTTCCCTGTATTAATAATTATTGAAGATCTTATTTTCTTCCCTCCAGATAGAGTTCCATACCTCATGGCTTTAAGCAAATTAGTTTGTTTTTGTTTATTTAAATATCTTTTCAAAAATTCGTCGGTTTTTTTTGCATTAAATATAAGTTTTTTTCTTGTCATTTATTTTTAATTTTTTTTAACGAAGTTGATATTTCCTTGAATTTTTTTTTAAATAAAATATCCATATGACTATTTAGACGAATAAGCCTTTGATAATCGTCTTTTGAGTTCTCTAAATTTACCTCATTTTTTTCCAATTTCTTTAAAATTTTGTTAATTTCCTCTTTTGTTTCTTTTAAAGATTTACTTTTAATGTCAGCTAGAATATTTTTGCTTTTCATTTAATACATAATAATAACATTATGAAAAATATCTATTCAAATATATTAAAATTCAACAAAAATACCCTTTCTAAAACATTAAGATATTTGAAAAAAAATAAAATTGTAGGTTTGCCTACTGAAACTGTTTATGGTTTAGCTGGAAATGCTTACTCTGATGAATCTATAAAAAAAATATACTCAATAAAAAAAAGGCCTAAAAAAAATCCATTAATAATTCATTATTATAATTTAAATAAAGCATCAAGGGATATTGAAATTAATAACGATTTTATAAAATTATATAAAAAACTATGTCCTGGTCCGATAACATTTGTTGTTAAAAAAAAGAGATCATCAAAAATATCTAATTTATCTACGGCAAAACTGAAAACAGTTGCAGTAAGATTTCCTAGCAATAAAAAAACCAGAACTATATTAAGAAAATTAAATTTTCCATTAGCTATTCCAAGTGCAAACAAATCATCTAGCGTTAGTCCAGTTAGTGCTAAAGATGTTGCTGAAGAATTCAGAAATAAAATAAAAATAATCATTGATGGTGGAAATGCTAAATTTGGTTTGGAGTCTACAGTTATAGACTTAACCAATAAGGCTGGGATACTTAGACCGGGGATTATTGGGGGCTTAAAAATAAGCAAAATCTTAAAGAAAAAAATTTCTATGGTAAAATCACAAAAAATAATAAGATCCCCAGGATCCCTAAAAAAGCATTATTCGCCAAACATTCCAATGAAGCTTAATCAAAATAAAGCAAAAAAAAATGACGCATTTATAGTTTTTGGTAAAAAATATAAAAATAAGAAAAATAGTTTTAATTTAAGTAAAAAATCAAATTTAAATGAGGCAGCAAAAAATTTGTATAGAATTTTAAGAAAAATTAAAAAACTTAAGTACAAAAAAATTTCTGTTGTTAAGATTCCTTATAAGGGAATAGGGGTCGCTATTAATGATAGACTAAAGCATGCGGCTAGCTAAAAATGAAATTAGAAGTAAAAAATTTAACTAAAGAATTTAATTCAGTTGTAGCAGTCAATGATATTAATTTCTCAATCGAAAAAAATAAAACACTGGGTTTGCTTGGTCCAAATGGGTGTGGAAAAACTACTTCGATTGGTATGATGCTTGGTCTTATAAAGCCTTCAAGCGGAAATATATTTATTGATGGTAAGGATATCAACAAATCTGAAAAAAATTTACTTTTAAGTTTAATTAACTTTTCATCTCCCTATGTCGAACTACCCAAAAAATTAACTGTTAAACAGAATTTAGAAGTTTATGGACGATTGTATGGAGTAAAAAATCTCAAATTAAGAATAGGTGAAATTGCAAGTGATTTAAATTTAATTAATTATTTAAATAAAAAAACCGGAGAATTATCCTCTGGGCAAAAAAATAGAGTTTCCTTGGCTAAATCCTTAATTAACAAACCAAAATTATTATTCTTGGATGAACCTACAGCAAGCTTGGATCCCGACGTTGGGGATTTTGTAAGAAATTATATTGAGCAATATAAGAAAAAAAATGAATTAACAATTTTATTGGCTTCTCACAACATGTCAGAGGTAGATAGACTTTGTGACAATGTTATTATGATGAAGGAGGGTAAAATAGTTGACAAAGGAACATGTAAAGAACTTATTGAAAAACATGGAAGAAAAAATCTGGAAGATACATTCTTAAAAATTGCAAGGAGTAATAATGAGGTGGCATAAAATTTATGGACTAAGTCTTAGACATTTTTACTTGATAAGAAGTTCTTTGCCAAGAATACTTGACTTAATCTATTGGCCCTCAATTCAAATTTTCTTGTGGGGTTTTATTTCTAAATTTTTTACCTTAAGCTCGGATTACTATAATAATACAGTAGGTATTATTTTGTCTGCAGCTATACTTTACGATTTTTTATTTAGATCAAGTATAAGTTACAATATGATGTTTCTTGAGGAGATTTGGAGCAGAAATTTTACTAATCTTTTCATTGCTCCAATAAAATTAAGTGAAATTATTACTGCTCTTACTATCACAGCAATATTTAGAACTTTGATAGGTTTAGTTCCTGCAGCTATACTAGCAATACCTTTATTTGGAGTTTCAATATTTGAACTTGGTTTGCCTTTACTTTTTTTACTAATAAGCCTTTATATTTTTGGGGTAACTTTAGGTCTTCTTGTTACCTCTGGGCTTCTAAGATTTGGTCCCTCTTTTGAAAATATTGCTTGGGCTAGTCTCTTTTTTTTAGCGCCGTTAGGATGTATTTATTACCCCATAGAAATATTGCCTGAGTGGCTTCAAATAATTTCCAAAGTTTTACCTTTAGTTCATATATTTGAGGAAATGAGGAATATTCTTATTAATGAAGTTATAAATTATTATTCAATACTTAAAAGTGCCATGATTTCATTTTTATATTTCATAATGGGTATAATTATTTTTTATCTCTCTCACTCAGGGGCCAGGGAAAGAGGAACATTAATAAATATAGGTGAATAAGACATGAAATTAATAGATTGTTTTATGTATTTTGATGAAGATCTTGTTCTAGATATCAGATTAAATACGCTAAGTAGTTTTGTAAATAAATTTGTTATAGCCGAAGCTACTAGAGATCATGCGGGCAAACAAAAAAAATTAAATTTTGATATTAAAAATTTTTCAAAATTTAAAGATAAAATTGAATATCTAATAATAGATAATTTACCTGAAGAGGTAGAAAGTTTTAAAAAGGATTGGGAGGGATCTCATTTAAGGGATCAATTTCAGAGAAATTCTTTAGAAAGAGGTTATCGAAACTCTACAGAGGAAGATTTGATAATGATTTCAGATATTGATGAAATACCTAACCCAAAAAAAATTACTGAATTTAATAAAAAATATCGTTATGGTTGTTTTATTCAAAAAAATTTTCAATCAAAAATAAATATCTTAAATACTACTGAAAAAAATTGGAGTGGCACAAAAATTTGCCAAAAAAAATTTTTAAAATCTCCTCAGTGGCTAAGAAATATAAAAACTAAAAAAAGATCTATTTGGAAGTTTTATAAACCCAAAGAACCTCAGTTAATTCTTGATGGAGGCTGGCATTTCAGTTACTTAAAAAGTCCTGAAAGTATATCAAAAAAGATTAAATCTTTTGCGCACCAAGAATTTAATCAAGAAAAATTTACTAATATTAAAAATATTGAAAAAAGAATAAAAAATTATCAAGACATATTTGAAAGGGATTATAAATTTAAAAAAATTGATCTTAATGATGATTTTCCAGAATACATTTTGGAAAATAAATCAAAATTCAGAGATTGGATAGTCTAAATGGTGCGTCCGGAAGGATTTGAACCCTCAACCTTCTGATCCGAAGTCAGACGCTCTATCCAGTTGAGCTACGAACGCAAAAAATGATAACTTAAATTTAAATGATTAATAACACAATTAAATTCTCAATTAAACCAGAAGAGGCGGGCAAAAGACTGGATTTAATATTAACAGAGAGAATAGTAGATCTTACACGGTCTAGACTTAAAAAGATAATAGAGTCAAAAAATGTAAAAATTAATAATAAGGTTGTTTCATCTCCATCAAAAAAAGTGAAAATAGATGAAAAAATTATTGTTAAAATAATAAAGGATGAAAATACTACAATTCGACCAACAAAAATTAAAATTGATATAGTCTTTGAAGACGATGATATTTTAGTAATCAACAAACCTGTTGGTATGGTTGTTCATCCTGGAGCAGGAAATTACACAAATACATTGGTAAATGCTTTAATTTATAAGTATAAGAAAAAATTATCCGACATCAACGGTAGTTTAAGACCAGGTATTGTTCATAGAATTGATAAAGGTACTAGCGGATTACTTGTTGTTGCAAAAAATAATTTAGCTCATTTCAAACTAGCTAAACAATTTAACGAACACTCCATTAAAAGAAAATACTTAGCATTAGTTTGGGGAGTTATTAGACCTTTAAAAGGAAAAATTGAAACATTCATTACAAGAAATAAAAAAAATAGACAATTAATGATGGTGAGTGAAGTTAGAGGAAAAAAGGCTATTACAAATTATGTGACTCAAAAGGTTTATAACATTAAAGATGTTCCAAAAATTAGTTTAATAGAATGTGAGCTCCAAACAGGGAGAACACACCAAATAAGAGTTCATATGAAATTTAAAGGAAACCCCTTATTGGGCGATAAATCGTATGGAAAAAAAAATATTAAATTTAAAAAAATTGATAAAAATTTTCAAAATAATTTAGAAAATTTGATGGGACAAGCTCTTCATGCAAAAAGCTTAGGTTTTTTTCATCCAAAAAATAATAAATTTATGCATTTTGACTCTACATTACCAAATGACTACAAAAAAATGCTCGATTTATTGAATAAACTAAGTAATTGAAAATTTATTATTTAATTTATATATAAACAAACGAAATGAGTAAAAAAAAAGAAATGTCAAATTTGCCAACTCCTTCTGCTGGAGGCTTGTCCATTTATTTAGCACAAATAAGAAAATTTCCTATGTTAGATGCGGAGGAAGAATATATGTTAGCTAAAAATTGGAAGGAAAGAGGAAACTTAAAAGCAGCTCATAAATTAGTTACAAGTCATCTAAGGTTAGTCGCTAAAATTGCTATGGGATATAGAGGTTATGGATTACCGGTTGGTGAGTTAATTTCAGAGGGAAATATTGGGTTAATGCAAGCAGTTAAAAAATTTGATCCAGATAAAGGTTTTAGATTAGCAACATATGCTATGTGGTGGATCAAAGCTTCTATTCAAGAATATGTTTTAAGATCTTGGAGTTTAGTTAAGATGGGTACTACTACAGCTCAGAAAAAATTATTTTTCAATTTAAAAAAATTAAAAAATCAAATAGCTCCTAATCAGAGTGGAGACTTAAAAGATGATCAGGTAAAAGAAATATCTAAAAGACTAGATGTAAATTCAGAAGAAGTAGTAAATATGAATAGAAGAATGATGGGACAAGAAAAATCATTAAATGATCCTATTAAAGCAGGTGAGACCGATGAATGGCAGGACTGGTTGGTAGACGATAATTTAGATCAGGAATTACAAATTTCTCAAAAACAAGAATTCGATGATAAAAAAGATTTGCTTTATGACTCTATAAAAATACTTAATCAAAGAGAAAAAGAAATACTAGAGGCTCGAAGACTTGCAGAAAACCCAAAAACTCTCGATGAATTAAGTAAAAAATATAAAATTAGTAGAGAAAGAATTAGACAAATAGAAACGAAAGCATTTGAAAAACTTCAAAAGTCTATGATTAATTCTAGTAAATCAAAAAACCTATTGCCTAAAAATTAATTTCCAAAAGGATTTTCTAAAAGTATAGTGTCTTCTCTCTCCGGGCTTGTAGAAATACTCGAAATTTTAGCCCCGATAAATTCCTGAACTGCATAAATATACTTTTTGGCTTTCTCTGGTAATTTATTAATATCTCTAATTCCCTTCGTAGATTCTTTCCAACCAGGGAAGGACTGATAAATAGGTTTTACTTTTAATTGATCTTCTACTGCAGCAGGGAAATAATCTAATTCTTTTCCATTTATTTGATATTTAATACACATTTTAATTTCGTCCAATTCATCTAAAACATCTAGTTTAGTAAGCGCTATACCATTAATTCCAGAAATTTTAATAGTTTGTCTAACTAAAACTCCATCAAACCAGCCACATCTTCTTTTTCTACTTGTGACTGTTCCAAATTCTTTTCCTCTATTTCCAAGCAATTCTCCAGTTTTGTCTTTAAGCTCAGTAGGAAAAGGACCTTCACCTACTCTAGTAGTATAGGCTTTAGTTATACCCAAGACATAATTTATAGTGTCAGGTCCACAACCTGAACCAGTTGCTGCGGAAGAAGCAACAGTATTTGATGATGTTACAAAGGGATATGTGCCATGGTCAACATCTAACAAAATTCCTTGAGCGCCTTCAAATAAAATCTTTTTATTATTTGATTTGTACTCATCTAATTTTTTCCATACTGGCTGAGAAAACTTTAATATCTCGGGAGCTATTTTTAAAAGATCCCTCTTTAATTGGTCTTTTTCAAAAATTTTTTTACCTAAGCCTTTTCTAATAGCATTATGGTGAATAAGGACTGTTTCGAGTCTATGATCTAAATTGGAATCTGAAACTAAATCCATAACTCTAATTGATCTTCTTCCAATTTTATCTTCATAAGCAGGACCTATCCCCCTTCTGGTTGTTCCAATTTTAGCCTTTCCAGCCGCATCCTCTCTTATTTCATCCATTTCCTTATGAAAAGGTAAGATAAGATTTGCGGACTCTGAGATGATTAAGTTGTTTTTATCCACATTAATACCTTTAGAATTAATCTCTTTTATTTCGTCTAGAAGTGCCCAAGGATCTATTACGACACCATTTCCAATTATTGAAATTTTATTTTTTCTAACTATTCCTGAGGGAAGAAGTCTAAGTTTATAAGTTACTCCATCAATTACAAGAGTGTGACCAGCATTATGACCACCTTGAAAACGAACAACTATGTCTGCCTCCCTTGAAAGCCAATCAACAATTTTTCCTTTTCCTTCATCACCCCACTGCGAGCCTACCACAACTACATTTTTCATTATTTAAATTTCCTATCTATTTTAAAAGAACTTAAATGATTGATTGGTCCATGACCTTTTCCATAATTAAGGTTTGATCTAATACATTGATTAACATATTTAATTCCAAGCTCACAGGATTTATTTAGATTTTTTCCACACCCAAAAAAAGTTGCAATTGCACTAGATAAAGTGCAACCAGTTCCATGTGTATTTTTTGTTTTAATTCTTTTGTTTTTAAAAATTTTTAATTGTTTTTTACTTAAAAAAACATCTTTCATAATTTTTGAATTACTGTGACCGCCTTTTAATAAAACATTTTTAACTCCAAATTTAAGCAAAATATTGGCAGCACAAATCATGTCTTCCAAATTTTTAATCTTTATTTTTGTTAAAACTTCAGCCTCAGGAATATTTGGAGTTATCAGATAAGCTTTCTGTATTAATTTTTCCTTTAAAGTTTTTATCGCTCTATCGTTAATCAATTTAAATCCTCCTTTAGCAATCATAACAGGATCTAAAATAATTTTTTTTGTTTTAACTTTTTTTAATGATTTTATTACTGACAAAATAACTTTAGATGAATGCAACATTCCAATTTTGATAGCGTCAGGTTTTATATCTTTGCATGTAAATAATATTTGTTTTCCTATTTCTTTTGAATTTACTGGAACTACTGAAGTCACACCTGTTGTGTTTTGAGATGTTATCGCAGTAACTGCAGTCATAGCATAGCCACCTAATGCAGTAACTGTTTTAATGTCTGCTTGAATTCCTGCTCCTCCAGATGAATCTGATCCAGCAATTATTAAGATTTTAGATTTAGGTTTCAATTTACTTTATTGACCTTTTAATTATTTTTATGCATTTTAAAATTAAACTCTTGTCATAAGACTCAGCCATGATCCTAATTTTTGGTTCTGTGCCAGATTTTCTAACTAAGATTCTTCCTTTTTTTCCCATAAGTTTATTAGCTTTTTTGATAGCATTTATACATTTTTTTTTATTAATTATATTTTTGTTATTAACATCAACGTTATCTAATATTTGAGGCAAAGGTTTAAAAACATTTAGCAGTTTGCTAGCTTTTTTACCTTTCCTTAAAGAAAATAAAACTTCTAATGCTACTAATAAACCATCTCCTGTTGTTGCAAATTTTCCTAAGATTATGTGACCTGATTGCTCTCCGCCAAGATTAAAATTTAATTTCTTCATTCTTTCTTTAACATATCTGTCACCTACTTTTGATCTAGAAAATCTTATATTTTCATTACTTAAAAATTTTTCCAATCCGTAATTCGACATCAGAGTTCCGACAACCCCTCCTTTTAATATTTTTTTTGACTTCCATCTTCTAGCAAGCATGGCTATGATCTGGTCGCCATCAACAATTTTACCTTTTTCATCACACATAATTATTCTATCTGCATCCCCATCAAAAGATATGCCAACATTAGCTCTATATTTCTTTACAGCTGATCTAATTTTAGATGGATAAGTTGATCCACATTTTTCGTTGATATTAAAACCATCTGGTTTTACCCCTATGGAAACTACTTTAGCACCAAGTTCTTTTAATAATTTCGGGGCAGCTTTATAGCAAGCTCCATTTGCACAATCTAAAACTATCTTAGTGCCTTTTAAGTGAAAATTATTTGGAAAATTATTCTTTAATATTTTAATGTACCTGTCATTTCCATCTTCTAAACGTTTAACTCTACCTAGTAACTTTGGGTTAGTGAGTTGTTTTGTATTTTTAGCATCAATTAATTTTTCAATTTTTTTTTCTATTTTGTCGGATAATTTCATACCGTCAGGCCCGAATAATTTTAAACCATTATCAAAATAAGGATTGTGAGATGCGGT
This sequence comes from uncultured Pelagibacteraceae bacterium, assembly GCA_902515355.1. Taxonomy (GTDB): domain Bacteria; phylum Pseudomonadota; class Alphaproteobacteria; order Pelagibacterales; family Pelagibacteraceae; genus Pelagilacustribacter. The sequence goes on along the minus strand of CABXUA010000007.1, from coordinate 34,854 downwards.
AATCATTATACCCATATTTGCTCTCATAGATTTTGTTAACATTGCTAATCCGTTAGTAGGTAAAGGACCTAAAGTAAAAACGTGCATTCCACCTGACACTAGTCCTGATACTAAAGCTGGTTCTAGAGTGTAACCTGAGAGTCTTGTGTCTTTTGCTATTATTGCAATTTGTTTAGTTTTTTTTTGATTTTTAAAATAAGTTCCGGAAGCTAAACCAAATTTAAAAAATTTTTCTCCAGTAATATTTCCTTGGTTAACTGTACCTCTTATTCCGTCAGTTCCAAAATATTTATTTTTCATTAATTTTTAAAATTTGCCAATATTTCTTTAAATACTAATATTCCTTGATTGACTTCTTTAACGTTGTGTACTCTAAAAATTTGTACACCTTGAGATAATAAAAATAATACAGATGCCAAAGTTCCCCCAATTCTCTCCTCACTATCATATTCTCCTGATATTTGAGCAATAAATCTTTTTCTAGATGTTCCGATCAATATTGGAAATCCTAGACTATGAAACAAAGATATCTTAGAAATTAAAGTCAAATTATGTTTCAGATCTTTACCAAAACCAATTCCAGGATCTAAAACTATCTTCCTATTATTAATCTTTTTAATTACTTTTTCAAAAAAATCATAGATATCTAGCAAAACATTTTTGTATTTAGGATTTTTTTGCATAGTATTAGGTGTTCCTTGCATGTGATGTATTACTTTAGAAATATTAAATTTTTTTAATTTAATTAAAGAAGTTTCATCATAATTAAATCCAGAAACATCATTTATTAAATTTACTCCAGATTTAACTCCTTTAAGCATAATTTCTGATTTTCTTGTATCTAAAGATAGACAAATATTTTTATGTCTTTTTTTAAAATTTTTTATTACTTTTTCTATTCTTTTCCATTCTGATTTCACAGGGATAGTTTTCGAACCCGGTCTGGTAGACTCCCCACCAACGTCAATAATTTTTGCACCCGCTTTAATCATATTGCTTATATGTAGGTAGGATTTTTTTTCATTATTAAACTTTCCTCCATCAGAAAAACTATCAGGTGTTAAATTTAAAATTCCCATTATCGTAGGTTTATTAAAATCAACATTGTTAAGAAAATTTTTTCTTTTTAAAGTTATTTTTTTTAAATCTTTTTTTACTTTGCTTTTACAAAGAGGAGCTAAAGATTTAATTTTTTTAAAACTAATAATTTTTGAAAGAGTATTATGTTTATTTCTTTTAAAAATTTCAATCTTATCGAATGCTATATTTTTATCGCCACAAAGAGGCAAGGCAAGTTTTTTTTTTATTAATTTAGCAGCATTTTTCCCGTAATAAAAATTACACGCTCTTGTGTAATATTTATTCATGCAGGGCTATTTTAAACTGCTGGTTTGGGTTTAAGACCTAATGAATCTAGAGCTGATGATTCTTTATCGTCACTTTCACTGTCGTCTTTAAATGATCTTGTAGGTTTAATATTTTTTAAAATTAGATCTCTTATTTCGTCGCCAGATAACGTCTCATATACCAGAAGAGCTTTAGCTAATTTATGAAGATCATCAATCTTTTCTGTTAGAACTTGTTTAGCTCTATCATAACCTGTATCAACAATTTTTTTCACTTCAGAGTCAACTTTTTTAGCAGTTTCTTCGGACATGTGTTGTTGTCTTGCAATCTGTCTTCCAAGAAAAACTTCATCTTCATTTTCGCCATAAGCTACGGTTCCTAAATCTTTACTCATTCCATATCTTGTAACCATGTTTTTTGCCATTTTAGTTGCCATATCAATATCAGATGAAGCTCCAGATGTAATTTTTTCATAACCAAAAATTAATTCCTCTGCTATCCTTCCTCCCATAGCAACAGCTATATCTGAGTACATTTTTTCTCTTGTAACTGATAACTGGTCTCTCTCAGGTAATCTCATTACCATACCTAACGCTCTACCTCTAGGTATTATAGTGGCTTTATGTATAGGATCAGATACTTTTTCATTAAGAGCTACAATTGCGTGACCGCTTTCATGATAAGCAGTAAGTTTCTTTTCATCTTCACTCATTACCATAGATCTTCTTTCTGCTCCCATCATTACTTTATCTTTAGCCTCTTCAATATCTGACATTGTAACTACTCTTTTGTTTTTTCTTGCCGCTAATAGTGCTGATTCATTTATTAAGTTTGCTAAGTCTGCTCCTGAGAATCCAGGTGTACCTCTAGCTATAGTTCTTAATTTTACATCTGGGCCAGTGCTAATTTTTTTAACGTGTACTTTAAGAATTGCTTCTCTGCCAATAATATCTGGATTAGGTACAACAACTTGTCTGTCAAATCTTCCTGGTCTTAAAAGAGCTGGGTCCAACACATCAGGTCTATTAGTTGCTGCTATCAAAATTATTCCTTCATTAGTATCAAATCCATCCATTTCCACTAAAAGCTGGTTAAGTGTTTGTTCTCTTTCATCGTTACCTCCGCCTAAACCAGCGCCTCTGCTTCTACCAACAGCATCAATTTCATCTACAAAAATTATACAAGGAGCGTGTTTTTTTCCTTGTTCAAACATGTCTCTAACTCTAGATGCTCCAACACCCACGAACATTTCAACAAAATCTGATCCAGATATAGAAAAGAAAGGTACATTTGCTTCTCCAGCAATTGCTCTAGCCAGTAAAGTTTTTCCTGTACCCGGAGGACCAATTAATAATGCGCCTTTTGGAATTTTACCTCCAAGCCTACTAAATTTTTTAGGATCTTTTAAAAATTCAACAATTTCTTCAACTTCTTGTTTTGCTTCCTCAACTCCAGCTACATCATTAAATGTAACTTTACCTTGAGCTTCAGTTAATAGTTTTGCTTTTGATCTTCCAAAACCCATAGCTCCGCCTTTTCCACCTTGCATCTGTCTCATAAAAAATACCCAAACTCCAATGAGCAATAACATCGGGAACCAAGATAATAATATACCTAGTAATGAAGGCATTTTATCCTCAAGTGGAGTAGCTACAATACTGACTCCTTTTTCGGATAATTTTTCAACTAGGTTTGGATAGTTAGGTGAAAATGTATTAAAATTTGATCCATCCGATAATTGGCCGTTAATATTGTTGCCTTGAATTTCTACCTCAACAACTCTTCCTGCTTCTACCTCAGATAAAAATTGAGAAAATGCAATTTTATCTTTTGAGACATTTGCTCTTTCAGGGTTTTGAAATAAATTGAATAGCCCTACGGATAGGAGAACTATCATTGCCCACATTGCTAAATTTTTTAAATTCATATTATAATAAATAGGTATTTTTAATTTAATAACAAGTATTAATAAAAGCACATTCTATTGTAAATAAGGCAAATTAGTAAAATTGTAACGATATTATTGTTTTTTAGCTTTATATCTCTTTTTTAATGGACAAAAAGTCACCTCTTTTTTCTAAAAAACACCCACCGAGAGTTAATTTCACTCTGTCAAGAGATTCGATTTTTTTTAATGCATAAAGAACTTTTTTTGATCTAGGTGGATAATATGATTCAGAAAAATCTTTTATTTCATGGCTTAAAACTTTTAGTTTTACTTCTTTTGACTCAAAATAAAGTTTTTTTATATTTATCAAAGTTTCATTTTTTTTTCTTTTTACATATTTTAATGAAACTTTTTCTAAATATTCATTTAATATGTCTCTGGTAGAAGCAAGATTGTTTATAGATTTTATAATTTGATCATGATAAATCCCGCTTTTTTCCAAATTTTTTTTTAAAGATCTAATTTTTACTCGAAGAAACTTTTTATCTGTATTGCTAGGATCTTTGATATAACTTCCAAAAGATTTTTTAGCGATAAAAACTAAATCTTTTTTTTTACAATCCAAGAGTGGTCTTATTAATTTAATATCTTTGCTTAATTTTGTAATTTTTTTCATAGATGACAGGCCTTGAATTCCGCTACCTCTAGAAAGTCTTATAAAAAAAGTTTCTATCTGATCATCACTATGATGACCGGTTAAAATGTAATTAGCTTTATTTTTTTTAGAGTACTTTAAAAGTAGACTGTACCTTATATTTCTTGCTTCATTTTGAATGTTTCTTATGATTTTTTTATCATTTCTAATCACATTTAAAATTATTTTTTTTTTATTTAAAATTTTTTTTACTTGTTTGGCTTCCTTATTTGAGTTTTTTCTAATTCCATGATCTATTAAAACAAAAAAGACTTTTGTTTTGTGGTCCAATTGATATAACTTGCTTAATGCAGCAAGCGCTAGGCTATCTGGACCGCCAGATATTGCCACAATAAATCTTTTGTTTTTGGTAAATTTTTTTAAATTTGTTTTAAAATTTAAGTAAATTTCTTGAATTTTTTTATTCTTTTTAAGTGTGTTTTTAAGACTTTGCACATTTGAATTTTTTTTGCTCATATTGAGCTTTTTGTAGCACAGACTTACTAGCTTTTGGATACTGTTTTTTAATTCCATTTATCATTGCGCATCCTTGATCTTTTTCCCCTAGTTGAACCATAGTAATACCAAGTTTTAAAAGATTATCAGGAGCTTTTTTACTTTTTGGATAATTTTGATATCCATCCAAGTATGCGGATGCTGCATCAGAATAAAGCTGTCTGATTCTAAATGTCTCTCCATACCAATACTGCGCGTTACCAGCTAAATCATGATCCTTATTTTTATCAATAAATTCTTTTAAAGCAAACTCAGCAGTTTCATAGTCGCCAATTTTCATAAAACTTACAGCAAACTCATATTGTTCTGCGGCTGGTTTATCAGGCAATAGTGACTCGGCTGTCTCTGGTTTTTCAGTAATTACTGTTCCTGCTGTTTCGATTGATTGTGTTTGTTGTGTTTCAGGTAAGCTTGAAGTTTTTTTATACCCTGGAGCTGCACCGAAGTCTTGTGGCTTATCTGTTCCTGGTAAATTAACATTTTTTTTATTTTCTTGATTAATATTATTTGAACCACTTTTCTCTAGGTCAGTAATTCTTAACTGAGTATCTGATTGAATTTTTGTTACTCTGTTTGAAAGTTTGTCTAACTTAAAATTAACTTCCTCAAACCTATTAGTTAATTCTCTAAATTGATTTTCTATTTCATTTAATTTTAGCAAGTGTTTAGTTAAAACATCTTCGTTTAGACTATCTGCAGAAAAGGTTGAGGTTACGTCAGAAGATTTATAAACAGCTTTTTCTAAAGTTTTTAAATCTTTTGTAATAATTTGAATTTGATTAACAATAGAGTCCATTTGTTCTTCTTCTGAATTCACTTTAGTATTTATGAAAGTCAAAATCAAAAATGCCAGGAGCAAATTTATATTTAAAAACTTAAGTACTTTCATTGTTCTTTCTTTAGTTATAGATAATGGCAAAAAAAAGACCCTTCAGTTTTAGCTAAAGGGTCTTAAATTTTAGTAAATTCTACTATTTTTAATTAACTTTTACAGTAACAGATCTTCTGTTTTGAGACCAAGCTAATGGAGTAGAAGCTGTATTAACAGGTTTTTCTTTTCCATAACTAATTACAGATATTCTGTTTCCTGAAACACCATAGGTCATCAGATAATCTTTAGCAGCGTTAGCTCTTCGCTCACCTAATGCTAAGTTGTATTCTCTAGTGCCTCTCTCATCAGCGTGACCTTCTATAGTAATATTAAGATTTTTGTTCTTTCTTAAGTACGTTGCTTGCTTTCTTAATGTATCTCTAGATTTTGTTGTTAAACTTGATTTGTTAGTAGCAAAGAAAACTCTGTCTGGAACACCACTTGCTAAGTATTTTACAGTTTCACTTCCAGTGTAAACATCGCCTTCCATGCCAGCTTTTTTTTGCGTAGCACAAGCACTTAACGCGAAAGAAGCTAACAACACTAGAATTACTGTTCTTAAATTAATTTTAAATTTCATATTTTCACCTTATGGTTTAAGTTGCTGGAATATTTCAAATTATATTAGATTATTCAAGTGTAAATTACATAATAATATCCTCACTTTGAGAGCAATGAGGACCAGGATGGGTCAGAAGCATCGGTTTCTGTCTTTATTTTCCTCTCATTATAGCCAGTAATATCAATAGACCATAATTTGGCTGAGAATCCCTCCCCTTTTGCACCAGACTTCGTTTCTCTGTAAAATACTAAAACCCTTCCATTAGGTGACCAAGAAGGAGCTTCTTGATAAAAATTTTCAGTTAATAATCTCTCACCTGTTCCATCAACTCTCATAACTCCGATATAAAATCTGCCTTTCCTAACTTTTGTAAAAGCAATTAAATCTCCTCGAGGAGACCACACTGGGGTTCCGTATAAACCATTTCCGAAAGTAACTCTTTTAACATTGGTCCCATCGCTTTTCATAACATATATTTGCTGAAGTCCGCTACGGTCTGAATTAAAAGCTATATATTTTCCATCCGGGGAATATGATGGCGAAGTATCTATAGAAGAATGGTCAGTAATTCTTTCTACAACTCTTGATTCAAGATCCATTGTATAAATATCTGAATTTCCATCTTTGGCAAAACTCATTATTATTTTTTTTCCATCAGGAGAAAATCTTGGAGCAAAAGTCATACCCGGAAAATTACCCACTACTTCTTGTACTCCAGTTTCAATGTCCAATAAATATACTCTTGGAAGATTTCTAAAATAGGACAAATATGTTACCAGCTGATTTGCTGGATTAAATCTTGGGGTTAAAACTAATTCATTTCCAAGAGTTAGGTATTTTGTGTTAGCTCCGTCTTGATCCATAATTGCTAATTTTTTTGTTCGTCTATCTTTTGGTCCACTCTCAGCCACATATATTATTCTTGTATCAAAATATCCGTCTTCTCCAGTTAACCTTTGATAAATTTTATCAGATATAATGTGAGCTACTCTACGCCAATTACTAGGTGTTGTAGTGAAAGCTAAAGCAATCATTTCTTTAGAAGCTGTTAAATCCCAAAGCCTAAACTCTACTTTCAATTTTTCATCTTTAACTATAATTTTACCTGTCACTAAAGCTTGCGCTTTAATTAATCTCCAGTCCTCAAACCTTGGTTTTAGATGCGCAATGTCAGGTTTTTGTACAAATGCATCCTTAGCTAGTGGATTAAATAGTCCAGTAGATCTAAAATTATTCTCTATAATTTTAGAAATTTTATCTCCTAATTCTTTTACTTTAACGTTTTCTTGATTTTCAGATTTTGGGTCAACATGAAGTGGTGAGACAGCTATAGGTAAAGGATCTAGATTTCCCCTTGTTATATCTACTTTTATCAAACTATTAGCAAATGTAGTATTGAAAAATAGAATTAGAGTTATAAAGATTAATTTATACATATTTAACCCTTAAGCATTTCTGTTGGATTGAAATTAAGTTGTAAATCTTTCCATTTCTCATAACCAGTTGTAGGTACTTTGAGTGGTTGACAAATTCTAACCGCTCTTAAAGCACTTTCTGCCAAAATCTTATAAAACTTTTGATCTGGTCTATTCATTCTTTCATGATCTAAAATTTCAGATTTCATTATAGTTCCATCTTTCTTCAATTTAAGTTTTATTCTAACTAAAAGATTGTCATCATACGGTAATCCCAAAGGAATGCTCCAACAACCAAATATTTGGGCTCTTAGAGCATCTTCTTGTGACAAAGTAAGTCCAGTAGCAAAAGAATTTTTAACACTGCTTTGAGTTAGTTTACTAGATGTTTTTTCAGTTAAAGCCTCTTCTTGCTTAGCCTTATCAATTAATGCTGCAATCTGATTGGTGTCTATAATTTCTTTTTTTTCAAATTCAGATGATTGTCTTATTTTAGGCTCTACTTCCTCAGGATTTTGTTTTTTTTTTACCAATTGCTTTTCCTCTTTTTTTTCATCTGGCATAGGAATTCTATCAGGTTTTTCTTTTGCTTTTGCTGAAGGAGGTGCTTGTTCTGAGACTACTCTTTTTTCTTCCTCTTTTACTTTTTCAATAACTTTTCTTGCTTTGGGGGCATAAGGTATATTTGTTTTATCTGAGATTTGAATGAAATCTACGGAAATTATTGGAGGTAAATCTATTGGCTGTCTAAGCATGAAAGGTAAGCTTAAAATAGTAAGTAAGATTATAAGTGCATGAAAAGATATTGAGTATATTAAGCTTCTTATCATTTTTCATTTAACTTTTGTAAGGCTCTGATATCAATGCCACTTTAGAAAAACCAGCCCCGGATAAAGTCCCCATGACCTCTAAAACTCTTCCATAATTTATAGTTTTATCGCCTCTAACATATATTCTTGTATCAGTTCTATTTTTTGCAATCGCTAAAAGTTTAGGCACAATTTTTTTAAAAGTAACTTGATGTTCTTGAATAAAAATTTCACCTTTAGAATTTATTGTAATTGTTAATGGTTCTTGATCATCAGGCAAAGAGTCTGCTGCAGACTCTGGTAAATCAACTTGAACACCAACTGTAAGCAAAGGAGCTGTAACCATAAATATTATTAAAAGAACTAACATAACATCTACGAAAGGAGTTACGTTTATTTCACTCATTGGTTCATTTCTAGAACGATTAAATTTGAATGCCATAATATTAAATTATAGATAAAAATCTTTTACAAAAATTATCAATTCTTGCTATGTATCTTTTGGAATCACTATTAAACTTGTTGTAAGCTATTACAGCAGGGATTGCTGCAAGCAAACCAAGAGCTGTTGCAAATAAAGCCTCGGCTATTCCTGGGGCAACAATTGCTAAACTTGTATTTCTGGAAATTGCTATTGATTGAAATGAATTCATTATTCCCCAAACCGTTCCAAATAATCCAATAAAAGGTGCTGTTGCTCCGACTGTAGCCAAAAACGTAAAATTTTTTTCTATATTTTTAATTTGATTATCAGTTGATATTTCTAAAACTCTCTCAACTCTTGCTGCTTGAACCGCAGATGATTTTGATCTTGTTTTTACAAGTTCAGTCATAGCTGTCAAAAATATTTGAGTTATGGGATCATCGGACTTAGCAGGAAGTGTTTTACTAAAACTTTCTGCAGATTTAGATTTCCAAAACTTGTCTTCAAATTTTAGAGATGATTCATTAATTTTTTTAAACATTCTGTACTTGTCAAATATTAATGCCCAAGAATAGATTGAGCTTGCTATAAGTATGATAATAACAGATTTAACAACAAAATCTGCTCTCTTGAAAAGTTGCCATAAGGTAAAATCATTTGCGCCCCCTAAGCCAACAACTTGAGTTGCTATTTCTTGTTCCATCACAATTCAATACTTTTAGAATGTGTCATGAATTTGACCTTAAAATATAAAACTTTTTTTAAATTAAGTTTGTTTTAGTCCTCTTTAAGCCTTGTTTCACTATAGAATCTTGCAATTAGTATAGCATCAGACTTATTAACGTCTTTTTTTTTTGACAGTTGGTCAGATATAGAGGGATACATTTCTATGGCTTTTGTCCTGCTGGCATCTTTAGAAGAATTAATTAAATCAAAATGTTTTTTCCATTTTGCTGGTCTAACAAAAAAAATAGGTAGTCCTAAAGCTGCACAAATTCCTTTTATAGCTCCAAAGGTTTGACCAAAATTAAACATGCTTGTTACACCTTGACCAGGCATAGCGCTCACATTTTCAACAACAACTACAGTTTCTTCTTTATTATAAGAAATATCTTTTAACATTTTAACTAGCTGCGCACTATTTAATTGTCTTTTGTTTTTTTTTCCTTCAGGCATGACTGGAACATCAAAAATTTCTTTTACTTTGTTGTTCTCCAAAACAGCGATAGCCCCATTTAGTCCAGGGTCAATACCAATAATTTTCATAAGTGAACTTTACAGTTTGTGAATATTCTTTGAATGTCATCATCATCATCTAATAATTCCAAAATTTTAACAATTTTTTTGTTTTCTTCTTCAGGTGTGTCTAAATAATTATAAGGTATCCATTGTATCCCAAAATATTGAAGAGTTTGTACTTTTTTTTCTATTATACTCTTAACTTTATTAAAGTCATTTTTCTTTGATATAATTTCGTGGTGATCTGAATTGCTTTTACAATCCATTGCCCCTGCGTTGATAGCCATTTCTAAAATTTTTTCATCTGTAAATTCTTTTTTTGAAACATGAATAACACCGCAATGTTGAAATAGGTGAGCTGTTGAACCATGTTCTCCTAACCTGCCACCATTTTTTTGTAAGACTGTTCTAATATTAGAGGCGGTTCTGTTTTTATTATTAGTCAAGGTTTCTATTATGAAAGCAACGTTAAATGGTCCAAAACCCTCATACCTTAAATTTTCATAACTTTCGTTTAAATTAAGTTCAGATTTATAAATAGCTCTTTCTATATTGTCTTTTGGCATATTATATTGTTTTGCAGCTTGTATCGCAGATCTCAATCTAGGATTTGAACTAGGATCTTTAGCTCCAAGTTTTGCTGCAACCGTTATTTCTCTTGATAGTTTTGAAAAAAGATTTGACCTTTGTTTATCCTGTCGTCCTTTTTTATGTTTGATACCTGCCCAATGTGAATGACCTGCCATTTATTATATTCTCTCCTCTAAAGAGCCACCTAAAATAATTGGTTGAATTTTCAATGCTAAGCCAGTTTCGTCCGACGCAGAAACAAACAATCCTGAAATAGTAGCAGATCCCTTTGCAGGAAAATGTCTCACAGCAGATGGATCTTTTAAAAATTTTTTTAAAGAGTTGTCTCTATTCATTCCGATTACAGATTTATAATCTCCACACATACCTAAATCTGTTTGATATGCTGTTCCTTTATCCATTATTATATGGTCTGAAGTTGGAACATGAGTATGTGTGCCAACAACTATTGTTGCTTTACCATCAAACAAATACCCCATAGCCATTTTTTCACTGGTTATTTCTGCGTGTACATCTACTGCTATAAAATCAGCGTCTTTTTTTAATTTTACTTTTTTAATAAAATTATTTGCTGCTTTGAATACATCGTCGCATTTTTTCATAAAAATATTTCCCATTAAATTTACAACAGCTACTCGTTTATTATTTTTTGACTTAAAAATACCAAAGCCATTTCCTGGAGAGCCTTCAGGTAAATTAATAGGTCGCAATAATCTTTTTTCAGATGTAATAAATTCTGCAGCTTCTTTTTCATCCCAAATATGATTGCCTGAGGTAATTACGTCTGCTCCAACTTTAAAAAATTCCTCAGCAATTGCTTTAGTTATACCTACACCAGCATCACCGGAATTTTCCCCGTTAATTATTACGAAATCTGCTTTTTTTTTCTTTATTAAATCTGGTAATTTTTCTGATATTGCCTTTCTTCCAGGTGGGCCAAATACATCGCCTAAAATTAAGATATTCATTTTCTTTAAATAATGCCTTTCTCAGTTAATATATAATCTAGTTTTACATCAAAGTTTGATGTTGGAAGTTTATTGTATTTTTGAAACGAAAAAGCAACTCCAATGGTAAGAATGTCTTTATTTGAAGATAAATATTTATTAAAAAACCTGTCATAATATCCTTTTCCGTATCCAAGTCTAAAATTGTTTTTATCGTAAGCTAAAAGAGGCACTAATGCTACGTTAGGTATATAAGATTTTTTTTTATTGATTGGCTCAAGTATTCCAAATCTGTTTATTTTCAAAACATCTAAAGTATCCCATTTGGTAAAAGTCATTTTATTGTTTGATCTAATAACCGGTAGAAGAACTTTTATATTTTTTTTTCCTTTCAATAGTTTGAGTATTTTTAAGGTATTTACTTCATAATTTGAGGGGTAATATAATGATAAAAAAACATTTTTTTTTTGTTGTAGTTTATTTAATAAATTAATTAAGGGCTTAAAAAAATTTTGATCAATTTCAAAATATTTTTTTTTTCTTTCTCTGGAATAAATATTTCTAAGTTGTTGTTTAGTTGGCATTTACTGAATTTTAGACTTAGATTCAGTTTTCTCGATTATTTGCTCAAGAGACTTTGTGGTTCTATCTAACATTGTCTCGTACAAATTGGAGCTCTCCTCTATAGTTTTTTTAAAACTTTCAATTTCAGAGTTTAAGTTATCAATTTCAAGATCTTTTTTTTCTTTGTAAGAAATTGCTAAGGATTTTAATTCTATAAATTTTTTAGATAGTTCATCTAATTTTGTTTTTTGTGAGTTAACTCTATTTTTAAGATCAAAATATTCATCTATTAATTGTATTGTTGTTATCAATAAAAGTTTATTTTCACCTATATTTCCAAGTCTATCTTTTAATTCTTTGTACTTTTTATCAAGAAAGACAGTTAATTTCTTTAAAGACTCCTCCTGCCCTTCGTCACAAGAAAGCAAATAATCTTTATTGTTAAATTTTATATTTACGTTTGCCATTTTTCTATTTCCTCAACCAGTTCCTCAGTTTCTTGGTTTAAATCCTCTATTTCCTGACTAAATTGTTCTTCCTTCTCAGTTTTTTTGTTTGCTTCCTCTTGTAATTTAATTATTTTGTTTTTTAAATATTTATGTTCCCTCAAAAGCTTAGTGTGTTTATTCTCTAATTCTTTTTTTTCACCCTCTAATTGATTTTTTTCAATTTTAATTTTTTCTGCGTTGTTTGTCGACTGTGAATAACTGCTAGACAAAATGCTTAATCTATCAATTAGATTATTTAATTTTTTTTCTTTATCTTCTAAATAATTCATTTATTTATTTTATACCATAATATTGATATAGAGACTTTAAGTCTATATAGGTAATCTGAAAGTGACTATAAAATTAAAGCAATTAGCAAACGCAATTAGATTTTTATCAGTTGATGCTGTGCAAAAAGCAAAGTCAGGACATCCTGGCATGCCTATGGGTATGGCTGATGTGGCGTCAGTACTTTTTAAATACCACCTGAGGTTTAATCCTAAAAACCCTGGGTGGATTAATAGAGATAGATTTATTTTATCAGCAGGTCATGGTTCAATGCTTTTATATTCTTTGCTTTATTTAACTGGATATAAAAGTGTTTCATTGAATGATATTAAAAATTTTAGACAACTCGACTCTATTTGTGCTGGTCACCCAGAGTACGAAAAAAATTCAGGAATAGAAACTACAACTGGTCCACTTGGACAAGGTCTAGGGAATTCTGTTGGTATTGCTATTGGGGAAGAAATTTTCAAAAAAAAATTTGGAACTAAAATTATTAATCATAAAACATATGTTATTGCCAGTGACGGTGATTTGATGGAAGGTGTAAGTCATGAAGTAATGAGTTTAGCTGGTCATCTTAAACTTAAAAACTTAATCGTTCTTTTTGATAACAATAAAATTTCCATAGACGGATCTACCTCTTTAAGCGTTTCAGATAACTTTAAAAAAAGGTTTGAAGGTTATGGATGGAACTTTCAAGAGATAAATGGCCATAATGAAAAACAAATTTCAAATGCAATTAAAAAAGCATCAAGATCAAATAAGCCGAATTTAATATCTTGTAAAACTATAATTGGATATGGTTCGCCTAACAAGTCTGGAAAAGCGTCATCTCATGGTTCTCCTTTAGGTGAGGAAGAAATTGAACTAGTAAGAAAAAAATTGAATTGGAGGTGGGATTCTTTTGAAATACCAAAAGAAATTTTAGAAGAATGGAGGAAGATTGGAAAAAAAGGTGAGTCAATCGAGAGAGATTGGGAAGAAACTTTCGCTAAAATAAGTCCAAAAATTAAGGGAGAATTGGAAAAAATGATTAAAGAATTTAATGTCGAAAATCTTGAGAAGATTATAAAAGAAGAAAAAACAAAAAACTTTAGTTCTAAACCAGAAATGGCAACGAGACAGTGTTCGTCAGCAGTAATTGAGAAATTGTCTAGTTTTTTACCTGAACTGATTGGAGGATCAGCGGATTTAAGCGGATCAAATAACACTAAAACTAAAAATTCTAATGTTATTTCTTCAAAGAATTTTAATGGTAACTATATCCATTACGGTGTTAGAGAACACGGCATGGCATCTATAATGAACGGTCTAGCATTATATGGCGGGTTGATACCTTATGGAGGAACTTTTTTAATTTTTTCTGATTATTGCAAACCTTCTATTAGACTATCAGCGTTGATGGGTCTAAGAGTAATATATATATTTTCTCATGACTCCATCGGTCTAGGAGAAGATGGACCTACTCATCAACCTATTGAGCAACTTACAGGCCTCAGAGCTATACCGAATTTAAATGTTTTTCGCCCAGCTGATATAAATGAAACTTTAGAATGTTGGGAGATAGCTTTAAAAAGTAAAAATAATCCAAGCGCTATAACTTTATCTAGGCAAAAACTTCCTTACGTAAGTAAAAATGTGTCTGAAAAAAACAAATGTAGTTTTGGAGCCTATGAACTTAATATTACATCTCACGATTATAAATTAATATTAATTGCCTCTGGTTCTGAGGTTGAAATTGCTATGGAGGCACAAAAAAAATTAAAAGAGGAGCAAATTGATACAAAAGTTATATCAATGCCTTGCCAAGAACTTTTTGATAAACAAGATAAAGATTATCAAGAAAAAATCCTAGAAACAAAATCATGTTCAAGAATTTCTATTGAAGCAGGTAGTGTAAAAGGTTGGGCAAAATATATTCATAATAATGGAGTTTCAATTGGTCTTGAAAATTTTGGTAAAAGCGCTCCCTACAATGAAATATACAATCACTTTGATCTAAATAGTGATAAAGTTGTAGAATTTGCCAGAACATTGCTTAAAAAATAATTCATTAAAAACAAATGAAATTTTTTCCAAAAAACCTTGACATTGAAGACAAAAGAATCATTTTAAGAGTAGATTTTAATGTTCCAATTGAAAATGAAAAAATTTCAGATCCATCTAGAATTTTAAGTGTAATTCCCTTTGTAGAAAAATTAATTAAAAAAAATGCTAAGATAGTTCTTGTTTCTCATCTAGGTAGGCCAGAGGGCAAAAAAGATAATAAATTTTCTCTTATGCCTATTTTTGAATTCTTAAAAAAAAAAATTGGAACTAAAATTTTTTTTTATGCTGACAATATAGATGAAAAAGCGAAGTCTAAAAGTCTAAATTTAAAACAAGGTGAAATTCTTTTTTTAGAAAATATAAGGTTTTTTCCAGGAGAAAATGAAAATGATGATAAATTTTCTAAGCAACTCTCAGAACTTGGAGATATATATATCAATGATGCTTTTTCTTGCTCTCACAGAAAACAGGCATCAATTCACAAAATAACACATTTTTTAAAAGACTGCTATGCAGGTCCGCTTTTAAAAAAAGAAATTGATACTATAAATTTAATTTTAAAAGAAAAAAAATCTCCAGTTACATGCATTATAGGGGGTTCAAAAATATCCTCAAAAATTAATGTGATATTGAGTTTGATTAAAAATGTAGAAAATATCGTTATAGTTGGAGCTATGGCAAACAATTTTTTAGCATATAGAGGTTTTGAAGTTGGCAAATCCCTTGTTGAAGAAAAGTCTAGCGATATAATATATAAAATATACTCCGAGGCAGAAAAGAATAACTGCAATATTGTAATTCCAGAAGATTACAAAATATCAAAAAGTTTCGAAGGAAAAGCTGAAAATAGAGAAAAAAATGAAATTAATAGTGATGAAATAATTTTAGATGCTGGTTCAAAAACAATTAAATTAATCAAAAATATTATAGATCAATCTAAAACTGTTTTCTGGAATGGTCCAATCGGATATTTTGAAAATAAAAATTTTTCCGAAGGTACAAATTCAATAGCAAAAAAAATATCTGACAATACAGTTAATAATTCTTTAATATCAATTCTAGGTGGCGGGGATACCATTGCTGCAATAAATAAAAGTAAATTAAATTTATCCTTTACGCACTTATCAACAGCTGGAGGGGCTTTCTTGGAATATTTAGAGGGAAAAGACTTGCCTGGTCTAAGTGTTTTAAAATAAATATCGCTTATGACACTAGAAGAAATCGCAAAAAAAATGGTAGCAAAAGGCAAGGGAATTTTAGCTGCTGATGAAAGCACTGGTACTATGGAAAAAAGATTAAAAAGCGTCAACGTTGACTCGACTCCAGAAAATAGACTTAATTTTCGAGAAACGTTATTTAGTTCAGATGCTATGAAAAATTATATTGGAGGGGTTATTCTCTTTGAAGAAACTTTGAAGCAAAAAAGTTCACAGGGAATTTCTATCCCAGAGCTAATTATGAAAAGTAATTCTATACCAGGAATTAAAGTAGACAAAGGAGCTAAAACTTTAGCTGGATCTCAAGATGAAAAAGTTACAGAGGGTTTAGATGGGTTGAGAGATAGATTAAACGAGTATTACAAACTAGGTGCAAGATTTACAAAATGGAGAGCGGTTTACAATATTTCAGATAAGTTTCCTTCTTCTCAAGCAATTAAATCTAATGCTCATGCTCTCGCTAGATATGCAGCACTTGCTCAAGAAGCTAAAATGGTTCCAATTGTTGAACCTGAAGTTTTAATGGATGGACAACATGATATAAATAAATGTTATGAGGTAACGACAAATGTACTTAACGAATGTTATAATGAATTAGAAATTCATAAAGTTTTCCTTAAAGGCACAATTTTAAAACCTAATATGATTTTACCAGGATCTAATTGCAAAGATAAATCTAATTCAAAGGAAATAGCAAAAAAAACAATTGAATGTTTAAAAAAAAACGTACCAACTGATGTAACAGGCATAGCTTTTTTGTCAGGTGGACAAAGTGAACAGGAAGCTACTAGAAATTTAAATGAAATCAACAAACTTAATGATACAAATTTTCTTATTTCTTTTTCATATGGTAGAGCTTTACAGCAAAGTGCTCTTAAAATATGGTCGAAGAATATGAAGGATACGAAAATGGTTCATAGTGTATTTAATCATAGAGCTAAAATGAATGGCATGTCCTCTAAAGCTGAGTGGTCAGAAAATCTAGAAAAAGAATTTGCCGCTTAAAAATTGAAAAGATTTATTTATCTAATTTCACCTAACAAAATCAATGCTGATTTCTATTCAGTATTAGAAAAAGTCCTTACATGTAAAAAGGTTAATTATTTTCAATTAAGACTAAAAAATTATCCAAAAAATAAAATTTTAAAAATTGGAAAAGTAATTAAAACCATAACAAATAGACATAAGGTAAAATTAATAGTTAATGATAATCCAAATATTGCAAAAGAAATTGGAGCTGCAGGTTGTCATATTGGGCAATCTGATACCTCTTATCGACAAACAAATAAAATATTAAAAAAAAAAATTATAGGATTAACCTGTCATGGATCAAAAAGATTAGTTGAACAAGCAATAAAATACAAAGTAAACTATATAGCTATCGGATCTTTTTTTAAATCAAAATTAAAGCCTAACGCAAAAAAAGCTAAAATGAAACTTATTAAAGAAACAAAAAAAAAAACAAAAATACCAATTGTTGTTATTGGAGGGATTACTAATAAAAATTATAAAAAATTGATTAGTTTGGGTGCGAATTATATTGCAATTTCAAGTTATATTTGGAATAACCCCACTCTAAAACCAGAGATAGCTATAAGGAAATTTAATTAATGAAAATATTAGCAAATGAAATAAAACCGGGAATGATAATAGAACATAAGAATGATTATTGGAATGTACTTAAAACTCAACATGTTAAACCTGGAAAAGGTGGCGCTTTTAATCAAGTAGAACTTAAAAGCATTACCAAAGGTACAAAATTAAATGAAAGATTTAGGTCAAGTGAAAACGTTGATAAAGCAGAGTTAGATGAAAAAAAATTTAATTTTCTTTATTTAGATGAAAACAATTGCCATTTCATGGATAATAAAACTTTTGAACAGATTTCTTTACCAAAATCTTTGACAGGAGAAAAATACAAACTTTTAAGTGAAAATCTAGAAGTGGTAATTACATTTATGGATGAAAAACCTATATCGATAGATCTGCCCAACAATATAGAATGCACCATTCAAGTAACTGATGCAGTAGTAAAAGGTCAGACAGCAGCATCTTCTTATAAGCCTGCAACTTTAGATAATGGTATAAATATAACTGTGCCACCTTTTATTGAGTCTGGTGAAAAAATTATTTTAGACACTAGAACTTTAGAGTATGTAAAAAAAGTTAATTAATGAGAATAAGTTCTCCAAGTATGAATATCATTTATAGAGCCTGTACTAAGGCTTCTAAATCATTAATAAGAGATTTTGGGGAGTTGGAAAAATTACAAGTATCTTCTAAGGGGCCAGGCGACTTTGTTTCAGCTGCAGACAAACGTTCAGAAAAAATTATTATTGAAGAGCTCCAAAAAGCACATCCAGATTATGGAATTTTAAGCGAAGAATCTGGAGTTATTAACGCAAATAATAATGAAAAAAGATGGATCATAGATCCAATTGATGGAACCTCAAATTTCCTAAACGGTATACCTCAATTTGCAATTTCAGTAGGTTATGAAGAAAAAGGTGAGATTGTAAGTGGAATGATATTTGATCCAATTAAAAATGAAATGTTTTTTGCTGAAAAAGGTTCAGGAGCGTTTTTGAATAATTCCAGAATAAGAGTTTCAAATAAAAAAATGTTAAGTGATGCCATGCTAGTTACTGGTGGACCAAGATCAAGCAGTAAAAACAGAGATGATATTTTTAAAGAATTTGAAAATATTTCTAGAAAAATTAATATTCCTATTCGTAAGTTTGGCAGTGCTGCTCTTGACATGGCAAATGTAGCATGTGGAAGGTTTGATGGCTTTTGGCAAAGAGAACTAAATTATTGGGATATTGCTGCAGGACTGATAATTGTTAGAGAAGCCGGTGGATTTGTAGATTTTATAGAAAAAGAGAAAAAAGCATCCCCTAAAAAGAATATTATTGCCACTAATTCAAAAATTCACGAAGAGCTTAAAAATTTATTAGAAAAAAATATTGAGTAAAAAACCTAGATCATATAAAACATTTTCCATGAAAAAGAAAAATATACACCCAGATTATCATAAAATAAAAGTAGTCATGACTGATGGTAGTGAATTCGAAACCAGGTCTACTTGGGGCAAGGAAAATGATGTTTTAAAATTAGATATTGACCCTAAGTCACACTCTGCTTGGACTGGTGGTGCCCAAAAAATTTTAGATAAGGGAAGAGTTAGTAAGTATAATAAGAGATTTAGCAACCTTAGAAAAAAAAATTAATTAGACTATGTCAGAAACACCTTTCATGCCAAAAGCTACTGCTGTTTGGTTAGTAGAAAATACGACTTTAACTTTTAAACAAATTGCTAATTTTTGTAATTTGCATGAATTAGAGGTTAAAGGTATTGCTGACGGAGATGTTGCCAAGGGGATAAAAGCTTATAACCCAATACTTGCTGGACAACTTACCAGAGATGAAATAGACAAATGTTCTAAAAATCCAGAACAGTCTTTAATACTTACACAAAGAAGTGAAAATGTAGAAGTAAAAGAGAGAAAAAAGCCAAAATATACTCCTCTGTCAAAAAGACAAGATAGACCAGATGCAATTCTCTGGTTGGTAAAAAATTATCCAGAAATGACTGATGGACAAATATCCAAATTGGTTGGAAGCACAAAAGGTACTGTTTCTTTAATAAGGAAAAGAAGTTATTGGAATTTTTCAAATTTAAAAGCAAGAGACCCAGTAATTTTGGCTTTATGCACTCAAGAGGTTTTTGAAAAGGCTTTGGCAAAAGCAAAAAGAAGAGTAGAAAGAGAAAAAAAAGAAAAACTGAAAGAAGAAAAATTAAAACTCAAAGAGGGAGAAGTTAATAATGAAGAATAAAGAACCAATTGTAGGAATAATTATGGGAAGTAAATCTGATTGGAAGAATGTTATGGAACACTGTAGCGAAATGTTTAAAGAATTTGGAATTAAACATGATGTAAGGGTAATATCTGCTCACAGAACTCCAAAAAGATTAGAAAGATTTATTTCTGAAGCTGAAAAAAAAGATTATGAAGTAATTATTTGTGCTGCTGGAGGTGCTGCTCATTTAGCCGGAGTGACTGCTGCTTTAACAACTATCCCCGTTCTCGGAGTACCAATGCCAAGTGTAACGAATGGTGTGGACAGTCTTTATTCTACTGTGATGATGCCGGCTGGAGTTCCAGTTGCAACTTTAGCAATTGGAAAAGCAGGTGCTAAAAACTCTGCGTTATTTGCTATTGCTATCCTTAGTCGCAAATATCCTGCAATAAGCCAAAAATTAAAAAAATATAGATCAGAATTTGAAAGTAATATTCCGAAAAGACCATATTAAATCCGTTATGGACAATTCTTTTTTTAAATGTTAACTACCTTTCAAAATTTAACAGGAGTTTTTTATTAAAATAGAAGTAAAAGATAATAACGTTGAACAAGCTTTAAGAGTCCTAAAAAGGAAGCTTCAAAGAGAAGGTTTTTTTAAAGTTATAAAAATGAAAAGCAATTACGAAAAACCATCTGAAAAAAAAAAGAGAATAAAAACTGAAAATATTAAAAGAGTAAAAAAACTCCTAAAATTAAGAAATCGAATTTAATTCGATTAAAAATTAAGGAGATGAAATGCCATTGGGTAAAGTAAAGTGGTTTAATTCAAAAAAAGGTTACGGTTTTATTACTGAAGACAAGACAGAAAGAGATATTTTTTTACACATTTCTGCTCTTGAAAAATCGAGATTAAGAGTTTTAAAAGAGGATCAAAGAATTAAGTTCGATATTAAAGAAGAAAAAGAAAAATTACAGGCTATAAACGTTAAAAAAGTTTAAATTCTTATCGCGGGGTGGAGCAGTCTGGTAGCTCGTCAGGCTCATAACCTGAAGGTCGTAGGTTCAAATCCTACCCCCGCAACCAAAATATAACGCAAGGAGAATCTATGGATTTTTTTTATTTTTCTAAAAAGTTATGGTTTTATTTTAATCCAGTAAATATATTTTTATTTCTATTATTTGTTGGAATAATTTTTAATTTTACAAAAAAGAGATTACATAAATTCGTAAATTTAATTATTTTTATACTTTTCATAATTATAGTTATTTTACCTACAGGAAAATATTTTCTTTGGAAATTAGAGGGATCATATTCCATACCCCGGACCTTTAATAAAGAAGTAGACGGTATATTAATATTAGGCGGTGGGATGAATGAATTTTTGACTTATCAATATGATCAAATGAATTTGAATGATAATGTTGATCGACTTACCGAATCTATTTATTTAATGAGAAAGTTTCCAAATGCGAAAGTAATATTTTCTGGTGGAGTAGCTACACTTTCAAAACCAAAACTAACTGGAGCAGATGTAGCAAAAATATTTTATAAAAGAATGGGGGTAAATATTGAAAACATTATTTTTGAAAATAAATCGAGAAATACTTATGAAAATTTTTTGTTTTCAAAAAAATTCATCGATATTAATAAAAATAAAAATTGGTTATTAGTAACATCAGCTTCTCACATGAAAAGAGCAATGAATGTTGCGGAAAAGTTGGATCTTAATTTTGAAGCTTATCCAGTGGATTTTAATTTAGAAAAAGAATTCGAAACTAATGAATGGTATTCTGCTAGTTACCCTTCAAATATTAAATATTTTCATTTGGCAGCTCATGAATTAGCAGGTTCGATAATTTATTACTTGACTGGGAAAAGCAGTAAAATTTTTTAATTGTAATAATTTATTTTAATTAAAATTTATATTTTAAATCTTGATTTTCTACTATCTTTCAAGAAAGCTACCACAGTTTCTTTAGTAAGTCTTTTTAGAGACTTTCCAAATTTTGATACTTTTTTGATAATACTAGGTGGCATAGTAATAATTTGACAACCAAATTGCTTAGCTTGAATATAGTTATAAGGCTCTCTAGTACTTGCCCAAAGTATTTGTATATTTCTATTTTTTTTTGTCATCTGAATAGCTTTTTTTATTATTGGAACAGGATCTTTTCCTGCATCGGCCATTCTTCCAGAAAAGATTGAAATAATAGATTTTGATTTATAATTTAAACATCTTTTAATTTTTTTAACTTGAGCAACGGTATAAACAGCTGTGATATTAAGTTTAATTTTTTTTTTGTTTAATTTTTTTATCAAAGGTCCGGAAAAAATACCTTTACTATTGATCACAGGAATTTTGACATAAACATTTTTCCCCCAAGAATTTATTTTATAAGCTTGTTTTTCCATTTCTTGAAAATTATCAGCAAAAACCTCTAATGAGATAGGTTTCTTATTACATATTTTTAAAAGAAGCTTTGAGTATTTTTCATAACTTTTTGCTCCAGCTTTTCTCATTAAACTGGGGTTGGTGGTAAAACCATTAACTATTGATTTTTTGTTAAACTCTTTTATTGTTTTGTAGTCAGCTATATCACAAAATATTTTTGTTTTAGGCATTTTTAAATATTTTTTACAATATCCTCGGTCATTTTTTTAGCATCAGCAAATAGCATCATAGTATTTTCTCTATAAAAAAGCTCATTATCAACTCCAGCATAACCTGGTGATAAACTTCTTTTAACAAATAGGACTGACTTGCACTTCTCTACATCTAAAACTGGCATTCCATAAATAGGGCTTTGAGGATCAGTTTTAGCTACAGGATTTGTTACATCGTTTGCTCCTATAACAAATGCTACATCTGTATTTGCAAAGTCGTTGTTAATTTCGTCTAATTCAAAAACTTCATCGTAAGGTACGTTTGCCTCTGCTAACAAAACATTCATGTGACCAGGCATTCTTCCAGCTACAGGATGAACAGCATAAGAAACTTTTGTGTCATTTTTTTTTAAAACATCTACCATTTCTCTTAAAGCATGTTGTGCTTGCGCAACTGCCATTCCGTATCCAGGTACAATAATAACCGAGGATGCATTTTTTAGTAAAAAAGCAGCATCTTCAGCATTTCCACTTTTAACGGGTTTTTGGTCTTTTTTATCTTCTTTGCTAGTTTTAGAGTCTCCACCAAACCCACCTAAAATTACGCTGAAAAAAGATCTATTCATTCCTTTACACATTATGTAAGACAATATAGCTCCTGAGGAACCAACTAAAGCCCCTGTTATAATTAAAGCTGTATTTTCTAAAGTGAAACCAATACCAGCGGCTGCCCAACCTGAATAAGAGTTAAGCATTGAAATTACTACCGGCATATCAGCTCCACCAATTGGAATAATTAATAAAATACCAATCAAGAAAGAAATTAGAATCATTCCCCAAAAGAAAATTTCTGACTGAGTGGAGCATAAAAAATATATTAATACAGCAATTGATATTCCAAGAATTAAATTAAAAAGGTGTTGACCTATAAAAGTTATAGGTGAGCCAGACATTATCCCCCTGAGTTTTAAAAAAGCAATAATGGATCCAGAAAAAGTTATAGCTCCAACTGCTGCTCCAATTGACATTTCTATCAAACTTGCAAGTTTAATGTCTCCTGGAATACCGAGGTTAAAAGCTTGAGGATTTAAAAAAGCAGATATAGCGACAAAAACTGCAGCAAGACCTACTAAGCTATGAAAACCAGCTACTAGTTCAGGCATTGCTGTCATTGGTATTTTAAATGCAATAAAGGCTCCTATAGCACCTCCTATTAATAAAAATAATAAGACGTAATTCATAGCAATTGAGAAGTTGCCAACTGTTAAAAAGGTGACAGTAATAGCAATTATCATTCCTAAGATACCAAATAAATTTCCTTGTCTTGAAGTTTCTGGAGAAGATAATCCTCTTAATGCCAAAATAAAAAGTATTCCTGAAATTAAGTAAAAGACTGCTGATAAATTAGCTGAAATCATTTTTTAATTTTCTTCTTTTTTTTATACATCTGAAGCATTCTTTGAGTAACCAAAAAACCACCAAAAATATTTACAGAAGCTAAAACTATAGCCAAAAATCCAAAAATATTTGATATCTCAAAAATATTATTTGATGAGCTCGCTAATGCAGCGATTATAGCTCCAACAATAATTACAGAAGAAATAGCATTTGTTACTGACATTAAAGGGGTATGTAGAGATGGCGTAACACTCCAAACAACGTAGTAACCTACAAATATTGCTAAAATAAATATGCTAAATCTGAATATAAATGGATCAATTTCCATATTAGTCTCCTTCTTTAATTAAAGTATTTTTAATAATTTCGTCTTCCATGTTTATAACAAATTGTTTTTTTTCTTTACTAAATAGATTTCTAATAAAACTAAATATATTTTTGGCGTATAAACTTGACGCAGTAACAGGTAATTTGTTCATAACATTTCCAATTCCAATTATCTTTATTCCATTTTTAATTACTATTTTATCTATTTCTGAGTAAGCAGAGTTCCCTCCTTGGATTGAGGCTAAATCAAAAATAACTGATCCTTTTTTCATACCACTAATCATTTTTTCATTAATAATTCTTGGCGCTGATTTTCCAGGAATAAGCGCAGTACAAATGATTATGTCTGTATTAGCTACAGCTTTTTCGAGCATTTCTGATTGTTTTTTTTTAAATTCTTCTCCTGTTTCTTTTGCATACCCATCTTTTGTTTCTAAATTTTCTGAACCTTCAACTACTAAAAATTTTCCTCCCAAGCTTTCTACTTGTTCTTTTGAAGCTGCTCTAACATCTGTAGCAGATACTATAGCACCTAATCTTTTTGCTGTAGCAATTGCTTGTAAACCAGCTACTCCAGCACCAATTACTAGAACTTTTGCTGCAGGAACAGTACCAGCTGCAGTCATCATCATCGGTATGGCTTTTTCAAATTCATAAATTGACTCAATTACAGCTCGATAGCCAGCAAGATTAGCTTGTGATGATAAAACATCCATTGACTGAGCTCTGGTAATTCGAGGTAATAACTCAAGGGAAAATGGATTAATTTTTTGTTTTAAGAAATTGTTTAAAATTTTCTTATTTTTATTAGGGTTAAGTATTCCCAAAATTATAGAGTTTTCTTTTAAATTTTTAATTGTTTCAGTAGAAGGACAGTTTACTTGAGCTAACAAATCTATATTTTTAGTTAGCTCTTTTGGGTCATCAAAAAATTTTACATTAGAATATTTTTCATCAGAAATACCAAGATGTTCTGCGTATTTGCTTTCAAGATAAATTTTCAATCCTAGGTCGTTTAAATTTTTTGAAGTTTCTGGAGTAATAGATATTCTTTTATCTAATGTAGCGTCTTCTTTAATTGAACCAACTATCATAATTGGTTTATTTTTTGTATTTAGCTGCTTCTTCGGATCCGCCAGTCGCGCTACCTTTGCTATAAGAGTGAGCTCCCATACCAGCAAGTTGTCCATTTTTGACAATCAGATAAGGTTCTCTTATAGGTTTTTTATCAAAAAAGCATTCTAATATTTCTCTGACTCCAGCAGCATACCTTGCTTGAGCAGATAGAGAAGTTCCTGAAGTATGTGCAGTCATTCCATGGTTCGGCATTGTTCTCCAAATATGATCATTGGGTGCAGGTTGAGGAAACCAAACATCTCCAGCGTATCCGCTGAGTTGTCCAGATTCTAGTGCTTTTGCAATTGCCTCTCTATTGCAAATTTTTCCTCTAGCAGTATTAACAATGTAGGCACCTTTTTTCATTTTGCTTATCAGCTTATCATCAAATAAATTTTCAGTTTCTGGATGGAGAGGGCAATTAATTGTAACTACGTCGCAAACCTTTACCAAAGATTCGACTGATTCATGGAAAGTGAGATTTAATTCTTTTTCTACTGAGTCTGGTAACTTGTGCCTATCAAAATAATGTAAATGCACATCAAAGGGTTTCATTTTTCTTAAAGCGTCTAAACCTATACGCCCTGCAGCAACTGTGCCAACATGCATACCTTCCACATCATATGATCTTTGAACTCCATCAGCTATGTTCCAACCACCAGCTTTTACTATAGAGTGTTGGTTGTGATAGTCCCTTACTAAAGATAGTATCATCATTACAATATGTTCAGCTACTGATCTTGAATTACAATAAGTAACCTCTACAACGTCTACTTTATTGTCCATAGCTGCTTGTAAATCTACGTGGTCTGAACCAATTCCAGCGGTAATTGCCATTTTTAAATTTTTAGCTGATTCAATCTTTTTTCTCGTTAAATAATAAGGCCAGAATGGCTGAGATATAACTATATCTGCATCAATTAACTCTTTATCGGCTTTGCATCCCTCAGAGTCTTTATCTGAAGTAACTACTAACTTATGGCCGTTAGACTCTAAAAATTTTCTCAAACCTAATTCTCCTGAAACACATCCAAGTAACTCGCCTGGTTTAAAGTCTATGGATTTTGGATTAGGCAAAGTCATACCGTCTGGATATTTTCCTAGCTTAGGAAGTGATCCTATTGGGTAGTTTTTTGGCATACCTTTTTTTGGATCATCGTACAAAACACAAAGTATTTTCATCTTCCTCCTATTTTTTAACCTTGACGAGCTTTAAATTTAGGATTTTTTTTATTGATAACGTAAAGCTTGCCTCTGCGTTTGACAAGCTTAGAGTTCAGGTCTCTTTTTTTCAATGATTTTAGTGAGCTAGCTATTTTCATAATTTTAAAGCCTGGCAACGTCCTACTCTCCCGTACCTTAAGGCAAAGTACCATCGGCGCTGAAGGACTTAACTTCCGAGTTCGGAATGGGATCGGGTGTAACCCCTTCGCAATAATCACCAGGCAAAGTTTTATAGTGTTTTTATTAACTCCTGTAAACTAAAAAAATTGATTAGGTTAATTTGCCTTCTTTTCTCATTTTTGCTCTAATTTTTGTAGCTGAAATTTTTTGAATTTCCTCTGAAAGAACTATTTCCTCTATTTTATAACCTACTCCTCTCCCATAACAAATATTTGTTATGTTAGGAACTAAGATAATTTTAAATCTATTCTTGTATTTGGGAGTTAATTTTTCCTCTATATCTTTTTTAATTGTTTCAAAATTAAAAGGATTATCTTCAACACCTTGCACGTCTCTTATCTGAATGCAAACTTGTCCAGTTTTTTTTATTATTTCTTCAAACAATGCATAATGCCCCTCATGAAAAGGCTGCCATCTGCCTAACATCTGAGCGGTAGGTTTTTTATTATCCCACTTATATGAATCTGAAGCTACGTCATTATTTTTTTTATCTTTCGTCATAAGAATATTTTTCTATTAGAATATCAATTTTTTCATCTTTATTCGTTTCCTTAATATAACAAATACCAAGTCTACC
Organism: uncultured Pelagibacteraceae bacterium; assembly: GCA_902515355.1. Taxonomy (GTDB): domain Bacteria; phylum Pseudomonadota; class Alphaproteobacteria; order Pelagibacterales; family Pelagibacteraceae; genus Pelagilacustribacter. Next base: position 7,714 of record CABXUA010000007.1, on the reverse strand, counting down.
AATCAAGGTAACATTAAAAAATTTCTTAATAACATTGTAATATTCTCTATCTTTAAAATCATCTAAAATTACACAAGTCTTAAATAAATTCTTTGATTTAAGAAAATTATAAACAAAAAGCATACATAAAACTCTATATCTTCCGTCTATTAAAATTAAATCTGGATGATTTGATTCATTTTCTAGCTTATTTAATATTTCACTAGCATACAATTTGGCTTTATTAGAATAATATTTTTTAAAAATTGAACTTTCAAATAAGGGATAGGAATAAAAAGATACGTATCCTAAACTATAGAAATATAAATTTCTTAATCCCATTTTTTTAAGATAGAAATAAAAATTTCTGTCACTTTCTACCGAAAAATTTTTAATATTATTTTTAGATGCAAGAATTGTAGTGTTGCCAGAACCATACTCTAAGAATATTTTAGAGTGAAGTATTTTATCTTTAAGATATTTTCCAGTATTATCATCTCCAAATTTAATTTTATCTGATGATTTATAATTAGGATTGAAAATATTATAGAATCTTAAAATATGGTAAATTTTCTTGAAAAAAAAATAAATTTTTTTTGGAAAAAATTTTTTAAACAAATCTATATAAGCTATCATTTAAACAAATGTTATCAATTTTTGGTGGGCATGGCTAGGATCGAACTAGCGACCTCTACGATGTCAACGTAGCGTTCTACCACTGAACTACATGCCCAAAAAATATTTAACTATTTTAAAAATACTTAATCATAACAAAATAAAAAAAAGAATATAATTCTATTGTACTTAGCAAGTATTTATTTATTGCTTATTAAAATTGTTTAATATATTTAGTTTAATATGGATTACATTTTGTCTTTATTGCTTCATCCGCATGTAGTTAAAGTTTCATTTTTAACAATTACTGGATTTGCTATCCGTCAAGCATTAGTAATTTCTGGTCAAAGATGGGCAAACACTTATCATCACCTAGGATCATATTTATTGTTACCAAATATTGCCTTAATTATAACTTCGGTTATTAAAGATGACATAGCTTTATCTCTTGGAATGATTGGCGCCCTCTCAATTGTTAGGTTTAGGAATCCAGTTAAAAGTCCTTTTGAATTAGTTATGTTTTTTGCTTTGTTAACTCTTGGAATAGTTTCAAGCGTATCACTTTTCTTAGCTGTCCTTCTAGGTTTGCTAGTGATTGTAGTTATATTTGGAATAAATTTTGCAGACCGAATTCTGAAAAATTTTAAAATTAATATTTTTCAATATTCATTTGGGGATGGAAATTTAAATTTTACTATGGAGATCAATGCCAAAAATGAAATTAAAGAAATAGAAAACAAAAAAAATATTATTAATTTATTTTTTGATATTGAAAAAAAGATTTATGTTTATAGACTAGTTTTTCAAAGTAGAGATGATTTACTAAATTTTAAGAATTCGATTGAAAAAAATAAAGACATAATAAGTATAAGAGCTGATATTCAATCTTAAATAGTGCGGTTAATCTCCCTTCATAGCAAGTAAGTGTATATTGTCGTAATACTCAAATTTATTAAAACCGATTTCTTTTAATTTTTCTTCAACCTTTTCCTCAGGATTTAAAATATTTTCCAACTTTAAAGCATTAGGATGTATTTCAATAAATATGTAATTTAAAGAGGAATAATTTTTTTTTATTCCATTTAATATTTTTAATTCAGCTCCCTCTGTATCAATTTTTATAAAGTTAGGCGGAGGAGCCAATTTTCGTAAAATTAAATCATCAATCGTGTAAGACTGTACATTAATTTTTTTTTGAGCTCCTGTTTTTGAGGGTGCAAGAGTTTCTTCGAATAAACTATGTGTATCTTTATCGGGTCTCAAAAAAAATTCAGCTAAATCCGACTTGTCACTCATAGCACAGTCAAATAGTTTTACGTTTTCAATATTATTCAAATCTAAATTTACTTTAATCGCTTCATATCCGTTTTTATCAGGTTCAAACACAAATACTTTTCCATTTTTTCCAACTATTTTAGCAAATGGAAGGGTGTACATTCCAACGTGCCCTCCAATATCATATACTACCATTCCATCGGAAATTTTATTAAAAAGTTTTTTAAAAAACAAATGCTCATTTTGAGATCCAGTAATTAAGTGGTAATAATTTTTTGCAGAAATTGCTTTAAATTTTAAATCATACCCAGCATAATTTATTTTTAAAATTCCTGAATTTCTCTCATATTCCTGAAACGCCTTTTTTTTGATGGATAAACTTTTAAATTTCTTAAATAGATTTTTAGGAAAATTAACTAACTTATATAAAAACAAAATAATATTGAAAAAAAATAAATTTTTTCTAAGTTTTTTTTTAATTTGTACCTTAAAACTCATAGTTTTCTAATAGTATATTGCATAAAATCAAAATTAAATATATTTTTATTGAAGATGAAGATTTTAAAAAATTTAACCCTATTTGCTTTGCTGTTTTTTGCAATCATTTCTCTTGGCATATACGCATCTAGGCTAGATAAGAATCCTCAAATTGATTATAACATACAAGGATTTTTAACTAAGAAGAATTGTAAAAATTTAAGTTATTCTAATTCGTTGTATTTGCACCCCAAAAATTTTAAAAAATTTAATTTAGGAATAGAGTTTGAGTCAACTAGAGCCTGGAGAAAGTCTTTGCTTAATAGTCTTGTTAAAAGTGAGGAAAATAAAAAAAAATATAATTATTGGAGAAACTTCTCAGACCCAGACTCAAGACCAAGATCAAAAGCAAAAATTATTATGTTTAAAGATGGTAAACAATTTTGCTTTTTAGACGCGAGGGTAAGAGTTCATGGAGATTTAATTCATGATCAAAGAGATGCTTCGATATTGCCTAGTCTTAATATTAATTTAAGTGATGGACATATTTTCGGAATAACAAAATTTATTCTATTTTTACCTCAGGCAAGGCAATACGACAACGAAATTTTTGCTAGTACTTTGTATTCTGAACTAGGTTTTTTGTCTCCTAAAACAACATACGTAAATGTGATACATGGCAAAAATTCAAAAAAATTTATTTTTCAAGAAAAAATTGTTAAAGAGTTTTTGGAGTCAAAATTAAGGAGGGAGTCTCCGATAATTGAGGGAGATGAAAGATTTGCGTTCTTAGATAATAGACATAAACAAAATTTATCAAAAGCAAGAATAGTAAATTCTAATTGGTCAAAAAAAAATGATTCTGCGTTTAAGATATCTAGTCAAAGTATTTCTTTGCTCAATCACTTAGGCCAAATACATTATACTGAAAAGTTACCTAACGATAATACTGATTATTATTTTATTGAAAAAGTTTTTTTAAATAAAGATTTATTTGAAAGATTACATATTTTTGACGCATTAGCTATTTCAATGAACAATGATCATATAATGCCTAAAAATGACAGAAGATTTTATTTTGATGCTCTAAGTCAAAAATATCATCCTATTTACTACGATGGACATTTTTCTTTTTTAAATAAAAATCTTAATCACTGGACTGATGGAGAACAAGAACACGTAATTCCTTCAGTAAGATACGGCGCAAAAGATGCAGAAAAATTACTTAGTAAAATAGATTTAATACAGTTTAACAAAAAATTAAATAAATATGGATATCAAATAAGTCAGGATGAAACTCAAAAAGCCTTTGCTAAAATAAAAAAAAGCTTAAATATTTTAAGTAAATTTAATGACAATTTAATTTATCAAATTAAAGCTGACTTAGAAAATAAAGCTTTTGTAAAACCAAATGATACATATGATATTAAAAAAGAAAGGAGAATTATATACAATACAAATTCAGATAAAGAATTTATTTCCTGCAATATTTATAATCAAGCCTGCGAAAATATTCAATTAAATGAAGATGAAAAGCTCCAACTTATATCTCAAAAACTCAAAGACAAAAATCAGAATGATCTTATTTATTTGGGTAAATTAAAAACAGATGACCCATTAAATGGTTGGGACTATCAAAAAAATATTAATGACAAAATAGAAATTAACAGAATAGATAATACTGATATATTGATAATAGGAAAACCATCTTTAAATATAGACAGAGAAAATAGAGTAATAAACATCAAAAGAAATTCAAACAAAGACCGCATTGTTTTCAAAAATGGTTTGCTCAGTGAATGGAAATTTTACTTAAATGATAGCTCTAAATTAATTTCAAATATCTACTCATTTGATGAAAGAAATTTAACAGGATGTGTGAATTTTTATGATATTGAGTTAAACAAAATTGAATTTTCTTCAGATGGATCTAAATGTGAAGATGCTGTCAACTTTGTACGTTCTTCTGGCTCGGTTAGTAAACTCTCAATCTTAAACTCGGCTTTTGATGCAATGGATAGTGACTTTTCAAAGTTAACTTTTGAAAATATTGAGGTAAATAATAGCAAAAATGACTGTATGGACTTTTCTTATGGCGCCTATAAAGTTAATAGATCATTTTTAGAAAATTGTGGAGATAAAGCCATTTCAGTAGGAGAGAAGAGCAATATTTTAATAGAAAATACGATAATTAAAAACTCAAATTATGCAATTGTTTCAAAAGATTATTCTATAGCTAAAATAGCTGATAGTGTGATTAGTGATACAAAGGTCTGCTTTCAAGCTTTTAACAAAAAACAAGAGTTTTCAGGTGGTTTATTACAAATAAAAAACGTAACTTGTGATGAAAGTAATTATAAGAAAACTGAGTTTGATAATAAATCTGAAATTAAATTCGTAGAATGAGCTTTAGATTAGAAGAAAAAATAAAATTACACATTAGCGATCTTAATAAACTAAGAAGTCATTTACAATTTATTAATGTAAAAGAACTTTACCCCAAAAGAAAAATTAGCAGTATCTACTTTGATAATAAATTTTTTGAAATGTATAGAGACTCAGAAGAAGGTTGTGTGCCAAGAAAGAAAGTGAGAATAAGACATTATCCTGAAGAAAAAAATCCGTCAAAAAATTTAGAAACTAAAATAACTAGTGTTGAAGGAAAATATAAAGTTAATAAAAAAATATCCAGTGATCTAAATAATTACTATTTTAAAAATGGTATTTTTGTTCAACAATATGGAAACTGTGATCCAGTTATTAAAGTATCTTACACTAGAGAGTATTTAATTTTAAAAAACTGCAGATTTACAATAGATTACGATATCAAATATGAAGGTGTTACTTTTAATAAAATTTTTAATGATAATGAAACACTAGTTTTAGAACTAAAATCGTCAAGTGATATAATTTCAAATTTAAATTTATTTTCTGATTTCATTCCAATGCAAAGAGTAAGATACACAAAATATTGTGAAGGAATAAATTTGCTTTATAATAAACCTCATCAGCAAAGAATTTATATATAATTAATCTAAGAATTATTTGATCTACACTGTAAGAAGTAATTACAAGTATCTAAATGATCTAAATTTTTTTTATCAAAAGGAAATGTAATTTTCTTTTTGACAATAATTAACTCATTTTTTTCAGCATACTCATCATATTTATGATTGTAACTTATGTCATGCCTATGGGAGGAATGTTTATTTTGGTTGAGAAAATTAATACTAATCGGCTCATCTAAAAAAAACTCAACATCATTTAGTTTTGAAATTGCATTAAAAAAGATATCTAACTCTACAGGTGAAAAGTATTGAGCTGAGCCAATAGAAAAGATAATTTTTTTTTTTTCATATATATCAAAGTGTTTGATGCATTCTTTAATATTTTTTGCGTACAATTTAAAAAATTTAAAATTTGGATAATTATAGTTTTTTTTTTGAAAATTTAAAATCTCGTCGTTAATATCGGTAGATATGAAATTTATTTTTGGAAAATAGTTTCTAAAGAAGTTCAAATCTCTACCAGAGGAAGATCCAATTTGAAGAAGATAAATATTCTTATGGTCAAATGTTTTTAATAAATCTTCTATATAATTAAAAATTTTAGTGTAGATTATGTTACAATCGAATTTAGTCATACTTCCTATTTTTATTTTTTTCAAATCATCAAAAGTTCGAAGTTTCTCTTTGTAATATTGACTAGCCCATAATTTTCCTTCACCAAATGAAAGAGTAAGATCTCTGATCCTGTCTTTCTCTTTAAGATCTAATTTGTTATAATATTCTTCCCAAAATAACTTACTTATAAATTTGAATAGCAAACCACGATTTTTTATAGATCGGTAATTTTTCATATAAGAAATAAGTATTTTCTTCAAAGGGGTTTTGAAGAAAATTAAACTGGCTGGATATTTAACTAGGTTATAAATAAGTTTTAAGAATTTTTTCATTAGTAAATAAGTTTTGCACTAAACTTTGAAAATTGTGAATAGTTTTATCATAAAAAATTCAAATAAAGATTTAAAAAATCTTAAATTCCAAAGCATTCCAGAATATAAATTAAATTTAAAATTTTTAAATATATAAATTAAAACTATAATCTTATCTAAATTTATATATTTTTTTAATTTGTTATAATAAGTCATAGACTCATCATGTCTTCTACTAATAGTTAATAATTTGGGAATTATTTTTGGAACTCTAATTTTCATACTTTTTAAAATAAAACCATAGTCCTGACTGTAGGTTAATTCCTTTGGATACCCACCTATTTTAAATAATAGTTTCTTTCTGAACATTATTGAACTATGACAAAAAATATTATTTACCGTCATTTTTTCATATATTTTATTTATGTCAGTATTTGTTTTAATTAATTTAACAAATTTACCATGTTTATCGATTATTTTGTACCAAGACCCTACTAAAAAATCTTTATTATTTTTTTTAAAAAAATTTATTTGAGTTTCAATTCTTTTTTTATTTGATATGTCATCAGCATCTAATATTGCAACATAATTACCTTTAATTTTTTTTAAACCAAAATTCAAAGCCTTTGTTCTGCCTATTTTTTTTTTAAGAGGAAATATTCTAAATTTTTTATTTTTGAACCTTTTTATAATTGAAAGTGATTTATCTGTTGAACAATCATCCACAATAATAAGTTCCCAGTTTTTATAAGTTTGATTAATTACGCTATAAATAGACTGCTTCAAATATTTTTCAGCATTGTAAACAGTCATTAAGATTGAAACTTTATTTTTCATATTTATTAATAGATTTTATAATTTCTAAAATTTTTTTTTTGTGATGTCTTCTTGTCAAAAAAGGAAAAAACTTTGATTTAGATATTTTCATAGCTTTGTTTAACACTAAGTCAGATTTAATATTTTTTTCGAAATAATTAAATGGATTTTGCAAAATTTTTTTGCTGTATTTGTTTTTAATTAAAATTTTCCATAAATTTATAAATAATTTTTCATCTTTTAAAGAAAATTTCTTTTTGAAATAAGGAATACACGCAGCAGATAAAAATAAATAAGCTAGATCATAACCTTTTAATTTTTCTTTAGCACCAAAAAACTCCCAATCAATTATGCTAACCTCGTTTTTGTAAAACATAACATTATCGAGTGTCAGATCACCGTGAATTTTATTCCTGTAAGATTTTGGGTAAAGTTTTTTGTAATGATTAAAAACTTTTATTAAATAAGAAAAATTATGCTCAAGTGATTTCCATGATTTTACTTGAAAACCATTAACCTCTTTTAAATCGATAAACGACGATTTTTTACTGAGATAAAAGTAAGAAATTCTTGTTTTTGAATTTTTTTTTAATCTTTTGCAATACCATTCTATACCTT
>CABXUA010000006.1 GCA_902515355.1 uncultured Pelagibacteraceae bacterium | reverse complement strand
GAACAAATATCTTTTCAGGCTCCCCAGTAATACCAATAATTTTATTTTCATATGAGCTCAAATAGTCCTTCATTACTTCCGGAGTATCCCTGTCTGGATCAATACTAATAAAAAAAACTTTTAATGTTTTTTTCTCCTTTTTTAGTTCTTCCAAAATAAGATTTATTTTATTTAGCGTTAAAGGACAAACATCTGGGCAATTTGTAAAACCAAAAAAAAGTGCGGTTGCCGGGCCTTCAAAAGATTTTTCAGTTATTAAATTTCTATTAATATCTTTTAACTCAAAAGGTGATCCTTTAATTGATGCGACATATTCATCTTTTTGATCTTGAATCGATAAAAATATTGGCAACATTATAAATAAAAAGATTACAAAGCATCCTGCTATAATAGTTATAGATGTTTTTAATTTCATTAATGATATAATTAATTGTTATGTCAGGATTTATAAAGAAATTATTTGGCGCACTAATTCAAAAACCTTGGGAAGAAAGCCAGGTAAAAGTAGACAATTTTCATAGCGGCCAAACATTTAGCACTCTGTCTCCTCAGATGTCAGCAGTGATAGTAATGTTTGGAGTAAGCACTGTGCTTTTTAGCCTTATTCTTACAGGTTATCTTTATAGTGTTCCAAGTGACCAAGATACAATGTTTCTTTTAAAAACAAAATTACTTTGGATTAATACTTTTGTACTTTTTTTTGTAGCATATGTTTTTAGAAAAATAACTAAAGACCTAAAAAATAATAAAATTTTAAAATTAAAAAAAAATTTGGTTCAAGTGGGAGCTCTAAGTTATTTATTTTTATTTGGTCAAATATTTTTTTGGTTTCATTTAATGGACAGCGGGAAGTTTGTTGCTACTAATTCATACTTCACCTCCTTTTATTTTTTTACTGCTCTTCATGGACTTCATCTTTTAGGAGGACTATTATTTTGGGGAAAGGTATGTTCATCAACTCTTAAATTAGAAAATGATAAAATTTTAAGTCAGAAAAAAAACATTGAAGCTTTATCTCTTTATTGGACTTTTTTATTAGTTGTTTGGATTATATTTTTTTTAATTATTTATGTCTTCAATGATGCAGTTATCGCATGGTGTAAATCTCTTATCTCTTAAGAACTAAAGAAATAATACTAAGATACATCCTAAGACAGCGATTACCGCTAATAAGAAATATACTGATTTAAGATATTTTTTTATTTCTGGTTTTTTTTCACCTTTTGAGAATACTCCAGCTCCAAAAGATATAACTAGGAAGAAAAGAAATACTAATAGAAGTATTGATATTAAAATTCCAAGTTTTCCAATCATTTTTTGCCTTTTTATATCGTTTATAAGACATTTTGTCCCTAGGTTATAATAGCCTTTTATTTTATAAACTTAGATTATGTGGACAGGACTTGTATTCTTAGCAGTAATAATAGGATCCATAGCGTTTCATGTTTGGACACCTTGGTGGTGGACTGACATAGCCTCTAACTGGGGAGCAATGGACGATACTATCATCTTAACTTTCTGGATAGGTGGAGGAGTATTCATTTTAGTTTGTTTGTTCATGGTCTACTGTATTTTTAAATTTAATTATAAAGAAGGACGTAAAGTTGAATATAAGCCAGAAGATAAAAAATTAGAAGTAAGACTAACTTGGGCAACTGCTCTTGGAGTTGCAGCTCTTTTAGCTCCTGGGTTACTTGTATGGAATCAATACATAAAAGTTCCAGAAAACTCTATACATGTAGAAGTAATGGCATGGCAATGGGGTTGGAAATATAGATTACCAGGAGAAGATGGAGTTCTTGGAACTTCTAGCAATAAAAAAATTAATGATGATAATCCTTTCGGGATAAATGAAGATGATCCGAATGGTAAAGATGATATTTTAATAGATAGTGAAGAGTTACACATAGCAAACAATAGACCGGTAAAAATTTTATTAAGATCAATTGATGTACTGCACAATTTTTATGTTCCGCAATTTAGGGCTAAAATGGATGCGGTTCCAGGTATGATAACTTATTATTGGTTTGAACCAAACAAAATAGGTGAGTATGAAGTGCTATGTGCAGAGTATTGTGGGGTAGGGCATTACGCTATGAGAGGATTAGTGGTAGTGGATAATCAAGAAGATTATAATAAATGGTTGGCAAAACACGAAACATTTTCAAGTTTTATTGCAAAAAGAAAAAAAGAAGGTTTAATTAATGAAAAAGTGGTTAAAATTAACAATATATTAAATACTAAAAAAAGTATAAAAAGTGAAAAAAATGTCAGATGATTTAAATATAAAAAAAACTTCAAGTATAAAAACTAAGTCCTCAAGTGTTTCGGGGGGAGGAACCGATATAGATTATGTTAGACCTGCAGAATTACCGGAACAAGATCTTTATCATGGCCATAGTTTTATTACTAAATGGATTTTCTGTCAGGATGCAAAAGTAATTGGGATACAATACACCCTTACAGCAGTCTTTACTGGAGTTGTCGGTTTAATTCTTTCCTGGATGATGCGTATGCAGCTAGGTTTTCCAGAACTGTTTCCTTTCCTAACAGCTGAATCTTATTATCAGATGGTAACTATGCACGGAATGATAATGGTTGTTTATTTATTGACTGCGTTGTTTCTGGGTGGATTTGGAAATTATTTAATCCCATTGATGGTTGGAGCCAGAGATATGGTATTTCCTTACGTTAACATGATTAGTTTTTGGATGTTTTTTGTTGCAGTTGTAGTTCTTATGGCTAGCTTCTTTGTCCCAGGCGGACCAACAGGATCAGGCTGGACACTTTATCCTCCTCAAGCAATATTAGAAGGAACCCCAGGCTCAGGCTATGGAATACTACTAATGCTTATATCTTTATCTTTATTTGTAATAGGTTTTACAATGGGAGGGCTAAATTATGTAATTACAATTTTACAAGCCAGAACTAGAGGGATGACTTTAATGAGAATGCCTTTAACAATTTGGGGAATATTTACTGCAACAGTACTAGCCTTATTAGCATTTCCAGCTTTACTTGTTAGTTCCATCATGATGACTTTAGATAAAGTCCTTGGAACTAGTTTTTTTATGCCAACGATTATTAAAGCAGGCGAAATGCTTTCTTACGATGGAGGAAGCCCAATACTTTTCCAACATTTATTCTGGTTTTTTGGACATCCCGAAGTTTATATAGTTGCTCTCCCTGCTTTCGGAATAGTTTCTGACTTACTCTCTGTTCACGCTAGAAAAAATATTTTTGGCTATAGAATGATGGTTTGGGCAATTGTTGGAATTGGAGCTTTAAGCTTTTTTGTTTGGGCTCACCATATGTATGTTAGCGGTATGAACCCATGGTTTGGTTTTTTCTTTGCATCCACAACTTTAATAATCGCAGTCCCCACAGCTCTAAAAGTATATAATTGGATATTAACCTTATGGAGAGGAAATATCAGATTGACTACTGTGATGCTCTTTTGTTTAGGATTTATAGTTACTTTTGTTAACGGAGGAATTACAGGAATTTTCTTAGGAAACGTTATTGTTGATGTTCCGTTATCTGATACTTATTTTGTAATTGCACACTTTCATATGGTTATGGGAATAGCGCCTCTGATGGTTATTTTTGGAGCAATCTATCACTGGTTCCCTTTAATTACAGGAAGATTTTTGGACGAAACTTTGGGCAAATGGCATTTTTGGGTAACATTTTTGGGCGCTTATTCAATTTATTTCCCTATGCACTATTTAGGTTTCATTGGAGTTCCTAGACGTTACTTTGAAATGTACGATAGTCCCTATATGACATCAGCTGTTGGTATGAATGAGTTTATTAGTGTTGCAGCATTTATTGTTGGAGCAGCGCAATTCATTTTCTTTTATAATCTTGTTAAAAGCATCAGATTAGGTAAGCCTGCAGGAAAAAATCCTTGGAAGGCAAACTCTTTGGAGTGGTTAACTCCACAAGTTCCACCTGAACATGGAAACTGGGGTGAAAAACTTCCAGTGGTACATAGATGGGCTTATGATTTCAATGTCCCTGGAGCTAAAAAAGATTATATTACTCAAACAACTCCACCAAGTGAAGTTATAGAAGCGGAAGTGGAAAAAACCTAAATTATAATGTCAGATCCTACTTTAGATAAATTGCCAGGTGGTTTTAAAGGCATGTCAGAAGATATTGGCTCAGATCAAACTACTTTCAAAGGGGTTAATTGGGGCAAGGCAATGATGTGGATTTTTTTGCTTAGCGATACATTTGTATTCAGTTGTTTTTTAGTTGCATATATGAAAGTCAGGGCATCAGTTACTGAACCTTGGCCATATCCAAGCGAAGTATTTGGATTGGAGGTATTTGGTGTGCCAGTTCCTCTTCTTTTAATTGCTATTATGACTTTCGTTTTAATAACTAGCAGTGGAACAATGGCTTTAGCAGTAAAATATGGATACGAAAAAAATAGAAAAATGTGTGGATTATTTGTGTTACTAACAGCAATTGGTGGATTAACATTTGTTGGTATGCAAGCATTTGAATGGTCAAAATTAATTTTTCATGATGGTGTGAGACCTTGGGGCAACCCTTTTGGAGCAGAACAATTTGGTGCATTTTTCTTTATGATAACTGGCTTTCATGGCACCCATGTTTCCATTGGCGTTATCTTTTTGTTTATTTTTGCAAGAAAAGTTTATAGGGGAGATTTTGATACAGGGAGAAGAGGTTATTTTACCACGATGAAATCAGATTATGTTGCTATAGAGATACTAGGTCTTTATTGGCACTTTGTTGATTTAGTTTGGGTATTTATTTTCGCATTCTTTTATTTATGGTAAGTAAGGCTATGACTGATACAAAAAAAAAAGAAGAAACATCAACACATAAAATAGGAATATATCTTTGGATATGGGGACTATTATTTGTTCTGAGTTTTTTTTCTTACATGGTAGACTGGTATAATTTTCAAGGTTTATTGAGATGGTCGTTAATTTTATTTTTTATGTTCTTAAAAGCAGGACTAATAATGGCTTTCTTTATGCATTTATTTTGGGAAAGATACGCTTTGGTTAATGTCCTTTTATGGCCTATGACGGCTATAGCATGTTTTGTAGGCTTAATGGTTGCTGAGGGGAAATATACAGTCTTTTCAAGATTGTTTTATTTTTTTGTAGGAGGTTAATTTTATGGGTGGTTATAACATAGTTGCTGGTTTTCTAATTTTCTTTTTTATTTTTATTTATTTTGTTTGGTTTGGAGTTTCTTTAAAAATAGATAGCGATAAAGAAAAAGGGGATAACATTAAAATTAATCCTTACGATCAACAACCTTTGCAAAGAAAATTAATCGATAAAAAAAATAAGAGAGTTGGTATTTTCGATTTAGGAAACCATTTTTTAATTGTGGGTACTATTTTGATAGCTATATTCATTACCTTAAACGTGGAATAGATTTGCCCAGTAATACATTCAAAAATAAATCTTCCACAATAGATATTAGCGCCTATCTAAAAGCTTTTCTGTTGCTAATGAAGCCAAGAGTAATGTCTCTTGTAATATTTACGTGCGCAGTTGGTTTTTTAACTTCCGGACATGAAATTAGTTTAATAGATGCAACATTAAGTATAATCCTAGTAGCTATCGGAGCTGGAGCAGCTGGATGTCTAAATATGTGGTATGAGGCAGATCTTGATGCGTTGATGACTAGAACTTGTTTAAGACCAATTCCAACTGGAAAAATTAATAAAAACCAAGCATTAATTTTCGGTATTTTACTCTCAGTTCTTTCAGTTGTTGGGCTTTATTTCTTTGCAAATCTTTTATCTGCTGGGTTACTTATGGTTACAATTTTATTTTATTTATTTGTTTATACAATTTGGTTAAAAAGAAAAACTCCACAGAATATTGTTATTGGAGGTGCCGCAGGTGCCCTGCCTCCAGTCATAGGCTGGACAATAGCAACTAATACAATATCTTTAGAACCAATATCTTTATTTTTGATTATTTTCTTTTGGACCCCTTCTCACTTTTGGGCATTAAGTCTTTATAAGGCGGATGATTATAAAAAAGCAGAAATTCCAATGCTGCCAGTTACTGAAGGAATTGAAAAAACTAAATTATATATATTTATTTATTCAATTTTAATGATACCCGTTGTAATTTTTCCTTATCTAATCGAATTTTCTGGTCTAATTTATTTAATACCTTCGTTGATGCTCACATTTTATTATAATTTTATATGTTTTGATCTGTACAATTATGATAAAAACAAATTTATTTTGAAAAAAGCAAAAAAGATTTTTGGCTATTCAATTTCATATTTGTTTTTAATTTTTGTATTGTTCTTAATAGATAAAATTATTTAATGAGATACTTTAGCACTAGAGATAAAAAACTGGATTTCAGTTTCACCGAAATTTTTTCAAGAGGATTAGCACCTGATGGCGGATTATTTATCCCTTCAGATCTTAAGAAGTATACAAATAACGAACTTAAAAATCTTAAAAACTTATCTTATGTAGATCTTGCAACAGAGATTATATCAAACTTTTGTTCCAGTGATCTTAAAAAAGAAAAATTAAGGGCTTTATTATCCAAGGCTTATGGTAACTTTAATACAAAGGAAGTTGTAGAAATAAAGAAGGTTGGAGACATTCATTTATTGGAGCTTTATCATGGTCCGACACTTGCTTTTAAAGATATAGCAATGCAGGTTATTGGCAATTTATACGATGAGTTAAATATAGCTGATAAAAAAAAAGTTAACATAGTGGTAGCGACTTCTGGAGACACAGGGTCAGCCGCTATTTCTGCTTTAAACGATAAAAAAAATATAAATGTTTTTGTTTTACACCCTCACGATAAAATCTCACGAACTCAAAGAAAGATTATGACAACAATCGGATCTATAAATATTTATAATATTGCTATTAGAGGAAATTTTGATGATTGCCAAAAAATTGTAAAAGAAATGTTCTCTGATAATAATTTTAGAGAAAAAATTAATATGTCTGGTGTTAATTCAATTAACTGGGCAAGAATTATCTGTCAAATCGTTTATTATTTTTATACTTATTTTAGACTATCAAAAAAAACTAATTTTGCAGTTCCTACTGGTAACTTTGGAGATATTTACGCTGGATACATGGCAAAAAAAATGGGATTACCTATGGGCAAATTAATTGTTGCCACTAATAAAAATGATATTTTGGCAAGAGCAATTAATTCTGGTGAATATAAACCAAATGAAGTTAAAGCAACTTTAACTCCTAGTATGGACATTCAAATTTCAAGTAATTTCGAAAGACTTCTGTTCGATGTTTCTGAGCAAAGTGAAAAAAGAGTAATAACTTTAATGAATAATTTAAACAACAAAGGTTCTTTTTCTTTAGAGACAAAAGAAATAAATGTAATTAAAGATATTTTTGATGCTGAGGCCATAGATGATGACGAGACAATTAGAATAATTAGAGATTTTTTTAATAACTTTGGTTTCATACTAGATCCACACACTGCTACTGCAGTAGGAGCTTCATACAAAGTTAAAAATAAATTACCAACAGTTGTTCTTGGCACAGCACATCCCTATAAGTTTGCAGATACTGTTAAAATAGCAATTAATAGAAATATTTCTGCTCCTGAACAAATAGCAGCATTGCCAGAAAAAAAAGAAAAGTTTGATATACTAGATAATAATTTACAAAAAGTTAAAAACTATATTTTAGAAAAAATGTAATGAAAATAAAAGCCGGGGACAAGTTACCAAATTCAGAACTATTTTATTTAGATGAAGACAATGTACCTAAAAAAATTGATATTTTTGACTTCTGTAAAAATAACAAGACTATCATATTAGGTATGCCTGGAGCATTTACTAAAACATGTTCAGCAATTCATTTGCCAGGATATGTAAAAAATTATGATTTAGCTTTAAAAAAAGGAATAACGAAAATAATATGTGTAGCTGTAAATGATCCAAATGTTATGAAAGCTTGGGGAAAAAATCAGAACATTGGAGAAAAAATTTTTATGGCTGGAGATCCCTTTCTAAAATTTACAAAGGCCATTGGTGCTGAAGTTGATAAATCAGCAAAAGGATTGGGGGTGAGGTCAAATCGATATACAATGCTAATAGAAAACGGGGAAGTAAAAAAAATAGAAGAAGAGAAGGATACAGCAGCTTGTGAACTATCCTCTGCGGAAAACTTTTTAAAATCTATATAAAATAATATTTATCTTTTTGTTTGTAAAACAGCTAATTCATCAGCTAAATTATTAAGTCTATTTCCTGCGTGAGCTTTAACCCATCTCCAACTTACTTTGTGTTTTTGGCAAGAATTATCTAATTTAATCCAAAGATCTTTGTTTTTTACAGGTTTTTTATTTGAACTTTTCCAATTATTAATCTTCCACTTCTTGATCCAATCAGTAATTCCTTCTTTGACATATTTTGAGTCTGTGAAGATAGTTACCTCGGACTTCTTTTTAATTTTATTTAATGCCATAATCGGAGCTACAAGTTCCATTCTATTATTTGTAGTATTATTTTCACCACCAGAAATATTAGATTGGTTGGATTTATCGTCTAAAATAATCGCTGCCCATCCGCCTCTACCCGGATTTCCTGAGCATGCTCCATCAGTATAAATCCTATACTTCATTAAAAAAAATAATCTTCATGTGTTTTAGCATTTTTATGAAACTCTAATCTCTTAAGATATTCCATAGGATCTTTTACTTTTACTATAGCTCCCTCAACAGTATTTAATGCATCAAATACTCTAGTTAGTAGAAATCTTAATGCAGCCCCTTGAGATAAAACTTTGATATTTTCTTTTTCTATATCACTGATGGTTCTTATTTGATTATATCCTTCTATAAAAGATTTTGCTTTAGTTACATTAAAGCTTAAATTATTTTTTGGTCCATCAAAACACAAAGCGTTAAAACATATTGCTATTTCAAAAGCATAAAAATCATAACAAGAAAAATAGAAGTCAATAATACCACTGAAATTATTCTTATTAAAAAAAATATTATCATAAAATAAATCAGCGTGAATAATGCCTTTGGGTAAATCTTTAGGCCAATTTTTTTCTACATCATTAAGATTATCTTCAATGAGTTTCGGTAAATCCTTATGAATAGCAACACATTTGTCTCTAACTTGATCAAAAATTTTTCTCCAAGAAATAATCGACAAATCATTTGCTCTACTTATATCTAAATTCTTAGTAAGTTGATGGAGTTTTGCAACTTCGGTACCTATTGATTGGCAATTACCGGGATTTAAATTGTTTTTAGGTTTTCCTTCAACAAAAGAAACAATCATCAATTTTTTATTTTTAAAATTTGAAATTGAGTTATTATTTTTATTTAATATTGGTTTTGGACATTTAAAATTTGAGTTATTTAAAGAAGTCATAAGTTTAGAGAAAAATGGAAGATCTTCTTCTCTTACTCTTTTCTCATAAATAGTCAGAATATATTTTTTTTGGTTTATCCATAAAAGAAAATTAGAATTTTCAATTCCTTCCTCGATACCTTGAAACTTTTCTAACTGACCCAAGGAATAATTTGATAAAATTTCATTTATATTATCTTTACTTAATTTCGTGTAGACTGCCATTTTAATTTAAATTTTTAGGTAGTTTAAATTTAACCTTTTCCTCTGCAACAATAACTTCCTCTAAAGAAACTTTACAATATTTTTTTATTTCGGAAATAAGATTTTGAACCAATTGTTCAGGCGCTGATGCTCCAGAGGAAATACCTATAATTTTGGAATTTTTTAATTTTTCTATAGGTAAATCTTTACCAAAATGAATTAATTCAGAATTGTTACAACCAGCTCTTTTTGCAACCTCAACTAACCGCAATGAATTTGAGGAATTTCTACTTCCAATTACAAAAAATAGATCACAGTTAGGTGCAATTTTTTTTACAGCTTTTTGTCTATTAGTTGTTGCATAACATATATCCTCTTTAATCGGTTCTCTAATTTTAGGGAATTTATCTTTAAGTTTTGAAATAATCTCAGCAGTATCATCCACTGACAAAGTAGTTTGAGTAATATAAGCCAAGGGCTTTTTAAATGAAGTTAAATTTAAATCTTGAACTTCATTAACTGTCTCTATGAGTTTAATCGATCCTGGAGGCAATTGACCCATAGTTCCAATAACTTCTGGATGATTTTTATGGCCAATTAAAATTATGTCGTATCCTTGCTTATGTAATTGCTCAGACTCTCTATGTACTTTTGAAACTAATGGGCAAGTCGCATCGATATAAAATAAATTTTTAATTTTAGCTTCTTCCGGGACTTTTTTAGGCACACCGTGTGCAGAGAATATTACTGGCCTAGATAGATCCTTAACCTCAGAAAGTTCTTCAACAAATATAGTTCCTTTTTTTTTCAAGTTCTCAACAACTTGTTTATTATGAACTATTTCATGTCTAACATATACAGGTGTTCCAAACTTTACTATTGTTTTTTCTACTATGTCTATTGCTCGTTCTACACCAGCACAGAATCCCCTAGGAGATGCTAAAAAGATTTTAACTTCGTTTTTCATTTTTTTCTAATAAGTATTCAAGCAATATATGTGGAAATGTTAGTGACGCCAAACCAATAAAAATAACCTTATATATAGCCTCATTAAGTTCATAAAAATTGTTTAAGAGATAAATGGCAAATATAAAAGCAAACCCAGTTATTAGTGTTAAGGGTATTGCC
The DNA here is from genome assembly GCA_902515355.1 of uncultured Pelagibacteraceae bacterium. Lineage (GTDB taxonomy): Bacteria > Pseudomonadota > Alphaproteobacteria > Pelagibacterales > Pelagibacteraceae > Pelagilacustribacter. Next base: position 40,966 of record CABXUA010000006.1, on the reverse strand, counting down.
TTTCTAATAAATTTTTTAAACCCATTTTTTACAGACTTATCCAATTCAAAAATAAGAGTTATAGAATGTCTAATAGAGTGAAGGAAGCAGAAATAAAGAGTAAATGCCAAAATAGGACTTAGAAAAAAATTAATAATTATTATAGATAAAAAATCCGTTATCATAAGTATCTTATGATTTATATTTTTTTTATATGATAAAAAAAATGAAGATATAAAACTTAAAAATAAAATTACTATTAGAAATTGATTGTTAAAGAGCGAATTCTCAAAAACGTTAAAATTTAAAGTTCTAAAAATCTCAATCGTTTCGTCCCTGTGGAATAACAATGGAGCAATAATTACTGAGGATCCTTTTAAAAAATACAGAAGTTCATTTAAAAATATTTTTTTTTCAACTAAAAAAACAGTATCCTCTTTACCAAAATGATAGCATGCAACAATTAGGAATAGTAATAAAACTGTATTTGGAAATATTATCCATAGCAAGATTATTAAAGAAGATATTGCTAAATAGCTTATGTAAAAAATATAATCTGATTTAAATCCAAAAATTTTCAAAAGTTTTCTTCCTTTAAGATTATCTAGAGATCCATGCGATATTCCAATAATCAATATTAAAAATAAACAAATTATTAAATTTAGATCTAGAATTTTATTTAGGGGACTTACTAAAATAGATAAATTGAAAAATATTATTGAATGTTTTAAGTTTATTATTTTCATTAGTTAATTATTTCTTTTATAAATATCCATTTAGGCATTTTATTTATTAATGTCGCATCCTCTAAAATACTGCTTTTATTGGATAAAAATTTTATGACTGTTTCTGAGGGCACATTAAACATATCAAAAAAAATGTTTGGCATTTTTTCTGGATATTTTTTTAAAACCCTTAAAAATATTTTGTCTAAAAATTGATATTTTTTTTTAATTTCAAATTTTTTTGTGTTTTTAATATCCTCAATATTCATTCTTATATACTTACTATGTTCTTGAATGTTAAGAAACGTGTATCCAGTACTTAATCTTGTCATACCACCAGCAGTTCCAATATTAATTTTATTATTTTCTTTATTATTTACTTGTTGGAAAAGAGGAATAGCCCCTTCCTCTTTAAAATTTATTTTATATTCTTTTAGACCTAAACCAGCAATATAACTTTTCATTTGTGACTCGTAATCTTTTAGAGACCCATCCTCTTTTGAAAGCCAAGTAGATTCAATGATAGCCTTTTTTTTACTAAAAGGTAAAATATAAAAGAAATGAACATTGTTTCTTTGATCACAATTAAAATCCATCAAATCCACTATACTATCGTCAAAAAAATCTTTATTAGTTTCAATCTCTATTCCATAAAAATGTTGCCAAAGGTTAGATTTGTTCTCAGATAATGTGGGTACGCTGTTAAAGATAAAAGAGTTCTTTGTATTTAACTCAGCAATATTTTTAAAAAAATGAATATTCTTATTTTTTGATAATTTTTCATTTATCTTCTCATAGAAAGCACCGCTATCAATACTTTGATAAGGGAAATTATCACATCTTATGATTTTAGAGTCTGATGGTATTTTTATTGAAAATTTATTCCAGCTTTTTTTAACGCAGTCCTCAAAACTATGAGGGACAACTTTCCAAAAGGACCAAGTTTTATCTCTTTTATATTCTTGTCTGGGTTCAACAATAGCAAGGGTTTTTTCATTTAATTTTTGATTGATATCTAACTCGTATGCAAGAGATAAACCCGCGCAACCACCACCCAATATGATATAGTCAAATTCTCTCATTTAGATCAATTTCCTCGTTAATCATTAAATGTTCGTTTTTTTTTAAGTTCTCTTTATGATTTACAAAATATACTTTTATAAGATCATATAAGGATAAAATAGTCTGGATAATCTTGCCAATGTTAGAAACATAGATTTTTCCAGCATTATTATAATTTTCTAAGTTTTTTTGTTTCAATATATTATCTCCGATTTTTCTATATACTCTTCTAGCAACCATTATAGAAAAACGAGAACCTATCGGAACATATTTAATTGCAGGAAAAGAGCTTTCGTAGAATGTATCAGCTATCTTAATAGTTTCTCTTATAGAATCAAAATTATGAGCAATATAAGATCTATTTCTTTTTTTATCCTCAATTACATCTCTTGCAATATTAGTTAACTGCATAGCTATTCCTAAATCTATCGCACCTTGTAAAGACTTCTTATCTTTTACCTGTAATATCTTTGACATCATTAATCCTACTGTTCCTGCAACTCTGTAAGAATAAATAATTAATTCTTTTTTAGTATTTATTTTAACTTCGTCTTTAAGATCGCTTTCTACACCATCAAATAAATCTAGCACTATTTTTTTTGAAATATTTTCTTGATCTATGAGTATATAAATATTTTTAACAATAATATTTGAGTAGTTTTTATTTTGAAAATTAGATTTAAATTTTCTGAAATTATTTTTTTTAGTTTCTAAACTTGCTTTTTCATCAGCGATATCATCTAATGTTCTACAGAAGTCATACAAGAATGAACATTTTTCATAAACTTTTTTTGATAAAAAAAAACCTGCCCAGTTAAAGGATTTTGCATGTTTAGAAAGAAGGTTATCTTTTATCATAATAATTCATCAAGAACTTTTGCGGATGAAAGTACTCCAGGCATTCCTGCGCCTGGATGAGTTCCAGCACCAACAAAAAAAAGATTTTCAAATATTTCAGATTTATTATGAAATCTGAAATAAGCAGATTGAGTGAATTGGGGTTGAATTGAAAATCCTGAGCCATGAAGTGTAGATAAGTCTTTAGCAAAATAATCTGGAGTAAGATAAAAGTCACTCACTACATTTTCTTTAATTCCGGGTAGAACAGTGGTTTCCATTTTATTTAAAACCAATTTCTTAAATTTTTCTCCCTCATTTTTCCAATTTATACCTGATAAATTATTTGGTACTGGAACTAAAACATAGAAAGCATCTTGTCCTTCAGGTGCCATATTTGGGTCAGTAGCTGATGGTCTATGTAAGTAATAACTTATATCTTCAGATAATATTTTTTCATCAAATATTTTTTGTAAATGTTTTTTGTAGGAGTCACCAAAACAAATAGTGTGATGAGCTACATTTTTGTATGGTTTCTTTGAACCAAAATAATAAACAAACAATCCCATAGAATAGTTCATTCTTTGAATTTTTTGATTAAACAAAAAGCCGTAATTTTTTTTCGATTTAATTAAATTTTTATAAACATTAGGTGGATCTGAATTACAGACTAAATAATCACACTCAAGCTTTAAATTGTTATTAATTTTAACTTCTTTAATTTTGTTATTATGGTTTATTATTTCTGTTACTTCAGAATTTTTTAAAACTTTTATATTTTCTTCTGCCATCAACTTTTCTAATGCTTTTACTACGCTTCCTGTTCCTCCCATTGCATAATGAATACCCCACTTTTTTTCCAAAAATAAAATCAAAGTGTATATTGAGGTAGTAGTAAAAGGATTCCCACCTACTAAAAGAGGGTGCATGCTAAACACCCTTCTAAGTTTTTCATCAGATATAAAGCTTGAAACGAGTTTATAAACTGATTGATAGCTTTTTAATTTCAACAGGGCTGGTATTTGCTTTACCATAAAACCTACCTTGTTGAACGGTTTAGTTGATAACTCTGTAAAACCTTTATTGAAAATCTTTTCAGTAAAATTTAAAAGTTTTTTATATCCAGATAAATCTTCTCTGCAAAATTTTTCAATTTGTTTTTTCATATCTTCCTCGTTACCTGAATAATTAAAAGAGGAACCATCCTCAAAAACAAATTTATACCAAAGTTTTAAAGGAACAATTTTAGTATAATCTGAAATTTTTTTGTCAAACAACGAGAACAATTCCTCAAGCAAATATGGTGCAGTTATAACTGTAGGTCCTCCATCATAAATAAATCTGTCTTTTTGAAAAACACGAGCTCTTCCTCCAAGATCAGGATGTTTTTCTAATAAAGTGACTTCATATTTTTTTGCTCGCAGTCTTAATGCGGCAGCCAAGCCACCAAAACCAGAACCTATAACGATAACTTTTTTAGACATAGAGATTATGCTATTTATAAAACTTCTTATTCTAGCTAGATTTTTTTTTTAAGGCTATCTTTGTTTCTTCAATACTCTCAGCAAAGAGCTTGTCTAATTTGCTCTTATCTATTGAATTTTTAAACAATTGGCCTACAGATTGAACTGCTATTTTTACTGAGGTATTTTTGATATCTTTAATTGCTTGCTCTTTCATTTGTCTAACTCTTTCTTCGGCATTTCTTTTTCTGGACTCCATCAATTCGTGAAATTCTTTATTTGTTTTTAAAATATTTTTTTCTGCTTCATCGTTAGCTTTATCAATCATATTTTTTATTTCTTTTTTTGAATTGCTTATTTTTTTTTCATGTTCACTTAAGATATTCTTGGCTTCTTCTTTTAATTTTTCCGCACCATCGATTTGATTTTTAATATTATTAATACTTGCGTCTAGAAAAGTTTTAATTTTTTCTGGAATTTTAAAGTAAAGTAATAAACCAACAAAAATAATAAAAGATATCGCGACCCAAAATGTAGCATCTATGTTCATAAATATTTATTTATATTTTTTTTGGATGATTCCGCAACAGCTGCTTTTACACTATTCTCATTTAGTTTATCGCCAGATATTTCTTCTATTATCTTCATTGCTATTTCTTCAGAAATTTTTCCAATACTTCCCACTGCTTCTTTTTTTAAGTTTTTAATTTCATTTTGAGCTTTTGAAATTTCTTCCTCAATTTCTTTATCAATAATCTTTTTTTTGTTTTGAATTTCAGTATTTAATTTGTTTTTATTTTCATTTAAAATCTTTTGAACTTCTTTTTTTGCCTTTTCAATAAGCAAGTTATATTCATTAAGTTTTTTTTCTGAGATATTTTTTAAATTATTTGCCTCATCTATATCATCTTTAATTTTATTATTCCTATCCTCCATCGTGTCTTTAATTTTAGGGATAAAAAATTTGGATATGGATAGGTACAATAGCGTGAAGACTAAAATTAGCCAAAACGCTTGAGAAGCCCAGTACTTTGGATCCAGCTGAGGCATGCCAGCCTCAGCTGCAAACAAATCAATTCTCGTAGCTAAAGTAGCTACTAGTAATAAAAAAAATATCCTCATGCCTATTTTATTTAAAATGCAAATAAAATTATTAGTGCAACTACAAGTCCAAAAAGACCTGTGGCTTCAGCTAAAGCGAATCCTAATAGTAAATTAGGAAATTGCTTTTGTGCAGCTGAGGGATTCCTCATAGCGCCGGATAAATAATTACCGAAAATTATTCCGATACCTACTCCTGCGCCTGCTAATGCGATTGCAGCAAGACCTGCTCCAATCATTTTCGCCGCTTCTAACTCCATCTTTCCTCCTTTTTTAATGGTGTAAATTTAATGCATCGTTTAAATAGATGCAGGTTAGTATTGCAAAAACATAAGCTTGGAGAAACGCTACAAGAATCTCTAAGCCGGTTAATGCTACTGAAAAACTAAGTGGTAACCATCCACCTAATAATCCTAAACTAATTACAAAACCTCCAAAAACTTTTAACATTGTGTGTCCAGCCATCATATTAGCAAATAGACGAACAGAGAGGCTGACTGGTCTACTTAAATAAGAAATAACCTCAATAACTGTTATAAGGGGCAACAACACTATCGGCACTCCACTTGGCACAAAAAGTTTTAGATAACCAAAACCATGTTTTATAAATCCAATTATTGTAACAGCAATAAAAATAAAAATAGCTAGTATTAAAGTCACTATAATATGGCTTGTGACAGTAAAAGAGTAAGGAAGCATTCCAACCATATTGCAGAAAAGAACAAACATGAATAGGCTAAATATAAATGGGAAGTAAGGTTTTGCTTTAGATCCAGCAGTATCACTAATCATTTTAGCGATAAAATTATAAAACATTTCAGTAACCAATTGTATTTTATCTGGAACAATTTTTCTTTTTTTTGTACCTAAAAACAAAAGGAGACAAATAGATATTGCGCTAATTATCATGAACAAACTTGCATTAGTAAAAGAAATGTCAACCCCAGCAATTTTTATTTCTGGTCCAATTCTATGAACATTAAACTGGTGCATGGGATTTGTTGCCATAAGAAAGTCCTTTCTAATCTTTTTTTTGCATTCTTTTTGCTGCTTTTATAACATTTAACATACCGGCAGCTGAACCTAAAAAAAAGAAAATTATTATTAACCAAGGTTTAGTATCAAACCATCCATCTAAAATAAACCCAATTAATGTCCCAACCGCAACAGCTGCGACAAGTTCAGTGCTAAGTTTAAAAGCATTACCCATAAAAGAACCTTTTTTATCGGCATCACCTTCCAACATTTTTTGTTTAGACCTTGCAATTTTTAGGCGAGTCTTAAAATCTTTAAAGTCTACCATTGGATGATCAAGCTACTAATTCCTCAGCCTTTTCTAAGTTTACGGCTACTAGTTGACTTATACCTTTCTCTGGCATTGTTACTCCGTAAAGTCTGTGCATTCTAGACATAGTTAGAGCATGATGAGAAATAATTATAAATTTTGTTTTAGTAGTTTTAACTAACTCATCTAATAATGCACAAAATCTTGTAACATTTGAGTCATCTAGCGGGGCATCAACTTCGTCTAATACACAAATCGGAGATGGATTAACCAGAAAAACAGCAAATATTAAAGATAATGCTGTTAAAGCTTGCTCACCTCCAGAGAGTAAAGTTATTGATTGCAATCTTTTTCCAGGCGGTGAAACTAACATTTCCAATCCTGCTTCCAGTGGATCTTCCGAGTCAACTAATTCTAGCTTTGCATTTCCACCACTAAAAAGCTTTGTGTAAACTTCATTAAATTTTCTATTCACTCTTGAGAATGCATCTAATAGTTTCTCTCTTCCTTTTTGGTTAAGCTCCTCTATGCTCGATTTTAATTTAATGATTGCGGAATAAAGATCTGATCTATCATCCTCCATTTTCTTAATTTCATCTTGATATTTTTTTGTTTCTTCGTCCGCTCTTAGATTTACAGAACCTAATTTTTCCCTAACCCTTTTTTTAGAATCTAAAAGCTCCTCTTGAGTAACCGAGTCCGGAAATTCTTTCTCTTTATCTAAATTTGAAAAACTAAGTAAGGTATTTTCATTTAGACTTAGATCTTCTTGAACTCGACTTAACAAATCTTTTCTTCTTTTATTTAATCCCTCTATTGTTGCTCCAGAGCTTGCTTTTCTTTCTCTTGTCTCAATAGAGTTCTCTCTCATTATGTTAAAGTCGTTTCTTAAATTTACAGTTTTTTTATCCATTTCTTCTATCAATATCTCATTATCATTTTTTTCTTTTTCTGATATTCTTAAATTTTCAGCGATTTGACCTTTTTTTTCTGCTTGCGTTTGGGGTTGTTTTTCAAGCTCATCTAATTTTAGATTAAGTTTTTCTTTTCTTCCATTTAGTTCTTTAATCATTTTTTCTGAATTTACTAAAAGATTCTTCCAGCTTTCTATTTCTTTTTCTATAACTTGAATTCTCTCGTTCCTTTTAACGGACTCTTTTTTAATACTTTGATTTTTACTATAGCTATCAGCATATTTATCAATAATCGCCATGCTATTATTAAGAACATCTATAGCATCGTTTTTTTTGTTACTATTTATTAGTTCTTTGGCTTTTTCTATTTCCGCTTTTAAACTTTTTCTTGTAATTTCCAAATCTTCACTAGACTGTTTTTCAGTTTCAAAATACTTGGAGTCTATTTCAATTAATTCATTTCTTTCCTCTTTAATCCTTTTTTCATTTGATTTTGCGTCTATTACTATGCTTTTTTCTCTATCTATATCTTCGTCTAAAGTTTTTAATGAATTTTTAATACTTGTAATCTCAATTTGAATTCTACCAGATTCTTCATCAAGACCTTTGAGCTCTAAATTTAACCTTTGTATTCTAGAAACATTTTCAATATTTTTTAATCTATAAGGTTCAATTTTTTCTGTTTCACCTTTTATTTGTTTTTCAAGCTCCTGCAATTTTTCATTAAATTTAACAACTTCATTGTCTGCTTTAGAATTAATTTCTTTTTCGATCTTAATTTCATTATCTATATCTTTCAATCGTAAATAGTATAATCCAGCTTCAATTTTTTTTATTTCTTCAGAAATTGATTTATACTTTGTAGCTTCCTCAGCTTGTTTTTGAAGATTTACCAATTGTTTCTCTTGCTGTTTTTTTAGCTCATCTGCTCTTTTTAAGTTATTTTCTGCTGCGCTTAATCTTAACTCAGCCTCTTGTCTTCTTGCGTGAATACCAGAAATTCCAGCAGCTTCTTCTAATATAGATCTTCTCTCAATTGGTTTAGATGTTACAAGCGTACCAATTTTTCCCTGGCTAATCATAGAAGGAGAGTGGGCACCTGTAGACAAGTCAGCAAAAAAAGTTTGAGCGTCCCTGGCTCTTATTTCTTTGTTATTAATAAAGTATTTTGATCCTTTGTCTTTTTCAATTCTCCTAGAAACTAAAATTTCATCTAAATCGCTATATTGTGATTGTGCGGAGCTATCCTTGTCTAAATTTTCAAGTAAAATTGAGACTTCAGATATATTTTTTGCTGGTCTGCTGGAAGTTCCAGAAAAAATGACATCTTCCATTCCAGAACCTCTCATGCTTTTTGCCGAAGTCTCACCCATGCACCATCTCAAGGCTTCAACAATATTTGACTTTCCGCAACCATTTGGTCCAACTATTCCTGTCAAACCATCCTCAATTAAAAAAGTAGTTTTATCGAAGAAAGACTTAAATCCTGATATTTCTAATTTTTTGAATTTCATAATTAAAGTTGTTTATCTAATTCCTTTTTAAATTTTTTAAAATCATAATCACCTTTATATTGTTTATTATTAATATAAATAGTTGGCGTAGAGCTTATCTTGTAATTTTTTTGTGCGTTAATTCTTTCATCCAAAATTTGTTCCTCGATTTTTTTGTCAACTAAACATTTATCCATCATATTATCATCAAGACCAAGCTCTTTTCCAATTATCTTTATAGAATCATTAATAGCATTTATATCAGGTCCCACAGCCCAATTTTTCTGTTTTGCGTAAATATTGGTCAAAAAATTGAACTGTTTTTCTTCATCTTTAAAACAATATAAAATTTTTTCAGCGTTTAAAGCAGCCATATCTAATGGAAAGCCATGGTGTTTAAATTCGACGATTTTTTTATCGATATATTGCTCTTTTAGTTTTACTACTACTTCTTTATGAAAATTTGCGCAGTGAGGACAAGTTAAAGAGGAGAATACTTTTACAACAACTTTACCATTGATATTTTTTTTATTGTCTTCAGCTTTTTTGTCACAACTTGTAAATATTAAAAATGAGGATAGGAAAATTAGGGTTTTAAACTGGATTATTTTTTTTAAAATTTTTATCATTATTCACCGTAGGCTTTAATAAGTTTACTTAATGATTTTTTGAGATCTTGATTTTTAATATTATCCAATTTTTTACTTAATTCAGAGGAATTTTTATGAATACATTTTTTTATTTTTTTTGGATTTTTTTCAGTTTGGACAATTTTTAATTTTATTTGACTTATGCAATTATAGCCAAAAAAACTATTTATTTTATCAATGATGTCTTGTTTTTTATATTCAATGTTTATTTCATTTCCATGCAATACATTTAAAATGAGTACTCCGTTATTCATATTTTTATTCATTTTAATTGTATCTGGATAACAATGTTCAGAGATATTCTTTCCAACCATCTTTGTCCAATTATCAACTATATTAGAGAAGTTATACCCACCTTTTTTCAAGATCTTTTTTAAACCATGTGGCAAAGAGCTAGATAGCGGTCTTAGACCTTGTATGAAATTGTTACTTTTATTAGTATTCTTTTTTTTGTTATGCATATTAATCCTAATTTATCAAAAAAAATTCTTGCTTGGTACGATAATAATAAAAGGTCTCTACCATGGCGTGTTGGTAAAAATTCTAAAAAAAAGCAGTATTATAGACTTTTAAGCGAATTTATGTTGCAACAAACTCAGGTAAAAACGGTTATTCCTTACTTCAATAAATTTACAAAAAAATATAGGACTTTGAGATCTTTGTCGAAAAGTAGCGAAAAAGAAATTTTAAAGTCATGGGAAGGACTTGGTTATTATAGGAGAGCAAAAAATCTTTTAGCTTGTTCTAAAAAGTTGGTGAAAGAGCACAATTCGAAACTACCTAAAACGCTAGAAGAAATTAAAAAACTCCCTGGAATCGGTGAATACACGGGTAACGCTCTCTTAGGTTTGGTTTACAATCAGCCCACACTAGCAATTGATGGAAATGTAAAAAGAGTATTAGCAAGAAATTTAAATAAAGAAGAAAAAAAAATAAATTTTAATAAACTTGTTAGTTTAAATAGCAAAAAACTATTTAACATTAACAATAATGGGGATTTTGTTGAGGCATTAATGGAGTTTGGTGCTTTAATATGTAAACCAAAGAATCCAAAATGTTTTATTTGTTGTTTGAATAAATCTTGCAAGTATTTTAAATCTTCAAATAAAATTCAAACTATAAAGAAAAGAATGATAAAGAAAAAAAACTACGATATTTTTTGTTATATAAATAAAAATAAAGAGATAGCTCTTACCAAAAGAAACAGAATAAGTTTTTTAAAAAATTACAATCTTCCAAAAATTAAAGAAACAAATAATTTTTCAGAAAATAAAAATTGGAATCTTTTGAATCAATATAAGAATTCTATATCTAATTTAAAATTAAATATTAATTTATATTACAAGTTCTCAAATAAATTGCCGCAAAATTATAATTGGTATTCTCTTAAAAATAACAAAGAATTTATTCCAAGTTTTACAAAAAAAATATTTAGACAGGTTTTAACTTTATTTTAATGAAAAAAAAATTAGCAATCATAGGCGCAGGTATAGCAGGACTTACTCTTGCAAATTTATTAAAAAAATATTCTAAACACGAATTTATTTTATACGAAAAAGAAGACAGTTTATCTCTTGATCAAGGATACGGAATTCAATTATCAACAAACAGCATTCAAATTTTAAATCAGATTAATTTTAAAAAAATAGATAACAAAAAAATTTATCACCCTAATGGAGTTGATTTTTACAATATTAAAAATGAAAAAATATGTAATTTAGACATAAATAGGTTTAATACTAATGAGTCTAAATACACCACTTTACTAAGATCAACATTATTTGAATTTTTAAAAGATGAAATCTATACTCAACATTTAAGGTTCGGAAAAAAAATAAAAGAAGTTTCAGAAATAAAAGAGAAGATTCTAATAAAATTTGAGGATAACTCAAATGATCTAGTTGATTTTGTTATTGGGGCAGACGGGATTTTTTCTTCAACAAAATCTTTCTTTGAAAAGAGAAAAATTAACCCAAAATTTAGAAAAGCAATTGCTGTAAGAGGAATTTTAAAATCTAAATTAGATTTAGATATAAATGAGAAAAATATAAGTTTGATTATGGGTAAAAATTGTCATTTAGCTATTTACCCAATAAATAAAAATAATGATTTTAATCTTGTGTGCATTATTAGAAATAAAATATATGATCCAGACAATATAAAATCTTTAATTAAGCAAAAAGTTTTAAATCAAAATATAAATTTAAAAAAATTATTTGATGGCGAATTAAAAACTTGGCCACTATATTCTACTACAAGTATAGTTCCATCTTCAAACAACAAAGTATTTTACATTGGAGACGCTTTCAGTGGATTTTTACCAACCCTGGCTCAAGGTGCAAGCCAATCTATAGAGAGTGCTTATGAATTATTTAATTTATTAAAAGAGGAAAAATCAGATGTGCAAAGCACTTATTTTAATGAGAGATATAAACGAGCAAATATTATTAAAAAAAGATCTAATTTTAATTTTTTTGTTTTTCATTTTTCAAGTTCAATTATGCAAAGTTTTAGAAATTTTTTTATGAAATTTTTAGTTAAGAGAAAAAGTTTTATTAATTCTTACCTTGGAAAAGTATATAAAAATTAAAATTGTTTTCCCGTGATAAATTTTTGTCTTAGGATATCTATAACTACTGCTGCTCCATTTATATTACAATGCCAATAAGTCCATCCATTGCAACTTTCTTTACCTATAATTTGAGCCGCTATTTTATGTATTGACCCTTCTGCTTCTTTATATTTTATACTTCCGTCAACCATAACTTTTGCGTTAATCTTTTTCTTATTATCAAATAAAGTTGTTCCTGGTTTTAATATTCCAAGCTCTACAAGAGATCCAAATGGTACTCTTGGTTTTAATTTATTATTTTCCAATGTGTCTAAGTAATCGTCTTCAATTTCTATAGTTTTATCTATTCTTTTCTTGGCTGCTTTGAAGTAATTTTTATCTTTTTCTATGCCAAAGTAGTTTCTTCCTAATTTTTTTGCGACCACAGCAGTTGTACCTGTTCCTAAAAATGGATCACAGATTGCATCGTCTTTATTTGTTGTAGCTAAGATTATTCTATGAAGAAGTGCCTCAGGTTTTTGAGTAGAATGAACTTTTTTACCATTTTTTTTTAATCGTTCCTTTCCATTGCAAATCGGCAAAGTCCAATCAGACCTCATTTGCAAATCATCGTTAAAACATTTTAGTGATTGATAATTAAATGTGTATTTAGACTTTTTACTTTTTGAAGCCCAGATTAAGGTTTCGTGTGCGTTAGTAAATCTTGTTCCTCTAAAATTAGGCATTGGATTATTTTTTCTCCAAATAATATCGTTAAGTAGCCAGTAATCCAAATTTTGCAAATGATAACCTAATCGGAAAATATTGTGATAGGAGCCTATTAGCCATATAGATCCGTTATCTTTTAAAATTCTTTTACATTCCGTTAACCAAGATTTACAGAAATTATCGTAATGTTTGAAACTATAAAACTGATCCCATTTATCATTAACTCCATTAACTTTACTAGAATCTGGACGAGTTAATTTTTCACCAATCTGCATGTTGTATGGAGGATCAGCAAAAACTAAATCAAAAGTTTTATCTGGAATTTTTTTTAATTCCTTCAAGCTATCGCCATTAATAATTTTGTTAGAGAACTTTAACATTTTCTAGATTCAACTCTAAATTGAATCTAGGGTCAAACTATTTTAGAAAAAAAATGAGTCTCTTGTGTTTGAGATTCCTAACTCGACAATATCTTGTGTACTGGTTTAAAGGCTTTTCTATGATGAGAAGTTATTCCAAATTTTTTTAATCCTTCTAAATGGGCTTTAGTCCCGTAACCAAAATTTTTTTCCCATGAATAATGATTAAATTTTTTAGATAATTTTATCATAAGAAGATCACGGTAAGTTTTGGCTATTATTGAGGCCGCGCTAATACATTTAATTTTTTCATCACCGTTAATAATAGTTCTGTAATTTTTAATTCCTTTAGGTGCAAAAATTCCATCAATCAAAATAGCGTCAGGTTGTTTGCATAGATTTTTAATAGCTCTTTTCATCGAAAGTAAAGATGCTTGTAAAATATTTAGTTTAAAAATTTCTTCAACAGAAGCAACACCAACACTGAAATAGGAATTTCTTTTTATATATTCTGCTATTTTAAACCTATTTTTGAAAGTAATTTTTTTAGAGTCTTTTAATTTTTTAAAATTTATTCCTTTTTTTAATATAACAGCTGCCGAAACAACTGGACCAGCGAGACATCCTCGTCCAACTTCATCTACTCCTGCAATCAATTTATTATTTTTCAATTTTAATTTTTAGATCCTTAATTTTTTGTCTCACCATTTTTAAATCAATCCAAGCCATTTTTTTTTGATCTGGTTGTCTCATGAGAAATGCAGGATGGAAAGATGCAATAACAAAAGTTGTGCAATTACCAATTTTCTTTTCATTCCACTTTCCTCTAGCCTTTGAAATGACTTGTTGATTATCTAAAATTGTATTTAAAGCTGTAGAACCTAGGAGTATTAGTATTTTAGGATTAATTATTTCAATATGCTTTATTAAATAGGGAAAATATCTAAAAATTTCCTCTTCCGTGGGCTTCCTATTTTCCGGAGGTCTATAATTTACTACATTAGTAATATAGACATTTTTCCTATCTAATTTTATAGATGCCAACATTTTGTCTAATAATTTTCCTGCTCTTCCAACAAAAGGCAATCCTTCTTTATCTTCATTTGCACCTGGCCCTTCACCGATTATCATTATTTTTGAGTAAGCATTTCCGTCTGAAAAAACTAAATTTGTCGCACTTTTTTTCAAGTTGCAATTTTTTATATTTTTTAAAGAATTTTTTAATTTGACAAGTAACTCAGCTTTATTTTTATCAAGATTTTTACTTTTATTCTTATACCTATTTATTGAGTTATTTCCATATATTAGATCATGATTTATTAAATTATAGTATTTGATAAGCTTTTTAAATTTGGTATTAACTTTTTTAGTCATTTAAATTATGAAAAATATTGTTAAATTTATATTAATTGTTTTTTTATTTTTCTGCGAGTCCAATTTAGTTCATTCTAGAAATTTAGACAAATATTATAAATCAGATAAAATCTCGAATTATTTTTCAGGTTTATTGTCATTGTATGACAACGAATACGCGAGTTCATACAAATTCTTAAAAGAATTAGAAGGACTGGAAGATAAGCATCCATCATATCCCACTCTTTACCAATTTGCATTGATAAACTCTGGAAAAATATATGAAGCTTATAAATATTCAAAAAAACTTGAAAATAAAAAATTAGAAAGTTATCAGGGAAATTTGATAATTGGAATTTATCATCTAAAAAATAATAGATTTAATGAGGCATATAAATATTTTAAAAAACTAGAAAATAATAAAAATAGTCAAAACGCGATTCAAAATCTCGTTTCTACTTCGCTAAAAAATTGGATTCAATTTCCAAATATTAAAGAAGAAGAGTCTTATGCGCTAATCGAAAAACTTCCAAAAAGATTTAGTAATATAAAAAAAATTCAAACTACATTAGCTAAATGTTATTTTGACTCCAAAGAAACCAACTTGAGTTTTACGAGTCTTATTTCTGATGAAAATACCGATTTTTCTAGATATAGTTTTTTTTATGCTAATTTTTTAAACAAAAATAGTCAGATAAACAAAGCGGTAGAAGTTATTGATTTATCTTTAAAAACAGTTCCAAGAAATTTAATTCTACTTCAATTAAAAGAAGATATTAAAAATAATTCAAATCTTTTTTTTAATGAGTTTGATTGCGCAAGTTTAGCACATGTCACTGCTGAAATTTTATATATTTTAGCTAATGCTTTATCTTCACAGTCTTCTTATACTCTCTCAAATTTTTATTTAAATCTATCTAAATACCTAAATCAAAATTTTAAGTCTTTTGACTCTCTCTACGCTGAGAACTTTTACATGATGGAAAAATTAAATTTGTCAAAAGATATTTATAAATCTTTTATTAACGAAGGATCTATTTATAATTGGCATGCTTCAAAAGAAATAGCAAAAATTTTAAATGAGCAAGATAAAACTAAAGAGTCATTAAACCTTCTAAAAAATAGTTTTAACAAGATTAAATACCCAGATGTAAATCAAATCTTTGACTATGCAAGATTTTTAAAAAATAATGAAAAATTTGATGAGGCAATAACATATTACACAAAAGTTTTAGACTCGATAGATAAAAAACATTACTTATACCCTAAAGCAACAGAGGGTAGAGGAGTATCACATGAAAGAATAGGTGAATGGGAGAAAGCTGAGAAAGATTTATTAAATTCATTAAGTGTGTCTCCAAAACAAGCTTATGTAATTAATTATTTAGCTTATTCTTGGATAGAAAAAGGTATAAATATTGAGAAGTCTTTAAAAATGCTAAAAGAAGCGAACGAATTAAAAAAAAATGACGGTTACATAGTTGACTCTTTAGGATGGGCTTTGTTCAAATTAGAAAGATATCAAGAAGCAGAAAAATATTTACGTCTAGCGGTAACTCTTATGCCGTCTGATCCTATAGTAAACGATCATTATGGAGACGTTTTGTGGATGAATAATGAGAAGATAAAAGCAAGATACTACTGGCATTATGTTTTAAATTTAGAAAAAACTGAAGAAAAACTTAAAAAAATCGCAAAGAATAAAACTGTATTTGGTTTATAATTAATTCTCTATCAAAGCATTTAAATGCATTTCAGAACTTTCTTTTAGTGCATTTAAATTGTAGCCACCTTCCAAAATTGAAACTACTTTATAGTCACTGCTTTTATTTGAAACTTCCAAAGTTCTTTTTGTAATATCGTAAAAATCTTTAGATTTTAATTTAAATTGTGCAAGGGGATCATCCTCATGAGCATCAAAACCAGCCGAAAATAAAACAAACTCAGGTTTGAATTTTTTTATTTTTTTTAGAACATGTTCGTAGGCATTTAAATATTCTTCAGAATTTGTTCCAGCTGGCAAAGGTATATTAAAAATATTGTTATATTTGCCCTTCTCATTGTCTGAACCGGTTCCTGGATAGAAGGGGTACTGATGTGTAGATATATATAAAACTTTCTCATTTTCATAAAAAATATTTTGAGTTCCGTTACCGTGGTGAACATCAAAATCAATGATTGCAACTTTACTTAATTTATATTTTTCAAGAAGATAATGTGCACCAACTGCAACATTATTATAAACACAAAAGCCCATTGCTTTATTTTTTTCAGCATGGTGGCCAGGCGGTCTAACAGGACAAAAAACATTTTTAAATTCTTTTTTAAAAACGCTATCAATCGCGGTAATGATTGATCCAACTGCATCCGAAGCTGCTCTCTTGCTTCCAGGGGAAATGATAGTGTCACCATCTAAGAAAAACAAACCTTTTTTAGGAAAAGACTTTTCTACTTGATTAATATATTTCGGGTTATGAGCTATTTTTAAATATTTAGGGTCGAAATTAGCAGGCTTTTTCCAAGCCAACTTTTTATTTTTTTTAAGATTACTAATTATGATAGAAACTCTGTCTGCCCTTTCAGGATGTCCTTGGCCAGTTTCATGATCTAGATAAGAGTCTGTGGTAATAATTCCAGTTTTCACTTAAAATAACTTACCAAAATATTCTCATATATTTTAGTTAATTTTTTCAAGTCTGTTACTGATACACTTTCATCTATTTTATGCATAGATTGTCCAACAAGTCCAAATTCTAAACAAGGTGCAATATTTCTTATAAATCTCGCATCAGAGGTTCCCCCAGAAGTAGATAATTTAGGTTTTATACCAGTAATTTTTTTTATAATATTTTGTATCATATAGGTAGTTTTGTTAGGTTTAGTTAAAAAAGCTTCACCTGACACCTCATATTTTATCTTAAACCTACACTTGTTACTTTTAGTTATAGATTTAAAAATTTTGTTGAGTTTTCTCTTTAAGGAACTAGCTGAATGCCTGTCATTAAATCTTATGTTAAATACTGCAGTCGCTAAACCAGGAATTACATTATCTGCGTGGTTATCTATATTAATTTTTGTTATTTCTAGATTTGAAGGTTGAAAATTTTTAGTTCCTTTATCTAATTTTAAATCTTTAATTTTTTTTAGGATTTTAATTATTATATTTGATGGATTCTTAGCAGCATGTGGATAAGCTACATGGCCTTGAACGCCAAATATGGTAAGCCTTCCAGTCATACTTCCTCTTCTTCCAATTTTTATCATTTCTCCAAGGTTATTTGGATTTGTAGGCTCACCTACTAAACAGAAGTTAATTTTTTCTCTTTTTCTTTTCAAATATTTTATAACTCTTTTAGTTCCATTAATTGCTATTCCTTCCTCATCACCAGTAATTAATAAGCTTATAGAACCTTTAAATTTTTTATTTTTAGATTTAAACTTACTGACTGCAGCTACAAAACAAGCAATAGAAGCCTTCATATCACTAGCTCCACGTCCAATTAATTTGTTATTTATTACTTTTGGTTTAAATGGATTAATTCTCCAGCTACTTATTTTTCCGGGTGGAACAACATCTGTGTGCCCAGCGTAACAAAAATTTGGTGAAGACTTCCCAAGTTTAGCGTATAAATTTTTTATATTCTTAAATTTTATAATTTTACAATTAAAGCCAAGGGACCGTAAATTTTTTGCTAAAAGATTTATTGCTCCAGCATCTTTTGGTGTAATGCTTGGTTTTCGAATCAATTCTTTAGCTAATTTTAATTCACTTAAAGTCATCAAATAATTAGTCTCTCAACAAATCGTTTATTGAAGTTTTGCTTCTTGTTTTTTCATCTACTTTTTTAACAATAACAACACAATACAGTGATGGTCCTTCAGGATTTTTTTTACTCGGCATAGAGCCTGGAACAACAACTGAATATGCTGGAACTTTTCCATAATGGATTTCACCTGTAGCTCTGTCAACAATTCTTGTTGAACCTCCGATGTAAACTCCCATTGATAATACTGATCCTCTTTCTACGATAACTCCTTCAGCAATTTCTGACCTTGCTCCAACAAAACAATTATCTTCTACTATAGTTGGATTGGCTTGCATGGGTTCTAAAACACCTCCAATACCAGCCCCACCAGAGATATGACAATTTTTTCCTACTTGAGCGCAAGAACCAACGGATGCCCAAGTATCAATCATTGTTCCTTCGTCTACATAAGCTCCTACGTTAATAAATGAAGGCATTAAAACAACATTCTTTGCAATAAAAGAACCTTTTCTAATAACACCATTTGGAACATATCTAAATCCTGCTTCTCTAATTTTTTTTTCATCCCAGCCTTGAGTTTTCCCTTCTATTTTATCATACCAAGTTGAATAAGGACCTTTAGAGGCTTTCATTTTATTTACCTTAAAACTTAAAAGTATCGCTTTTTTAATCCATTGATTAACTTCCCATTTGTCTCCTTTTTTTTCAGCTACTCTTATTTTACCAGTATCTAATAAATCTATCGTTTCACGCACTAAATCATTCAAGGTTTTATCTGAACTATCTATTTTATCTTTGTTAGCAAAAGCTTCATTTATAGATTTTTCAATATTATTTAAGTTCATTTATCTCCTTTAAAAAACTTGTTAAATTTTCTGTTCTATAATTAATAAATTTTTCGTTAGAAAATTCTGCTGCCCAAGGCTCATCATTTTTTATCCAAACTGTTTTCATTCCAAGTTCATGAGCAGGCTTTAGATTTCTAGCGATATCCTCTACTAATATACAATATTGTGGCTCAATTTTGTATTTTTGTATTAACATTTTATAAGCTTCCAATGAAGGTTTAGGAATAAAATTAGACTCTACAATATCAAAAACTCCATCAAAAAGCTTATCTATTCCAATCTTTTTGGTTACATTTTTTGCATGAGCTTTAGAACCATTAGTAAAAATAATTTTTTTTCCTTTTATCCTTGAAATTTCAATTTCTAGGTCTTTATCTTCTTTTAAGAAGTCCAAATTCACATCATGAACGAATTCCAAAAATTCATTAGCATCTATATTATGATGCTTCATCATTCCAGATAGAGTAGTACTGTATTTATGGAAATATTCTTTCTGAATTTTTTTTGCTTCCTCTACAGGTATATTTAATTTTTTAGATATAAAAGAGGACATTTTTTTATCTACTTGGTCGAACACTTTGGTTTGACCAGAATAAAGAGTATTATCCAAATCAAATAACCAGTATTTAATTTTTGTCAATTCTTTCATTTTCTTATCAAAGTTCCTGCACCTTTATCAGAAAATATCTCTTCAAGTATTGAATGAGGCTTCCTACCATCAAGTATAACTACACCTCTCACCCCATTTTCAACTGCATCGATGCAATTTTCTATTTTCGGTATCATGCCACCTTGTACAATTTTAAATTTTACTAAATTTTCTAAATCAAAAGGTTTAATTTCTGATATTAAATTTTTTTTATCATCATATACACCTTCAACATTTGTCATTAATAAAAGTCTTCTTGATCTAAGTTTTTTGGCTATAGCGCTCGCTGCAGTATCCCCGTTAATATTGAAAGTCTGATTATTCATATCCAAACCTAAAGGTGCCACCACTGGTATTTGATTTTGATTTATTGCCTCATTAATAATATCAGTGTTAATTTTATTTGGTATACCGACAAAGCCAAGTTCTTCCTTATCTGGGGTAACATTTATTATATTATTACTATCCGTATTTATAGGAATTGCTTTTGAACCCTTGCTAATTAAAGAATTTACAATATCTTTATTAAAATCAATTAATACTTTTTCAACTATCCCAATTACTTTTTTATCGGTAACTCTTAATCCCTTGACAAATTTTGACTCTATATTTTCTTTTTTTAACTCTCTCTCTATTCTTGGGCCTCCTCCATGAACAACTACAATAGAAAGTCCTAGTTTATTAAGCACACTTATATCTTCTATAAAATTATTAAAAATGTTTCTATCTATTAGTACATTGCCACCATATTTAATAACTATTATTTCTTTTTTGTATTTTAAGATATACTTTTCTATATTTGTTATTTTTGGCATTTTCTTCGGCCAAAACTTTTCAATATTTTTAAGATAATTTTCTTCGGACATTTAAACAGTTTTAACTTTTGTCTTCCTCATTATTACATATTGCTGAGCGATAGTTAAAACGTTATTTATTGTCCAATAAACAACAAGTCCAGACGGGAAAGGTGCTAAAATAATTGTTAGAAAAAGAGGAAAGAACATAAATATTTTTGCTTGAATAGGATCAGTTGGTGCTGGATTTAGTTTTTGTTGTAGAAACATTGTTAGTCCCATTAGTATAGGCCAAATTCCTATAATTAAGAAACTTGGAGGGTCCCAAGGTATCAATCCAAAGAGGTTAAATATAGATGTTGGATCTTGAGCAGATAAGTCTTTAATCCAACCAAAAAAAGGTTGGTGTCTCATTTCCAGGGAAATAAACAACATTTTGTAAATAGCAAAGAAAAAAGGTATCTGAATTAAAATTGGCAAACATCCTGATGCAGGATTTACCTTTTCTTTTTTATATAAAGCCATTATCTCTTGTTGTAATTTTACCTTATCGTCCTTGTGTACATCCTTAAGTCTTGTCATTTCAGGCTGCAAAGCTTTCATTTTTGCCATAGATCTAAAAGAGTAATTTGCAAGAGGGAAAAATATTAATCTAATTCCTGCAGTGATTAGTATAATTGCTATTCCAAAATTGCCTGTAATTTTAAATAAATAATCTATAATAAAGAAAAGAGGCTTAGTGAAAAAATAAAACCAACCCCAGTCAATTACTAAATCAAATTTTTCTATGTTTTGTGTTTTTGCATAGGAATCAATAGTCTCTACCTCTTTTGCAGCGACAAATAATCTAATTTGATTTTTTTCACTAGAAGCTGGCTTTATAATTACAGGATTATTAAGAATATAATTAGCTTTAAATCCATTTTTGTATAAAAAGGTAGATTTGAAATTTTCATTTTTTGGTGGAACAATAGCCGTCATCCAATATTTGTCAGTAATTCCTAGCCAACCATTGTTAGCCTCTCTTACCTGGCTTTTGTCCTCAATATCATCATATCCATCTTCTTTTAATTCTTTATCAAAAACTCCTATAAAACCCTCATGTAAAATAAAAAAATCAGTTAATCCCTCAGGTTTTTTATCTCTAGTAATTTGAGCATAAGGATATAACTCAATTGGTTTGCCCATATTATTTTTAACTTCTTGATTTACTTTGAATAAATATTTTTCATCAAGCTCTATCTGTTTCCTAAAAACTAGACCCTCATTATTATTCCACTCTAAAATTAAAGGCTTGTTAACTCCTAACGTTTTATTGCCCACCACTGACCACTGGGAATTAATTGTGGGAACTTTTATTTTATTTCCAACACTTGTCCATCCAGTTTCAACATAATATCCATCTTGTGAGCCTTTTGGATTTAAAAAAACAACGTTATCTTCTTTTCCTATTTCTTTTTTATGTGTTTTAAATGAAAGATCATCAAAGACTCCACCTTTTAAAGATATAGATCCTTTTACTTTTTCATTCTCTAAGGCTATTCTTTCATTTTCATTGATAGAGTCTTCTCTTGATACAAATACCTCTGGCGCTTTTTGATTTATATTAGGTGTAATTTCATTATTTTCTACCTTACTATTTAATTTTTTTTGTTCTTCTACTATTCCTTCTGTTTTAATAGGCTTAGGAGTTTCAAAAAATGCACTCCAAAAAAGAAGCACTGCTAAGGACAAAGCTATTGCAACAAATACGTTTCTGCTATCCATTTGTATTTTTCCTAGTGTCTTTTTTTGTCACAAAATCAAGACCTGATCCACCGCCCAAAAGTTTAATTGGATGACAAGAAAAAATCCTTTTCATACCCATCCAACAACCTTTTAATAATCCGTGAATTTTTAGGGCATCTATAAAATATTCTGAGCAAGTTGGTAAATATCTGCATCTATTTCCCAAAATTGGAGAAAATAAATATTTATAAAATTTGATTAGGTTAATAATGAAAAAAATTGCAACTTTTGACATTGTTTATTTAATTTTTTTAAATGTTTTGTTCATTTCTAACAAAAGAACATCTTGTTTTACATTATATGCTTTTGCTTTACCAAAAACTATATATGTGTAATCAGAGTTAATTGCACCTTTTATTTTTGATAGTTTTATTACTATAGCTTTCAATTTACGTCTAATTCTATTTCTTTTTACAGCGTTACCTATTTTTTTTTTCATTACGAAGCTGATGTTAAGAATTTTTTTACTGTTTTTTTTTATAAAATTTTTAGTTGCATAAATTGAAAAAAAATCCGAATGGAATTTTTTATCTCTTAACACTATTTTAAAATGGTTATTTTTTTTAAGACTCTCAACCTTGAACATGAAAAACTATGTTGAAACTTTTCTACGACCCTTAGCTCGCCTTCTCGCTATAAGCTTACGACCACCCTTTGTTGACATTCTCGACCTGAATCCATGTCTTCTTTTTCTTACTATTTTACTTGGTTGATAAGTTCTTTTCATAAATAATTAAAGTTATATATTTAATTAAACTACTCATGTACAGTTAAAATTTGATAATGAATATTAATTTAAAACTAATATTAGGCTTAATTTACATAGTTTGTCTTGGGGTTTTGCTTGTTTTTCTTTTTGGAAATTTAGATTTTAAAGATTTGAGCGATTATAGTTTCATAAAGAAAAATAGCGAAGAATTAATAAGTTTAAAAAATAACAACTTGATTTTAATCATATTTATTTTTTTTATTTTTTCAATTTTGTGGATTTTTCTTTTAGGTTTTGCTGGTCCAGTAGCTATTATGTCTGGTTTTATTTTTGGAAAGTGGCTTGGTACAATAATTTCAGTGTTATCTTTTGCTTTAGGGAGTACATTGCTTTATCTATTCGCAAATTATTATTTTAGAAATCTTATTATAGATTATTTAGAAAAAAAAATTGAGAAGTATAAAAGTTTGTTTAAAAAAAATGAGCTAATTTATTTTATGATTTTTAGGTTTGCAGGTGGCGGCGGTTTACCTTTTGGTATTCAAAATATTTTACCAGTTGTTTTTGATATGAATGTAAAAAATTATTTTTATGCTACATTATTTGGTTTATTTCCAAGTGTTTTTATAATTAATTCTTTAGGTTCCGGATTAGAAAAATTAATAGAAGAAAATGATAGTTTAAGTTTCTCAAATATAATTTTTAATCCTGACATTTATTTGCCAATATTTGGATTTTTGATTATTTTAATTATATCTTTTTTTACCAGAAAAAAATTTTTTAAAAAGTAATTTAATAAATGAAAAAAATTTATTTAAATAATAAAAAAATTATGAAGTGGTTTCTTTGGTTGACACTTATAATATTGTGGAATTATATTTATCCTGAAGCTACTCCCTTTCAGGATGTAATTGTAGCAGTAGTAATTTCTTTAATTTTTATTTTTTTTGAAAAATTGGACAGTTAATAACGCTTGGCTTCACGTAACAATAGAATTTGAAAATTTATATACAAGAGACTTGCAAAAATTCAATCAACAAAGTAAAACTAGTAATTAGATGCAGGAGCAAAAATGGGTATTCATTACGATTATAAATCGACCAGAGGCGAAAAGGCTATGAAAAAAGAGGCTAAGAGAAAAGCTCGAATTGAAGAGAGACGAGCTAGAAAAATGAGTCAAAGTAAAAATGAAGAGCCAAAAAATAAAATGCATGATATTGACAAACCCATTACTCTTGAAGACTTGACTAATCCAAATAAAGAATAGAACTATAATGAGATCTTTTACCAAAAAAGACTCTCGCTTATTAAAGCGTGGAATAGCTTTAAGAATTAATTTAAAAAAAAGAAAAAAACTAAAGGAAAAAATTAAAAAAAATAAATCATGACCGTTCTTTCAGACAAATGGATAAAAAAAATGGTCAAAACTCATGAAATTATAAAGCCTTTTGTATCTAAGCAGACCAGAAAAGGAAAAATTTCTTTTGGATTATCTTCTTATGGGTACGATGCCAGAGTATCAAATGAGTTTAAGATCTTTACAAATGTCAATTCTGGCGTTGTTGATCCAAAAAAATTTAAAAAAGAAAGCTTTGTTACCAAGATTGGTAAAGAATGTATTATTCCACCTAATTCTTTCGCGTTAGCAAGAACCATAGAATATTTTAAAATTCCAGAAAATGTTTTAGTAATATGTTTGGGCAAATCAACTTATGCTAGGTGTGGTATAATAGTGAATGTGACACCCCTTGAGCCAGGATGGGAAGGATATGTTACCTTAGAGTTTTCAAACACTACACCGCTTCCAGCTAAAATTTATGCTAATGAGGGTGTAGCACAATTTGTTTTTATCAAAGGCAACCAAACACCTGAGGTAACCTATTCAAAAAGAAAAGGTAAATACATGAAGCAAAAAGGTGTAACACTTCCTAAAGTTTAAATTAATTCTAAATGCAGAAATTGCTTATAAAAGGAAAAAAAGTTTTATCAGGCACTATTTCAATATCAGGATCAAAAAATGCCACTCTACCTATTTTGGCTGCCTCAATTTTAAATGATAAAAAAACTACTCTAAAAAACATTCCATTAGTAAAAGATGTTTTTACCATGATAGAGCTACTAAGTTTTATCGGCTTAAAGACCAAGCTACATAAAGGCAAGAATATTTTAGAAATTAGCAAAAAAAATAAAAAAATTATTACAGTTGCTCCTTACCGGATTGTAAAAACAATGAGAGCTGGTGTCTTAGTATTAGGACCATTGATTGCAAAATATAAAAAAGCAAAAGTTTCATTACCAGGAGGGTGTGCGATTGGAACCAGACCAGTTGATTTACATCTTTTTGCTCTTAAAAAACTTGGAGCAAAAATTTTAATAAAAGAAGGATATATTTATGCTAGCGCAAAAGATGGACTAGTTGGTTGTAAAATTAAGTTTCCATCTATTTCTGTAGGCGCAACAGAAAATGCAATTATAGCCGCATCTCAAGCGAAAGGAAAAACAATATTATATAATTGTGCTTTAGAACCAGAGATAGAAAATCTAATAGTGTTTTTAAAAAAAATGGGTTGTAAAATTTCTATAAAAAAAGGAAGAAAAATTATTATTAATGGAACCTTTAAAACTAGTCAAGTCTCACAGAAGATTATGTTTGATAGAATTGAGCTTGGAACTTATTTAATTGCTGCTGCATTGATGGGTAAAAAAATCAGTTTCAGCAATGTAATTCCAAAAATAATTAATACTGAAATTAAAGTTTTAAAAAGTATGGGAGTAAAAATTAAATCACAAAATAAAAAAATTATTGTATACAAATCTCTAGATATCAAATCAGCAAAAATTAAAACA
This sequence comes from uncultured Pelagibacteraceae bacterium, assembly GCA_902515355.1. GTDB lineage: Bacteria > Pseudomonadota > Alphaproteobacteria > Pelagibacterales > Pelagibacteraceae > Pelagilacustribacter. Next base: position 15,063 of record CABXUA010000006.1, on the reverse strand, counting down.
AAGCCTTATCCTGGTTTTCCAACTGATCTTCAGGCTCAAATAATGGTTCTTATGTCAAAAGCTAAAGGCTATTCATCAATAGAAGAGAACATTTTTGAGAACAGATTTATGCATGTGCCTGAACTTAAAAGAATGGGTGCAAAAATATCTACAAAAAATAATATAGCTCAAATTCTTGGGCCTACCAAGTTATCTGGTGCCGAGGTTATGGCAACAGATCTTAGAGCCTCGGTTTGCTTGGTGTTAGCTGGTCTAATCGCTGACAATAGAACTGTAATTAATAGAATTTACCATTTAGACAGAGGATATGAAAATTTAGAAAAAAAATTAAAAACCTGTGGTGCAAAAATAACTAGAATTTAAAATGGATATAAAAAATTTAAAACTTGTAGCACATACTGACGAAGATCTAAGAGTAATATCTGCTCACTTACAAGATGCGATTGTTCACACGCCGGATATAGCAAACTTAAAAAAAAATAGAATTTTTCTGATGCAACTAAATAGATTTATGTGGGAAGATGTTGAAAAAGGTGTTTTTAGAAAAAATAAAAGAATTAGAACTATTTTAAAATTTGAAAATGTTATTAATGTTTTATCAAAAGGAATCAATCAAAAAAATAAATCAAGATTTTTGGATTTTCTAGCAATGGAAAGTAATCTTTTATCTAATAAAACTTTTGAAATTAAGGTAATATTTTCTGGAGACTCAATTATTAAGGTAAATTCTGAGGTTATAGATATTACTCTTGATGATCAGGGTGTTCCCTGGGAAAGTAAAACTAAACCAAAACATAAGTTTTTGTAATGTTGCATTTTACTTAATACAAGATTAAAATTACGAGGGAAAAAAAATTGGCTAAACAAGAAACATTAGAATTTAAAGGCAAAGTAACAGAGTTACTTCCTAATGCTATGTTTAGAGTTAAGTTAGAAAATAACCATGAAATTCTGGCTCATACTGCTGGAAAATTAAGAAAGAACAGAATAAGAGTTCTTGCTGGCGATCAAGTCATGGTAGAAATGACGCCTTATGATTTGACTAAAGGCAGGATAACTTTTAGATTTTGATTTACCTCGGCCTTGTAGCTCAGTAGTAGAGCAGTACCCTGAAAAGGTATGTGTCGTTTGTGCGATTCAAACCAAGGCCACCACCTAAACCTGTGACCTTTGATACATTGGATTATTTTGACGATTTAACTAAAATAATAAAATGTTTAAAAACATATTAATCATATTGGTAGCTTTATTTATATTTGCGCAATACGTGAACCCTTCTTACGGAGCAGGTAGTGATAGTGGTAGCAGTGAAAACTATATGGATTTTTATAAGGATGCAGAAAAATTAATTAAAAGAGCTAAAAAGCTAGAGGAAAAAGATAAAAAAGAAAGAGCAAATAAATTATACTCTGTGGCTCTAGAAAAAATTCAAGCTGCCTATAAAACAGATAGAAATAATCCAGATATTTTAAACTATCTAGGTTTCACTTTACGAAAAACAGGTAAATTCGAAGATGCAGAAAAATACTATTTAGCAGGTCTAAAAATTAATCCTAAACATAACGGAATCAACGAGTATTTAGGAGAGCTTTACGTAAATACTGGACGCTTAGATTTAGCCGAAGAGCGATTAGCAGTTTTGAAGGATTGCAATTGTGAAGAATATAGTGAACTCAAAGAAGTAATTGAAAAAAAATAAATGCATATAGTAGAAGTTTTAGGAAGAATTTTTATATCAATGCTTTTTATTGTTGAAGCGGTAAAAAAATTTTTTAATCCAGATATGAGCATGATGTACATGTCAGACCATGGGGTCCCAGAAATTTTATTTTACCCATCTATAGCATTTGAATTAATAATTCCTTTGTTACTTATTGCAGGATATAAAACTAAAATTGTAGCTTCATTATTAGCTTTGTTTGTATTTACTGTAACTGTTATTTTCCATGGCTACCACTTTCTCGAAGATGGATCCCAACTTACAATCATTTTAAAAAATATTTCAATTATGGGCGGCTTATTAATAATCATCGCAAACAAGCCTCAAATTTGCAGTTTTGATTATTATTTAGAAAATAAGAAATCAATATGACGAAAAATGCGGTCTTTTGGTTAAGAGAAGACTTTAGAGTCAAAAGAAACGACGCCTTAACTTACGCTACTTTAAATCATGAAAATGTGTCAGTGGTTTACATTTTTAAAAAACAAGAATTCGAAAAAAAAAGAGAAGCAAAACAATGGTGGATATATAAATCTCTTTTAAATTTTGAAAAGGATCTTGATAATTTAAATATAAATTTAGAAGTAATTCTTTCAGATTCTTATGAGAGTACTTTCGACAAAATATTACAATACAAAAATTTTTCTATTTATTGGAATAAAATTTATGAACCTGATTTCTTAAAATTTGATGAAAAAATAGTACTAAAACTTGGTAAAAAAAATATTCCCTATAAGATTTTCAAAGGGAACGTATTAAATGAATTTAATGAAGTTAAAAAAAATGACAACACTCCATTCAAAGTATTTTCTCCATTTTGGAAAAATGCAGAAAAAATTTATTTAGATAAAGGGTTTTCGAGAGATTCATTGCCAAAGAAAAGAACCTCTAAAAGTAAATTTTTAAAGGAATATTCAAAAAAAGAAGATGTTTTTAAACCAGCTAATTGGCAAGATAAATTTTCAGAATATTGGGATCCATCGGAAAAAGAGGCTTCTAAGATCTTAAAAAAATTTTTAAGTGAGAACATAATTAATTATGGAGATCAAAGGGATATACCTAGTGTTAAAGGCACCTCGAGACTTTCACCTTATCTGGCTTCTGGTCAAATTCATGTAGAAACAGTTTGGGAAGAGTGCGAAAAATTAAAAGTTAAGAAAAGAGGTTATAGAAAATTTATTAATGAATTGGGATGGAGAGAGTTTAGCTATAGTCTGATAAATTATTTTCCAGAAATGTTAAAACAAAATTTAAGGAAAGAGTTTGATAATTTTCCTTGGACAGAAAATAAAAAATTTCTTAGCGCTTGGAAAAAAGGTTTAACAGGTTATCCTATTGTAGATGCTGGTATGAGAGAGTTGTATGAAACAGGATGGATGCACAATAGAGTAAGAATGATAACAGCTTCTTTTTTAGTGAAACATTTAAGAATACATTGGAAAGAGGGGGAAAAACATTTTCAAAATTGCTTGGTAGATTTTAACTCGGCTAACAATACAGCAGGATGGCAATGGGTTTCAGGTTGTGGTGCAGATGCTGCTCCATATTTTCGGATATTTAATCCTATACTTCAAGGAGAGAAATTTGACAAAAAAGGAAGCTATGTAAAAAAGTGGGTTAAAGAATTAAAAGAAATTCCTGAAGAATTTATTCATAAGCCATGGGAGATGAAAAATAAAATACAAAACTTCGAATTGGGAAAAAATTATCCTTTTCCAATTGTAGATCATCAGTTGGCCAGACAGTCTGCTTTAAAAGCCTTTCAACAAATTAAGAAAAATTAAATAGATCCGCAACAATGTTTATATTTTTTTCCTGATCCACAGGGACATTTTTCATTTCTTTGAATTTTTCGTTTTTTTAAATCATTTTGAATATTTTTTGTATCTGATTTTTGTTTTTCTTTATTTGAGGAAACTACTACGTTTATATTGAGCAAGAATTTAATTACATCGGTTTTTATCCTATCTAGTAAAATTTCAAAAAGAGTAAAAGCTTCTTTTTTAAATTCCGATAGGGGATCTTTTTGACCATAGCTTCTTAATCCAATAACTTGTCTAAGTTGTTCAAGGTACTGTAAATGAGATCTCCAAGAAAAGTCAATTATTTGTAAGAATATTTTTTTTTCAATATCATTGTTTTGATCTGGTCCTATAAGCTTAATTCTTTCTGTTTTTTTTGTTTCGTAGGTGCTTTTGATTTTTTTCGAAAATTCCTCTTTATTATAGGAGGTTATATTGATTAATTGATCATCATTTATAGCGTTACCAGTAACACCTTTAATTGCAGCTAAATAAGTTTTTTTATCGTTACTTTTTTTATAATCTTCTTTTATTTGCTCAAGATTATTTGTCGACTCTTCCAGAAAAGAATTCAACATAGTAGAGATGTCCTTATCTTTTAAAATATTAAGTCTTTGACTAAAAATGACTTGTCTTTGATCGTTCATAACGTCATCAAATTTTATTAAATTTTTTCTAATATCAAAGTTTCTCCCCTCTACTTTTTCTTGAGCTCTTTCAATGGCTTTGTTTATCCAAGGATGATCAATAGACTCATTTTCTTTTAATCCAAGTTTTTTTAGCATTCCGTCGATTGATTCAGCGCCGAATATTCGCATTAGTTCGTCTTTTAAACTTATATAAAATATTGAAGTCCCAGGATCTCCTTGTCTTCCAGATCTTCCTCTCAGCTGATTATCAATTCTCCTGCTCTCATGTCTTTCAGTCCCTATTATAAACAAACCTCCTAATGACTTTACTTTTTCTTTGTCAGCTGTTTTTTCAGTTTTAGACTCTGTGCTCCTATCTAAAATATTCTTATTTCCACCTAGCTGAATATCTGTTCCTCGTCCAGCCATATTGGTAGCAATTGTGATTGCCCCAATTTTACCAGCCTCAGCTACAATTTTTGCTTCTTTATCATGTTGCTTAGCATTTAAAACATTATGTTTTATTTTTTTCTCATACAAAAGTTTTGATATTTTTTCTGATTTTTCAATGCTAGTAGTTCCAACTAATACGGGTTGACCCTTATTACTACATTCAATAATTTTATTTGTAATAGCTGAGTATTTTTCTTTTTCTGTTCTAAAAATTTGATCATTCAGATCTTTTCTTATCATTTTTTTATTTGTAGGAACTGATACAACATTTAATTTATATATATCAAAGAATTCCTCTGCTTCTGTTAAAGCAGTTCCAGTCATTCCAGATAATTTTTTGTAGAGTCTAAAATAATTTTGGTATGTAATGGAGGCGAGAGTTTGATTCTCCTCCTGAATTTCCACATTTTCTTTTGCTTCTATGGCTTGATGCAAACCATCAGAAAATCTTCTTCCATCAAGAATTCTACCTGTAAATTCGTCAATAATCTGAACTTTGCCCTCTTTAATAATATAATCTGTATCTTTTTTGAAAAGTAAATTTGCTTTTAAAGCTTGGTTAATATGATGAACCAAATCTAAATTTTGTGGATCATAAAAATTGTTATTTTTTAAAATTCCTGCTTGCACCGACAATTTTTCAATTTTGTCTATACCACTATCAGTTAATATTGCATTTTTATTTTTTTCGTCAATTTCAAAGTCAGATTTTTGTAATTTTTTTATAAAATTGTTTGAAGAAATATATTGATTACTTTTGTCCTCAACTCTTCCAGAAATGATTAAAGGAGTTCTAGACTCGTCAATTAATATACTGTCTACCTCATCAACAATACAATAATTATAATCGCCTTGTACCATTTCAGATATATCATATTTCATATTATCTCTTAAATAGTCAAAACCTAATTCATTGTTTGTTGCATAAGTAATATCGTTAGCATAATTTATTTTTCTTTCGTTATCTTCCAAAGCATTAACTATACATCCTGTTTTTAATCCTAAAAAAGAATATATTTTTCCCATCCATTCAGAGTCTCTTTTTGCCAGATAATCATTCACAGTAACTATATGAACACCTTTTCCAGTTAATGAATTCAGATAGGCAGGTAAAGTAGAGACGAGAGTTTTTCCTTCACCTGTTTTCATCTCAGCTATTTTTCCGTTATGTAAAATTATTCCACCGGCTAACTGAACGTCATAATGTCTTTCTCCTAAAACCCTCTTTGCAGCCTCTCTTACTAGAGCAAAGCTCTCGGGAATTACGGAATTAAGATCTCTACCTTCTTTAATATTTTTTTTTAAAAGATATGTTTTTTCTTTAAATTCATTGTCTTTTAGGGAACTAATGTGAGATTCTTGATTATTGATCTGAACGATTAGAGGTTTTATTTTATCTAATTGTTGTTGATTGCCACTTTTAAATATCTTATTAAGAGTTTTTGTTAGTAAATTCATATTAATAGATTTATAACTTAGTTTTAATACTTCTATATATGTATTTATATTTCAAATAAAATAGCATTTATGACAATAAATTTAAAAAATTTCCTCAATGACAAAAGAAAAATGTCAAAAATGGGGGAGTTTCAAGAACTTAAAACTATAGATGGCCTTGAGATATCCTCAGTATCGGCTGACTTATATTCAAATGGCAGAGATGATTTGTCTTTATTTTATTTTAAGGAGGGAGCAAATTATGCATCTCTTCAAACCACAAATAGCATAATTTCAGAGTCATTAGTTTGGAATCAAAAATCAAACAAAAAATCAATCAAAGCATTAATTGTTAATACAAAAAATGCAAATACATTTACAGGCAACCAAGGTTTAGAAAGTTTGGATGAAATAGCAAAAAATTTATCAAAGACTCTTACTTTAAGAGAATCTCAAACTAAAGAGGGCGTAAATGAAGCCGTAAAAATAAAAGACATATTATTTGCTTCAACAGGTGTTATTGGTGAAAAATTTCCAACTGATAAAATAAATCAGAGCGTTCAAGAACTTGTAGAAAAATTAAGACCAGATCAAAATAAACTTATTTGGTTAAAAACCGCATCAGCTATTATGACGACAGACACAAAACCTAAACTAGCTTACGAAGAATTTACCGTTGGAAACAAAATGATCAGAATAGCTGGCTTAGCCAAGGGTTCTGGTATGATTGCTCCTAATTTAGCTACCATGCTTTCGTTTATTTTTACTGATGTTGAGATACCTTCTAATATATTAAAGATATTACTTAAAAGAGTATCTCAAAACTCTTTTAATGCCATTACAGTTGACAACGATCAATCTACCAATGATATGATAGCTATTTTTTCTACAAAGAAAGTTAAAATTGGACAAAATAGAAATATAACTGATCCTATTATTCAAAAATTTGAAGCAGCTTTAAAAAAACTTACAATGAATTTAGCAAAACAAATAGTAGTAGATGGCGAGGGAGCTAAAAAATTTATAACAATTAAAATCATAAATGCAAAGTCAATTACCAGTGCTAAAAAAATTGGTTTTTCAGTAGCTAATTCACCATTAGTAAAAACAGCAGTTGCCGGAGAAGATCCAAACTGGGGAAGAATTGTAATGGGCGTTGGTAAGTCAGGAGAAAAAATTGATAGTGAAAAATTAATAATCAAAATCGGTGGCATGGTAGTGGCAGAGAACGGTAAAATATCTGAAACTCATGATGAAAAAAAACTAAAAGAGTATATGCAGTGGGACTCCATAGTTATCGAAATTGATCTCAACCAAGGCAACGAAACTTTTGAGTGTTATACTTGTGATTTTACCAAAGATTATATTGATATTAATACCGATTATAGAAATTGACTATTGAAAAATTGAATTAAATAATTATCTTTTACCTTATGATAAAATATATTCTTAAATGTAAAAATAAACATGAGTTTGAAAGTTGGTTTTTAAATTCAATTGAGTTTGAAAAATTAAAAAAGAAAAAACTTATAAAATGCATTTATTGCAAATCTCAAAATATTGAAAAATCGATCATGTCACCAAAAATAGTAGGGTCTTCAAAAAAAGAACTAGAAAATTTGTCATCAAATAAAGAATTTATTAAAGTTAAAAAAGATCTTATAAAAATTAGGAAATTTGTTGAAAAAAATTTCGAGTACGTCGGAGAAAGATTTCCTCAAGAGGTAAGAAATGTATATTATGACAAAAGAAAAAATAATAATATTTATGGAACTGCTTCAAACAAAGAAAGAGAAGAATTAAAGGATGAAGGCATAGAATTAACCTCTGTTCCATGGATTAAAGATAAAGAAAACTAGTTTTTTGAGACAGTCATTATATAATTAACTGAAACGTCTTTAGTTTTTTTCCATTTTTTCAAAAATGGATTAAAACTCAAACCACTGAGATCTTTTGTAAAAAATCCTATTTCACTTAGCATTTTCTCTAATTCCTCGGGTTTTAAAAATTTATTCCAATCATGTGTTCCAATAGGAAGCCATCTTAGAACATATTCTGCACCAATAATTGCTTTTATATATGAAATGAAAGTTCTATTAAGTGTTGCTGTAAACATTATTCCACCTTTTTTTAAAAGTTTAAAACATGAATTCAAATATAAATCTAAATTATCAACATGCTCTACTACTTCAAGATTTAAAATAATATCGAATTTTTCATCACTATCCATTTGCTCTGGTGATTTGTTTAAATACCTTATATCAAATTTATTTTTCTTAGCGTGAATTTCGGCTACTTTGATATTTTTTAAAGAGGCATCTATACCTGTTACTTCGGCTCCAAGCCTATACATCGGTTCGCTTATAAGACCTCCACCGCAACCAATATCTAAAATTTTTAAATTTTTTAATGGTGTTTTCTTATCAACTTTGAAATGTTTAGAGCAAATATCAACAATGTATTTAATTCTAGCCGGGTTAAACATATGAAGAGGTTTGAATTTACCTTCAACATCCCACCATTCATCAGCTAGTAATGAAAACTTTTGAATTTCTTCCTTATTTATTGTAGTCATTAATTTCTTAATTAACTTATTTTTAACTTAATTAATTATATATTAAAATCTTAGTATGGCAAAAAAAGTATTAAAATTTGGCGGAACCTCTTTGGGTTCAATAGATAGAATAATTCATGCAGCAAATATCGTAAAGAATGAATATTCTAAAGGAAATCAGATAATAGTTGTCGTTTCTGCTATGTCAGGGAAGACAAACGAGTTAATAAGCCAATCTATTTCTATATCTAAAAAATTTAACAAAAGAGAGCTGGATGTCCTTTTATCCTCTGGTGAACAAGTTACAAGCGCTCTAATGTCTGGTGCGTTAATTGAACTTGGTATAAAATCAAAATCTTGGATGAGTTGGCAGATTCCTATTTTAACAACTGGAGAATATACTAATTCCAGAATAGAAAACTTAAATGTTGAAAAGATTAATACTTACTTATCTGAAGGAGGAGTTGCAGTAGTTCCAGGTTTTCAAGGCATATCTAAAAATGGAGATACTACTACCATTGGTAGAGGAGGCTCAGATGCGTCTGCAGTAGCATTAGCAAAACTTTTTGGAACAGATAGTTGCGAAATATATACAGATGTAGATGGAGTGCATTCCACAGATCCAAACAAAATTCCATTAGCAAAAAAAATTGAAAAAATTTCATATGAGGAAATGTTGGAGCTTTCATCTTTGGGTGCAAAAGTTATGCAGCCCTCAGCTGTTCAAACTGCAATGATGTATGATATTCCCCTGCAAGTTAGATCAACTTTTACTGACAGGAAAGGTACTGAAATATTTACCCAAGAGAGCATCGATTATACAAAAATTGTAACTGGAGTGGCTTACTCTAAAGATGATGCAAAAATTACATTAATTGCTGTTGAAGACAAACCTGGAGTTGCAGCAGATATATTTGAACCTCTAGGATTAAATCAAATAAATGTTGATATGGTTATACAAAATATTTCTTCAGATGGAAAAACTACAGATTTAACATTCACAATTAAAAGGGATGATTTAGAAAAAACCCTTATCACACTGAAATCTAATAAAAAAATCAAATTTAAAAATCTTAGTCATAATGATAAAGTTTCAAAGATTTCAGTTGTTGGAGCAGGAATGGTAAGCACACCAGGAGTGACATTTAAAATGTTTAGAGCATTAGCTGATGAAAATATTAATATTTTAGCAATTTCTACTTCCGAAATAAAAATATCTGCAATTATCGAAGAAAAAAATACTTTGAAAGCTGTTAAAAAACTGCATACAATTTTTGATTTAGATTAAAATGGAAATTAGACCTCATCGCGCAATTAAAAGAAAAAAGACAAAAAAGATTAGTGTCGGAAAAGTAAGCATCGGTGGCGACTCTGTTATTTCTGTGCAATCTATGACTAATACTCTTACCACTGATATTAAAGCAACAATAAATCAAATTAATCAATTGGAAGATGCTGGAGCAGATATAGTAAGAGTCTCTTGCCCTGATGAAAAATCAACTTTAAGCTTAAAGCAGATTTCAAAAGAAGTTTCCGTACCGCTAGTTGCTGATATTCACTTCCATTATAAAAGAGCTATTGAAGCAGCTAAAAACGGAGCAAAATGTTTAAGAATTAATCCAGGCAACATAGGTTCAGCAGAAAGAGTTTTGGAAGTAGTCAAAGCTGCTAAAGACCACAACTGTTCAATAAGAATTGGAGTTAACGCAGGGTCTTTGGACAAAACATTATTAGAAAAATACAAAGAACCATGTCCAGAAGCTTTAGTTGAGAGTGCTATGTATAATGTAAAATTGTTTGAAGATAATGATTTTTACAATTTTAAAATTAGCGTTAAATCCTCAGATGTTTTTTTAGCAATTAAATCTTACGAAAAATTATCAGAAACTTGTGATTACCCTTTGCATTTAGGTATTACAGAAGCAGGAAGTTTATTAACGGGAAGCATTAAATCATCAATAGGCATAGGACAACTTTTGATGAAAGGTATCGGTGACACAATAAGAGTTTCTTTATCAGCTGATCCAATTGAAGAAATAAAAGCGGGTTATGAAATTTTAAAATCTTTAAATATCAGATCCAGAGGGGTGCAAATTATTTCATGCCCTTCTTGTGCTAGGCAGGCATTTCCTGTAATTGATACAGTAAAAATATTGGAGGAAAAATTATCACACATCAAAAAACCTATAACTCTATCGATTATAGGTTGCGTAGTAAATGGACCGGGAGAAGCAGCGCAAACAGAAGTTGGTCTTACGGGCGGTGGTCAAGATAATAATTTATTGTATTTATCAGGAATACCTCACACTAAAGTACCAAGCAAAGATATCATAAATAAAGTAATCCAATTAGTTGAAGAAAAAGTAAAACACTCCAATTAAAAATGATACCTATTAAAAAAGTTGAGGCGATTATCGACAGGCATAATTCATTAGAAAAAGAGCTTTCAAGCGGGAAAGTGGATTCCAAAAATTATGCAAAAAAGTCAAAAGAATACTCTGACTTAGGAAACATCATTACATTAGCTCGAGAATATTTAAATTTTGAAAAAAATAAAAAAGAATTAGATCAAATTATCAATGATAATAAAAGTGATAAAGAGATGATTACTTTAGCAAAAAAAGAACTGATTGAACTAAAACAACTTAAAGAAAATTATGAAAACAAACTTAAAATTTTTCTTTTGCCCAAAGATGATGATGACCAAAAAAATGCGATAGTAGAAATTAGAGCTGGTACTGGAGGGTTAGAGGCAACACTTTTTTGCTCTGATTTGTTTAAAATGTACGAGAAGGTTTGCTCTAAAAAAAAATGGAAAATAGAAATTATAAGTATTTCTAAAAGCGAAGCAGGGGGTTTTAAAGAAGTTATTTTTTTAGTTAATGGTAATAATATATACTCCTATCTTAAATATGAGTCTGGAGTTCATAGGGTACAAAGAGTCCCATCCACTGAAACACAAGGTAGAGTTCATACATCTGCCGCGACCGTAGCTGTGTTACCTGAAGCAGAGGAAGTAGATATTCAAATTAAAGAGTCTGATCTTAGAATAGATGTTTTTAGATCTGGAGGACCTGGCGGACAATCTGTAAACACAACAGACAGTGCAGTTAGAATTACACATATACCTTCAGGTGTAGTTGTAAGTCAACAGGATGAAAAATCTCAACACAAAAATAAAGCTAAAGCTCTTAAAATATTAAGAGCAAGAGTTTATGAGGCAGAAAAAAACAAAAGGGATAAAGAAAGATCAAGCAATAGAAAAAGTCAAATTGGCACTGGCGATAGATCTGAGAGGATAAGAACTTATAATTTTCCACAAGGAAGAGTAACCGACCATCGAATAAATTTGACACTTCATAAACTTGAAGAGTTTCTTAGTGGAGAAGTTCATGAAGAAATGAATGAGAGTTTAAGGTTAAGAGAGCAAGATTTAAAACTGAAAAATTTAGAATGACCCATGTTAATGAATTAATAAAGACAGGATATAAAATTTTGAAACAAAATTCAGTTTCAACTTATCAATTAGATACTGAACTTATTTTATCTAATGTTTTGAATAAGCCTAGAGAACAAATCTTGACCGGGTTAAACAAAGATCTATCTGAAGAAATAGTTGAGAGTTTCTTTAAACTTCTTCTAAGAAGAGCAAGAAAGGAACCAATCGCTTATATTTTCAGAGAAAAGGAATTCTGGAGTAAAAAATTTTTTGTAAATAATGATACATTAATCCCTAGGCCTGAAACAGAACTAATGATTGAAAAAACGTCTAAATATTTTTATGGTAAAAAACCATTTATCCTAGATGTAGGAACAGGATCTGGATGTATTTTACTTTCACTTTTAAAAGAAAACCAAAACAGTAGAGGAGTTGGTATTGATATATCAAATAAAGCTATTAAAGTTGCAAAAGATAATGCAAATAAATTAGGACTTTCTTCAAGGTCAAAATTTTATAAGAGATCTATAGATGAAACTTTAGTTAATAAATTTGATTTAATAGTTTCTAACCCTCCATACTTAACAAACAGTCAAATAAAAAACTTACCACAGGATATAAAAGCATATGAACCCGGAATAGCTCTTAAAGGGGGAAATGATGGGCTTGACGTGATTAAAAAAGTTATCTACAAATCTAAATCTATCTTAAAAAAAAAAGGTATGCTTGCCTTAGAAATTGGCAATAGGCAATATATAAAAGTTTTAAAATTTTTAAAGTCCAATAATTTTAGGAAAGTTTTATTAGTAAAAGATTATCAAGACAATGTTAGATGTATAATAAGCGTATTAGAGAATTAAGCTTTAGAATATGAACAATCAAAGAAGAAGATTTAGACCTAGACAACAAAAAAATAATTTTAGAAGAAGAAATAACAACAATTCTTCAACTAACAATAGTTTTTTTCAAGGAAGCAGTGGGAGTAATCATTTTCACAGAAATGGTTCTGCCAAAAATCCTTATAATTTAGAAAAGGCAATACAAAAATATACACAACTAGCTAAAGACGCTTTGAGCTCAGGAGATCCCATTTTATCTGAAAACTATTATCAACATGCTGACCATTTCAGCAGAAGATTAAATGAACTGAATGATAAAGCTAAAGAGGTTGTTTCAGTTAAAGAAGACATAAAAGAAGTTAAAAATAACGAAACACAAAATTAATTATTTCTAAGTTCAGATAATTTCAAATCAATTTTAATTCTTTCTATCTCAAACTCTTTCCTCTCACTTCCTTTTAAAATTTTTCCAGACGGCAACTTTAACTTTTGAGAATTAATTGGCTTTCCATTGTAATGAACTTCATAATGAAGATGGGGTCCAGTAGACATCCCAGTAGATCCAACAAATCCAATAATCTCTCCTTGTTTTACTCTTCTCCCTTCCCTCGTAGCAAATTTTGAGAGGTGTGCGTACACTGTTGAGTAAGACGAGTTATGTCTTATCTTTACACAATTACCTCCACCACCACACCAACGAGCTCTAATAACTTTTCCATTACCTGATGCCATGATAGGAGTTCCCTTTGGTGCAGCGAAATCAGTTCCGTTATGTTGTTTATTAAAACCTAATATAGGATGTTTTCTTTTTCCAAATGAAGATGAAAGTCTCGCACCATTTATAGGAGTTTTCATCAATGCCTTTACAATACTTTTTCCACTGACATCATAATATCCACTTTCATCTTTATGCTTAAAGTTATATAAACTTATCTCTTCATTGTTCACAAACATTGAAGCGTAAATTATTTTGCCAGTATCTTTTATTTCTCCTTTATCATCTATAAATCTTTCATAATAAATTTCAAACCAATCCTCCTTTCTAATATCTCTTTGAAAATCAACTTCAAAACCAAATATTCTTGCAAACTCAATTATGATATTTGGTTCGATCCCTGCTCTTATTGCGGAACTATAAAGATTATTCTGAATAGTATTTTTAAGAATTACCTCTTTTTTTGTCAATTTGATTATATTTTTTTTTACCTCAAACCCTTCTGGAGCTTTTCTGATTTGAACAAAAAGAGTATTTGAGACAGGGTAGAAAATATTTATAAGACTACTTTTCTCATCTATATTTTTTTTAGTTACTATCTCCATTTCTCTTCCAGCATATATATTAGATAATTTTTTTTCTTTTAGATCTTGAACTATTGATTTAATTTCACTGTATTTAATATCATATTTTAGAAGTATTTTTTCAATGCTGTCATTATTTTGGATAATGTAATTATACTGCTGATAAGGACTTTGGTATTTCTCTAAAAAATATGATTTCAAATTTGAAAAATAAGCTGTAGCTATAGATCTATTTGTATTTTCACTCTTAAAACTTTCATTTTGAAGAAACTTATCATTAAGAAAACTGTATAAAAAAAATAAAAATAAAATTGTGATTAATACTAGTAAATATTTTTTTAAACTTAAATATTTGCCAAAGGTAGAAAATATTGAGCTATTAATGTCTTTAAACGCCATGGTTGTTTTTTATAAAAAATATCTTAAGTTTGCAACGATTAGGGCTAAATAAGTGCTTATTTTACATGGTTTTTAGGCCAATATACGCCTTGATTTATCTTTCTTTTGTAATATAACGAGCGCTCACCTCAAAGTAAAAAATTCTAAACATTGCTAGGGGTGTTTTTAGGTTTTCCAACGAAAATCTTAGCTTTTTTAAATTGTAAATTTTTAAGAAGAGAAGTGTGGACGGTTAGGTTAATAAAGAAATTTGTCGTACACACTTTAACGAAAGTAACATTTGTTAATACAAATGTTATTAAAGCTAGTGTGCGCCGTTATTAAACTTGAGAGTTTGATCATGGCTCAGAACGTACGCTGGCGGCACGCCTAATACATGCAAGTCGAACGCAGTAGCAATACTGAGTGGCAGACGGGTGAGTATAATGTGGGTATCTGCCTTTTGGTTTGGAATAACTCGGGGAAACCTGAGCTAATACCGAATAAGCCTTC
>CABXUA010000005.1 GCA_902515355.1 uncultured Pelagibacteraceae bacterium | reverse complement strand
ATTTAAAAGAAATGGCGAAAATAATTCCTAAATAAGTAGCTACTCCTTTGCCCCCTTTAAATTTTATCCAAACAGGAAAAACATGACCTAAAAAACAAATTAGTCCAGAAAGATATAAAAATTCCGGAAAAAAAATTTTGGTTATATAAATAGATAAAAATCCTTTTGAAATATCGAAAAACAAAGTAAGGGCAGCTAATTTTTTTTTTCCAGTTCTTAAAACATTAGTTGCCCCTATATTTCCAGAACCTATCTCTCTTATATCTTCTTTTAAAAAAAGCTTTGTTAAAATCAATCCAAAGGGTACAGAACCCAAAGTATATGAATAAGTGATTATAATTATCAAATCTAAATTCACTTTTGATTAAATACTAACTCACCGTTCAGAAAAGTCATTAAAACTTTTCCTTGCATTTTTCTTCCCTCAATTGCTGTGTTTTTGGATTTGGATTTTAAATCATTTGCTTTAACTACCCATGGTTTATTTAGATCAAAAATGCAGATATCAGCATCGAACCCCTTTTTAAGAGATCCTTTTTTAATTTTTAATATCTTTGATGGGTTTACCGTTAACATTTCAATAATTCTTTTAAGTTTTAAAGATCCGTTGTGATATAGCTCAAGAGAAAGTGGTAATAAAGTTTCAACTCCTACAGCGCCAGTGGCTGCTTGAGCAAAAGGAAGTCTTTTAGACTCTTCGTCTTCTGGTTTATGATCTGACACAATAACATCTATTAGACCTTCTTTTATTCCATTAACTAAGGACATCCTGTCTTTTTCTGATCTTAAAGGAGGAGAAACCTTCAAGAAAGTTTTAAAATCACCTATATCATTTTCATTTAGTGACAAATTATTTACAGACACTCCAACTGTAAATCTTTTTCCATTAGATTTGTTCTTTTTTATGACCTCCAAAGATTTTCTAGAAGATATTTGGTTAATATGGTACCTACAAGGATATTCTTCTAACAAAGTAAGATCTCTTTCTACAATAATTTTCTCAGCTATTGATGGTATACCAGTTAAACCTAGTCTAGTTGAAATTTCCCCTTCGTGTATTAAACCATTTTTTGCAAGTTCATAATCCTCTGAATGTTGAATAACTAAAACACCTATATCTAATGCATAATTCATTATTCTAGACATCACCTCTGTATTTTGAACAGATCTAGTTACATCAGTAAAACCAATTATACCTTTACCTGATAACAAACCAAACTCAGTCATAGACTTGCCATCCATGTTTTTAGTTAAACTTGCACATGGAAAAATGTTTATTTTAGCTTTATCTCGTCCTCTTCTTATTATAAAATCAACCATTGAAACATTATCAATTACAGGTTTTGTATTTGGCATTGAGACAACTGAAGTAACACCTCCAGCTAATGCAGCCTGACTTAACGTTCTAAAATTTTCTTTGTATTCGTAACCAGGTTCTCCCACAAATGTTTTCATATCTACTAATCCTGGGATTAAAACATTTTTTTCTACATCAATAACTTCTGCTTTACTTGGTATATTTGATTTATTTACTTCTTTTCCAATGGCTTTGATTTTTCCTTTTTCATCAATTATGAGACCACCAACTATATCTAATTCTTGAGATGGATCTATGATTTTAGCATTTATTAAGTATTTTAGTTTCATTTATTTTTTACAATATATTTTTAAACATGCCATTCTAATTGCCACACCAAGTTCAACTTGTTCCTTTACAAGACTTACATTAATATTATCTGCTAACTTCGTGTCAATTTCTACACCTCTATTCATTGGTCCTGGATGCATGACCAAAGCATCTTTGTTAGCATATTTTAATTTTTCTGGGGTTAAACCAAAATATTCATAATATTCTCTTTTAGAGGGCAAGAAGGAACCTTGCATTCTTTCATTTTGCAATCTTAACATCATAACTATATCACAAGAGTCTAAACCTTTTTTCATGTCCGTAAAAGATTTTGCACCAAGTCTTTCTATAGATTTTGGCATTAAAGTTTTTGGTGCTATTACATTAACTTCTGCACCCAACATATTCATTAAATAAATATTTGATCTAGCAACTCTTGAATGTAATATGTCTCCACAAATTCCAATTTTTAAACCTTCTATTTTTCCTTTTCTATCAATTATTGTTAAAGCATCTAGAAGAGCTTGAGTTGGATGTTCTCTTCTTCCGTCACCAGCGTTTATAACTGCACAATTAACCTTTTGAGATAACAAATTAGGAGCACCAGAGTCCTGATGTCTTATTACAATAATATCGGGGTGCATAGCATTTAACGTCATTGCGGTATCTATTAATGTTTCACCTTTTTTGAGGGATGAATTTACCACATTCATTGTCATAACATCTGCCCCCAATCTTTTTCCTGCAAGGTCAAAAGAGCTTTGAGTACGCGTTGAAGGTTCAAAAAATAAATTTATTTGGGTTTTTCCTCTAAGAACATCAAGTTTTTTTGAGTTGCTTCTATTTAATTTGATAAAAGTTTTAGCTTCATTAAGAATATTTTTTGCTTCTTGAATTGAAAGATTTTGAATACCTAATAGGTGTTTTGGCTGGTTTTTAATAGCTGAAGTTGTCTTTATAACTGCCATTAAAATCAACTCTATAGGCCTTTTAAGTCATGATAGCAAGTTATTTTTTTAAATAATCTAATGCACCCTGGAGAATAAAAGTAGCGGCATTTTCATCCAATTTTTGAACCTTTTTACTCGTATTAGTGTTTAAATTCCTTGTTAAATTAAAAGCCCCTTCACTAGACAGTCTTTCGTCCCACAGAGTGATAGGTTCAGAAATATTTTTTGATAGATTTATTGCCAAGTCCTTAGCTGATTGTGATGATTTACTTGCTGTTCCATCCATGTTTATAGGATTACCTATTATTATCCCTTTAATGCTATTTTCATGAATTATTTTCACAATATCCTTCAAAAATGTCTCATAGTTATCTTTTAATAAAACTTTATATGGTGTAGCCACTACTTTATTTTCATCAGATATCGCTATACCAACTCGTTTTTTTCCTGGATCTATGCCCATTAATCTTGATTTTTTATCCAATTTTTTCTTAAAATCTTTAATATCGAGCATTTTATTTTATATTTTATGATATTAATTTCTTGTATACTTAACATATTTCACAAATGTCCATAGATAAAGACAAAATTAAGCATATTAGTCAATTAGCCAGGATCTCATTAGATTCTAAAAAAACAGATGCTTTAGCTAAAGATTTATCGTCGATTTTTAAATTTATAGAGCAATTAAATGAGATAAATACAGATAAAACAGAACCATTATCCTCAATTTTGAATGAACCACTAAGATCAAGAGAAGATGTTATTAATGACGGGAAAATTAGAGAAAAAGTACTAAAAAATTCACCCCAAAAAAATGAAGAATTTTTTATTGTACCAAAAGTTATTGAATAATGACTGAATTAACAAAAAAAAGTTTAACAGAAATAACAAATTTAATTAAAAAAAAAGAGATTAAATCTGAAGAGTTAACTGAATCATTTATAAGAAATATAGAAAAAGATAAAAAGTTAAATTCATTTATCACAAAATGTTCTGAGTCAGCGCTAAAGAAAGCTAAAAATTTTGATAAAAAACCGGAATTAAAAAAACTTTTACCAGGAATTCCCATAGCCGTTAAAGATCTTTTCTGCACTAATGGAGTAAAAACTACTGCGGGTAGCAAAATGTTAGAAAATTTTATTCCAAATTATGAGTCAACCATAACAAATAATTTATGGAATGAGGGTGCATTTTTATTAGGAAAATTAAATTGTGATGAATATGCAATGGGTTCTTCAAATGAAACAAGTTATTTTGGAAATGTAATGAATCCAATCGCTAAAAATACTGTTCCAGGCGGATCGTCTGGAGGTTCTGCTAGTGCTTTAGCGGCCAATCTTACTCCAACAACTATCGGTACTGACACTGGTGGTTCAATTAGACAACCAGCATCATTTACGGGAACAGTTGGTTTAAAACCAACTTACGGTCTTTGTTCTAGATGGGGGATCGTTGCTTTTGCTTCTTCCTTGGATCAAGCTGGGCCAATGACAAAATCTGTGGAAGATTGTGCTTTAATGTTAGAAGCAATGGCGGGTTTTGATGAAAAAGATTCTACTTCCATAAATAAAAAAAAAGAAAATTATTCAAAAAATTTATCTGACAAGATTAAAGGATTAAAAATTGGTATTCCAAAAGAGTACAGAGTAGAAAACATGCCCAAAGAAATAGATAAACTTTGGGAAAATGGAAAGAAGATCTTAAAAGAATCTGGAGCTGAGATAATCGATATTACTTTACCGAATACAAAATATGCTTTACCAACTTACTATATAGTTGCTCCAGCAGAGGCCTCTTCGAATTTAGCAAGATATGATGGAGTTAAATATGGTTTTAGATCAAATAGAGGAAACAACCTTTTGGAGATGTATGAAAACACTCGATCTGAAGGGTTTGGAGACGAGGTTAAAAGAAGAATTTTAATTGGGACATATGTTCTTTCATCAGGTTATTATGATGCTTATTATTTAAAGGCACAAAAAGTTAGATACTTGATAAAAAATGATTTTGATCAGGTTTTTAAAAAAGTTGATGCTATATTAACACCATCGACTCCTAGTTCGGCATTTAAGATAGGTGAAAAAAAAGACGATCCAATATCAATGTATCTAAATGATATATTCACTGTGCCAGTTAATTTGGCTGGTATACCAGCAATTTCTATTCCTGCAGGCACTGATAACAATAATTATCCTCTTGGCCTTCAATTGATAGGAAAGCCTTTAGATGAACAAAAACTTTTAAATATTGCTTTTGCAGCAGAAAAAAAAATAAATTTCAAGCAAACACTTAAAAAATGGTGGGAAAAATAATGAACAAGCAAAATGGCAAATATTTAATCAAGGGAGAAAAAGGAAATTGGGAAGTAATTATTGGTCTTGAGGTACACGCTCAAGTTATTTCTAAATCTAAACTTTTTTCAGGTTCCTCTACTAAATTTGGAGCTGAACCTAACACTCAAGTAAGTTTAGTAGACTCTGCTTTTCCAGGAATGCTACCCGTTATAAATGAATATTGTGTTCAGCAAGCAATTAAAACAGGTTTAGGTTTAAATGCGAAGATTAATCATTATTCAGTCTTCGATCGCAAAAATTACTTTTATGCAGATCTTCCTCAAGGTTATCAGATTTCACAATATAAAAATCCTATAGTTGGCGAGGGTAATATAACTTTAGATTTGCCAGAGGGTACAAAAAATGTAGGTATAGAAAGACTGCATTTAGAACAAGACGCAGGAAAAAGCATTCATGACATTGATCCAAATAATACTTATGTAGATTTAAATAGATCGGGTGTTGCTCTGATGGAAATAGTGAGCAAACCAGACTTAAGATCTCCTGACGAGGTAAACGCCTACATTAAAAAATTAAGATCGATAATGAGATATTTAGGTACATGTGACGGCAATATGCAAGAAGGTTCTCTAAGAGCAGATGTAAATATTTCAGTAAGAAAAGTAGGAGATAAAAAACTAGGAACTAGATGTGAAATAAAAAATGTAAATTCAATAAAATTTATGCAAATGGCTATAGCTTATGAAGCTCAAAGACAAGTAGAATTACTAGAGTCTGGAAAATCTGTTGATCAAGAAACTAGATTATTTGATACAAAAAAAAATGAAACAAGATCAATGAGATCAAAAGAAGATGCTCACGACTATAGATATTTTCCTGATCCAGACTTATTGCCCTTAAATCTAGATAAGAAATTAATAGAAAAAATTAAAAAAAATCTTCCTGAATTACCAGATCAAAAAAAAGAACGTTTTATAAAAAATTATGCTTTAAACACTTACGAAGCCAATGTTTTGGTTTCTGAGAAAGAAATATCCGATTATTTTGAGGAAGTGGTTGAAACTTCGGACATAAAATTAGCAAAAAATTGGATTATGGGTGATCTTTTTGCATCTTTAAATGAAAAAAATATTTCTATATCTCAATCTCCAGTAACAGCAAAAATAATGGCTCAATTAATTAACTCAATAAGTTCAGGAATTATTTCAGGAAGAACTGCAAAAGAAGTTTTTGAAATAATGAAAGAAACAGGGGAAGAACCAAATAAAATTATAGAAAGTAAAGGATTACAACAAAAAAGCGACCCAAAAGAGTTAGAGGAAATTATAGATAAAATACTAAATAATAATAAAGATAAAGTAGAACAATATAAGTCTGGCAAAGATAAATTATTTGGATTCTTCGTTGGTCAAGTTATGAAGGAATCAGAAGGTAAAGCTAACCCAAAATTAGTAAATGAGATACTTATTAAAAAATTAAAATAGGAATGGGCAAAGATCTTGAAATAAGTTATAAAATACAAAATTATATTCAAGAATTAAGCAAATCTCTACATCCTGTTCAAGCAGAGATTATTTCCTACAACGAGAGCTTGGGTGAAGTTAAAAAAATGCAGATAGCAATCTCGCAGTGTCATTTTTTAGAATTTATTACTAAAGTTGTTAAAGCCAAGAAAATATTAGAAATAGGAACCTTTACAGGTCTAAGTACATTATCGATGTCTTTAGGCTTACCAGAAGATGGTTTGCTTATAGCCTTAGATAAAAATAATGAAACAAATATAAAAGCTAAAAATTTTTTTAAAAAGGCTAATCAAAATAAAAAAATCAAGACAATCATCAAGCCAGCTTTAGAGACGTTAAAAGAATTAAAAAATGATAATTTAGATTTTGATATTATTTTTATAGATGCAGATAAGGAAAATTATAAAAATTACTATGATAATGCTGTATTGATGGTAAAAAAAGCTGGTTTGATTATAATAGATAATGTTTTATGGCATGGAGAAGTGGCTGAAGAAAGCAATAAAGAAAAACTTACTGAAATTATGAGAGATTTTAATATTTATGTTAAAAATGATACAAGAACAGAAAAAATAACTATCCCTATTGGAGACGGCTTTACTGTTTGCAGAAAATTATAATGTTTATTGTTTTAGGATTCTATAAATTTAAAAAATTAAAATATTTAAAAAAAAATAAGTTAATTCTTCAAAAATTATTTATAGACAATAATATTCGAGGAACTCTAATTATTTCAAAAGAAGGACTTAATGGAACTATTTCAGGCAAATCTAAAAAAATTTCTTTAATAAATAAAAAAATTAAAAATTTATTTGGAGTTATGAATTTTGATAGTGAAAACTTATCTAAAAGTAAATTCCAGCCATTTCATAGACCTAAAATCAAAATTAAAAAAGAAGTAGTTCCAATGGGTTTAAATATTTCACCTAAAATTAAGAAAAAAAATCATATTCCACCCAACAAATGGAACCAACTTATAACAAATAAAAATACGCTAATTTTAGATGTTAGAAAACCATTTGAATATGAAGTTGGTAGTTTTAAAAAAGCTGTTAACCCTAATGTTAACCACTTCAGAGAATTTCCTAAATATCTAAATAAATTAAACAAACAAAAACCTATTGCAATGTTTTGCACTGGAGGTATTAGATGTGAAAAAGCCTCAGTTTATTTAAATCAAAAGGGATTTAAAAATGTCTTTCAATTAAAAGGGGGAATTTTAAATTATTTAAATAAAATAAAAAAAAAAAATAGCTTGTGGAATGGCGAATGTTTTGTTTTTGATAATAGAGTTTCTGTTAAACATGGCTTAATTACGGGATCATATTTTGTTTGCAGTGGGTGCAGAACACCAGGATCTTCAGTAGACAAAAAATCTAAGAAATATGAAGAAGGAGTTTCATGTCCAAGATGTTATGACACACTCACCAACACTCAAAAAACAAGATTTAGAATGAGACAAAAGCAGATTAATCTTGCTAAACAAGTTGGAAAAAAGCATAAGTTCCAAAAGGAATTTTAATATATATGGATTTAACTAAGGGTTCTATCTGGCAATTACTTAGAAAAGTAACTATTCCAGCAAGTACTGGTTCTTTATTTCAAACATTTTATAATCTTGTAGATACATACTTTGCTGGCAAAATATCTCCTGAAGCATTAGCAGCAATAGCAAAGTCTTGGCCAATATATTTTATTGCTATAGCTGTGGCAGTTGGTATAGGAGCAGGCACAACCGCTCTTATAAGCAACTCAATTGGTGCTAAAGAAGATAAAAAAGCTTCAATGTATGTTGCTCAATCTATAGTCTTTGCAATAGGCATTTCAATTTTTGTTACATTGTTTGGTCTAAATTTTTCGGACGAACTTTTAAGAGTTATGGGCTCAAGCAAAGAAAGCATTGTCTTAACACGAGAGTATTTAGATATAATTTTTTATGGAGCAATAATAGTTTTAATACAATTATCTTTAAATGGGACTCTTAATGCACAAGGAGACACAAAGAGTTATAGAAATGTTTTAATTTTCACTTTTTTTTTAAATATTTTTCTTAATCCACTTTTTATTTTTGGATATGGATTTATTCCAGCTTTTGGTATTTCCGGCTTAGCTATAGCTACACTTTTTTCACAATTTATCGGATTAATTTATTTAGCCAATAAGGTTTATTGCTGCAAATTAAAAAAATATTTATATTTTGAATGTTACAAACCAAAATTAATATATTTAAGCACTCTTTTCAAACAATCTGTTCCAATTATGTTTACGATGTTAATGATTATGTTTGGTGTGTTTAATATTTTTTATTTTGTAGGTCAATTTGGTGAACTTGCAACAGCTGGTTATGGTACTGCTGTGAGAATAGAACAAGTTTTACTATTACCGGTAATAGGATTGAATACTGCTGTATTATCAATAGCAGGTCAAAATTTTGGTGCAAAAATGTATTTTAGAGTTAAAGAGGTTTATGGAAAGGCTTTGATATTTGGTTCAGGTTTCATGATTTTAGCTGGTATTTTTATTTATTTTACATCAGAATTGATAATTTCCTTTTTTACTAACGATCCTTTTGTAATTCAAAGCGGGGCGCTTTATTTACAAGTTGCAGCATTGATAGGCCCTGTTTACCCTGTTTTTTTTATAACTTCTGCTTTATTTCAAGCTCTCAAAAGACCAACTTATAGTTTATACATGACTATTCTTAGACTTACGTTAATTCCATTTATGTCTCTTTGGTACGTAATAAATATAAAAAATGGAGAATATCAGGATATTTTTTATACAATAATGATTACAAATTGGATGATGGGATTAGCCGTTTTGACCTTTGTGCCCTTCCTTTTGAAGAATGTTTTCAAAATTTCTTTTAAAAAATTATTTGTATTTTAATTTATTTTCTAATTTTCTTACAAAGTAAGAAACAAGTAAAATAAGTATTAGATATTCCAAAATTAAAAAAGTATAAATTTCTAATGGTCTATAAGTGGTTGTAACTAACTCATTTGCCTTCCTAGTTAAATCAGCTATACCAATAATTGATACTAGTGAAGACATTTTTAATACGTAAACAAATTGATTACCTAAAGCAGGTAAGACAACTTTTATCGCTTGAGGAAGTATTACAAGTCTCATTTTTTTGAAAAAATTCATTCCTAGGGAACCAGCCACTTCATGTTGGCCTTTGTTAATTGAGTTAATACCGGCTCTAAAAATTTCTGCCTGAAAGGCACTTTCACTAATTGTTAGAGCAATTATTCCTGACACAAAAGGAGAGAAGCTTACTCCTAACATTATTGGTAAGCCATAATAAATCCAAAGTATTAAAACTAATAATGGAATTGCTCTAACAATTTCTACATAGGCAATATTAAAGTAAGTTAAAAACTTATTATTAGAAAGTGAAGGCAGAGCTACAATTAAACCTATAATCATTGCAAGTATTATTGAAACTACAGATATATAAATCGTAGTAGTTATTCCACTTATCAAAAATTTTAGATTAGTTAATCCTTCTACGTTATTTGGACTAAGAATATACCAACCCCATTCGTAGTTTGAGCTACATCCTTGTACAACTATAAATATAAAAAGATATTTTATAAACTTCACTAAATAATTATATTTCTTTACTAAA
The DNA here is from genome assembly GCA_902515355.1 of uncultured Pelagibacteraceae bacterium. GTDB lineage: Bacteria > Pseudomonadota > Alphaproteobacteria > Pelagibacterales > Pelagibacteraceae > Pelagilacustribacter. Next base: position 41,735 of record CABXUA010000005.1, on the reverse strand, counting down.
GTGAATTAAACTTAAATTATAAGCTTTTAAGATCGTATTTAGCTAATAAAGACTTGAAAAAACCTGATGCTTTCTTATCTTTAATCCATTTACTTACATAGTTATTCCAAGTTTTATCATTTTTAGGAACCATCATTGCTAAAAAAGCAGGATTTTTTTCTCCATCAGGTACTATTGCTAATTGAGGATATTTTATTACTAATTTATTAGCTTCTGTTGAACTTGTTATATTTCCATCAGCTCTTCCAGCCAAAACTTCTTGAAAGTCTCGCGCAGGAGCTTCTACAGATTTTAATTTTGATTTTGGAAAAAATTCTTTTGCTTTTTCCTCTTGGGACGTACCAAGAGTTGTTGCAATTGTAACTTTTTTATTATTTAAAGACTTCCAAGTTGGAAATTTTTTTAAATTTTTCTTTAGTACTAATGGAACTGTACCATATTTATAATAAGTCGATGTAAAACCGGCTACTTCTGCTCTTTTGGGTGTTTTAGTTACACTCGTTGAAATATCGTACCTATCAGCTGTAATTCCTGCAACTATTGTTTTCCATTCAGCCGGTACAAATTTTACTTTTACGCCCATATCTTTTGCTAACTCTTTCATTACATCAATATCAAATCCTTTATATTTATTTGTTGCTGGATCTTTCATTGACATTGGATCCCAATCACCAGTAGTGCCAACTCTTAGTTCTCCATTTTTTTTGATTGTTTGCAGTTTTGACTCTGCATTTGCTACTGTTGATATGATTAAAAAACTTATTATTGCTAAAATTTTTTTCATTTTTTCTTTTACTTTTTTTTTTCCGTTAAATCCAAACGCATATTGACCCAATTAATGACTTGACTAATAACACATATTTAGACTATAAAGAACAAAACAAGAACATTATGAAGCTGACAATACCATTTTATTTACACAAAGTAGGGGCCGGATTTCCTTCTCCTGCTACAGACTATATCGAAGACGATATAGACCTAAATTCACATTTGATAACAAATGCACCAGCAACGTTTATAATAAGAGTACAAGGCAAATCCATGATTAATGTCGGTATTTATGATGGCGATTTATTAATAGTAGACAAAAGTAAAGATCCAAGAAATTTTTCAACAGTGATAGCAAATATAAATGAAGAGTTGGTTGTAAAAACTTTAATAAGAGAAAAAGGAGTTAGCTACATTACATCAGGATCAAAAAGAGCATCTGATAAAATCAACCTTACAGAAAATCCAGAAATAATAATTTGGGGGGTAGTAACCTATGTCATCCATAAACATCAATAGAAAAAGCAAGATTGGATTAATAGATTGTAATTCATTTTATGTTTCATGTGAGAGACTTTTTAACCCTAAAATAATAGATAAACCTGTTGTAGTTCTTTCTAATAATGATGGGTGTGTTATTTCAAGATCAACTGAAGCAAAAAAAATTGGGATTAAAATGGGCGAACCATACTTCAAAGTAAAAGAATTGGTAAAAAAACATAATGTTAAAATTTTTTCGTCAAACTATGCATTATATGGAGATATATCTAGAAGAGTAATGAAAACTTTGAAGTCTTTTTCTAATAAAATTGAAATCTATTCAATAGATGAAGCATTCATAGATATAACGCAAGTTGAAGAAAAAGAAATAATAAATTATGGAAGAGAAATAAGAGAGAGAATACTTAAATGGACTGGTATTCCTACAAGTATTGGAATATCAAGTACAAAAACACTAAGCAAAGTAGCAAATCATATTGCTAAAAAAAACAAGTCCGGAGTTATTTTTTTGAAAGAAAATATTAACGAACAATTAAAAAATTTTGATATTTCAGATGTTTGGGGTGTGGGAAAACAACTTTCAAAACTTTATAAAAAAAATGGAATTGATACTGCTCTTAAACTAAAAAATATTTCAAATACTTGGGTAAAAAAAAGCACAAATGTTTTGGGAGCCAAAACGGTTATGGAATTAAGAGGAATTCCTTGTATAAATTTGGAAACACAAGAAACAAAGAGAAAAAGCTGTTGTGTTTCCAGGTCGTTTGGAAAAAAAATAGAAAATTTAGAGAAGTTAAAAGAGTCGGTAACAACACATTGTTTAAATGCAGCAGAAAAAATAAGATTAGATAATCAGTTAACAAAATCAATTACAATTTTCATTAGGACAAGTCCATTTGACAAGAACAGAAAATATTATTCAAATTCAATTTCAATTGATTTACCAATAGCAACTAATAATAGTATTGAACTAGTAAAAACAGCAATAAAAGGTCTAACAAAAATATATAAATATGGATATTTTTACCAAAAGGCTGGCATAATATTATCTAGATTAGAGGATACTAATTCAAGAGAGTTAAATTTGTTAACGCCACTAATGGAAAAAAAATCAAAAACATTAATGAGAGTCATAGATTTCACAAATGCTAAGTATGGTAGAAATGCAATTAGTATAGCGCAAGCAGGAATGAATAAAAGTTGGAAGATGAGAAAAGAACATTCATCAAAAATAGACACAGCTTCGTTTGACTTACTACCAAAAATTAGTATATAAAAAAAAAGGGGTGTCCAAAAGACTGAGAATATACCCGATGAACCTGACCGATAATTCAGTAAGGGAAATATGGAAAAAACATATATATCAGCGCAGACATCAATAACAACAACAATTATAGTAGGGTTATTTTTTATTGCGTTGGGTTATCTAAACAATAAAAAAACCTCTAATAACGAAAATTATATTGTTGGTGAAAGAAACGAAAACACATTTTCTCTAACAGCTAGTTTAGTTGCATCATCTTTAGGCGCATGGATTTTATTTGGACCAGCATCAGCTGCAACTTGGGGCGGAATTGGAGCTGTAATTGGTTACGCTCTCGGAACTGCAACACCAATGTTATTACTGTACAATTTTGGACCAAAAATCAGAAAGGAATTTCCGAGAGGTTTAACATTGACTGATTTTATTAAAAAAAGATTTGGGAATGGAATACTTAAAATAAGTTTGTTTTTAATATTATTTTATCTAACGATATTTTTAATAGCAGAGGTAACAGCAATTGCATTTTTGCTTAACTTTATATCTAAGGTGCCTTTATGGATTACTTCAGGGGTTACGTTAATTATTTGCTTACTTTATATATTAAAGGGTGGTTTTAAACTTTCAATTATTACAGATAAGTATCAATTTAGTTTTATTATGTTAATTATCGTAGTGTCAATTTTTTTAATTTTAAGAAATTTAGATTTACCAAGCTATGAATTGATTAAACAAAATTCACCCAACTTAATTGATAAAAAGTATGTGCCAAATTATACAGCTGGATTGACTTTTTTTATTGCTGTCTCAGCAACAAATTTATTTCACCAAGGAAATTGGCAAAGAGTTTTTTCTGCAAAAAATAATTTTATTTTAAAATCAAGTTTAATTTATTCATCAATAATTATTTTTTTTATTGTCTTTTGGATGGGATATTCAGGTCTTATATCCTATTCCATTAATTCAAAAGTAATACCAGATCTGGCTTTTTTTGATCTCATACTTAATAAAAAAAATTCAGTTGTTGTTATAGGTATTTTAATTTTGGCAATGTCTTTAACACTTAGTACTATTGACACATTAATTAATGCTATTTCTAGTTTAATCATAATTAATGGAGATCAAATTAATAAAAAATTAGATGGCAAAGGGATAAAAAATAAAACAAATTTAATAATTTTATTATTGAGTATATTGGTTTTCATTTTAGCATCAAAGGGATATAGTATTTTATATTTATTCTTGTTAGCGGATTTATTATGTTGTGCAGCCGTAGTCACGATTTTTTATGGTTTCTTTAATAAGCAGATTAATTCAAATCTTGCAGCTTTTTGTATAATTTGTGGACTTATATTTGGGCTGCTTTTCTTTCCTAGTCCAAATTTTCAAAATAGTATTTTAGTTGGTAACTTAATTCCAATTGACAATTTTTCAATATTTATCAAATCAAACTTACTTTTTATCTCATTTGCCATTTCATTAATTTTACCATCTTTATTTATATTCTTTTATTCTTTGCGTAATTCATTTAGATAAATAATTACAGCTATCCAAATAAATATAAAAGAAATTAATTCATCTAAAATTAATGGCTCATTAAAATAATATAATCCTAAAAAAAATTGAGAAGTAGGTGTTAAAAAAAATATCATACTTGCCGACCCAATGCCTATAAGGTTGAAACCTTTAGTATACCAAAAAAGAGGTATTAAAGTCATTAATCCGGCCCAAAATAAATAAAAAGAAAGAATAGGTTCGTCGTAAGAAAAGATATTATTATTATTACTTACTAAATATAAAAATAAACTAATAGCTATTGGTGTTAATAATAATGTTTCTATAAGTAGTCCTGTGTCTGGAGAAACTTTAATTTTTTTTCTTATTAGACAATACAAACTCCATGTTATTGCAACAGTTATTCCAATCCAAGGAACCTGACCTAATTTTAAAAGAAGATAGATCAATGCAATTATAACCAAACAAACAGATAAAATTTTGTTTATATTGTACTTTTCTTTTAAAAAAATAATTCCTAGAAAAACACTTAAAATAGGAAAAATATAATAACCTAGTGCTGAGTCTAAAAGATTGTTTGTTTTTACGGCATAAAGCCATGTAAACCAATTTATTGAAACAAGAAGACCAGTTATTAAAAAAATTAAAATATTACTTTTTCTTTTTAATATTTTCTTAAATTCATACCACTTAGAGTAATATGATGTAGTTATTATTAATAATAATGCTGTCCAAATAGTTCTATGTATTGTTAATTCCAAGGCTGAAGCAAAAGAAACAAATTTAAAATAAATAACTCCTATCACACCCCACCAAAGAGAGGCACCAACAGTAAATATCGACCCTTTTAATAACTTTTTCTTCATTTGACCATTTTTTTGATTGATTTATAAAGTACTTATTTATTAATTAGTACTAGAAACTTGGTAAATTAGGAAGAGTGGGTGAGCGGTTGAAACCAGTTGGTTGCTAACTAACCGTACGAGTAATATCGTACCGAGAGTTCGAATCTCTCCTCTTCCGCCATAATTTTATTGATAAAAACCTGTTAAATTTACTGGAGATTGATTAATCATATATTTATAAACATTAATATTTTCTAAAACTCTTTGAACGTAATTTCTTGTTTCTTTAAATCTTATTAACTCAACCCAATCAATAAAATTTATTTGATTTTTACTTGGATCACCGTTAACTCTCCGCCAAGTTTTAACTCTATTAGGTCCAGCGTTGTAAGCTGCAATGGCAAATGGATAAATACCGTTATAATCTTCTAAAAGAGAGTTTATATAATAAGAGCCTAATTTAATATTGTACTCTGGATCTTTAGTGAGAGCACTTATACTATAAGGAAGTTTGGCTTGTTTAGCCACAACTTTAGCTGTGTACTTCATCAATTGCATCATACCTCTAGCACCAGCCCAGCTATTAGCTTTAGAGTCAAACTCACTTTCCTGTCTAATTATAGCGTGTATCAGCTCTGCGTCTGGCATTGTTTTTTTATTTATAACTCTAGGTATACTTATAATAGGATAATTATATTGGTTAAAAAATCTTTTTTCATACGAAGCTTTCTTAGATATTTGAATTGCATAATCGTATCTTCCTATATCTGTTGCAACTTTAGCTGCCAAAACCTCACTACCCGATTCAATATTTAATTCAGCTAAATGTTTTATAATATCTTTACTATAATGAGTTCTATCTAATTCCTTTAATAAAATAATATGATTTATTAATTTATTTTTATTAAATTCTTTTTGATACTCTTTAGAAAATTTTGAGTCATCTTTTAAAGTAAATTCTTTTTCTCCATTTATTTCTGAAAAAGAAAGTTGCCCGTAATATGTTGTTAAAAAAACTGAACCTTCTTTGAAATATTTGTTTGCATTATCTATCTCACCCAATGTTTTATATGATCTACCCAGCCAATACGCCCCTCTCGCTAAGCTAATTGGGTAACTTACATTGTTATAAAAATTTTCAAAATGAGTTATTGAATATTCTGGAGACTCAAGAAAAGATAATGATATCCATCCTGATAACCACTCTGCTTCCGCAAATTCCGGGCCGTAATTTAAAGAATGTTCAGAAGCTACTTTGTATGCTAACTTGTATTTTTTTTTGTACAAAAGACTTCTTACAACACTCTCTCTCTGTTTCCACCATAAGTCTGGTCTTACGAGTTCATCTTCTTGTTTTTCTGCATTAGCATGTAAAATTTCTAAAGAGGAGTCAACACGACCTCTTCTTGTTCTCCATTTTAATCTATCATATTGAAGACCTGGATCTTTTTTTAATGAACCAGGTACTTCTGAGATAGCTTTGTCAACACCGTAAGAGTTGCTCATTAAAATTTGTCTAGCATTATAAAGAGCTCTTTCATTCTGAGGCAAATACCTAAGCATTCTTTTTAAGTCCCAATATTTTGAATTCCACGCTAAATATTCAGCTCTTTTGATATGATCTTTTGATGATAAATATTTTTTAAATTTATTTCGATAAAATCTTAGTTCACCTTTAGATAGATCTGCGGTTATCCAACCATCTTTAATTAGTTTTACAGCTTTTTCAAATTCTTTATTTTGAAAATAAGCTTCTCCCAGTTTTATTTTTCCTAAACCACTTAAGGGTTCTTCAATTCCACTATTTAAATAATCTTTTTCAAACCAATTTATAATTGTATTTGCAGTTGAATTTTTTAAAATAATTTTATGTTCAGCTAGATATCTGAGCCTATTTATTCTTGGATAATCAGCATTCTTTTTGATAAAAATTACATAATCATTAAACGTAGCTCTATTTCCGCGTTCTTTTAAATACATCCAAGTAACTAAATTTTTAAATTCTTTATCTTTAACTTTTTTTGATAATTTTATAGCTGAATTCCATTTTTTTGCTTTAATTAAAGCAAATACTTCTTTTGCTTTTTCAAAATCTTTTTTGGATAAAACCGAAGATAATTTTGTCTCTTTAATCGGAGATTTAAAGCTTTTAGGTTTCTTTTTTGGATATAGAAATTTTAGATTAATAATTTCTTTTACTTTTGTTTGTTCTTTTTTTATATCTTTAGTGACTTGTTTTATTTTTTGTTGTTTTTCTTTAGGCAGATCTTCTCTCATTTTTTTTGGTTTGGTAGCTGGCAAAAGAAAACTATCATCTTTTGTTAATTTTTTTTCACTTTCAGGTTTTTTAAGAGGTAATATTTTTTTATTAATTTTTTTAAATACAGATGGTTTTTTTAAAGGATATATAAACTTAGTATCTTGAGCGCTAATTTTCGTATGAACACTTAAGGACATCAATAATAACACTAGACTAATTATCCGAATAGGCATAAATTTAAGATAAAACTAATTACTTTATATTGTTTTATGTTTAAAGGATCAATTGTTGCATTAATCACACCATTTAAAAAAAACCAATTAGATGAGGAAAACTATTCTAATCTGATACATCATCACATTAAAAATGGAACTACAGGCATAGTCCCAGCGGGAACAACAGGCGAGTCTCCAACTTTAAATAATGAAGAACATATAAAAGTTATTGAAATTGCGGTTAAAGAATGTAATGGAAAAATTCCAGTAATTGCAGGTACTGGTTCCAATTCTACCGAGGAAGCTGTTGAGCTTTCTAAACATGCTGAAAAAGTTGGAGCAAATGGTTTATTAGTAGTTACGCCATATTACAACAAACCAACTCAAGAAGGACTTTATCAACATTATAAAAAAATTAATGACAATGTGGGGCTCCCTATCATTATATACAATATTCCATCAAGATCAGTAATAGATATGTCAGTCGATACTATGTCAAAATTATATGAATTGAAAAATATTATAGGTGTTAAAGACGCTACGGGAGATTTAAGTAGAGTTGATCAACAATTAAAAAGCATGGGAAAAGATTTTTTACAATTAACGGGAGAAGATGGCAACGCTTTAGAGTTTAATAAAAGAGGAGGTAATGGATGTATTAGCGTCACTGCAAACGTCGCTGCTAAACTTTGCTCTGATTTTCAATCTGCATCATTGTCTTTCGAAGACAATGAAGAACAAGCAAAAGCTAAAAAAATAGACTTAATTCTAGCTCCATTGCATAAGGCTTTATTTATTGAAAGCAATCCATCCCCGGTAAAATACGCAGCCTCTTTGTTGAGCCTATCTTCTGATGAAGTACGTCTACCTTTAGTTAAAGTTAAGGAAGAAACTAAGATTTTAATTAAAGAAGCACTTAAAGTTGCTAAATTGCTTTAATGAAAAGAAAAATATTTTCTGGTCAAAAAATTATTTGTTTGAATAGAAAAGCTAAATTTAATTATTATTTTCATGAGTTAATAGAGGCTGGCATTGCTTTAAAAGGATCTGAAGTAAAATCTTTAAGAGATGGAAAAGCTAGTATTGCAGATTCTTATGCTTTAGATAAAAATGGTGAAATGTTTTTGATTAATTCACATATACCTTTATATAGACAGTCTAGTTATAACAATCATGATCCAAAAGGTGAAAGAAAGTTACTCCTTAATAAAAAAGAAATAAACAAATTAATTGGAAGAATTAATCAAGAAGGTTTAACTATAGTTCCAACGAAACTTTATTTTTTTAAGGGAAAAGCAAAAATCGAATTAGCAGTAGCAAAAGGTAAGAAATTATATGACAAAAGACAAGTTAAAAAGAAGAGAGATTGGAATAGAGAAAAAGCAAGAATTCTAAGTAAAAACAATAAATGATTTTTTTAGGCATTGGATCAAGTTTAAAATCAAAATTTGGCGACAGATACGCAAATATTAAAAAAACGATTGATCTTATCTCCGGTGAAAAAATTAAAATTAAGAAAATTTCAAGTTATTATGAAACTCCATCATATCCTAATAAATTGGATCCTAAATTTATAAATGTTGTTATAGAAATAGATTTTAAAGGCAATTCAGAAGATTTAATGAAAAAATTATTATTAATTGAAACAAAACTAGAAAGAACAAGACAATTTAAAAATGAACCTAGGACTTGCGATATAGATATTATTGATTTTAATGGTAGTGTTTCAAATAAAAATGATATTTTTCTTCCTCATCCAAAAATATCAGAAAGAAATTTTATTCTTATCCCTTTAAGGGAAATTTGCCCCATGTGGATACATCCGATTTTAAATATAAAAATAGATGATTTGATTAATAATTTAAGCCTTAGAACGAGGAATGAGATTACAAGAGTGAAGGAATGTGATATAAGGCGTATAAATGATTAACAACGAAGAGCTAATAAATAAAGTAAAAACATACAACAAGTTTTTTAATCCATCAGATTTATCAAAAGCTTATGATTTTGCATTAAAAGCCCACCAAAATCAGAGAAGAGACGAAGGAGTCCCTTACATTATTCATCCAGTTGCTGTAGCAGATATTCTTACAGAACTGAAACTTGATAGTGCTACGATAACTACAGGTTTACTACATGATACCATAGAAGATACTAAAGCTACTTATGATACTGTTAAAAAGGAATTTGGAAAAGAAGTCGCAGACCTTGTTGACGGTGTTACAAAAATTTCAGCTTTAGAGGAAAAAGCTGGTGAAAATTCTAAGGCAGAAAATTTTAGAAAACTAATTTTAGCTACATCCAAAGATATTAGAGTTCTCCTAGTTAAACTTGCTGACAGGTTACATAATATGAGAACTTTAAAGTTTGTAAAAGAAAATGAAAAGAAAATTAGAAAAGCAAAAGAAACTATGGAAATTTATGCTCCATTAGCAGACAGGATGGGAATGAACAGAATAAGAGATGAACTTGAGGATTTGTCATTTTCAATTTTAAATAACGACGCTAGAAATCTAATCGAAGAGAGACTAAAATTCATCAAAAATAATAGAGAAGACAACTTTAAGTCTATATCTACTGACTTGGTAAATCTTCTTAAAACAAAAGGTATAACTGCACAAATTACAGGTAGAGAGAAAACTCCATTTTCAATATGGAGAAAAATACAAAAAAAGAAAATTTCGTTAGAACAACTTACTGATATAATTGGTTTTAGAGTAATTGTAAGAGATATAAATGATTGTTACAAAACATTAGGTATTTTCCATAGCGAATATTCTGCTATACCTGGTAAATTCAAAGATTACATTTCAACACCAAAAATAAATAATTATAAATCAATACACACATCTCTTATTGGACCAAGAAAACAAAGAGTAGAGGTACAAATACGCACTCAAGATATGCATGAATTTGCCGAACGAGGTATAGCTAGTCATTGGAAATATAAATCTTCAGAAAAGATTTCCGATTTGTCTTGGAAAGAATATGATTGGCTTCGAGACTTAGTAGAAATTATAGAAGCAGGAAATAGCCCAGAACATTATTATGAATTCACTAAACTTCAAATGTTCCAAGATAATGTTTTTTGTTTTTCTCCAAAGGGTGCGGTTATAAAATTACCTAGAGATGCTACACCAATAGATTTTGCTTATGCCGTTCATACTAATATTGGAGATGCAGCAATTAATTGTTTCATAAATGGTCAAGAGTCAACACTTCAAACAAAACTTAAGAACGGCGACATAATAAAGATTATTACTTCCAAAAAAGCAACACCATCATTACATTGGCTTTCTTCTTGTAAAACCGGTAAAGCTAGATCATCAATTAGAAAACATTGGCAAGGTAAAGCTGATAATAATGAAAATAAAATAAAGAAAAAATCATATGAGAGCTCTTTGCTAATAGATTTACCGCATCAACCAGGTGTATTAGGCGAAATTAGTACACTTATTGGGTTAAGTGGTAGCAATATTTTAAATGTAGAACTTCTTGAAAAAAAAGATACACATCTTCAATTTCTGTTTGATTTACAAATTAAAGATTTAAAAAACTTTACAAACTTGATAAGTCAAATCAGGCAAAAAAACTTGAATTTTAAAATTATAAGACATAAACAGAAAAAAAATGCTTTCATACAAAGAATCATTAAAAATTTTAAAAGAAACTAATGCTCTCTTAGAAGGGCATTTCATATTATCTTCAGGTTTACATAGTTCTAAATACGTACAATGCGCTCAATTATTAAGTAAGCCTTGGGAGGCTCTTAAAATTTGTACGTCTCTATCAGAAAAAATCAAAAATGAATTTAAAAAAATAGATCTAATTCTAACCCCAGCAATTGGCGGAATTGTAGTAGGTTATGAAATTGGAAGATTATTAAATGTTGAGACGATATTTTGTGAAAGATTAAATAACAATTTTACTCTCAGACGAGACTTTAATATTGTTAAAAATTCTAATGTTTTAATTATTGAAGATGTTATAACAACAGGCAAATCAAGTTTAGAATGCTCAAAATTAGTTCTAAATGCACAAGCAAATATTTTAGGCTACGCGTGTATCATTGATCGTTCAAATGGCAATTCAGAAATAAAAAAAAAAATTGTTTCTCAAATTGAAATAAATATTCCTGCCTATAAAAAAGAAAACTTACCGAATGAACTCTCAAAAATTAAACCGATTAAACCAGGCAGTAGAGGAATTTAATGCCAACAATAAAATTGGGAGTAAATATAGATCATGTAGCAACCGTAAGAAACGCAAGAGGAGAAAAATATCCAAGTCCTCTTAGGGCTGCCTTGTTATCTCAAAAGAGCGGGGCTGACTCAGTAACTATTCATTTAAGAGAAGACAGAAGACATATTAAAGATAATGATTTAAAAGAAATTAGATCGAAACTTAAAATTCCACTCAATCTAGAAATTGCATCTACAAATGAGATGCTTAAAATATCTCTTAAACAAAAACCGTCTTATATATGTATAGTTCCTGAAAAAAGAAAAGAGATAACCACCGAGGGAGGTCTTAATCTAAATTTTAAAAAAAACTTTTTAAAAATTATGATTAAAAAACTTAAATTAAAAGGTATTAGAATAAGTTTATTTATTGAACCTAATTTAAAAGATATTAAAAGATCTAAAGATCTTGGCGCCAACTGTGTTGAAATACACACTGGAAAGATATGTAATCTTATAAATAACAACAAACCCTTTAAAAATGAATTTATTAAAATTCAAAAGGCTGTTAAGTATGCTAATTCAATAGGTTTAGAAGTGCATGCTGGACATGGTTTAACATATAAGTCTGCTCAAATACTTTCTAAAATTAGTGATATAAAAGAATTCAATATAGGTCATTTTATTATAGGAGAGTCTATTTATTTGGGTCTTTCTAAAACTATTAAAAAATTTAAAAGGATAATTAAGTAAAGATGCAAATTTATGGTTTAGGTTCAGACATTGCAAATAGCAATAGAATTAAGAAGATTTTTAAGAAAAATAAGAAATTCAAAAAAAGAATTTTTACAAGCTCTGAAATATTAATTTGTGAAAAGAAGAAAAATACCTTTTCTTGTTTTGCAAAAAGATTTGCTGCAAAAGAAGCGTTTGCTAAATCTTTAGGAACAGGCCTTTCAAATGGTTTGAAATTTAATGAAATTGAGGTAAAGAACAATTCTTTAGGTAGACCATATTTTAAAATTAAAGGTAATAGTTTAAAAACTGTGCGCAAGATCATAAAAAAAAAAAATTTTAAAGCATCATTGTCGTTATCTGATGACAAACCTTTTTCTATAGCAATTGTTATTTTGACAGTTAAATGAAATATAAAATTTTTGAAACTATTATAGATAATCTTAAAACTATTTTTTATGCTTTAATAATAGCAATAGTTATTAGATCTCTTTTTTTTCAACCTTTTTATATACCTTCATCTTCAATGGAGCCAAACCTTTTGGTAGGCGATAGAATTTTTGTGTCGAAATATACCTATGGATATAGCAAACACTCTTTTCCTTTCAGCCCATCAATTTATAATCAAAGAATATTATTCAAAAACCCCAATTATGCAGATTTAGTAGTTTTTAAGACGCCACAAGATAATCGAACTGATTATATAAAAAGATTAATTGGCATGCCTGGAGATTCAATACAATTTATAGATGGTAAATTAATGTTAAACAATAAAGAAGTAAAAAAAGAAAAAATTAATTTAACTAAAAGTATAAGATGTGGAGCACAAACTTTAGATGTGCATTATTTTAAAGAAACTTTACCCAACGGGAAAACTTATATTGCTGCCTATAATAAATATGGCACTCAACAAAACACAGATAAATATATCGTTCCAAAGGACCATTATTTTTTCTTAGGTGACAATAGAGATTGTTCTAAAGATAGTAGATTTTTGGATAGCGTTGGTTATGTACCAAAATTAAATTTAGTGGGAAAAGCAAAAATGATTTTTTTTTCTAACGACACAGCTAAGGGAAGTTTTTTTAAATTTTGGAATTGGAATAATTCATTAAGAATTGAAAGATTTTTTATGAGATTAAAATGAAAAAAAATTTTGAAAATTTAGAAAAAAATATTAATATTAAATTTAATAATGTAGAATTATTAAAAAAAAGCCTAATTCACAAAAGTTTCGATAATAAAAATAATAATGAGAAACTTGAATTTTTAGGAGACAGAGTCCTAGGATTAGTTTTATCTAAAACTTTGGTAGAGACATATTCAGATGAAAAGGAAGGTGTTATAGATAAAAAATTTGCAAATTTAGTGAATAAAAAAACTTGCGCACAAATTTCAAAAAAAATAAATTTAAAAAACTTCATGAGTTTAGGTGAGTCATATAAAAAGGGAAAAAAATCAGATGAAAAAATTACTAGTGACGCAATTGAAGCATTAATAGGAGCAATATTTTTAGATAAAGGTTTATTAGAAACTGAAAAATTTATACTAAAAAATTGGAATGAATATTTAAAAAAATCTAATTACACAACTATAGATGCAAAAACAAAACTTCAAGAACATAGTCTTAAAATTTATAAAAAATTACCAAAATATAAAGTATATGAAAAATCTGGTCCTAAGCATAATCCAATTTTTAAAGCTGAAGTACAATTAGAAAATAAAAAAAAATATTCAGCTTTAGGTAATTCAAAAAAAGAAGCCGAACAAAACGCAGCAAAAAAACTAATAACTTATTTAAAAATTTAAAATGATCTGGCAAGATGAGGGATATCTCCTTTCAAAGAAAAAATTTAGAGAAAATGCAAATATAGTAAATGTATTTACAAATTCATTTGGAAAAATAAGCGGTATAGTTTATGGAGGAAATTCTAGAAAGGTAAGAAATTATCTGCAAATTTCAAATAAAATCTTTGTTTTTTATAATAACAAAAATGAAAACAAAATAGGATATTTTAAGACTGAATTAGTTCAGGCAATATCTCCTAAATACTTTAATGATAAAACAAAAACATCAGCTCTTTTATCGCTTACATCTTTGTTAAACTTACTTTTACCAGAAGCCCAATCATATAAAAATATTTATGCATCATTAGATAATTTTGTAAATCAGTTAAATAATAAAAAATGGATTTTCTCATATATAGATTGGGAGTTAAAACTTATAAGAGAGCTTGGTTTTGATGTAAATTTATCCCAATTTAAAAATGATAATTCTGACCCGAATAAAATAAACGAAATACAGATTGATAATATCAAATATAACGTTCCAGGATTTATTTTTAAATTATCTACAAATTATGATGTTAATAAAGATTTAATAAAATTAGCTTTAAGTTTTACAAGAAAAATAATGATGAATAAATTCTTCATTCAAAATAATTTAATTTTTCCAAAATCTAGAGTCTTATTAGAAAACTACTATGATTAATTATTTTTAATTTTGTCAGCTATTTCCAACGCAAAATAAGTTATTATTGCTGAAGATCCTGCTCTTTTAAAGGAAATCAAGCTTTCAAGTATAGCTTCATTATTTATTAATTTATTTTTGATACCATTTTTAATTAAACTATATTCACCAGATACCTGATAAGAAAAAACTGGAATTTTGAAATTATCTTTTATTAATTTAATTATATCAAGGTAGGGCATACCTGGTTTTACCATTACCATGTCAGCTCCTTCTTTAATATCAAATCCAACTTCACGTAAAGCCTCATTACAATTTTTAAAATCCATCTGGTATGATTTTTTATTTCCTTTAAGTTTTTTATTTGAGCCTACGGCATCTCTAAATGGACCATAAAAATTTGAAGCATATTTAACTGCGTAAGATAAAATCTTTGTATCTTCAAAATTATTTTTATCTAGAATTTTTCTTATTACGCCAACTCTACCATCCATCATGTCTGATGGAGCTATAATATCACAACCCATTTGAGCTTGTAATAGAGATTGTTTTTTTAAAATCTCCAAAGTTTTATCATTATGAACATCTTGGTCCTTTAAAATACCGTCGTGACCATGATTCGTATATGGATCCAGAGCGACGTCACACATAACTCCAATTTCATTGAAATTTTTTTTAATTGATCTTAAGGCTTTACACACCAAATTATCTTCGTTAAGGGCCTCAGTCCCAATATTATTTTTCTTTTTATTTGGTGTATAAGGAAAGAGTGCAATCAATGGTATTTTTTTTTTGCATGCATTTTCAACGACCTTGTTGACCTTATCTATTGAATAACGATTTATACCTGGCATAGTTTTAATTTTTTCAATTTTATTTTTCCCATCTCTAATAAAAATAGGCAATATAAGGTCATCAGTAGAAAGATTATTTTCTGAAACCAAACGTCTTACCCAGTCTTTTTTGCGAGTCCTTCTCAATCTTGTTGATGGAAATTTGCCTAAAATCTTCATTTTTTTTAATTCATATTAAATTTTTTTTATGCGACAAATATAGTATTATACCTTATAAGCAAAGTACTTTAATAGTTATTTATGTCCAATTCACAAACATTTGAAGACTTTTATCAAGTTCCTGATCTATCCTTTGATATTAAAAAATTAAGGAAAGATTTACAGACTATTTTGAAAAAATCAAAATATCAAACTCTAGGCATAACTAATTTTCATGCAATACCAATGAATAGGATTCCAGGAGACGAAAGCTCAATTCAAGGACATAATGTAAGAGGTATATATTGGACTAAACCAGACGAAACAGGAAAAGAAGTAGCTAGAGATAAGCCAATAGACGAATCTAAATATACTGAGTTAACAAGTGATTTTAAAAATACTTATTTTGAAGAAGTTTATAAAGTTCTAAGCTCGAAATTCAAGTTAGGAAGAGTTAGAATATTATTAAAAGAACCTAGATCAACTTTAAGCTGGCATAAAGATCCTGAACCAAGATTACACATTCCAATAATAACTAATCCTGGTTGTAAAATGGTAATAGAAGATGTAGCTAAACATATGCCGGCAGATGGAAAGGTTTGGATTACTAATAATACGAGGTATCATAACTTTTTTAATGGTGGCGAGCAGAATAGAATACATATTGTTGCTTGTATTTTAGAGAACAGATTCAATTAATTGAATTCAATTTTTAAAAAAATTTGCATTTCTTCAGATCACGCCGGCTATAATCTTAAAGAGCAAATAAAAAACTTTTTAATAAAGCAAAATATTTTTATAATTGATCTTGGTCCATTTGAGCTAAAATCAGTTGATTATCCAGATTATGCAAAAAAACTAGCTAGAAGAATTTCTTCCAAAAAAAGTGATATTGGTATTTTAGTTTGTGGGTCTGGAACTGGAATGGCAATTTCTGCTAATAAAATTAGAGGAATTAGGGCAGCAGTATGCTATAATGCGAAATCTACTCGTTTGTCCAGAGAACATAATAATGCTAATATTATTGCTTTAGGATCAAGATTAACAAAAAAAAAAGATGTTATGAAATTGATTAAAATTTTTATTAATACTAAATTTCAAGGTGGAAGACATCTAAGAAGAGTTAAAAAAATTTAATATTTTAAAATGTCTAAATTTAACAAATATACTTCAAATAATTATCAAAATTATTTTGATAATGATTTATCAAACACTGATCCAGAATTATTTAGTTCTATTAAACTTGAGCTTCAAAGACAACAAGAGCATATTGAACTGATTGCATCTGAAAATATAGTTTCTAAAGCTGTTTTAGATGCTCAAGGATCAATCATGACAAATAAATATGCAGAGGGTTATCCTTCAAAAAGATATTACGGTGGTTGTGAATTTGTTGATAAAGCAGAAGAGCTTGCTCTAGAGCGAGTTAAAAAACTTTTTAATTGCAAGTACGCTAATGTACAACCTCATTCTGGAGCCCAGGCCAATGGAGCAGTATATCTTGCGCTTTTAAATCCTGGAGACCCAATACTTGGTATGAGCTTAAATTCTGGAGGTCATTTAACACATGGAGCTAAAGTTGCACAATCAGGTAAATGGTTAAAAGCTTTTCATTATGAAGTTGATGAAGTTACGGGCTTGATTGATTATGACAAGATTGAGGAGTTAGCGTTGGAGCACAAACCAAAACTGATTATAGCTGGAGGTAGTGCTTACTCAAGAATTATAGATTTTAAAAAATTTAGAAAAATAGCAGATAAAACAAATTCTTATTTGATGGTAGACATGGCACACTTTTCTGGTCTAGTTGCTGGCAAAGGTTATCCTAATCCTGTTGAATATGCAGATGTAGTAACATCTACAACTCATAAAGTTCTTAGAGGTGGAAGAGGTGGTATAATTTTGACCAACAGAGAAGACTTATATAAAAAATTTAATTCTGCGGTATTTCCAGGTTATCAAGGAGGACCTTTAATGCATGTAATAGCAGCGAAGGCAGTTGCTTTTAAAGAGGCATTAGACCCTTCATTTAAAGAATATATACAATCAGTTTTAGCTAATGCGAAAATTTTGTCAGAAACATTAAAAAATAATGGATTTAAAATTTTTTCTGGTGGAACAGACACACATTTAATGTTAGTAGATCTTAGACCTTTTAAAGTAACAGGAAAAGCCGCAGAAGTAAGTTTATGCAAAGCTAATATAACATGTAATAAAAACGGTATACCGTTTGATACTGAGAAAATGACTGTGACTTCTGGAATTCGTCTAGGTTCTCAAGCTGCAACTACTAGAGGCTTTGGATTAAATGAGTTTAAAAAAGTCGGAGAATTAATTACGAAAGTAATTAAAGGATTATCTCAAAATCCTAATGACAACAGTAAAACCGAACAAGAAGTTAAGAAAGAAGTCGTTGAACTTTGTTCTAAATTTCCTATATACAAACATTTATTAAAAAATTAACTTATGCTTTGTCCTTTTTGTAGAGAGAAAGATACGTCAGTAGTTGACTCTAGACCTACAGAGGACGGGACAGCTATCAGAAGAAGAAGATTTTGCACTTGTAGCGGTGGACAAAGATTTACTACATTTGAAAGAGTTCAGTTCAGAGAGTTAACAGTTATTAAAAAAAATGGTAGAAGATCTCCTTTTGACAGAGAAAAACTTGCTAAATCTTTTTTCACAGCATTAAAAAAAAGACCAATAGACTCGGACACAACCGAAAAAGTAGTTTCTAGAATATCAAGAGAACTTGAGGAATTGGGGCAGTCTGAAATTCAATCTAGCGTAATCGGGAAAAAAGTGATGGATACATTAAAAGATTTGGACAAAATTGCGTATATAAGATTTGCCTCAGTATATAAAAATTTCAAAGAAATCGGTGACTTTGGAGAATATATTGAGGAATTAGATGGCAAAACTCAAAAGTAATCTTAAATCAAAACATTTATATTATATCTCACTAGCTTTTGAACAGGCTAAAGTTAACTTGGGTTCTACTGGAACTAATCCTTCAGTTGGATGTGTAATTGAGAAAAATGGTACAGTTTTATCATCAGGAAGAACATCTTTATTAGGAAGACCTCATGCAGAATTTAATGCACTTAAAAAAAAGATAAATTTTAAAGATAGCAATTTATATGTAACTCTAGAGCCATGTACTCATTTTGGTATAACACCCCCTTGTACAAAAAAAATTATTAAAAAAAAAATCAAAAATGTTTTCTTTTCGGTATTTGACTTAGACTCGAGAACTAGAGAAAAATCTCTTTTAGATTTTAAAAAATCAAAAATAAAAGTTGTTAGCGATATTAAAAGAAGATTTGGATTCGATTTTTATAAAAGTTATTTTTTAAAACATAAAAAATTATTGCCGTATATAGATGCCAAAATTGCCATTTCTAGAGATTTTTTCTATAAAAACAAAAAATCAAAATGGATTACTAATGAACATTCAAGAAAAAGAGCTCATTTATTAAGAACTTCTTATGACTGTATTTTAACAACCTCAAAAACGATAAACGATGATAATTCCAGATTTAATTGTAGATTAGAGGGATTAGAAAACAAATCACCGTCTATAGTAATAATTGATCGTTTTTTTAAATTAAAAAAAAATAGCAAGATTGTTAAAGAAAAATCAAAAAGAAAAATCTTTCTATTTACAACTATCTACAACAAAGAGAAAAAAAAATATTTTAACTCAAAAGGAATAAAAATTATTCAACAAAAAAATATGAAAAATCAAAAAGATTTTAAATTAATCTTAAGCATTTTAAGAGATTTTGGTATTTCCAGAATTTTGGTAGAAAGTGGCATGTGCTTTTTAAATTTTTTAATTTTAGGAAGATTTGTTCAGAATTTATTTGTATTTAAGAGCAATTCCTATCTTAAAAAAAACGGCATCAATTACGGAAAAGTAAATATTATAAAGAACTTAAATTTGAAAAATAAAATTGATGTTAACTTGTTAGGAGATTTTCTTTATAAAGTGAAATTAAAATAATGTTTAATGGAATTGTTTATAACCAAGGATTAATTAAATCTATTAAAAGAAATCCCAAATATGTAAAGGGAAGTTTAGTAATTGAAATTTCATCCAATATAGCCTTTAAAAAATCAGATATTGGAGAGTCTGTTTGTTGCGACGGCGTTTGTTTAACATTGATAAGAATAAAGCAAGATTCTTTTTTATTTTATTTGTCTAGGGAAACAATCAATAGATCTAATTTCAAAAATGCTAAAGTCGGCAAGATCGTTAATATAGAAAAATCTATACATCATGGAAAAAAAATTTCTGGGCATTATACCCAGGGCCATGTTGACACAACTTCAATAGTTAATAAAATAAAGATTATTGATAAATCATGGATTGTAAATCTATCAATTATTAAAAAACATAAAAAATTTGTTGTAGAAAAAGGATCAATATCAATAAATGGCGTTTCATTAACAATCTCAAAAGTTAAATCTAATAGTTTCGAAATTACAATCATCCCACATACTCTTAAGCTTACAAATTTGATTAATTTGAAAAAGGGTGATTTAGTAAATGTGGAATTTGATATTTTTAATAAATATATAATTAATTTAAAAAAATAATATGAAAAAAACCTCAGCTTCGATAAGTCAGATTATTAAAGATGCAAAAAAAGGAAAAATTTTCATTTTAGTTGATGACAAGGATAGAGAAAACGAGGGAGACCTTGTAGTACCTGCTTCAAAAATTAATGCAAAAAAGATTAATTTTATGGCTAAACATGGTAGAGGTTTAATTTGTTTAGCCCTAACCTCCGCTAAAGTGAAAAAATTAAATCTACCTTTAATGTCTTTAATTAATAGATCTCGAACTCAAACTGCCTTTACAGTTTCCATAGAATCTAAAAAAGGAATAACAACAGGAATTTCGGCTTATGATAGAGCAAAAACTATTAAAGTTGCTATCAAACCTAGCTCAACAAAAAAACATATTGTATCTCCTGGACATGTTTTTCCCCTAGTAGCGAAAACCGGAGGAGTTCTTGAAAGAGCTGGACACACAGAAGCTTCTATCGATATATCAAAGCTTGGTAAATTAAACCCTAGCGCTGTAATATGTGAAGTAATGAACGAAGACGGAACTATGGCTAGATATAAAGATCTAGTTCCTTTTGCAAAAAAACATAAACTAAAAATAGCTAAAATTGAAGATTTAATCTCATATAGATTAAAAACTGAAAGACTTATTAAAAAAACCTCACAAAAAAAAATAAACATCAAACATTTTGGCTCATTTGATTTAAAAATTTTTAAAAACAAATTAGATGGGTCTGAACATTATGCAATTACAAAAGGAAAATTTAGCTCTTTAAAGCCATCTAGAGTTAGAGTGATTTCAACAAATATTTTAAATAATTTTTTAAATTTTAACAAAAATTTATTTAAAAGTTCTTTAAATTATTTAAAAAAATATAACAATTTTGCTCTTATTTTAGTAAAGGGAAATAATCCAATTACATCTTCATCTGGAACAGGTAAAATATTAAGATATTATGGAATTGGCGCACAAATCATTAAGGAATTAAATATTAAAAAAATGATACTAGTATCTAGGTCGAAAAAACGTATCATTGCTTTAAAAGGATATGGAATTAAGATTGTAAAACAAGAAATTATAAAATGAAAAAAAAACCTAAAATTTTATTTGTTCGCTCAATATACAATGATACTAAACCTTTATATGTTAGTGCTCATAATAAATTAAAATCACAAAAAATAACTCATAGAGAAATAACCGTTCCAGGAGCATTTGAAATACCAGTAACTATAGCTAGAAATATTAAGAAGTTTGATGGATTTGTAGCTATAGGCGTTATAATCAAGGGTGAGACGCCTAATTTCGATTTAATTTCTCACGCAATTACTAACGGCCTCATAGAGTTATCAATTATTTATAAAAAACCTATAGGAAATGCAATTTTAACTTGTTTAAATTCTGATCAAGCAAAAGCAAGAAATAGCAAAGGGGAAGAGGCCGTAGATGCTGTTTTGAATGTGCTAAACTATAAAGTTTTTAAATGATACAACAAAATATTAAAGCAAATATTAGTCCAAGAATAAGAGTAATACAAAAACTTTACGGTTTATCACTAAATCCAGATGAAGTTATTAAATATCCTAAAAGTCAATACAAAAAATTCATTAAAGATGTTGTTCAAGGAACAATTGAAAGAAACGAACTTATTGAAGAAACAGTAAAAAAATATTTAAATGATGATTTAGACTTAAAAAGAACAGATAAATTATTAAAATTGATAATATTTGCTGCTATATTTGAACTGATGTTTAAGCATAATAATCCTACAAAAGTAATTATCAGCGAGTACATTAAGACTTCTGAACACTTTCTAGAGAAGGCTCAGATTAAGTATTTAAATGCAATTTTAGATAAAATTTCAAAAAAAATAAGAGAAAAATAAGAATACCAACCATATATTCATATTAATTAACTTGCGTTTCTTTATATTATTTGGCATTTTGCGAACTTTATTAAATTATGGAATCAAGTTTTGAACTATTATATCTAATATCATTCACAGGAATCTTAGCTGTCGCCTACAGTTATTTATTATCTGGACAAATTTTATCATCTAGCCCAGGTAATGAGAAAATGCAAGAAATAGCAGAAGCCATTCAAATCGGTGCTAAGGCATATTTAAATCGACAATATAAAACTATCGCAATAGTTGGATTTATTGTTCTAATTATAGTCAGTTACTTCTTCAATCTTCTTGTTGGTCTTGGTTATTTTATTGGAGCTTTTCTCTCAGGCGTAGCTGGATACGTTGGAATGTTAATTTCCGTAAAAGCAAATGTTAGGACAGCTGAGGCTTCACGAAAAAGTTTGCAAAATGGATTAACTATTGCATTCAAATCTGGAGCTATAACTGGTCTTTTGGTTGCTGGTTTGGCTTTATTATCTATAACAGTTTATTACACTATTCTTATTTCAACTGGAGTTGACGATAGAGAAATTATAAATGCATTAGTAGCATTAGGTTTTGGAGCATCTTTAATCTCAATTTTTGCAAGATTAGGAGGAGGAATTTTTACAAAAGGTGCTGATGTTGGAGCTGATTTAGTCGGAAAAGTTGAAGCTGGTATTCCAGAGGATGACCCAAGAAATCCTGCGGTAATCGCCGATAACGTGGGAGATAATGTTGGAGATTGTGCAGGTATGGCAGCTGATCTTTTTGAGACATATGCTGTTACGATCGTAGCTACAATGGTTTTGTCTTCCATTTTTTTTGTTAATGATTTAAATATGATGATCTATCCTTTGGCAATAGGCTCATCATGTATATTAACATCTATTATAGGCACATTTTTCGTAAAATTAGGAAAAAGTAAAAATATAATGGGAGCTCTTTATAAAGGATTTATAGTAACCGCTGTACTTTCTTTAATAATTTTGTATCCGGTAACTGACTCTATTGTTGGTCTTAGTAAAATTTATAATATCGGAACTAGCTCATTTACGGGTTTAAGTCTTTACATTTGTGGAGTAGCTGGTTTAATTATTACTGGACTATTAATTTGGATAACTGAATATTATACTGGCACAAATTACAGACCAGTCAAAACAGTTGCAAAATCATCTATCACTGGCCATGGTACAAATGTTATTCAAGGTTTAGCAGTGTCTATGGAAGCTACAGCTGTTCCAGCATTAATTATTATTGTAGGAATTTTATTTACAAATCACTTAGCTGGGCTTTTTGGTATAGCTATTGCAGTTACCTCAATGTTAGCCTTAACTGGAATGGTAGTAGCATTGGATGCCTATGGACCGGTTACTGATAATGCTGGAGGTATTGCTGAAATGTCGAAATTACCTAAAGGTGTTAGAAAAACTACTGACGCTTTAGACGCGGTTGGAAATACCACAAAAGCTGTAACAAAAGGTTATGCTATTGGATCTGCAGGATTAGGGGCCCTAGTTTTATTCGCAGCTTATACAGAAGACATTAAATTTTTTTCTAATGTATCAGGGTCGAGACTAGAAAATGTAAATGTAAGTTTTGATTTGTCTAATCCTTTTGTTGTCGTAGGATTACTAGTTGGTGGAATGCTACCTTATTTATTTGGCTCAATGGGGATGCAAGCTGTTGGCAGAGCAGGAGGAGCTGTAGTTATTGAAGTTAGAAGACAATTTAAAAAAATTCCTGGAATAATGAAAGGTAAGAGAAAACCAGATTACGGTAAATTGGTAGATTTATTAACTAAGGCAGCAATTAAAGAAATGATAATCCCTTCATTATTGCCAGTCTTATCTCCAATAGTTTTATACTTTATTATTTTGCCTATTGGAGGTTTAGAAGCCGCCTTATCATCTTTGGGTGCAATGCTATTAGGAGTAATTATAACTGGACTTTTTGTAGCAGTCTCTATGACAGCAGGAGGAGGAGCCTGGGATAATGCTAAAAAGTTTATAGAAGATGGAAACTTTGGAGGAAAAGGATCTGAAGCACATAAAGCAGCGGTAACTGGCGATACTGTAGGGGATCCTTATAAAGACACCGCAGGTCCAGCAGTAAACCCGATGATAAAAATTACAAATATCGTAGCTTTATTACTTTTGGCTGTAATAGCTCACTAAAGATTATTTGTTTTTACGCTGTCTTTGACCATACATTTTTTGTTTTACACTTGATAGAAATGTATCAATAAAACTTTTTTGTCTTACAGTGTTTTCAGTTTGTTTCTTCGAAATTCTGACCTTTCTCATATCGTCTTTAGTATAAAGTTTTTTATTAGCTAGAATTCCATACTTATTAAATTCAATTTCTAATATATTGTTTTTTTTGAGAACGTTTCTACCTAATTTATGTAATTTTCCTCTAGTTATCATTCTCTCAAAATAAAACCATTTGTTCTCATCATTGATAGATATAGAGTGTGGGCTACCTAGTAAATTGATAACGTCATTTTTATTACTCTTATTTATTAACAATAAGTTTTCACGATTTTCTAAATAATTTATTCCATGAAGTTTTTTTGGTTCTTGTAATTGACAATTAGCTAAAAAAACCAAACAAATTATGATAAGTTTATTTTTAAAAAAATGTTTAGTATTTATAAAAGACATAATAATCAACTTTATAATAAATTAGTACAATTATCACGAAATATTTTTTTTTATAATAAAATTGGATTAAAAGACGATTTTCAAACCAGGATAATTTTAATTTTTATGCATTTGTCGATAATTTTAATTATTTTAAAGAGCAAAAAGAATAAATTTCCCCAGGAAATCTATGATAATATTTTTTTAAATATTGAGTACAATTTAAGAGAACTTGGTGATGGGGATGTGGCTGTTAATAAGAAAATGAAAATCTTAAATAAAGTATTTTATGATATATTGCTCAAACTCAATTCTAATGATTTTAATAAATTTAAAGTAAGCAAAAATGTTATAAAAAAACATTTACTAATAAAATCAGACTCAAACGATAAAATAATATTGCAAATTAGCGAATATTTAGAATCTTTTCATGATTTTTGTTTTGAATTGAAGGACAAAAATATGATAGAAGGTGAAATAGATTTTAAATATTAAAGTTATGGCTGTACCTAAACGCAAAACATCTAAATCAAGAAGAAATAAAAGAAGATCTCATCATAGAGTGAAAAACGTAAATATTCTTGAGGATAAAAAGACTGGAGAGTACAGACTCTCTCATCACATTGACTTAAAATCTGGATTTTATAACGGTAAAAAAATACTGGACATATAACTATTTACAACAAATGAAAGATAAGATTATAATCGCCATTGATGCAATGGGAGGTGAAAATTCACCTGAAAAAATTATTGAAGGTCTAAGCATCTTTCTGAGCAAAAATAAAAATCTTAACAATTGTTTTTTTAATTTATATGGAGATGAAAAACTTATTTTAGAAAAAATGAGTAAATTTAAATTATCAAATTCTAATATTAAAATCTTTAATACACTATCTGTTGTTTCTGATGAAGAAACTCCTTTAACTGCGATAAAAAATTCAAAAAATAGCAGTATGTGGAATTCTATAAATTCACAAATTTCTGATGGAGCAGATATTTCTTTATCCGCTGGTAATACTGGTGTTCTATTTGTTATTTCAAGAATGCTTTTAAAAACTATTGAAGAGGTAAGCAAACCTGCTCTCGCTGGTTTGTGGCCAAACAAAAAAGGAGTAAGTGTAGTTTTAGATTTAGGAGCAAATATTGAATGTAACGAAAAAAACTTAATTGATTTTTCAGAAATGGGATCAGCTTTATTTAAATCCTTATTTAAAACTCAAAAACCTAAAGTTGCTCTTTTAAATATAGGATCTGAAGAAATAAAAGGAACTGAGTCTATAAAAAAAGCTTATACAAAGTTAAAGGAAGTAAGTTCCTACGGGGATTTTGATTTCAATGGTTATGTTGAAGCTGACAAAATATTTGAAGGAGACTCAAATGTGATAGTTGCAGATGGTTTTACAGGAAATATAGCTTTGAAGACTGCAGAAGGGACATCTAAGTTCTTAACAGGTGCATTAAAAGAATCTTTAAAGGAAAATTTTCTTTCAAGATTTTCTCTTTTATTTTCTTATTTTTCATTGAAAAAGTTTAAAGACAAACTTGATCCAAGAAAATATAATGGCGCTATATTCCTAGGACTTAAAGGCCCCGTTGTTAAAAGTCATGGATCTACCGATGCTGTTGGATTTTATCACTCAATTGACTTGTGTTATAATATTATTCAAGGTGATTTAATGAGCCAAATTAAAAAAAATCTTTCACATATAGATGGAAATAAATAAAAAAGAAAATTTAATAAAAAAAAACATAAGCAAAAGTATTAGTCGAAGATTCGGTCTATCTTCATCATTTTCATCAAAATTCTTAGACAAAATAATATTTATTATCATCTCTGGATTAAAAAAAAATGAAAAAATTAAAATTAAAAACTTTGGAACTTTTACAAAAAATCGAAAAAAAAGTAGGATTGGAAGAAATCCTAGAAATAAAGAAACTTTTGAAATAACTGAAAGAAATATTATATCTTTTAAAGCGTCAAAATATTTGAAAGATAAAATTAATAATGAGTAATTTTAAACATCGGGGAGATAAACTACTTAGTATTTCCGAATTAGCGAAGAATTTAAATCTTAAGAATAGGAAAAATTCTAAATACTCGACTCATACCCTACGTTTTTGGGAGAAAGAATTTAAACAGATTAAACCGATGATGTTATCAGGTAGAAGATATTACACTAAAAAAGATATTGAAATTATTTCATTGATTAAACACTTATTAAAAGATCAAGGATTAACCATTCAAGGCGTTAAAAAAATTTTAGATAAAAAAAATAACAGTCTTGACGCATCCAAACAATTAAGTATAACATCTGATTATTTTAAAAATAAAATTAAAATTAAATCGAAAAAATTATTAAGTAAGATTAAAAATTTGAAAAAATAAATGGCAAAAAAATCTCATATTAAAGTAAGACTAGTCCCAGAGTCAAAACCTGATAGTCCTTTTGTTTACTATGCAAAAAAACCAACTAAGGGTGAGAAGGCAAAAAATAAACTTAAGATGAAAAAATATAATCCATCTACGAGAAAACATGAGATCTTTGTTGAGAAGAAATTACCACCGCACAGCAAATAAACTATTTAGTTTTTAAAATTTCTATATTCATAGTCTATAAAAGCTTTTATCATTGAACTCCATATCTTGTAAGTGATAATGGGATCTATCTTTTTTTTTATAGATTTGTTTCTTATATTCTTTAAGATTTTTTTAATTCTTTTTTTGTCTACTATTTGTTTTTTATATCTTTTTTGTTTTAATATTTTGCTTACTAAATTCGTTCTTTTTTTAATAAGACCTAGCAACTTATTATCCAAAATATCAAGTTTTTTTCTAATTTTATTAATTTTTATATTATTCATAGCGACATTAAGTAGATTATATTTATTTTAAAAAGAAATTATATAGTAAGTTTATGGTTATATTAGCTAAAAAAAATTATCAAAAAGTATTTCTTTATTGGTTAATTTCATTAATAGTTTTATTAATTTTAATGATCATCATAGGAGGTTTAACCAGGTTAACTGACTCTGGATTATCAATAACTAAATGGGATCTATTTAGGGGTATACTTTGGCCCAAAGATATAAATGAATGGCAATATTTCTTTTCTCTATATAAAGAAATACCTCAATTTAAATTGTTAAATCCAAATATGACTTTAAATGAATTCAAAGTTATTTATTTTTGGGAGTGGTTCCATAGAATATTGGGAAGAGCAATTGGATTATTTTTTTTAATACCATTTATTTATTTTTTTTATAAAAAAGCTTTTACAAAAGAGTATAATTTTAAATTATTTTTAATTTTTACTTTGATTTTGTTTCAAGGTTTTGTTGGATGGTATATGGTTAAAAGTGGCTTAGTAAATGATGTGACCGTAAGTCATTATAGACTTGCATCTCATTTATTTTTAGCATTTGTTATACTTTCTTCTTTAATTTGGATTCTATTTAATCATCATTTTGATTCTAACAAAAAATTTTTTAATAATTATAAAAAATCTTTATCAATTCAATTTTTAGTTTTTTTAATTTTTTTACAAATTATTTTTGGAGCTTTTGTTTCTGGTTTAGATGCAGGTAAAATTTATCAAACTTGGCCATTAATGAATGATACTTTTTTTCCTAATGATGTTTTAATATATAATTTAAATGATTTTTTCAACTTTGATCAAAGAAGTTTAGTCCAGTTTTTTCATAGAATTTTTGCTTATTTAATATTTTTAATAATTGCTTTTATCGGTTATGAATTTTATAAAAATAAATCTAAAAGTTTATATAAACCATATATATACGTATTAATATTTGTTTTATTTCAAATATTTCTTGGAGTCCTAACTCTAATAAGCAACCTGAATATTTATATAGCCTCACTTCATCAAATATCCAGCATATTACTCACTATTGCTTCATTACATTTGTATCATCGATCTATCAATTAATTAAATACATTTGACTTTATGTAAGTTTATTTGTAAAAGTCGCGATATTTTAAAATGACACCTTTTATTAAAAAAAAAGATCTAAAAAACGATTGGTATCTGATCAATGCCGAAAACGTTGTTGTTGGAAGACTAGCAGCCTATATATCAAAAGTTTTAAGAGGTAAGAACAAATCAACTTTTAATCCAAATATAGATAATGGAGATTTTGTTATTGTTACCAATATAGATAAAATGAAATTTACTGGCAAAAAAATGACAAATAAAATTTATTATAGGCATACCGGACACCCTGGTGGAATAAAAACAATTAATCCTATTAGACTAAAAGAAAAAAATAAATCTTCGGATATATTAAGATTAGCCGTAAAAAGAATGTTACCTGGTGGTCCCTTAGCAAAAAAACAATTAACAAAACTTAAGATTTACAATACTGACAAACATCCTCATGAGACACAAAATCCTAAAGAACTTAAATTTAATCAATTTAATAAAAAAAATATAATTAAAAATTAATGGAAAATTTAAATAAAAACGATAATAAAACAATTGATAAAAGTAAAATTAAATTAGATTTCAAAGATAGCAAATATGCTACAGGTAAAAGAAAACGCTCAATTGCAAAAGTATGGGTTAAAAAAGGTTCTGGCAATATTTATGTTAATGGAATTAAAATGATAGATTATTTTAAAAGACCAGTTCATCAGATTATAGTAACTAGACCTTTGGAAATTTCAAAAGTTCTTAATTCTTATGATGTAAAATGTAAGGTAAAAGGTGGCGGTCTTTCAGGTCAAGCAGGGGCAATTATTCATGGGTTATCCAGAGCCCTAGTAATTCACGAAGAAAATCTTAAAAAAGGATTAAAAAAAGAAAAACTTATAACCAGAAATTCTAGAGTAGTTGAAAGAAAAAAATACGGACATAGAAAAGCAAGAAGAAGCTTCCAATTTTCAAAACGATAAATCATTTAAATTTATTAATTTATTTTTCAGTGATATAAGATTCTATGTCTTTTAAAAAAATTAAAATTGCAGTTATTGGTGCAACAGGCTATGTTGGCTTGGAATTAGTCTATTTACTATCAAAACACCCAAAGGCGAATATAAAATATCTTTGTGCACAAAAAAATATTGGCAAACATATTAAAAAATTTGATCAAAGAATTAAGGCAAAATTACCTAAAATTTCTAAGTTAGATAAAATAATTTGGGAAGATCTTGATTTAGTCTTTTTGTCATTGCCTAACGGTGGAGCTCAAAAAATTATAAAAAAAAATATAAAATACAAAAATTTGAAGTTTATAGATTTATCCGCTGATTTTAGATTAAAAGATCCAAACAGTTATAGAAAGTGGTATAAAAAAAGCCATTCAGCAAAAAATTTGATTAATAAATCTATTTATTCAATTCCTGAATTAGTAAATAAAGACATTAAAAAATATAAAATAATATCAAACCCCGGCTGTTATCCAACATCAATACAGCTAGCTCTTATTCCTTTATTAAAAAAAAAATTACTCAAATCTCAAAATATTATAATTGACTCAAAATCTGGATTTTCAGGAGCAGGCAAAAATTTCAAAAAAAAATTTAATTATAAAAATATCGATAATTCTGTTTTCGCTTATGGTATTAAAAAACATAGACATATGTCTGAAATGGATCAAGAATTTAAAAAAAAATACAAAATCCAAAATTTTATATACTTTTAATCCCCATGTAATACCGACTTTTAGAGGGATTTTATCTTGCATATATATAAATAAAAAGAAGGGTCAAAGTATTAAAAAACTACACAACGAATTAGTAAAATTTTACAAGAGAAATCAATTTATAAAAATAATGAAACTAAATAATCCTATAGGTACTGGCAATGTAATAGATACAAACTACTGTGAAATATCTGTATGTGAAACTAGAGATAAAAATAAAATTTTAATACTATCTGCAATTGACAATTTAGTTAAAGGTGCTTCCGGTCAAGCGATACAGAACATGAACATCAATTATGGATTTAGAGAGACATTGGGGCTCATATGAAATTGTTATTGTACTTTATTATTTTATTATTTTTAACAAATTGTTCGAATAACAAATTTGTTTATATTTGCGGTGATAGGGAATGTATAGATAAAAAAGAAGCAGATGAATACTTTTCTAAAAATTTGACATTAGAAGTTAAAATATTAAACAAAGATAAAAATAAATCGATTAATTTAGTTAAAATAAATACTAGTTCATCAGATGAAATATCTTTAAACAATAATATATCTTCAGAAGAGGCTAATATTAGAGAATTATCAAAAGAAGAAAAGAGAATAATAAATGAAAGAAGAAAATTAGTAAAGAGAAAAATTAAAGAACAAAAAAAAAAAGAAAAAAGATTATCTAAAATAAATCAAAATGAAGTTGATAAATTAATAAAAAAAAACGATAAAAAAATTAAATTAAAAAAAGTTAAAGCAATATACGTTGATACCCATAAACTCTGTTTAGATTTCAACAAATGTGATATAGATGAAATTTCTGAATATTTAATTAAGGCAGGTAATGAAAAAAGTTATCCAAATATATCCAAATATTAGCATGAAAAAAAATAAAATAAATATAGCAATTGTTGGACTTGGTAACATAGGTTCTTATTTATATAAATATTTAAACAAAAATAAAAATTACCTTGCAAAAAAAACAAATACAATTCCAAATATAATTTATGTCTCTGCTAAAAATAAATTAAAAAAAAGGAAATTCTCGATCCCAAAAAGTAAATGGTTAAAGAATTATCTTGAAGCAACCAAGAAGAAAAATGTAGATATAATAGTAGAATTAATCGGAGGTGCTGATGGACCTGCTAAAAATCTTGTATTTTCTGGTTTAAGAAACAAAATAAATATCGTAACCGCAAATAAAGCCTTAATCTCAAAACATGGAGACAAATTGGCTAAAATTGCGGAAAAAAATAAAGTTAATTTAGAATTTGAGGCAGCTGTTTGTGGTGGCGTTCCAATAATTAAATCTTTAAAAGAAGGACTAGTCGCAAACTCAATTAATAAAATATATGGTATTTTCAACGGTACTTCTAATTTTATACTAACTTCAATGGATAAACAAAATTTAGAATTTAAAGATGCTCTTAAAAAAGCACAGACCCTTGGTTATGCTGAAAAAAATCCTATCTCTGATTTAAATGGTGATGATGTAGCTTCTAAACTTAAAATTCTTACGGCACTATCATTTAATTCATATATTAATAATAAAGATATTTCAGTAGAAGGTATTAACAAAGTAGATAGAACAGATATCAATAATGCAAATTTATTGGGTTATAAAATCAAATTACTAGGAGTTTCACACTTAGAAAATAAAAAAGTAACTCAACGAGTAAATCCATACTTAATAAAGAAATCCTCATATATTGCAAAAATAGATGGAGTTTTAAATGCAGTTATAATTGAGGGAAAACCAGTAGGCGAAACAGTAATTCAAGGTGAAGGGGCAGGTCCACAAGCAACTACTTCTGCATTAGTTTCTGATATAGTATCTATTATAAAAGGGAAAGTAAGACCACCTTTTATGGTTTCAGCAAATAAAAGAAAAAAAATTTCATTTGAAAATATTGATAATAAAAAATTCTCTGCTTATCTAAGAATTGACGTGAAAGATAAGCATGGTGTTTTATCTAATATTACTAAAACTCTTGCTAAAAACAAAGTTTCAATTAAAAGGCTTATTCAGAATCCTTATAAATCAAAAAAAAATTCATCAATTGTTATCATAACACATGAAGTAAAAGATCTTTTATTGATTAAAACTATTAACCAATTATCTAAAAAAGATTATTTAATACAAAAACCAAAATTAATTAGAATAGAAAACATTTAGTGAGTATAGATAAGAAATATTTAGAACAATTCATTAGAGCTACCGAAAAAGCTGCTTATGGCGCCTCTTTATTTATTGGAAAAAATGATAAAATCGCAGCTGACAAAGGCGCAGTAGATCTTATGAGAGATGAATTAAATAAAATTGAAATGAAAGGAACAGTAGTAATTGGAGAGGGAGAGATGGATGAAGCCCCAATGCTATATATCGGGGAAAAAGTAGGTTCTAATACTGGTCAAGCTTTAGATATAGCTTTAGATCCATTAGAAGGAACTAATTTTGTCGCTAAAAATTTACCAAATGCCTTTTCTGTGTTGTCTGTTAGTGAAAAAGGAAATCTATTATCTGCACCAGATACGTATATGGAAAAAATAGCTATAGGCACAAATCTTCCTAAAAACTTAATTGACCTTGATAATTCTGTTGAAAAAAATATATCTTTATTAGCAGATGCGAAAAACACAACACCTGAAAAATTATTTGCTTGTGTTTTAGATAGACCCAGACACAAAAATATAATTGACAGTCTTAAAAAAATGAAAGTTAACATAAATTTTATTTCAGATGGTGACGTAAGTGGAGTTATTTCCGTAATAGATGAAAATTCAAAAAATGATATTTATATTGGTATAGGAGGTGGTCCTGAAGGTGTTCTAGCGGGTGCTGCTCTAAGCTGTTTGGGCGGTCAAATGCAAACTAGATTAGTTTTGGATAAAGAACAAAGTCAAAGGGCAACTAAACTAGGAGTTAAAAACCTTAAAAAAAAATATGATTTAGATGAGATGGTAAAAGGAGATGTAATATTTTGTGCCACTGCCGTTACCGACGGTGATTTGGTTAAAGGAATTATCGACAAAGGTGACTCTTTTGAAGCTTCGACTTTTGCTCTGCAAAAAAGCACAAAGATAGTAAAAAAAGTTACTAATCTTCACAAAAAATGAACTCGTCCTCAGTAAGCGGTAAAAATTGGATTTTAAAAAAATTCGATGAAAATGATATCAGTTATTTTAAGGAAAATTTCTTTTTAGATGAAATTACCTCTAAACTTCTAGCTGTAAGAAAATTAGATAAAAATGAAATTCAAAATTATCTTAATCCTACTATAAAAAATATTTTACCCAATCCAGATATATTAAAAGATATGAGCAAAACTGTTAACAGAACTTATCAAGCTATAATTAATAAAGAAAAAATAGGAATTTTTGGTGATTATGATGTAGATGGTGCTACTTCTACAGCATTATTAGGTCGATTTTTTCAAAGTATTAATCATAATTTTGAGATCTACATTCCTGATCGTAGAACAGAGGGCTACGGACCTTCTATAAATGGTTTTAAAAAATTGATAGATAAAAAAGTTAATTTAATATTTACAGTAGATTGTGGAACTATGTCTTATGAACCGATTGAGTTTGCGCAAAATAAAAATATAGATGTTTTAATATTTGATCATCATCAATCAGAAACCTCGTTACCAAAGGCACATTCCATAATCAATCCTAATCGATTTGATGATGATTCTAAATTAAATTATCTTTGCGCCGCTGGTGTATGTTTTTTATTTCTTGTTGCATTAAATAAAAAACTTAGAGAAAAAAACTGGTTTATTGAAAGCAATATATCCGAACCAAATCTTATCAGTTTTTTAGATTTAGTATCATTAGGCACAGTTTGTGATGTAGTGCCCTTAATAGGATTAAACAGAGCTATTGTGAAACAAGGACTCAAAATTATTCGCAATAGATTCAACCTGGGCCTCAAAACACTTTTAGATATTTGCAAAGTTGAAACTAATCCATCGACATATCATCTAGGTTACATAATTGGTCCAAGACTTAATGCCGGGGGAAGAGTTGGAAAATGTTCTCATGGGGCAAACCTTTTATTAAACAAAAATGCAAAAGAAAGTTTTAAATTAGCTTCAGAATTAAACTTATTTAATAAAGAACGACAATTATTGGAAAATGATTTATTAGAAAATATTTTAAAAAGTGATATAAATTTAACTGATCCTATTTTAGTTTTAAGTGGAAAAAATTGGCATGAAGGTATAATTGGTATTATAGCTTCAAGAATCAAAGAAAAATACAATAAACCAACAATAATTATTTCAATAAACGACAATGTTGGAAAAGCTTCAGCAAGATCAATAGTAGGTTTCGACATTGGCTCCGCCATTATAGGTGCTGTTCAAAAGGGTATTTTAATAAAAGGGGGAGGCCACAAGATGGCTGGAGGATTTTCAATTTCAAAAGATAAGATTGAACAATTTAAGATATACATATTCAAAATATTTCAATCATTAAAAATAAGTTTTCAAAAAGAAAGAAATCTTTATATAGATTCTATAGTTTCGCCATCTGCTCTAAATGTTGATTTTTATTCCAAAGTAGATAATTTATCACCATTTGGGTCTGGGAATCCTGAGCCTAAATTTGTTATTGAGAATTTAACTATCTTAAATTCCAAAATTGTCGCAGAGAGACATATTAAGTCTGTTCTTCTTGGTTCGGATGGTTCTAATATTAAAACAATAGCTTTTAATGCTAAAGATAACGATTTAGGCCAATATCTTTTAAAAAAAAATATAAAACCCTTTAACATTGCAGGAAAATTAACTTTAAACGAGTGGAGAGGTGAAAAAAATGTAGAGTTTATTATCGATGATATTTCTGTTAATAAAGACAAAATAAATAAGGTCCCATCGTCTAACGGTTAGGACAGATGGTTTTCAATCATCTAATCGGGGTTCGATTCCCCGTGGGACCGCCAAAGATTAAGTAATATTATGAAACTATGTAGATTGGGAGATTTAAATAAAGAAAAACCAGTAGTAATAGATAAGGATAATAATTATCGGGATGTATCTTCTCTTATAGATGATTTTAATCCAAATACACTTAACTTTAGAACTCTAGAGGTAATAAAAAAAACTGATCTAAATAAACTTCCCATCGTTGACAAATCTCAAAGAATAGGTGCATGTGTCTCAAATCCTGCAAAGTTTATTGGAATAGGATTAAATTATCGAGATCATGCAGAAGAACAAAATTTACCTATACCTAAAGAGCCTATAATTTTTTCAAAATTTACTAGTTGTATTTCTGGACCTAACGATGACATCATAGTTCCTAAGGATTCAAAACATACTGACTGGGAAGTAGAATTAGGTTTCGTTATTGGAAAAAAAGCTCAATATGTAAATGAAGAGAATGCTCTAGATCATGTTCTTGGTTTCTTTCTTGTTAATGATATTACAGAAAGAAATTTTCAAAAAAATAAAGGATTAACTTGGGACAAAGGCAAGGGTTTTGATACTTTTGGTCCTATAGGACCATATATATTAACTACTGATGAATTACCCGAATATCAAAATCTAAATTTAACTTTAGAAGTAGATGGGAAACAAATGCAAACAGGCAACACAAAAGAAATGATATTTAACATTAAATCATTGGTTTCTTATATGAGTCACTGCATGTCTTTGTTTCCGGGCGACATATGTTGCACTGGTACACCGCCAGGTGTTGGTGAAAATATGAAACCGCCAGTTTTCCTTAAAGGTGGAGAAAAAGTAAGACTTAGTATTGATAAATTAGGCGAACAATTGCATCAGGTTAAATCTTACAAATAATGTTTTAGTTCTTAATTTGTGATATAAGAATTTAATGTATAGTAAATTTGGACAATTTATAGACGGGAAATGGCAAGAATCCTCTAGTAAAGAAACTTACGACGTTATAAATCCTGCTACTGAAGAAATAATAGGAAAAACATCAAAAGCAAATATAGAAGATATTAAAAAGGCTTTAAAATCATCAGAGAAAGGCTTAGAAGTTTGGAAAAATACAGCCCCATGGGAAAGAGCTAAGATAATTAGAAAAATTTCTGAATTAATAAGAAAAAATGTCGATACCTTGGCAAAATGGCTTACCTTAGAAGTAGGAAAACCCTTAACAGAGGCTACAGGAGAAATAGGTGGAGCAGGTGATATTTTTGAATGGAATTCTGAGGAAACAAAAAGAATTTATGGACAATCATTACAAAGCAGATTCCCCAATACAAGAATTCAAATTTATTATCAACCTGTAGGAGTTGTAGCGGCATTAGTTCCTTGGAATTTTCCTATAATTCTTGCATCAAGAAAAATATCAACCGCTTTAGCAGCAGGATGTTCAGTTATAGTTAAACCAGATGTTATTACTCCTGGAAGTGTAATGCAATTAGTTGATATATGTAGGCAAGCAGGGCTTCCTCCTGGTGTTGTTAATCTTTTATCTGGCGATCCAGCCTTTATATCAAATGAACTTTTATCCTCTGATATAATTAAAAAAGTCTCAATAACTGGTTCTACACGTGTAGGAAAATTAATTCTAAAAAAAGCTGCCGATAAAGTACAAAGAGTAACAATGGAACTAAGTGGTCACGCCCCATTTATTGTTTTTGACGATGTTGATTTAGACAAGGTGACAGATATGGCCATTGCTGCTAAATTTAGAAATAATGGTCAAGTGTGTATTTCACCTAATAGATTTTATATTCATGAAAGTAAAAAGGATAGTTTTGCAGAACTTATGGTAAAAAAAACGAAAAAATTAAAAATTGGAAATGGCATGGATAAAGACACAATTTTAGGACCGCTTACAACCAAAAAGAGATTAGATGAGATAGAAAAATTAGTAGAAATTACAAAAAAAGAAGGAGCAAAGATTCTTTGTGGTGGTCAAAAACCAGCAGGATTTAATAAAGGTTATTATTTTGAGCCAACAATATTTGATAATGTAAAAGACGATTTTACAATTATGAACCAGGAACCTTTTGGACCTTTAGTTCCTATTCTCTCATTTAAAAATTTTGACGAAGTAATCAAAAGAGCTAACAACAACGATTTGGGCTTAGCTAGTTATATATTTACTAATAATATGGAAAAAGCTCACAAAGCTTCTGAGCTTATGGAAACTGGTACAGTAGCAGTAAATACACCCGTAGTAGCTATAGCCGAGGCTCCCTTTGGTGGAATAAAACAAACAGGATATGGAAGAGAGGGCGGATCAATGGCCATTAAAGATTATTTAAACGTTAAGTATACTCATTTAGGTATTTCTTATCAATAAATGAGAAAAATTCATAAAATAAAAAAACTTAGTTAAAAGATATTTATTTAACATACTGTATGGCGAGTTTTTATGTTTATATGCTCAAATCATCAGGCAAAAAATCTCAAACTTATGTTGGTTATACAAAGGACTTAAAAAAAAGAATCAAATTACATAATTCTGGAAAAGGCGCAAAATTCACAAGAGGAAGAAAGTGGAGACTAATTTATAAGGAAAAAATAGCTTCAAAAAGTAGAGCAATTTCTAGAGAATATTATATAAAGAAAAATAGAAATTTAAGAAATAAAATAAAAACTCTTAAAATATGAAAATTTCAATTCTGTTACCTTATAAAGAAAACTTCTCACCAGTGTATCCAGGTGCAGTATCATTATTTGTTAATGATACAGTTAAAGAAAGTAAATTTAAAAATAATATCATAGTCTATGGTAATACAGATTATAAAAAGACATTTAATTGTAATTATAGAAATATACCATTAAGCAAATTAAAACTTAGATTTACTAGTCAAAGTAAAAAATATATCAAAGAATTTACTAAAATTGAATCAAACGAGAAATCTGACCTAATAGAAATTCATAATAGACCAAATTATCTTTATGATTTAATACCTTTAATTGGAAAAAGGAATTACATTTTATATTTTCACAATGACCCATTAACCATGTTGGGCTCAAAAACTATAAATGAAAGAAAATTTTTATTAAATAATACTTATAAAATACTTTTTAATAGCAACTGGTCTAAAAAAAGATTTGTGGAAGGAATGCAAAGTAAATTTATAAATAGTGAAAAACTTTCTGTTATTTTTCAATCTGCTAAAAAAAAATAAATTTAATATTAAAAATAAAAAAAAACTTATAACCTTTGTTGGAAAACTTAATAGATCGAAAGGATATGATATATTCGGAAAAGCAATTATAAAAATTTTGAGCAACTTTAAAGATTGGAAAGCTTCAGTTGTTGGTGACGAAGCAAGAGATAAGATTTATTTTGATCATAAAAATTTAAAAATTCACGGTTTTCTAGAACACAAAAAAGTTTTAAGAATTTATGAAAATACAAGTATAGCTGTGGTTTGCTCAAGATGGGACGAACCATTTGGCAGAACAAGTCTAGAAGCTTCATCGAGCGGATGCGCGGTAATTATAAGTAACAAAGGTGGTTTACCAGAAACCATAACAAATGGCATTATACTGAAAGACCTTTCAGCTAAATCTTTATATAAAGAAATTAAAAAATTAATTATAGATAAAAGAAAAAGAGAAACTCTACAAAAATCGTCTTATAAAAATTTTTATTTAACTAATAAATTTGTTTCAGATCTCATAGATGAATGTAGATCTGAAAAACTAAATGATTTCAAAATTTTTAATGTTAATAAAAATAAGAAATTAAGAATTTTACATGTTACAAATTTTAATGAGCGATATGATGGTAGATTATTTTTTAACACTGGTAGAAGACTTAATAATGGTTTTATTAGATTGGGCCACAGTATATTAGAATTTAGTGACAGAGATATATTACGATACTATAAAAACTTTAAAGACTTTAGAGGGTCCAAATCTTTAAATGATAAATTAAAAAAAACCTGCTATAATTATAAACCTGACCTTCTGATTTTGGGACATGCTGACTCTATATTTCCTGAAACATTATCAGATTTAAAAGACGATTATCCTTCGCTAAAAATATCACAATGGTTTCTTGATCCTTTAAATAAAAAAGGTCCAGACTATCAGAGGAATAAAGATAGAGTTTTAGACAAGGCTCAGTTTATTGATTGTAATTTTTTAACTACAAGTCCCGATGTATTAAAATTTTTACCAAAAAATAATGAAAATTTTTATATACCAAATCCAAGTGATTCTTCTTTTGAGGTATTAGAGAATTTTAGAAAAAGCTGTAACATGGATGTTTTTTTTGCATTAAGTCACGGAGTACACAGGGGTATCCTAAAGTCCGGAAAATTTGATGAAAGAGCTTTATTTATACAGAAGCTAATGAACGTAACTAATAACATTAAATTTGATATATATGGTCTAAAACAAGTGCAACCAATTTGGGCTGACCACTATTTTAAAACAATTTCAAATTCTAAAATGGGTTTAAATTTGAGTAGGGGAGAGCCTATAAAATATTATAGTAGCGATAGAATTACTCAGATAATAGGAAATGGATTGGTAACTTTAATTGATGAAAAAACTGGCTATAGAGATTTTTTTAATGATGACGAAATGGTTTTTTATAAAAATATTAATGATTTATCTGAAAAAATACAGAGGATAGCAAAGGATGAAAAGCTTAGAAAATTAATTGGGAAAAAAGGCAAACAAAAATATCTTAGATATTTTAATTCTACCTTAGTAGCTGACTATATCGTTAATAAAACATTAAATATTAAAAACAA
Source organism: uncultured Pelagibacteraceae bacterium (assembly GCA_902515355.1). GTDB lineage: Bacteria > Pseudomonadota > Alphaproteobacteria > Pelagibacterales > Pelagibacteraceae > Pelagilacustribacter. The sequence continues at coordinate 1,528 of CABXUA010000005.1, read as the reverse complement.
AAAAAAATATTTATGGGATAAATAATGTTTTCCATAATAATTCCGACTTATAATAATTTAGATTATTTAAAACTTTGTCTTAATAGTATAAAGAAAAACTCTTTTAAAATTCACGAAATTATCTTACATATAAATGAAGGTACAGATGGTACCTTAGACTATGCTAAATCAAATAATTTAAAATACACATTTTCCAAGAATAACATTGGTTTGTGTTCTTCTATGAATTTAGCGACCAAAAAATCAACGAAAGATTATATTCTCTATTCTCACGATGATATGTACTTTTGTCCACTATGGGATAAATATTTTATCGATGAACTAAAAAAAATTAACCACAATAAATTCTATTTATCTGGCACAATGATAGAACCTAATTCTGGTCATATTAAATATAATTGTGGTGAAACAATTAATAATTTTGATGAAAATAAATTGTTGAATAATTATCAAAAAATAAATTTTTACGATCATCAAGGTACACATTTTGCTCCTCATCTAGTACATAAAAAATTATGGAATAAAGTTGGTGGTTTTAGCGAGGAATTTAATCCAGGTATAACTTCAGATCCAGATTTTAATATCAAATTATGGAATGAAGGTGTAAGAATTTTTAAAGGTATAAATAATTGTAAGGTTTATCATTTTAGCTCTGTAACTACTAGAAAAAAAAAGAACTTCATACAAAACAAAGGTGAAAAAGTATTTTTAAAAAAATGGGGTTTTAGTTCAAAATTCTTTAAAAAACACTATTTAAGATCTAAAACCAGATATACTTCTCCTCTTTCCGAGCCCAAAAAAAATTTTTCTTATTTCGTTGATCTAACTATATGTAAATTAAAAATTCTTTACTTAAGTCTTTTTGTTAAAAAGATTTAGATTTTTATCTTATTTAAAGCATTATTTTTAAATAAATTAGCTTCTTTTATATATCTTCTTACCATTTGTGTAGTTTTATGTCCTGTCATAGTCATTATATATCTTTCTTCTGCACCTGACTCTGCTGTAGATGTAGCAAAACCAGATCTTAAGCTGTGTCCTGCATATTTATTTCCATCTAATCCTGCTAAATTTGCATATTTTTTAATAATTAGCGCAACGCTTTTATCAGATATATCAAAAATTTTACCTTTTTTAATATTTGATTGAGTTATCCATAAGCTTAAATGCTTTACCGGACAGTATTCTTCGTTATCAAAATAGGGTATAGCCTTTATCATACCTTCTCCGGACTGATCGGTTTTTGATCTTTTAACATATATTTTAACACCTTCGCTCACGAACTCTATATCCTCATGCTCTATTGAAATTAACTCTGAACGTCTAAAGCCTCCGGAAAATCCTATTAATATAATTGTTTTGTCTCTCAATTTTCTCGTATACTTTTCATTACATTCATCTATAACTTTAATTATTAGTTTTAAGTCATTGATTAATAATGGTTTTTTACCTATTTGATTAGTGCCCTTAGTTCGCTTTATTCCTAATAAATTTTCTATGATAAGAGGATGTTTGGTGTCAATATAAT
>CABXUA010000004.1 GCA_902515355.1 uncultured Pelagibacteraceae bacterium | reverse complement strand
TAAAGCTTTAGATGATAGTCTAAAAAGATTAAAAACAGATTACATAGATCTATATCAATTACATTGGCCCGAAAGATCTACAAATTGCTTTGGTAGAAGGGAATTTAAAGTAAATAATAATGAAGGAGAATGGAATGATTTTGAGAGCATTTTGCAAGCGTTAGAGAAATTTATCAAAAGTGGAAAAATCAGATACATCGGTGTATCAAATGAAACTCCTTATGGTCTCTCAAAATATTTAGAGATATCAAAAAATAAAAATCTACCTAGAATAATGTCGATTCAAAATCCTTATAGTCTAGTAAATAGAACATATGAAATAGGTATGTCAGAAATTTCTATCAGAGAAAAATGTGGTTTATTGGTTTACTATCCTTTAGCTTCAGGAGCATTATCAGGAAAATATAGAAAAGGCAAAATGCCAAAAAATGCAAGAATGACATTGTTTAAAGGTTGGGAAAGAATGCTTAATCCTTTAGCTATGAAAGCATATGATGAATACTATAAACTTTCTAAAGAAAATAATATGACAATGGTTCAATTAGCTCAAGCATTTGTGAACTCTAGACCATTTGTTACAAGCAATATTATAGGGGCAACAACAATGAATCAATTAAAAGAGAATATTGATAGTATCAAAATTGAACTAACAGAAGAAATATTAGAAAAAATTAATTTAATACATAATAATAATCCTAATCCGGCTCCATAAAACGCTCAGCAACCATTGAAATACTTTTTTTTTAGTATAAAGATTAAAATTATGAAATTTAAAATTTATTTTTTAAGCCTTATTTTAATATTGTCTTTATCTAAAGCAATAGCTGATACGCCTAAATCGACAGGCAAATATAAAAACTGGCAGAGTTTTAGCGCTGAGACTAGTGAGGGTAAAATTTGTTTTGCTCAAACCTTGCCAACTAAAAGGGCACCTAAAAGCATCAATAGAGATGACTCTAGGCTTTTTGTTACATTTAGGCCTAAAGAAAATATTTCTGGCGAAGTCAGTATAACAAGTGGTCATCCATATAAATCTTCTTCTGTTACTGCAAAATCAGGAAAAAAAAGTTTTTCTTTTTTTTCACAAGATAAATTCGCGTGGCTTTTAGATGAAAGTGAAGAAAAAAATTTTATTAAACTAATGAAAAGAGCAACAAATCTTATAGTTACTGCTAATACTATTAAGGGAGCTCAGACAGTAGATCATTATTCAATGATGGGATTTACAAAAGCTTATAATACTGCCAAAAAAACTTGCGGTTAAATGAAAAAAATTGTTTTAGCTTATTCGGGTGGGTTAGATACCTCAATTATTTTAAGATGGCTTCAAGAAAACTATAAAGCTGAAATTATAGCATATACCGCTAATATTGGTCAGATAATTAACAAAAAAAAAATTATTAAAAATGCAAAAAATCTTGGTGTAAAAAAAATAATTATTGAAGATTTAAATAATATATTTGTAAAAGATTATATTTTTCCAATGATAAGAGCTCATGCTGTTTATGAAGGTAACTATTTATTAGGTACTTCAATAGCTAGACCACTTATAGGTAAAAGACAAATAGATATTGCAAAAAAATTTAGAGCTTTTGCAGTAGCTCATGGAGCAACAGGTAAAGGAAATGATCAAGTAAGATTTGAGTTGGCCTATGCTTTTTTTGGAAAAAAAATTAAAGTCATTGCTCCTTGGAGAGAGTGGAAGCTTCAATCTAGAACCGACTTAATAAAATATGCAAAAAAAAATAAAATACCTATTCCAAAGGACAAAAAAGGAGCGCCACCATTTTCTGTTGATGATAACATTTTTCATACTTCAACTGAGGGAAAAAGCTTAGAAAATCCTAAGAATTCTGCTCCGGAATATATATTCCAAAGAACTATTTCACCTGAAAAGGCCCCAAACAGAAAAACGATAGTAAAAATTGGATTTAAAAATGGTGATCCAGTTTCAATAAATAATAAAAGACTTGGACCAGCAAAACTCTTGGGCAAACTAAATTCAATTGCTGGAAAAAATGGAGTAGGAAGAGTTGATTTGGTTGAAAATAGATTTATTGGAATAAAATCTAGAGGTGTTTATGAAACGCCAGGAGGAACAATATTGTATGCCGCTCATAGAGCAATTGAGTCGGTAACTCTTGATAAAAAAACAATGCACGATAAAGAGAGAGTAATGCCTCTTTATGCTGAACTTGTTTATAATGGTTACTGGTTTTCGAAGAAAAGAGTTAATTTACAAAAAATAATTGATAAAAAAAGAAAATATGTCTCAGGAGAAGTTAAAATAAAAATTTATAAAGGAAATGTCACAATACTTTCCAGAAAGACCAAAAATAAAGCATATTCAATGAAAAAAGTCTCTTTTGAAGAAAATAAAACATTTAATAAAATAAAAGTTGAGAAATTTATTAAATTTCACTCAAAACAGTTAAAAAAAGCCTAAAATCCTGATAATAGCATTAAGTATGAATACAACGATTCGTAATATTCAATTAGTTGCAGTTTTGTTTGTATTAGTATCTACAATACTGGCTTTTGTTTTAGAGATAAGAGAAATGTATTTTAACAGATCAGTTAATTTAGCTGATCTTTTACTTATGTTTATTTATATCGAGGTTATAGGTCTTGTTAGATCTTACTGGGAAACAAGATCAGTAAGAATTTCCTATCCTTTGGTAATAGCCATAACAGCTTTAGCTAGATATATAATACTTCAGGACAAAAATGATGATCCATCAAATTTAATTTATATAGCCTTAGCTATATTAATTGTTGCATTAGCCACCGTAATCATCAGATTAAGAAACAGTAAATATTTAAAAATAGACACTAGCAAGGCTAACGACCTTTAAAACATTCTAAAGTATTTTTAAGTAGACACGCGATAGTCATTGGTCCCACTCCCCCTGGAACAGGTGTGATGGCTTTTACCTTATCTTTAACTTCATCAAAATTTACATCTCCAACTATTTTGTCTCCAACTTTATTTATACCTACATCAATAACTATAGATTGCTTTTTAATCCAATCTGCTTTTATTAATTTGGCTACTCCAACGGCTGCAACTAGTATATCTGCCTTTTGACACTCCGCTTTTAAATCTTTAGTTTTACTGTGTACTATAGTTACAGTGCAGTTTTCTTTAAGTAAAAGCTGTGCCATAGGTTTTCCATTTAAATTAGATCTTCCAACTATTACGGCATGTTTGCCGGTAAGATTTTTTTCGATTTTTTTAATTAACAAAAGACATCCTAGAGGAGTACATGGAACAATTGCTTTATATCCTGAAGCAAGATTACCCACATTAATAGGGTTAAACCCGTCAACATCTTTTAAGGGATTAATCATATTAATAATCTTTTTTTTACTTATATGCTCTGGCAAAGGTAATTGAACTAATATACCTGATACATTTTCGTTGTCGTTTAAATCTTGAATTTTTTTTAGAACTTCATTTTCTGTTACATCTTTTGGATATTTAATTATTTCAGAATTAATTCCTACCTCAATAGAACTTTTTTGTTTATTTCTGACATAAATTTCGCTGGGGGGATAATTTCCTATTAAAATAACAGATAAACCAGGTACTTTTTTATTCGAAGACTTTATAGCATCAATCTCTTTCTTGATTTCTTGCCTAATTAGTTCTGATTCTTTTTTTCCGTCTATAATCATATTTAAAACATTGAGGGGGCTAGTAATTCAAAAACCAAATTTCTCAAAAACATTAATGCTAAAATTAATATTACTGGTGAAATATCAATTGATCCTAAACTTGGTAAAAATCTTCTTATAAAATTTAGAGGCGGGTCTGTAAGTTTGTAGGAAACCTCTAATACTGAATAAACAAAACGGTTATTAGTGTTTAATATATTAAATGCAACTAACCAACTAATTATAGCATTAATAATTAATACCCAGATATAAAGCGTTATTACATTGTCAAAAAGTATTAAAATAGATTTCATTATTTCTTCTCCACATAAATTGAAGTGCTAGGAAAGGCAAATGAAGCTCCGTTGCTTTCTACAATTTCTTTAATTTTTACAGCTAGCCTTTCTTTAACTTTAAGCCATTCACCCCATTCATCTGTTACTGTAAAACACCTTATATACATATCTATTGAGCTATCAGAAAATTTATCTATCCGGACAGCGTGTTCGGTGTCTTCTCCAATTTTAAAATCTTTGTTAGTAGTTATGAATTTTTCTATCTGTTCTCTTATATTTTTAAGTTGTTCTATAGTAGAGTCATATTGCAAATTTATTATCCAGCTTATTCTCCAATTTGTAGTCTCGGTAATATTAACTACAGCGTTTTCTGCAAATGAAGCATTGGGTATGGTAGCAATCGATTTGTCAAATTTTCTTATAACAGTAGATCTAAAACCTATTCTTTCTACTATACCTTCAATAATGCCTTCAACATATATCCAGTCACCAATTTTAAATCTTTTTTCTACCAATACCAAAACACCTGAAATTAAATTTTTGAATAAATCTTGAGCTCCCAAAGCTACAGCAACGCCAAATAAACCTAAACCGGCAATTATAGGTGCAATTTTTATTCCCCATATGTCTAATGTGGCTGCAAAACCAAAAAAGATAATTAAAATTTTATTTGCTTTAATTACCCAGTTAAGTAAGTCTTTTGATAACAATTCTTCTACTCTTTTAATTAAAAAAGTTATTGGTTCTACAATTTGATGAATTAACCAAAATATCAAGATCGTTATTAATGAGCGATTAACATTGTCTATAAAAATCGACATTTTGCCATCAAAATCCATATATGATGTAGCCATAAATATTCCAAGCACTATTGGAAAAAATTTGACTGGACCTTCCGAAGCTTCAACTAAAGCATCGTCAAATTTATTTGAAGTTTTGGAAACGTAGCTTTTCAATCTCTGAAGAATGAATTTTGAGATTAAACCTCGAAGCAATAAAAAAAACAAAAATATTGCTATAGCTAATCCGATTTGCGTAAAATTTACTCCAGCAATACCCGTTTGCCAAATTTCTAAAAATAGATCTTTAAAGTTTTCTAAAACATTCATTATAATTTGTTTCTTATAGTCTTAATAGCTCTTCACCAGGATTAAAAACTTCTATTTTTTTCCACCCTGAACTCTTAAAAAAATCTGCTACTTTTTTACTTATACACATTACAGTCGATCCTGTCATTAACGGATATAAGGAGTTCTTTTTAATTATATCAACAAAACTTTGAGCGCTTCTCATAGAATAGACAAAAATTAAATCTGGTACATTTTTCTCAATAATTTTTTTATTTTCATTGCTTAAGCTTGATATTTTTTCTGATGAATAATTAATAATTTTTTTTATATCAAAACCTTCTTTTTTTAATTCGACATCTAAATTATATGAAATATTGTCTCCACAAAAATAAGCTATTTTTGATTTCTCTCTTAAGTCTTTAGAATTTTCAATTAAATTTTTTAATGCGTTAACTGTACCCCCTGCAGAAATAGTGTTTTGAAATCCAAATTGTCTAGCTATTTTTTCTGTAATCGATCCAACGCAGAAACAAATAATTTTTTTATTTTCATTTAATATCTTTAAATTTCTTACAGCGTTTGAACTTGTAAATATAAATGCATCATAATCACCGGGATCTACGGGACTCATTTTTAATGAAGATATTTTTAATGTTGGTATATGCAAAATCTTATGTCCCTTAGAAAATAATTTTTCCATTAAATCTTCAGAGTCAATTAATGGTCGAGTCATTAAAATATTCATATTTTTTTTTTAAATTTTGGTCCTGCTTTTTTTAAAAGTTCATTACCAACAATTTCTCCAATTTTACTAGCATCTTCTTTTTTACCTTTAAATTCATAAAAAAAAGACTCTTGTCCACTATCAGAAAAAAGTTGAGCCTTCAAAAGTATCTCGTTTCCAATTAAAGTAGCTAATCCTCCAGCTGCAGTATCACAGTCACCACCTATAGTTTTTAACATACTCCTCTCTGATATTGCACATTGTTCAGTTTCATCGCTATTTATACTTTTTAAAACATTTTTTATTTTTTCATCCTGTTCTCTACATTGTACAGCTATAACTCCTTGACCAACGGCTGGTAGCATTTCACTAGTAGATATAATTTCCTTAATATTCTTTTCTAATTTTAAATTTTTAACTCCGGCCAAAGCGAGAATAATCCCATCATAAATGCCCTCGTTCATTTTTTTGACTCTTGTGTCTATATTTCCCCTAATATTTTTTACTATAACATCTTTGTTGATTGATTTTATTTGAAGTTCTCTTCTTCTAGAACTGGAACCGATAATTTTATTTTTTAAATCTCTAAAGGAGTTATATTTTGTGCTTAGAAGCGCTTCACGAGGATCGTTTCTTTGAATATATGAACCTATTACAAGACCCTTGGTAGTCACTGACTCCATGTCTTTTAAAGCATGTACAGCTATATCAATATTTTTTTTTAAAAGACTTTCTTCAATTTCTTTACAAAAAAGCCTTTTTCCTCCAATTTCTGAAAGTTTTCTGTCTTTAAAAATATCTCCAGAAGTTTTAATTGTTTTAATTACCACTTCTTCTTTGGACCAGCCTGTTTGTTTTTTTAGAAGTAGGTTTTTTACTTTGTTTGCATAAACTAAAGATAGCTTGCTTTCTCTTGATCCAATTACAATTTTTTTCATTATTTGTTTATATATTTGAGAAATTTATTTTATACTATTCTAATATATAAGCTCATAATTAAATGAAAAAAAAACTTAAATTTCTAGGAATCGAGACTAGTTGTGACGAAACAGCAGCATCTGTAGTTCAAGAAAATGAAGAGGGAACAGCTAAGGTGTTGTCAAGTATAGTTTCAAGTCAGATTAAGGAACATGAAAAATTTGGCGGAGTTGTTCCTGAAGTAGCTGCTAGATCCCATGTCGAAAATATAGATTTTATAATTAATAAAGCTTTAAAAGAAAGCGAGGTTTCGATAAGCGAGATAGATGGTGTTGCTGCAACTGCTGGTCCAGGACTAATAGTTTGTTTAACAGTTGGATTAAATATTGGAAAAACTATTGCTTCTTTTTTAAAAAAACCTTTTGTTGCTGTAAATCATCTTGAGGGTCATGCATTAAGTCCAGGTTTAGAAAACAAAATCGATTTTCCTTATTTGTTATTATTAATATCAGGAGGTCATTCTCAATACTTAATTGTTAAAAATGTTGACGAGTACAAACAATTAGGAACCACAATTGATGATGCTGTAGGTGAAGCATTTGATAAAACTTCAAAAATGTTAGATCTTGGTTATCCCGGAGGACCCAATGTTGAGAAGTTTGCGAAAAAAGGGGATAAAAAATTTTATAAACTTCCTCAACCAATTATTAATAAAGCTGGATGTAATCTTTCTTTCGCAGGATTAAAAACTGCTGTACTTAGAGAGACAAAAAATATTAACGGAAATGATAAATTAAGATATAATTTAGCTGCTTCTTTCCAAGAAACAATTATTAAAATATTAGAAAAAAAAACACTTGTAGCTATGGATCAATTTAAAAAAATTACTAATTTAGAAAAGGGAGTCAAATTTGTTATAGCTGGAGGAGTTGCGGCAAATCAGTCGATTAGAAAAAATTTAATAGAGGTTTCTAAAAAAATGAACTTTACACCAGTTTTTCCAGATCAAAAATTTTGTGGAGACAATGCAGCTATGATAGCTTGGGCAGGAATTCAAAGATTTAACAAAAAACCAGTTAATGACTTAAATGTCCAAGCAAGATCAAGATGGCCTCTTGATGAGACTGCTCCATTTATGAAGGGCCCAGGTCTAAAACTTTAACTGTGCATCTTTTTTACAACTAGCTGCAAATTTTTCAAATAAGTGATATTAAATACTGATGTTTACAGTTGGTGGATTATTTTCTGGAATTGGAGGTATCGAACTAGGTTTTGAAAAAGCTGGTTTTAAAATCCTTTGGTCAAATGAAAATGATCCTTATAGTGTTCGTAGCTTTCAGCATAATTATAAACATAAGCTATATCCTGATGATATTAGAAAATTAAATTTTAAGAAGATTAAACCCGTTGATGTTTTAGTGGGCGGTTTTCCTTGCCAAGCTTTCTCTGTAGCTGGTTATCGAAAAGGTTTTAGAGATTCTAGGGGAAATTTATTTTTTGAAATTTGCAGAGCGATAACCGAATTACCTAAAATGCCTAAAGTTTTGATGTTAGAAAACGTAAAAAATATTAGAGGCCATGATAATGGCAAAACTGCAAGAGTAATTACCAAATCTTTAAGGGAGCTGGGCTATTCAGTATTTTGGAATTTATTTAATACTTCTGTACATACAGATATTCCTCAAAATAGAGAAAGAACTTTTATAATTTGTTTTAAAGATGAAGCTGATTGGGAATTTGAACCTAATAAAAAAACAAGCAGTTCAATTTTTAACAGTCATTTACCCTTAGTTAAAAGTAAAACTAAAAAGAAATTAAAAGAGATGTTTGATAAGGGGGATATAGATGAAAGGTACTATTACAAACAAGACGCTTATATGTACAAAGCTTTAAAAAAAGAAATTGTTTCCAAAAATACGGTCTATCAATGGCGAAGAGTTTACGTCAGAGAAAATAAAAGTGGTGAATGCCCAACGTTAACAGCAAATATGGGAACTGGTGGTCATAACGTACCTTTAATAAAAGATAATTTAGGAATTAGAAAATTAACACCTAGAGAATGTTTAAACTTCCAGGGATTTCCAAAGTCGTTTAAGTTTCCAGAAACTGTAGGCCAAAGTCAAAGATACAAGCAAGCAGGAAATGCTGTAACAGTAAATTTGATAGAAAAAATTGCAATTATAATTAAAAAATCTCTAGTTTAAAAATTTATTTTTCTAATCTCTTCTCTTGTTACAGCTTACCTTGTGCTATTGGTTTAAGTTTTTTTTCTATAACTAAAGCACTTCTAATTTCAAACCTTGGCCGTCTATCTAATTTTTGTTGATCCAACAAGCTTTGTTTTTTGTTTACTTTAACACTGTCTATATCTTTGTTTTCAAGTTTATATATCTTATAAGTGCCATCAATTTCTCCAGTGCTTTTAAAATCCACAAAGTATATTTCGTCATATTCAGACCTGGGTCCAAAACTAGTTGGACCAGAAGAAGCAGAGCATTTAATCTGTATTCTTTTCTCTCTTTTAATATCATAAGCATCAAATGAAGTGCTGTAGCCTGACGTGTTTTTCGCACTCAGCAGTTTACCGCAATTCATTGTAAGACAGAAAACTGACTCCGATAAAGCATCTGGAAAGTTCATTATTCTTGTGCCTTTTAATTTATTTTTCAAAACTTTATTTAAACTTCTATATTTATTAAATGTTGATTTAAAAATTTTGATATCCGACTTATCAAAAGTCATAAGCTCGAGAATAATTTCTTTATTATTTTTCTTTAATTTATGAGATACTATTTTCATATTAAAGAAAGTTTATAATGACAAAATCTTATTGGCTATTAAAATCTGAACCTGATGTATGGTCCATAGAACAGCAAGAAAGAGCTGGGATTAAAGGAGCTACATGGGATGGGGTTAGAAATTATCAGGCAAGAAATAATTTAAATAAAATGAGTGTTGGTGATTTATGTTTTTTTTATCACTCAAACATCGGAAAAGAGATCGTAGGTATTGTTAAAGTCATCAAAAAAGCATTTATAGACAAAACTGACAAAAAAAAGAGATTTTTGGCTGTTCAGGTTAGGTTTGTGAAGAGGTTTAATTCACCGATTTCCCTAGAAAAAATTAAAAAAACCAAGGCTATTTCTCATCTACCTCTTATTAAACAAAGCAGATTATCAGTCATGCCTATAGATTTTAAAAGCTGGAAAATAATTTATAAGATGGGTAAAATCTTATAGAAATTAAAAAAAGAGGAAACAGTGGGTAGAAGAAGTAAAAAAAAGAAAAAAAGGCTTAAAAAATATAAGAAGAAGAAAAAATTAAGAAAATTTAAAAGAAAAATTAAGAAAACAAAAAAACCTAGAAAATTTTCTAAAAAAAATTTATCTTTGAAAGATGATGACGGAAATACTATTTTTCCAGTTACAGATAAATGGGCAAAACAAGCGCTAGTTAATAGCTCAAAATATAAAAAAAAATATAATTTATCAATCAAAGAAAATGATAAATTTTGGAAGAAAGAAGGAAAAAGAATTTCCTGGATAAAACCTTATTCAAAAATCAAAGATGTTAAATACAGTAAAGAAGAAGTAAAAATAAAATGGTACTACGATGGAACTTTAAATGCTTCTTCAAATTGTATCGATAGACATTTAAAAAAAAATGGAAAGAAAACCGCGATTATATGGGTTGGAGACAATCCATCTGAGTCAAAAAAAATATCATATAAAGAACTCCATAAAAATGTCTGTAAAGCTGCAAATGCTTTGAAAAGTATAGGTGTCCAAAAAGGAGATCGAGTTACAATTTATCTGACTATGATTCCTGAGCTAGCCTACACGATGTTAGCTTGTGCACGTATTGGAGCTATACATTCAATAATTTTTGGAGGGTTTTCTCCAGACTCTATAGCAACTAGGATTAATGACTGCGAATCTGATTATTTAATTACCGCAGACGAAGGAGTAAGAGGTGGAAAAATAATTCCTTTAAAAAAAATTGCAGATGAGGCTCTGTTGCAGTGCCCTAATGTAAAAAAATGTGTTGTAGTTAAAAGGACAGGTAATCAAGTAAATTGGGATCATGAAAGAGATGTTTCATACGAGGAACTTATTTCTAAAGTCTCAGCAAAATGTGATCCGGAAGAAATGAACGCTGAAGATCCTTTGTTCATTTTATATACTTCTGGATCAACCGGTAAACCAAAAGGTGTTTTGCATACAACTGGAGGATATATGGTATATGCTTCCATGACACATCAATATATTTTTGACTATAAACCTAAAGATATTTATTTTTGTAGTGCGGATATAGGTTGGGTCACAGGGCATAGTTACATTATTTATGGACCTTTATCTAATGCGGCTACAACAGTAATGTTTGAGGGGATTCCGACTTATCCTGATTTTTCTAGATGGTGGCAAATAGTGGATAAATATAAAGTAAATATTTTTTATACTGCTCCTACAGCGATAAGAGCATTAATGAAAGAGGGAGATGATCCTGTTAAAAAAACTAGCAGAAAATCTCTTAAATTATTAGGAACAGTAGGTGAGCCAATAAATCCAGAAGCCTGGATGTGGTATTATCAAACTGTCGGGGATTCTAGATGTCCAATAGTTGATACTTGGTGGCAGACAGAAACAGGTGGTATTCTTATATCTCCTCAACCAGGTGCAATTGATTTGAAACCTGGTTCTGCAACAAAACCATTTTATGGTGTTAAACCTGCAATAGTCGATGAGACTGGAAAAATCCTAAAAGGAGCCTGTAAAGGTAGATTGTGTATGACTGCCTCTTGGCCAGGACAAATGAGAACTGTTTATGGAGATCACAAGAGATTCATAGATACATATTTTTCTCAATTTGATGGAAAATATTTTACAGGAGATGGCTGTAGAAGAGATAAAGATGGATACTACTGGATAACTGGAAGAGTAGATGATGTCATCATTGTTTCAGGACATAATCTTGGGACTGCGGAAATTGAAAGTGCTTTTGTTGCTCATCAAAGAGTAGCTGAAGCTGCCGTGGTAGGCTTTCCTCATGATATTAAAGGTAACGGTTTATACTGCTATGTAACCTTAAATGCTGGTGAACAACCGAGTGGAGATTTAGAAAGAGAATTAAAGCTGTGGGTGAGAAAACAAATCGGTCCTATTGCTACTCCTGATATAATTCAATTTGCTCCGGCTTTGCCTAAAACTAGATCAGGTAAAATTATGCGAAGAATTCTTAGAAAAATTGCTGCTAATGAGCACGAACAACTTGGAGATACAACAACTCTTGCTGATCCAAGTGTTGTGGAATCTTTAATTGAAAACAGACAGAATAAATAAATTTTAAATATCAAAGTGTGAGTTCGCCGTAATTTTTTCAAATTCCGCTTTAACACTATTCCATTTATATTTTATAGAATTAAGAACTATTTCCTTATCCAGTTCTTTTAAATTATCTGCTATTGGAGACCACTTATAAAGTGCGTTTCCACTGTTTATAAAAGGATCGTCTTGAAAATAAGTTTGCCAATTTATTTTTCCAAATCGATTTTCAAAACTCGTCTTTCCATCATTATATATCTTTGAACTCAAGCCATTTGATTTCTGCCTTGCCAAAACGCTTAAAAAAACATCTCTTGAGTCATTTTTTTTTAGTCCTTTCTTACTCATTAAGTATGAGAAAGAATAAAAAGTACAATCTGCAACCGCCACGACATAAATATTCCATTTTGCAATATCCATTGATTCTAAAAATTTTTCATCCTCAAACATAATTGTGTGTTTAAAGCCCATTCTAGTTTTTATGTATCCATACAAAGTGGTTTGAACTACATGAGCAGATTTTTCTTCTATGAATGTCTCTAAATGTTGAATGGTACTTATTGTTTTAAATTTATCAGTAAGTTTTTTTACTGGGAAAATATATTCCTTTAAGTGTTTCAAGGTTGAAATTATCTTATTTAGATTCAATCTCACGTTGTATTAATAAAACTATCGTTTATTTTTCCTTTATTTTTCAGTCTTTATAGCACTCAACATTGGTTTTTTTAACTTTTAATTAGCAACTAGATGGGTATGATCTTACGCAATAATATCGAATAAACAACCTTAAGGGGGAAATATGTCGAATAAAGAAAAACATTGGGAAAAGACCAAAAACCATATGATAATTACATTGGCGATTTGGTTCTTCTTTTCAACGGTTATTTTCATGTTCGGAGCTGAAATCAACTCGGCAAGTTTTCTTGGTTACCCACTAGCATATTATATGACAGCACAAGGATCACTTCTTGCGTTCGTATTATTAATATTCTGGTTTGCTAACAGACAAGAAAAAATTGACGAAGAGTGCGGCTTTGGAGAGGAGGATGACTAATGTTTAAAGGTGGATTTATACAAAACCTACCTAGAATATACGGTTTATATACCGGGGGCTTTTTAGTCTTCATCATATTGATGGCTATTCTAGAACAAGGAGGAGTCTCAAAAGAAGCAATCGGAATTATGTTCGTTGCTTTCACAGTTTGCATTTATGCAGTAATTGGATGGTTATCAAGAACCGTGCAAGTTGATGCGTATTATGTAGCTGGTAGACAAGTACCAACAGTATTTAATGGAATGGCGACGGCAGCAGACTGGATGTCTGGTGCATCGTTCGTAGCATTAGCAGGTGGTGTTTACTTTGGTGGCTATGGTTACATGGCTTTCTTAGTTGGTTGGACAGGCGGTTATGTGCTTGTGTCAACTTTATTAGCACCATACTTAAGAAAATTTGGATGTTACACAGTACCTGATTTCATTGGAACAAGATACGGCGGAAACGGAGTTAGATTCTGTGCTGTATTAGTTCTAGTGTTAGCATCATTTACTTATGTGACTGCACAAATTAACGCTACTGGAACAATTGCTGCAAGAGCATTGCAAATTCCATTTGAGTTAGGTGTTTGGGTAGGACTAGTTAGTATCTTGTTATGTTCAATGTTAGGCGGAATGAGAGCCGTTACTTGGACGCAAGTTGCTCAATATATAGTACTAATCATAGCTTACTTAATTCCAGTTTTCTGGATTAGTAATAGAATAGGTGGAGGAGTATTCCCTCACTTAATGCTAGGCGATGAAGTAGCTAGAATTGGAGCACTTGAACAACAATTTGGACTAGTTAAAAATAGTGCGGCAGATATAAAAGCAGCTGGAGTACCAGGTGGCTTAAAATCTATAGCAGTATCACACACAGGTGTACCTGAAGGTGGAATGGCTGTATGGAAATATATCTCGTTAGCAATGTGTATGATGATAGGAACTGCATCGTTACCTCATATCCTTATGAGATACTTTACAACTCCATCAGTAAAACAAGCTAGAAAATCAGTAGCATGGTCGCTATTCTTTATCTTCTTGCTTTACTCATCAGCTCCAATGCTTGCAACATTATCTAAAATTTCATTAATGGATCCTAATTTACCTACTGGTATTATAGGAAAACCTATTAGTGCAGTTATGGCTATTGATTGGGTTCAAGCATGGTCAGCTCAGAAACAAGTTTTCATAGCTGACTTTAATGGTGATGGCATACTTCAATTAAATGAGTGGTTCATGAGAACAGGTGTGGTTGTGTTAGCTACTCCTGAAGTAGCAGGATTACCTTATGTAATTTCTGGACTAGTTGCTGCTGGTGGTATGGCAGCTGCGATGTCAACTGCTGATGGATTAGTACTTGCAATTGCAAATGCTTTATCTCATGACGTTTACTTTAAAATGGTTGACCCTAAAGCAGATGTTAGAAAGAGATTAATAGTTGCGCGAGTACTATTAGTCGTTATTGGTGCCGCGGGTGCTTATATTGCATCTATGCGTATCACTAGTATCTTAGGAGCAGTTGCTTGGGCGTTTGACTTTGCTATGTCAGGTCTATTCTTCCCACTTGTACTAGGAGTATGGTGGAAGAGAGCTACAAGAGAAGGAGCTATAGCTGGAATGCTTTCAGGATTAGCTGCCGGAACAATGTACCTAGTATATGTATATCCTAAGTTTATGGGCAATACATGGCTATCGGATATGACGGGTATCGATCACTTAAGATTTGGTATGATCGGAGCTCCAGTATGCTTAGTGGTTATGGTAATTGTAAGCTTAATGACGAAAGCACCTGATGCTGCAACACAAAGAATGGTTGAGGAAACTAGAGTACCTAGTGGAAGAGCTATTCTTGGTAAACAGCACTAAATAACTAAATTTAAAAATTAAAGGGGCGATTTATTCGCCCCTTTTTTTTTACCTAATAAATGTTATTGTCTCTATATGTCGATCTGGATACTTACTCTTGATTATCTCTTAGGTATAGTAATGTGGACCCTAATAGGAAGATCGGCTATGAACATTTTTCAAAGAGAGGACTCTGATTTTTTTTTTATGAAAGTTTTTGTTAAATTCACAAATCCACTATTGCGATTATTTGATCCAATAACTCCAAGTTTTCTACTAAGACCAATGGTTCCTCTTTACGTTGCCTGGTTTTTTTATTTATTTAGATTTTATTTGATGCCATACCTATTAGGCTATTCAGTAATGGGAATGTTATCTTTTCCTTTAGAAAGTGATATATCTAAAGAGCTATATTCTATTTATAATCAATGGACCAAATAATAAAAATATCTCCCTCTATCTTATCGGCTAACTTCAGTAAGTTAGGAGATGAAATTTTATCATTAGAAAATGCTGGGGCAGACTATATTCACATCGATGTAATGGACGGACATTTTGTGCCCAACATAACAATAGGCCCGGAGGTAATTAAAAGGCTTCGTCCAGTTACAAAAAAAATATTTGATGTGCATCTTATGATTTCTCCTGTAGATAAATATGTAAAAGATTTTGCAGAGTCGGGAGCGGATATAATAACATTTCATCCAGAAGCTACTGATAACGTAGATAAAACAATTAAATTAATAAAGAAATTTAATAAAAAAGTTGGCATCTCTTTAAAGCCTAAAACGCAGGTAAGTTTAATTGAAAAATATTTGAATGAAATCGACTTAATACTAATAATGAGTGTTGAGCCAGGTTTCGCAGGTCAGAAATTTATGCCAGAAATCTTGCCAAAAATAAAAGCTATTAAAAGCATTGTAGATAAGAAAAAATTAAATATTGATATTGAAATAGATGGAGGAATAAATTTCCAAAACTCCAAATCAGTGAAGGACGCTGGCGCAAATGTTATTGTATCTGGATCAACAATTTTTAAAGAAAATAACGGAAATCTTAAAAAAAATATAGAATTGCTTCGCACAAATTAATAAATGTTTAATTTAAAAGGTATTTTTTTTTACTTTTTAGCTATAAAAATAATTTTAACTAAGGCAATTAAAAGATTTTATTTCAGAACAAACTATTACTATAAATCTTTAAAATCAGAAATACCTAAACAATTTTACTTTTATCCTAATCCATTTTTATTATCTTCTCTTACCAATCATCAAAATTTTTCATTTAAAATTGAAAATGTAAACTTAGAAATTTTATGGAGTAAGCCTTTATCTGTAAAAAATGAAAAAAATTTAAATAATTTTTTTTGGCTTAGTTTAATTGATAGAAAAAACGATGGAGTCATTATTCAAAAAATTATTTCGAAATGGATATATAAAAATCAAAAATATAAAAAAATTGTATGGGATAGTGATGTTTTAAGTAAAAGAGTAATTTCCTGGATATTAAACTCAGAAATTATTCTTAATAATACAGATAACAATTTCAAAGATCATTTCCTTCAATCTATTGTTATACAAATTAACCACTTAAAAAAAAATATTGAATTCCAAAATAACTACTCAAAAAAAATAGAAAATATTACAGCAATATTACTCTCAGGCTTAGTTTTTAAAGAATACAACGACAATTTTGATTTTGCCATTAAGGAGTTAGAAAAATTAGTAGAAAATTTTTTTGATAATCAAGGTTTTCCTAATAGCAGAAATCCTAATGACTTAGTTCAGATTTCTAAATACTTAATATTGATTAAGGAATGTAGCAAAGATGCACAAAATTTTATTCCAGAATACCTAGATGATATCATTGAAAAAAATTTAAATTGTCTTAATTCAATTAAAACGTCAAGAAACGAGACGCCTTTATTTAATGGAAATACAGAAAATAAGATTGATAAATATTTAGAATATGTGAGAAGTTTGGATTATAAATTTAAAAAAAATAAAAATTTGATAGGAAATATTTACATTTTAAAAAATAAAAAACAAAACATATTTTTTGATGTAGGTGAACCACCTAAAAAAAGTTTTTCAAACAATTATCAATCTGGTCCACTATCTTTTGAGTATTATATTAATGAAAATAAAATTATAACCAATTGTGGATTTGGTTCTAAAATATCAAAAAAAGCAGAATTGCTAAGCAGATTAACATCTGCTCAATCCACCCTTTGTATAAATGATACTTCTGTGACAAAATTTGAGAGAAATAAATTAATAAATAGCACTTATGGTGCTTTAATCAAAAATAATTTTAAAACTTCAGATATTAATTTTTTTGAAGAAGATAATTCTGTCGAAGTAACCGCTTCACATAATGCTTACGAAAATCTTGGTTATATACATAAGAGAGTTATTAAAATAAAAAAAAATAATGAAGATTTATTAGGCTCAGATATTTTGATTAAAAAAAAGGATAAAATTCCGTTGATAAATTATGCAATAAGATTTCACCTTTACCCTGGAATTTCAGCAGTAAAAACCATTGGAGAGAAAAGTATAGTTTTGCAAATCGAAAAAAATAAATCTCTAGTCTTTTCTTCAGAAAATGAAAAAATCTTAATAGAAAAAAGTATATTTTTGGGAAGAAATCAAATATTAAATAACTTCTGTATTACTATTTACGGGACAACAAATAATAAAGAAAAAAAAATAGATTGGATACTCAAGAAAAATAATTGAAATGCTTAGAAAAATAAAAAATGCACTAATATCGGTTTCTGATAAAGAAGAACTAAAAAAATTATTAGATGTTTTAAGGAGACGCAACATAAACATTATCAGTTCTGGTGGAACATATAAATTTATTAAAAAATTAGGTTTTAAGTGCAAAGAAGTTTCTGAATACACTGGTTTTGATGAAATGCTGGAAGGAAGAGTAAAAACTTTACACCCTAAAATTCATTCTGGAATACTTTTCAATAGGAAAAAAAATATTCATAAAAAACAAATGAAGAAAAAAAAATTTGAGCCAATTGATCTAGTTGTGGTTAATTTTTATCCATTTAAAAATACTTTAAAGAAAACATCAAATGATAATAAAATTATAGAAAACATAGATATTGGAGGGCCAAGCATGGTGAGGGCGGCGGCAAAAAATTATAGTGATGTCGTTATAATTACTGACAAAAAAGATTATCAAGAATTTAATAAAGAGTTTAAAAAATATAAAGGCAGAACAAGTTTAGCTTTTAGAGAAGGGTTAGCGCGTAAAGCATTTGGCTTGACAGCATATTATGACTCTATCGTAGCAGGATGGTTCAATCAAAAACTTGGAGTTAAATTTCCTGAAAGAAAAACCTTTTTTGGAAAAAAAATTAATCAATTACGATATGGTGAAAATCCTCACCAAAAAAGTTCAATTTATTTAAGTGATCTTAAAAGTGACGATACAAATCTTGTTCAATTAAGTGGAAAAGATTTAAGCTACAATAACTACAATGATATTTTTGCTGCGCTAGATATATTGTTTTCAGAAAAAAAATTATCATCTACTGTTATAATTAAACACGCTAATCCTTGTGGAGTTTCTTCAAGCAGATCGACATTTCAGTCATTTATGAATGCCCAAGCTAGCGATCCGATAAGCGCGTTTGGAGGAATTGTAGCCTGCAATTTTAAGATAAATAAAAAAGTTGCTTTAGAAATTAATAAAACTTTTTTTGAAGTTATACTGGCAAAAGGATTTGATAAAAATGCTTTTAAAATACTCAAAAAAAAGAAAAATATGAGAATTATTGATATTTCAAAAGTAAATTATAAATCTGATACTACCACTAAAATTTTTAATAACTCGTTTCTTTTACAAGAAAACGATAATATAATTTTTGAAAAAAAAAAATTAAGATTTGTCACAAAAATCAAGCCTACAAAAAAAGAGATGCAAGAAATAGAATTTGCATTTAGAATCTGTAAATACGTAAAGTCTAATGCAATTGTAATTGTAAAAGACAATTCAACTATTGGAATCGGAGCTGGACAACAGAACAGGTTAGATAGTTGTAAGATAGCAACTCAAAAGGCAAAAAAATTTCAACCAAAAAAGTTGGTAAACTCTATCGCTGCCTCTGATGCTTTTTTTCCTTTTGCTGATGGGCTTAAAACTCTAATTCACTCAGGTGTAAAATTAATTGTTCAACCTGGAGGTTCGATTAGAGATAAAGAGGTTATCGAGGCAGCAAATAAAGCAAAGATAAAAATGGTTTTTACTGGGACCAGACATTTTAACCACTAATTAAATTTTATCAATTTTAGCTGCCAGTACAAAGTCACTTTCTGCCAAACCTTTTATCGCATGAGTAGAAATTTTAATTTTTGCATAACCCCAACCAAAATTTATATCTGGGTGATGACCTTCTGTTTCTGCTATTTTACCAACTTTTAAAATAAATTTTTCACTTTCGAAGTAATTTTTAAATTTAAAATTTTTTTCAATGTAAAAATTATTATTCTTATCTTCTAGAACATCCCAACCATCAACTTTTTTTAAATATTTATGAATTTCTTTAATATCGAATGCTGGAATACCTCCCTCGCAAGGAATACATTTTTTTTTGTGAAGCTCTTCCATAATTTATTTTTTAACAATAATTGGAGCGGGCAAAGGGACTTGAACCCTCGACCTTCTCGTTGGCAACGAGACGCTCTACCACTGAGCTATGCCCGCTTATAAAAAGATTATAGTAATTGGTATTTTTATATGCAAGTAATTTAAAGCGACAAAATAATCAATCTTGTCATTGAATTTTTCTTGATTCTTTGTTTAATAAACTAATGAAAGAAAAATTACCCCAACAAATTCCTGTATTCCCATTAAGTGGGGTGATTTATTTTCCAAAAACTAATCTTCCATTAAATATATTTGAAGAAAGATACCTTCAATTAGTGGATGACTGCATGAAATCCAATAAGCTTATGGGTATGGTACAATCGAGAAGAGACACCAATGAAGTTTACAAAATTGGATGTTTAGGAGAAATTAGTCATTTTCAAAAAACAGAAGATGGTAGAGCGCTGATAAAATTAACAGGAATAACTAGATTTCAAATTCTTAGTGAAGTTAATAACACTAAATTATACCGAGAATTTAAAGTTGAATATAAAAAATTCTATCAAGATACTGAAAGTGTCAAAATTCAAAATTATAGCGAAGAAGTTCTTGAAAAATTATTTGAAAAAATTCAATATTTTTTTGGAAAGAATGGGTTGGCACTTAACTGGAAAGAATTCAAACTTTTAAGCCAAATACAACAAATTAATACTCTAGCAATGATATCTCCTTTTTCTAATGAGGAAAAACAAAAACTTTTAGAAACTATGAGCTTAAATGAAAAAATTAAAATTTTATCAGAAATAATAGAATTTTATCTTCATGATAAAGACTCTGCTCTTAAGGCGCCTATTCAATAGATTAAAAAAATAAACCTTTATCAGAAATAATCTGGCTCACTCTTTTAAGATTTTTATTTTTACTAAAATTTTTTAATAAAGAAAGTTTTATAGGATCTATAAACTTGTTTGGTTTAAAAAAACTTCTTATTAAATCATTTCCTATTCCAATTAATGTATTCTCTGGATTTCTCGTTTGATAAAATTCTACTAAAATATTTGAATTTTTTATTCCAAGACCTAATTCTAAATTTTTTTTTATTATTAAAGATAATTTTTTTATGTCTCTAATTATTAAATTAAATCCTTGACCAGCTATTGGATGGATAGAATGTATTCCTTGACCTAAAACTAAGATATTTTTTTTAAAATATCTAGTCTTCAGATCAAGATGTAATGGAAACATTTGAATTTTTGAAATTTTTATTTTTATTTGTTTTCCAAAAATATATCTAAGTTTGTCCTGGATTAAAGCTTTCTTATCATTATTTTTGTAATCATTAGAAAGACTCCAAACTAATGAAAACATATTTTTTTTAATTGGTAAAATTGCTAGTGGTCCCTCACTTAAAAAATATTGACTGGCGCCTTTAAGTTTTAATTTGTGTTGAACATTGCAAGTAATTGCAAATTCTTTATAGTCCTTTTTAATAGATCTATCTCTGTTTATTTGTTTGTAAAAAATGTTCTTTCCACCAGCACATAATATTATTAGGTCATAAAATTTTTTTTTATTTTTGTATTTTAGGTATGAGTTAATACTATCAATTTTGTCTATGGTGCCGTTTATAAAATTAATATTTTTGAATGCTTTTAATTCATTTACTAAATTATTTGCAAATTTTTTATTTTCAAAAATATACATTAAATTTTTTTCTTCTTCCTTATAATTTAAAAAATTTATGTATTGATTTTTTGTTTCATAGAATAAACTTACATATTTACAAGGCCAAAAATAATTGAGATTATTCTTTTTAATTAATTTTCTTAAAAATTGATAATTGCTTAGTGAGATCGCAGTTGTTCTTTTGTCATTTTTTAAATTTTTATTTTTTTTTTTATAAAATAAATCTATATCTATATTTAATTCTTTTAATGTTAGAGCCGTTGTTAATCCAGCTAAACCGTCGCCAACAATGCAGATTTTTTGATTTTTCATATTTTAAAAATTTTATCAATTAAATAAAAATGATACAAAGTAAACTTAATGATTCGTTAAATGAGTATTAATATATTAAATAACTTAGCAGATTTTTTAAAAAAAAGAACCTTTGAGTTAGTTGGTTTATCACTTATTTTTTTGAGTGTTGTCCTTACTATTTCTTTTATAACTTATTCGCCTAATGATCCTTCGTTTATATATGGCGATGAAAATACTTTAATAAAAAATTTTTTTGGCATTTACGGGAGTCTCATTTCTGACTTCCTACTGCAAAGTTTTGGCTTAATATCTTTTTTGTTGTTGGCCACGTTTATTTCTTGGGGATTTAAATTAATTGTTAAAAAACAAATAGAAAAAATAATTCTAAAAATGTTTTTTATCGTACTATACTTAATCTTTGGATGTACATATGTTTATACAGCTTACAATAAATCTTTTTGGTTAATAGATAATGGCAATTCAGGATTCTTGGGAGAAATAACTTATGTCTTCTTATACAAATATTTTCCAATTATTGAGAATCAATATTCAAATATTTTTTTAATAGTATTTACTGTAATTTTTTTCCTTTTGGCTTCAGATATAAATATTAAAAATTTGATATATGGTTTTTTGAATTATTTAAAAAAATTATTTATTAATAAGAAGCCAATAGAAGCAAATGAAAATTTTGTTGAAAAAAATATCAAAGAAATATCTTCGAATGAAGAAAAATCTCAGCAATCCTTTTTGTTTGAAAAATCTTCAGTTGCTAATGAAAGAAAAAATAGTGAAAAGTTTAAATTGCCATCAATTGAACTATTAAAGAAAAATATTTCCAAAACTAACTTAACAGATTTAAATAAAAATAGACCAACTGCTGATTTTATGGAAAAAATTTTATTAGATTTTGGAATAAATGGAAAAATTAAAAAAATTAACAACGGTCCAGTAGTTAGTTTGTATGAATTTGAACCAGCTCCAGGGATTAAAGTCTCAAAAATTGTGAACTTATCTGACGATTTAGCTCGAAACACAAGCTCAACTTCGGCTAGGGTTTCAGTAATACCAGGAAAAAATACGGTGGGCATAGAAATCCCTAATGAATTAAGAGAAAGTGTAAATCTTAGAGAAATTATATCTAACGAAAAGTTTCAAAAAAAAGATATTAAATTACCTATTGCTTTGGGAAAAAGTATATCTGGATCACCATTAATTGCCGATTTAACATCAATGCCACACTTACTAATTGCGGGGACAACTGGATCTGGAAAATCAGTTTGTGTTAATACAATAATTACTTCTCTTTTATACAAATTAAATCCTGATATTTGTAAATTTATTTTGATTGATCCGAAAATGTTAGAATTATCATCTTACGAAGGTATTCCTCATTTATTGACGCCGGTAATTACTGATGCAAAAAAAGCCACTTCTGCCCTGGGCTGGACAGTAAAAGAAATGAACAGTCGATATAAATTAATGAGCAAAGTTGGAGTTAGAAATATAGACGGATACAATTCTAAACATAAACTAAAAATGCCCTATATCATTGTTGTAGTTGATGAAATGTCAGATTTAATGCTCGTAGCCGGAAAAGAAATTGAAAATTATATTCAAAAATTATCACAAATGGCTCGAGCAGCTGGAATTCACATTATTATGGCTACTCAAAGACCGAGTGTGGATGTTATTACTGGAACAATCAAAGCTAACTTTCCAACTAGAATTTCTTTTCAGGTAAGTTCTAAAATTGACAGCAGAACAATATTAGGCGAACAAGGTGCGGAACAACTTTTGGGTAAGGGAGATATGTTGTTTATGTCCTCAGCTAACAGAATAGTAAGAATTCATGGTCCTTATGTATCCGAAAATGAAATAGAGAAAATTTCAAGTGTTTTAAGAGCTCAAGGAGAACCTGAATATGTTGAAGATTTAACGATAGAAAAGAATGAGAGTCTTGTACCAGAAAGCGATGATGAAAAGGATGAGCTTTATTCTAGAGCACTTGAAATTATTAAATCAGAAGGAAAAGCATCTACAAGTTTTTTACAAAGAAAATTGCAAATTGGTTACAATAGAGCTGCTAGAATAATTGATATCATGGAGGAAAAAGGCATTGTTAGCAAAGCTAATCATGTGGGAAAAAGAGAGGTTCTTTAAAAGATATTGAACAAGAAAACTTTATATATCGCTTTTTTTTTAACTTTATTTTTTCAAAGTTTTTTGTTTGCAAATGAAAAAGAAAAGATTTTAACAAAATTAATTAATACTAAATCCTTAGAATTTAATTTCGATCAAAAAACTAATGAAAAAAATGAAGGAGGAACTTGTTATCTCAATTTTCCCGGCTTACTAAGATGTGAATATAACGATAGTAAAAAAAAACAGCTTATAATAAATAAATCAAGATTAGCAATTACTCAAAAAAGATATAACAAAACTTTGTTTTACTCAGTAAAAAAATCACCTTTTATAAAAATTCTAAATAAAGATTTCCTAAAAGAACTTATAAGGACTAGTAATTTACAATATGTCAATAATCAAATAAAACTTACTGGTTTGAGTGATACAGAGAAAATTACTATACTTTTTGATAAAAATAATTTTAATTTGGTTGGTTGGGAAATTACAGATCAATTTCAAAATAAAATTGTTTTTTTAATCAAAATACTTTCTGTAAATAAAAGTTATGATTTAAGTTTTTTTGAAATACCATCTTAAATCAAGCAACAAAATCGATTTCCTCTTTTTTGAAAATTTTAAAACCTTTGGTTTGATAATTGTTAAGTGCAAATTTGTGGTCTAAACTACATGTATGAACCCACATTCTGTCTGGTTTGAGATCAAATGAGGTTTTTATAGCATGCTTTAAAAGAATTGATCCAAATTTTTTTCCTCTAAATCTTTTTAAAATGCCAAGATTTATCAATTCTATTTCATTTTTTTCAGGATGAAACTCTTTTTCATAAAAACCAACAAGTTCATCATTATTTTTCATAACCCAAGTAGCCAAATTTTTATTAGCAATATATTTAAACCACTCTTTATCAGTCCATATTAACCTATCTCTCCAAAAGTGGTCTGCGCCTATCTCCTTGTAAAAATATTTATTAATTTCTAAATCTTTAGTTTTTACAAAAGAAATTTTAGATTGATTTTTTGAATAAAAATCGAATATTTTTTTATCTTGAATTTTTATCTCTAAAAAATATCTTTGAACTTTTTGCATAATAGTTAATTAACCATTTTACCAATTTTTTCCCCGCCAAATATATGATAATGTAGATGAGGTACCTCTTGTCCTCCGTCTGATCCGATATTTGATAAAACTCTATAACCATTGCTTTTATTTGATATTTTTAATTTTGTGACTATCTCTAATATAGCTTTATTGAATCCTACTATTTCTTTATCAGTAGCCTTTTCATTAAAGTCATCTAAATCTACATATTCTCCTTTTGGAATAACCAGAACATGAATTTTTTTTTGTGGATTTATATCATGAAATGCTAATACAAAATCGTTCTCATAAACCTTTTTACAAGGTATTTCTCCTCTTAGAATTTTAGCGAAAATATTATTTTTATCGTATGCCATTTATTTTCTTCTCTTTTTAAGTTCAGACATCACATCTTCAATTTTCACATTATTAGCTTCTAAGTAAACCATTAGATGATACATTACGTCGGCAGCTTCGTGAACTTTGTTTGTATCTTTTTCCACAGCTTCTATGAGTTCCGCAATCTCCTCTTTTACTTTGCTTAAATTAAGATTTTTATCTTTTAACAATTTATAAGTGTAAGAATTCTCTGATTTAGAGATTTTTCTCTCTCTTATTAATGAAATTAAATCTTCTAGAGTTTTTAACATATTAGCTTCTAACAGGTATTCCTTTTGACTCCAAATATTCCTTTGCTTCTTTAACAGAATATTTTCCATAGTGAAATATCGATGCTGCCAACACTGCGCTTGCTTTACCCAATTTTACTCCATCAACCAAATGATCTAAATTTCCCACTCCTCCGGAAGCAATAACTGGAATATTCGTGCTTTCAGTAATAGCTTTTAAAAGATCAATATCATAACCTGATTTAGTGCCATCTTTATCCATTGAAGTAAGCAGAATTTCGCCTGCTCCCTTAGTTTCTATTTGTTTGGCAAATTCAATAGCATTGATTCCTGTTTGATTTCTTCCACCGTGAGTAAACACTTCCCATTTTTTATCTGAAACTTTTTTGGCATCGATTGCTACAACAATACATTGGGATCCAAATTTTTTAGACGCTTCATTCACAAAATCAACATTCTTAACAGCTGCAGTATTAATCGAAACTTTGTCAGCTCCGGCTAATAAAAGATCCGTAATATTTTGAATAGTTCTAACACCGCCTCCAACTGTTAAAGGAACAAAACACTCTTTTGCAGTCTTTCTTACTATATCAATTATAGTATCTCTATTTTCGTTTGATGCAGTTATATCTAGGAAACAAATTTCATCTGCACCACCATCACTGTAAATTTTAGCTTGTTCTACTGGGTCACCAGCATCTTTTAATTCAACAAAGTTAATACCTTTAACGACTCTTCCATTTTTAACATCAAGACAGGGTATAATTCTATTTTTAAGCATCAATCTCCTTTGTTAACTCATCAAGTTTAATATCGCCATCATAAATAGCTTTGCCAACAATAATGCCTTCAATTTTTTTATTATTTAAATCTTTGGCTCTCTTAATATCTTTTATAGAAGAAACTCCACCTGAAATGACGATTGGGCAATTAGAAATTTTGGCAATTTCAACTGTTTCTTCATAGTTAGGGCCACTTTTCATTCCATCTCTATTTATATCTGTAAAAATAATTCTGCTAACACCAAAATCATTCACCTCTTTTAAGTAGTCTTTGGTTTTGATACTTAAATTTTCTTTCCAGCCAGATATTGAGAGATTTCCATTCTTTGCGTCTAATCCTAAGGCAATTTTGTTTTTAAACTTTTTACACGCTTCTTTTAAAAATTCTTTATTTTTAATTGCACCACTACCTAAAATTACTTTCTCTGCTCCTGCTTCGATATATTGATTAATGCTTTCTATGTTTCTCACACCGCCACCTATCTCAATTTTTAAATCGTATTTACTTACTATTTCCTTAATAATATCTAAATTCACTGTTTTGCCAGTTAAAGCACCATCTAGGTCAACTATGTGTAAATTCTTGAAACCATGATCTTTAAATTTTCCTGCCTGATCAACTGGTGAAGTTTCATATACAGTTTTATTTTCAAAATCTCCCTTTGTTAATCTTACACATTTCTTATCTTTTATATCTATGGCAGGAAATATCTTCATTATAATTTCATAAAGTTATCAATTATTTTTAATCCAGTTTTATCACTCTTTTCTGGGTGAAATTGGGTGCCAAATAGGTTTTCTTTTTCAACAGAGCAAACAATTTTTGATGAATAGTCTGTTGTAGCTGAAATGACCGATTTATCTTCAGGAATAAATTCATAACTATGTACGAAATACATGTGAGATTTATTTTTTATGTCCTTAAATATTTTACTTTCCTTTTGTATTTCAATTTCATTCCAACCAATGTGTGGAAGTTTAAATTTTCCTTTTTGATTATCTATTTTAGAAACTTTTCCTGAAATCCAACCCAGTCCTTTTGTTTCCGCCTCTTCATAACCTACATCAGCAAACATTTGTAACCCAACACAAATTCCTAATAAAGGTTTCTTTTTTGTAATTGCAAATTCTTTAAGCGTGTCAACTAATCCATTAATATTCTTTAGTGAGTCAACGCAACTTTTAAATGATCCTTGACCAGGCAAAACAATCTTATCACTGGATTTAATTTTCTTAACATCTGAAGTTACCTCTAGATTAACTTTACCTTTGGCCACCTCCTCAAAAGAGTTAATGACTGAGCTTATATTGCCCGATTGGTAGTCAACAATTGTGACGTTCATCAAATTTAAATAGAGCCTTTTGTCGAAGGTATTGAGTTTTTAATTCTTTTGTCTATCGCTAAAGCATCTTTTAATGATCTAGCTAAACCTTTATAACAAGACTCAATTTTGTGATGGCTATTGTCACCATATATATTTTCAACATGTAAAGTTATTCCTGCTGATTGAGAAAATGCTTGGAACCATTCTTTAAATAACTCAGTATCCATTTCTCCTAGTTTTTCTACAGGCAAATCTACTTTCCAAATTAAATAGGGTCTGTTGGATACATCAATTGAAACTCGACTTAGCGTTTCGTCCATAGGTATCATCGTAGAAGCATATCTTGTGATGCCTTTGCGATTACCTGCAGCCTTTTTTATGGCTTCGCCTATAGCAATACCTGTATCTTCAGTAGTGTGATGCAAATCAATATGCGTATCTCCTTTAGCATTAACTTCTAAATCTATTAAAGAGTGTTTAGATAGTTGCTCTAACATGTGATCTAAAAAACCAACGCCTGTTTTAATTTTATACTTCCCCTTACCATCTAAATTGACTGATACGTAAATATTGGTTTCTTTGGTTTTTCTTGAGATTTTAGCTTTTCTTTTCATAAACTGCTTCAAAATGTATATATTTAAATGCGATTTATATCAATAAACCCTAAAATATCTATTGAAGAAATAGAATTAATCTCCACATACAATACTATGAATACAGCTGAAAAATGGCATGGCACTACAATTGTACTACTTAGAAAAAACAACGAAACTGTTGTGGCTGGAGATGGCCAAGTAAGTCTTGGTAATACCGTCCTAAAAAGCAAAGCTAAAAAAGTTCGAAAAATTGAAAAAAGAGGTGTAATTGCAGGTTTTGCAGGTTCAACCGCGGACGCTTTGACCCTATTCGAAAGATTAGAAGCTAAACTTGAAAAACATGCCGGTAATCTTCCTAGAGCAGCCGTAGAACTTGCAAAAGATTGGCGTAGTGACAAATTCTTGAGAAGACTTGAGGCTTTAATGGCAGTAGCTGATAAAGAAAATAGTTTTATAATTTCAGGCACTGGTGATGTTCTGGAACCAGAAGACGGAATTATTGGTATCGGTTCAGGTGGAAATTATGCTTTAGCTGCAGCAAAGGTATTAATGGAGTCAGACTTAAAGGCAGAGGAGATAGCAAAAAAATCTATTAAAGTTGCCTCTGATATATGTGTATTTACTAACAACAATGTAACAATTGAAAAACTTTAATTATGTCAGGTGCAAAAAAAGTAACAAATTTAAATTTAATTAAGGATAAAAAAAATAAAACAGAGTCTAGAGTAAGCGCTCTTTCTCCGAGAGAAATTGTTTCTGAATTAGACAGATATGTAATAGGTCAAAAAGAAGCTAAAAAAGCTGTTGCGGTAGCTTTGAGAAATAGATGGAGAAGACAAGCATTGACTAATGATCTGAAAGAAGAAGTTTTGCCTAAAAATATACTTATGATTGGGCCAACTGGAGTGGGCAAAACAGAAATTTCTAGAAGACTTTCTAAACTAGCTGAAGCTCCTTTTATAAAAGTTGAAGCAACAAGATTTACAGAAGTAGGTTATGTAGGAAGAGACGTTGAACAAATTATAAGAGATTTGATTGAAATAGCTATAGCTATGGAAAGAGAAAAGAAGAGAAAAGAAGTAAACGCTAAAGCGCAACTTGCAGCTGAAGAAAAGGTTTTAGATGCTCTAGTTGGAAACAAAGCTAGTGTGGCTACGAGAGAAAGTTTTAGGAAAAGATTAAGAAATGGAGATCTAGATAACAATGAAATAGAAATAGAAGTAAATAATACTAATCCAAACATGCAAAGTTTCGAAATACCCGGTATGCCTGGAGCAAACGTAGGTATGGTGAATATCGGTGAAATTTTAGGTAAATCTATGGGAAATAAGAAAGGCAAGAAAAAAAAGATGAGCGTAAAAGAATCTCATAATATTTTAGTTGCTCAAGAATCAGATAAAATGATCGAAGAAGATAAAATTATTAAAGAGGCAAAGAAGTATACAGAAGAAAATGGAATTGTGTTCTTAGATGAAATAGATAAAGTTTCTGCAAGAGGAGATAGAGTTGGTGGCGATGTTTCTAGAGAAGGTGTGCAAAGAGATTTGTTGCCTTTAATTGAAGGAACAACAGTAAGCACAAAACATGGGCCAATAAAAACTGATCATATACTATTTATTGCATCAGGAGCATTTCAGCTCGCAAAACCATCTGATCTTTTACCAGAGTTGCAGGGAAGATTACCAATTAGAGTTGAATTAAGCGCCTTAAATGAAGATGATTTTAAAAGAATTCTAAAGGAACCTGACAATAGTTTAATTAAACAATATAAAGCCTTGTTAAAAACTGAAAATGTTGATTTAGAATTCACTGATGATGGTATTGAAATGCTAGCCAAACTATCAGCAGAGGTTAATTCTTCAGTGGAAAATATAGGTGCTAGAAGATTACATACTATTATTGAAAAAGTTCTTGACGATATAAGTTTTAACGCCTCAGATAAATCAGGTGAAAAAATCATAGTAGACAAAAATTTTGTTCAGAAAAATTTAGGAAATCTTGTTAAAGATACTGATCTATCTAAGTTTATTTTGTAAATTTTAATTTAATTATAATTGCACCGCTACCACCATCTTGCTCATTTGCAGTGTATATTTTTTTTACTTTTTTAAATAGTTCTTCATTAGAATTTATATATTCTGGTATCGAATATCTTAGTTTGCTTAAATCTTCAGAAATATAAACGTCATTCTCAGTTTTAGAATGAATTCCTTTTCCGGTTATTAATAAAATTTCATTATATTTTTTTTCCCAACAGGATAGTAGAATTTCTCTTACTTTCTCATTAGCGTCTGTTAATTTATAACCATGTAAATCAAATTTAAATCTTGTAAGTTCTTTTATAGATTTTTTGAGACTTTTATCTTTATCAAATATGTCTTTTGGGTTTTTAATATATTCTTCCCAGTCTTTTATATCTGATTTGGAGGTATTTATTTTTTTTTTCACTTATTAACAATTTCACACAAATACCAATTTGGGTTTTTGCTGAAAATGTTTTTTGAAAATTTCCAATAATCCGTGACGGTTTTGATTTTATCTGGATTACCTTCGACAACTTTGTTCTCTTTATCTTTTTTAACTGAAATAATTTCAGATACAAATTTTACAGTTGCATAAAATTCATTTTTAATTTTCTCAAATTTTTCAAGTTTTGACTCTTTCATTCCTACAAATGTTAATTCTGACTTGATATTATTTTTGTTTCTTTGAAGAATTGCTTGTTCAAAATTTACGGACATTTGTTTACTCAGCAATGTGTCTAACTTTTTTTGATCTCCTTTAGCAAAAGCTGTTATAATACTCTCATATGCAATTTCGGCACCTTTTAGAAATTCTTCTTTTTGGGACCCCTCTAATCCAGTTTCTTTGATTTTTTCTGGTGAAATTTTTTCTTTGATAAATTCAAAATCTTTTTGCATTTTTTTATCAAAGTTGCCAAATGTTTTATCTTGATGGCCAGTTTTTCTGCCCAAAATGTTTCTTAGTCTAAGAATTATAAAACCAGCAATCATAGCTAGCAAAATTATATCTATATAACCAAAATTATTACTCATCATTGATAAATATACATTAATAATATATTTTTGTAATAGACAAATGAACTCATTATTACTTATTGTTATTGGGGTGCCAATATTGGAAATATTGGTAATGATTAAGATTGGTCAGCAAATAGGAGCTATAAATACGGTCTTACTAATTTTTTTGACGGCTATAGTTGGTGTTTATTATGCGAGAATCGAGGGTTTAAACACAATTAGATCTGGAGTTATTAATTTATATCAAAATAAAGCACCGGTTAACGAAATGATATCAGGTGCATCAATTGCTTTGGCTGCAGTATTTTTAATAATCCCTGGATTTATCACAGACACAATTGGATTTTTATTATTATTGCCTTTTACAAGAAAAATTATAATCGGCTTTTTGTTTAAAAAGAAATACGTAAAACAAAAAAAAGATGAAAATGAAGTTATTGACGCTGAGATAATAGAAGAAGAAAAAGACAAAAATGAATTATAAAATTTTAGCAAAATATTTTAAAGATCTTAAATTTGCTATACCCAATTCTAAAGTATTTTTTTTGTTATCAAAAAATATATCCAATTATAAAATAAAAATAGATATTAAAAGTAAGCAAATAAAAGAAAAAGTTATAGAAGTTGAAACCGCACTTTCGTTAAATCCAACAAAAGATAATTTTGAAAAAATTGATATAAAAATTTCTCATGCTACAATTGTTGAACTGGAAGGTGACATTGCCAATAAAAAACAATTAGAAGAAATTATACTTATTAAAGTGCCAGAAGAAATTTATTCTGAGATCAGACAGGTGTTCGTTTTTTTGTTTGAAAAATCAGGCTACAAAGAAATAAAAATTGACAAAACTGTTGACTTTAAAAAGTTATATTCTCAAAAAATTATTCAATAAAAATTTTTTTTGAACTCTTTTCTAAGGAAATCTTTGTGTTTTAATATTTCTTCCGAACTTGGTTTTATCACTTTTTTACAGTAATCAAATGACTTGTTTTTTTGAATGCTGATATTTTTTTCATCTTTGTCATTTGAGAAAACTAATTTAGGTTCTTTAACGCCTAAAAGGTTAATATAAACCTCTCTTAATAATTCACAATCAAGTAAAGCATTGTGTTTGATCCTCCTAGACAAATCTATATTAAATCTTTTACACAAAGCATCTAAAGAGTTGGATGCTCCTGGGTATTTTTCTCTAGCTATTTCTAAGCTATCAATTATTTGTTCTTTTTTGATTTCATCTCTTTTAACTAATCTCAATTCATTATTAATAAAACCAAGATCAAAAGGAGCATTATGAATTATAATCTTTTTATTTTGAACAAATTTAACAAACTCTTTTGCAATTTTTTCAAATTTGTCTTTTGTTTTCAAAAATTTGTAGTCAAAACCATGAATTTTAAAAGCTTCCTCAGGTACTTCTCTTTCAGGATTTATCAATTTGTGAAAAACATTTTTTGTGGGAATTAGACTTTTTGTTTCTATGCATGCGATTTCTACTATCCTATGATTATCTTTGTAGGACAAGCCCGTGGTTTCTGTATCTAAAAAAATTTCATTCATATTTTTTAATAAATATTTTAGTTTTTTTATTCAACATTTTAAACGAGCCATTATTATAAATCACATAGTCGCTTATTTTTAATTTTTTTTTTGGTGAAATTTGTCTTTTATCCAAAATTGTGAATATCTTTTTGCTGCCTCCCTTTTTTAAATATCTCTTCATTCTTAAATTTCGATTAGCACTTACAAATAGAATAATATTAAATTTTTTTATAAGTTTGCTCTCAATCAGCAATGGAATATCAAAAATTAATAATTTTTTTCTTTTTTTAGTTTTAATAAAAAAATTCATTTCTCTTCTAACAAAAGGATGAATGTTTTTTTCTAATTCTTTTAATTTTATAGTTTTTTTCTTTAAGATTTCTCTTATATCTTTTTTAAGATTTTTTGAATTCTTTATATTGAATTTTTTTTTAATAGTTTTTATAAAAACTCTTTTTTTGTAAAGATTGGAAACGCTTTTATCTGCATCAAATATAGGATATTTTCTTCTAGAAATAAGTTTTGCAACTGTGGACTTTCCAGAAGCAAGGGAGCCTGTGACACCTATTTTAATCATTGTTTAATAGTTTTAAAACTTTTTCATCTACTGTCGGTTTAACTCCGTGCCAAATTTCAAAGGAGAGTTTTGCTTGATAAATAAACATCATTTTTCCATTCTCTACATTGTTTCCACTTTTTTTTGCTTCTTTTAGAAATTTTGTTTCAGAAGGGTTATAAATTACATCATAGAATAATTTATTTTTTCCAAACCTCTGAAAGTTTAGATTTATTTCATCGTCAGGTTTGAGACCGAGACTAGTTGCGTTTATAATTATATCAGAGTCAACAGTTTCTCCCCAGTTTACAATATCTATATTTTTATCAATTTTTTTAAGCTCTTCTGCTTTTTCTTTTGTTCTGTTCGATAAATAAATTTTTGCTACCCCTGATGCTTTAAGAGCTAAAATGATTGATGGGACGACACCGCCTGCACCCAAAATAAATATTTTCTTATTTTTAGTTTCATAATTGATGTGCTTTAAGCTTAATTCAAAGCCACCTATGTCCGTATTGTCCCCAATAACTGCATCGCCTTCTTTAAATATAGTGTTTACTGACTGGGTTAAAATTGCTTTTGGTGTTTGTTGATCTAAAAAAGAAAGAACATCTTTTTTAAAAGGCACCGTAACATTTATGCCTTGAATTTTTTCTTCCTTTACTTCTTTAATTATATTTTTTAAATCATCTTTTTTTAAAAGTTTTTTTTCGTAAATTGCATTTATTTTGTGTTCCTTTATCCAATGGTTGTGAAGTTTTGGTGAAAGCGAGTGTTTAATAGGATTGCCAATGACTAAAAATTTTTTCATTTTAATTTATATAAATATTCTTTTATTTTAACTACTGGCAAGCCCATAATTGAATTCTCGTCTCCCTCTATTTTTGAAAACAGAGATCTACCATCAGCTTCGATCTGATAAACACCATAAGCATACAGTTCTTTATCTTTTATCTTTGATAGGTATGCTTTAATTTCGTCCAAATTAAGTTGCTTCATTGTTAAAGTGGATGCATCTGTGTAATGCCATATCATAGATCCATTTTTAGATATACAAACAGAACTGATAAGTTGATGTTTTTGACCATTTAATTTTTGTAGTATTTCTAGGGCTTCTTGTCTACTCTTGGGTTTTGAGAGCAACTCTTTATTTAAATCTATTACACTATCAGCCCCCAAAACAAGTCTATCTTGGTTTTGCTTGCTTATTTTATTTGCTTTGAGTTCTGCTAAATTTTTAGAAATCAATTCTGGTGATGCTCCTTCGTTTAACAGTGACTCCTTAAACATGTCCTCGTCAATGTTTGAGGGTATAACTTCACAACTAATTTTATTTTCAATAAGAATTTTTTTTCTTACCCCGCTTTTGGATGCTAGAATAATTTTCATTTATTTTTTTGTATATCATATATTTTTAAAATGGATGCCGCTGTTTCTTCGATTGATTTTCTGGTAACATCGATAATCGGCCAATTATGTTTCTTAAAGATCTTTTTGGAGTCCTCAATTTCATTTTTAATTGAGTCTAAGTCTGTATAATTTGATAATTTTCTTTCGTTCATTATGTTAACTCTATTTCTCCTTATATCAGATAGCCTTAAAGGATCTGCATACAAGCCAACTACGCAGGCTTTGACTTTTCCTAATTTTAGCTTTTCTGGAATTTCTTGATTTAGAACTAAAGGTATGTTCATAGTTTTATATCCTCTATTGGCAAGATAAATAGATGTGGGAGTTTTTCCAGTCCTGCTCACTCCGAAAAGAACAATATCTGATTTTTCAATATCTTCCGTTTTTTTTCCGTCATCGTGAGACATGGTAAATTGTATAGCCTCTATTCTATTATAGTAATCAGCATCTAAGACGTGTTGCGCACTAGGTTTGTGAGAGGCTTTTTGATTTAAGAGTTTAGAAAATGTTAAAATCAGATTTCCTAATATTCCAAAACAGGGAATGTTTTTTTCACCAGCTTTATCGCCTAAATATTTTGCTAGTTTTGTTTCAACTATTGTATATAGAATAATTGAGTTTTTTGTCTCTTCACTTTCTTTTAAAATTTTATCTACTTGCTGTTGTGTTCTAACAAACACAAACTCTTTTTTATTATAATCAAAATTTGTAAATTGAGACTTCAGAGAGAGGAAAATTCTATCAAGGGTTTCACCGGTTGAGTCTGATATAAGATATACATTGTATTTTTCGGACATAAGTGTGTTGATATTTTAGTTATAACTTTTTTTTATACATTTGTTTTTTATTATTAAAAAAAACATTAACATTAATTAACAAATTTCTAACATTTTATTAAATGTTAATATAAAGCATAATAGTTTTAATAGAGTGTGTATAATATTTATAAATCTTGATAATTTTATAATTATTGCGGTTTTTAATTAGAATAAAATGTGTAAAACTCTGTATAATTACTTATTTATCTAACTAACATGACCTATTACATATACTACCTATAAATATATAATTATATTAATGAGTAAAATAACTAATTGTTTAATAAAAAAAGATACGTCTTGTATTCCTGTATGGTTTATGAGACAAGCAGGTCGGTATCTTCCTGAATTTAGAGAAATAAGATCAAAGAATCCAAATTTCATTAAATTATGTCTTAATAGTGATTTAAGTTCTGAAATAACTTTACAACCCCTAGATCGCTTTGATTTAGACGCAGCAATAATTTTTTCTGATATTTTAATGGTGCCCTATGGATTAGGACAAACAGTTGAATTTATTAAAGGCAAAGGACCAAAATTATCTAAATTTAATATGAAAGTTTTTTTAGAAAACAAAGAAGATAATTTTACAAAAAAACTAAATCCTGTTTATCAAGCTATAACAAAAACAAGAAAAAAATTAAGTAGAGAAAAGAGCTTAATTTCATTTATTGGAGCACCTTGGACACTAATAGTTTATATGATGGGATTAAGACAAGATAAAAAAAAAATTAATTTAGAAAATATAAAAAAAGATTTTAAGAGAGACGTGGTACTTGAAAAACTTAATAAATTTCTTTGTCTACATATAAAAAACCAAATGAACGCAGGCGCAGATGTTGTGCAAATTTTTGATTCTTGGGCAGGAATTATTCCAGACAACGAAATAAATGATTATTGTTTTACTCCCAACAAAAAACTAGTTGATTATTGCAAAGAGATAAATTTACCGGTTGTTTGTTTCCCAAAAGGTATCGGGGTAAACTACAAAAAATTCTTAGAAATTGTTAAACCTCATGGCATTAACATTGATTACGATATAGATCCAAAATGGGCAAAAGATAATTTAAAAAATGTTTGTCTTCAAGGAGGCATGGATCCTAAAATCTTATTTGAAGACGAAAAGAAAATTAATCTTGAGGTTGATAAGTATTTAGATAATTTTCGAAACACACCTTATATATTCAATCTTGGACATGGTCTTCTACCAGAAACAAACCCAGATATACTTGCAAAAATAATTAATAGAGTTAAATCTTACAAATGAACAACGATCACCCTAAAGTAAAATTTGGTAAGACAGGTGTTCTTCTAGTAAACCTTGGTACTCCAGATTCCACAAGCTGGATTGATATAAGAAAATATTTAAAAGAATTTTTGTCTGACCGGAGAGTAATAGAAGTAAACCCAATATTATGGCAAATAATCTTGAATCTAATAATCCTAAATTTCAGACCTTCCAAGACTGCTGAGGCATATAAAAAAATATGGATGAAAAAAGAAAACATGTCACCTCTCAGATACTACACAATCATGCAAACAAAAAAATTAATCGATAAAATAGGTTCAGATAAAGTTATAGTTGATTATGCTATGAGATATGGCAATCCAAGCATCTATAGCAAAGTTAGAAAATTACAATCTGCAGGTTGTGAGAACATGGTGGTTTTACCTTTGTATCCTCAGTATGCAGCCGCAACGACCGCAACAGTTTGTGACGAAGTTTATAGAAGTTTAATGAAGATGAGATGGCAACCAAGTTTACAAATAATTCCTCATTACGAGTCAGAGTCTTTATATATCGAAGCTCTTATAAAAAGTATAAAAAAAAAAATATCAGAGATAACTTGGAAACCCGAATTGATATTAGTTTCTTACCATGGAATACCAAAAAAATATTTTGAAAAAGGAGATCCTTATCAATGTTATTGTCAAAAAACTTCAAGACTTTTAACTGAAAAATTCGATCAAAATATTAAGATTAAAACAACTTTTCAATCAAGGTTTGGCCCCCAAGAATGGCTACAACCTTACACAGATAAAACTTTAGAGAAATTACCGAAAGAAGGAGTAAAGAATATATTAGTAATTTGTCCTGGCTTTGCATCTGATTGTGTAGAAACTTTGGAAGAAATTTTAATACAGGGCAAAGAAAGTTTTGTAAATGCAGGTGGAGAAAATTTTGATTTGATCCCTTGCTTAAACGATAATGAAGATCACATAAATTTATTCAAACATTTAATAAGTAAATATATATAATAAATGAATGCATATTTAACCTTTAAAGCCCTACATCTAATCGCAGTGATATCTTGGATGGCAGGCTTACTATATCTTCCTAGGATATTTGTTTACCATTCAGAAACCAAAGACAATGTTGGACAAGACAATACGTTTAAAATTATGGAAAGAAGACTTTTCTTTTACATAATGAATCCTGCTATGATTTTATCTTGGATTTTTGGATTTCTTTTAATTCACTCAATTGGTTTGCAGAGTCTTTCTGATCTATGGTTACAACTAAAGTTAATTTTTGTAATTATTTTGAGCATTTATCACTTTTTCTTGCTTAATTGTTTGCGAAAATTTGAAGTTAACGAAAATAGTTACTCACCAAGATTTTATCGAATATTCAATGAAGTACCCACTATTCTGCTTATTATCGTAGTATTTCTTGTTATATTTAAGCCATTATAGGGCTTGAAATTATTATAAAAGAACTTATATTAAAACTACTTACCTAGTAAACAAGCAATCAAATATGAACCTACAAGAACTTAAGAAAAAAAGCCCATCAGAGCTTATTGCAGAAGCTGAAAAATTAGGAATAGAAAACCCCAGCACTCTTAGAAAGCAAGAAATATTATTTGCTATATTAAAAAAATTAGCAGAAAAAAATGAGCAAATAACTGGCGCTGGAGTACTAGAGGTACTGCAAGATGGCTTTGGTTTTTTAAGAGCTATAGAATCTAATTATTTACCAGGCCCAGATGATATTTACGTTAGCCCAA
Organism: uncultured Pelagibacteraceae bacterium; assembly: GCA_902515355.1. GTDB lineage: Bacteria > Pseudomonadota > Alphaproteobacteria > Pelagibacterales > Pelagibacteraceae > Pelagilacustribacter. The sequence continues at coordinate 21,681 of CABXUA010000004.1, read as the reverse complement.
GCCAAATTAGAAGATTTGGTCTCAGAACAGGAGACTCAGTCGAAGGAGAAATAAGAGCCCCAAAAGATGCAGAAAGATACTTTGCACTATTGAAAGTAAACCAAATAAATTTTGAGAATCCAGAAAAAGGAAGAAACAAGATAGCCTTTGATAATTTAACTCCTCTTTACCCAAACAAACAATTAAAGATGGAAATTGAAAAAAATGAAATAGAAAAAAAACCAGATCAAACTGCTAGATTAATCGATTTAGTTAGTCCAATTGGAAAGGGTCAAAGATCTCTAATTATTTCTCCTCCAAAAGCAGGTAAAACAATTATTCTGCAAAACATTGCGGACTCTATAGCTAAAAATCATCCTGAGTGTTATTTGATGGTTTTGCTAATAGATGAACGTCCTGAAGAAGTAACTGACATGCAACGTTCAGTAAAAGGCGAAGTAATAAGTTCAACTTTCGATGAACCAGCCTCAAGACACGTTGCGGTAGCCGAAATGGTTATCGAAAAAGCAAAAAGATTAACCGAACACAAAAAAGATGTAATTATTCTTTTAGACTCTATAACGAGACTAGGAAGAGCCTACAATGCTGTTGTACCTAGCTCTGGAAAGGTTTTAACCGGAGGTGTTGATGCTAATGCTCTTCAAAGACCAAAAAGATTCTTTGGAGCTGCAAGAAATATAGAACAAGGCGGTTCCTTGACGATTATTTCTACAGCTTTAATTGACACCGGTAGCAGAATGGACGAGGTGATCTTTGAAGAATTTAAAGGAACAGGTAATTCTGAATTAATTTTAGATAGAAAAATTGCAGACAAAAGAATTTATCCTGCGATTGACATAACTCGTTCAGGAACAAGAAGAGAAGAACTTTTATTCAAAAAAGAAGACTTAACTAAAGTTAACGTTCTAAGAAGAATTATTAGCCCTATGGGCACGATGGATGGAATAGAATTTTTAATGTCCAAGCTTAAAAACACTAAAAATAATGCTGATTTCTTCGTTTCAATGAATAAACCTAGCTAATTTTTTCAAAATTTAATAATCTTTCCTTTAATTTAACTCCTTCTGTCGCAGAAAATCCTCCTAAGGATCCATCTGACTTAATTACCCTATGACAAGGAACAATCAGGACGAGTTTGTTTTCTCCACAAACCCTACCTACATACCTAGGTGACATTTTTAATCTTTTGGCGATATTTCCATAACTTTTTGTTTCACCTTTTGGAATTTTTTTTAATTCATTCCATATTTTTCTTTGCGTTGAGTTACCTATGATTTTAATTGGTGCTTTCAAAGTTTTTATGTTCCCTTCAAAATAAGCTAAAAAATATCTTCGGAGATTTTTTAAATTTTTAGAAAATACACCAGTATTTTTAACCTTAATAAATTGAATTTTAGTTATTTTTTGATTGATTTCTGTAGCTGAAATCCAGCCAAACTTAGTATTAAAAGAAATAGTATTTTTCATATATTCTATGCTATTGAAAAATTAAAAAAAAACAAATGAATATATTCGCAGTATCAACAGGAAGAGGTCCCTCTGGGATTGCAATTTTAAGATTGTCTGGGAAAGACAGTCTTCAAATTTCAAAATTAATAACAAAGAAAAACGATATTAAATCCAAAGAGGTAAATATTTGTAAGTTTTATAATCCTTCAAATAACAAGATGATCGATGAGGGTTTATTATTATGGTCTCCTGGACCTAACAGCTACACCGGAGAAGATTTAGTAGAGTTTCATACTCATGGAAGCAACGCTGTAATTAGTTATTTTTTAAAGGTATTGGGAAATCAGGAAAACTGTAGATTAGCCGAGCCAGGAGAATTTACTAAACTTGCATTTCAAAATAATAAAATGGATTTATTAGAAGCTGAAAGTATTGGAGATTTAATCCATGCAGAAACAGAACAGCAAAGACAACAAGCTATTAAGCTTATACAGGGCAATGCTTCAAATCACTATAATTCTTTAAGAGAAAAACTAATAAAATCACTATCTTATATTGAGGCTAAAATAGATTTTGCCGAAGACGATTTGCCTGAAAACGTTTTGAATGAAGTGCAAATCTCAATAAAGCAAGTGCATAAAGATATTAAAAAAATACTTGAAGATCAAAAAATTGGAGAAAAAATTAGGGATGGATTTAGGATATCTATTATTGGAGAAGTAAACGCAGGCAAATCCTCCTTACTTAATCTACTTTCTAAAAGAGAGGCAGCTATAGTTTCTGAACAAGAGGGCACAACGAGAGATGTAATAGAGACATATCTCAATATTGATGGTTATCCAGTTATTTTAGCAGATACAGCCGGTATCAGAAAAGTTAAAAATAAAATTGAAAAGGAAGGTATTAAAAGAGCTATCAAAAAGGCAAAACACTCTGACCTAACATTAATCATGATCGACTCTTCTAAAAAGTCAATTAACAAGGATTTAAAAAAATTAATAAATAAAGATTGTATCCTGGTTTTTAATAAGTCAGATTTAAATAAAAAAGTTTCAAAAAACGAATTTAAAAAAAACGATCAAATTTTAATTTCAGTGATTAAAAATAAAAATATTGATAGTTTGATTAAATTAATTAAAGATAAACTATCTACAAAATTTATGAAAAATAATAATATTCTAATAACTAGAGAAAGGCATAGAGCCAAACTAAATGCCGCTCTTAAAGAAATAGAAAAATTTCTGGAAAAGGATCAATCCAAGGAGATAGAAATAGCCGCAGAGGATTTAAGACAAGCTACAAGACACTTAGGGAGCATTGTAGGGAAGGTTGATGTGGAAGAGATACTAGGAGCTATCTTCCAAGATTTCTGTATTGGTAAATAATTAGCAAAAAATACATCTTGTAAAATCAATTTATACAGATACATTTAAGTTATGAGTAATTTAGACTATGAGATAGCCGTTATAGGCGGTGGACATGCTGGGTGTGAAGCAGCTGCAGCATCGGCTAGAATCGGTGTAAATACTGCTCTTTTTACTCATAAGATAGAAACTATAGGGGAGATGTCCTGTAACCCTGCAATAGGAGGACTTGGTAAAGGCCATCTTGTTAGAGAGATAGATGCTTTAGATGGGGTTATGGGAGAAGTGGCTGACAAATCGGGCATTCAATTTAGATTACTTAACAGAAGTAGAGGACCAGCTGTTAGGGGGCCAAGAACACAGTCTGACAGAGCCCTATACAAAAAATATATGCAAGAAACTTTGTTAAATTATAAAAATTTAACAGTTGTAGCTGATCCTGTGATTAAATTTATTTTCAAAGAAGACGAGATCAAGGGTTTTATTTGCCAAAGTGGCAAAGAAGTTAGATGCAAGCAAATAATATTAACCACTGGCACTTTTTTAAATGGCCTAATCCATATTGGCGAAACTCAAATTCCAGCAGGGCGTTTTGATGAAAAACCATCTACTGGCTTAAGCGAACAATTAGCAAAATTTAGTATGAAAATTGGAAGATTAAAAACTGGAACACCTCCAAGATTAGATGGTTCTACTATTAATTATGACGGTATCGAAATGCAGGAAGCGGACGAAAATCCTTATTTTTTTTCATCATTGACGGAAGAATTATCAAATAAGCAAATATCATGTGGTGTAACCTATACTAATAATGATGTGCATAAAATAATTAGTGACAATATTTCAAGAAGCGCAATGTATTCAGGAAACATTAAAGGGATAGGACCTAGGTACTGTCCTGCCATAGAGGATAAAATTGTAAAGTTTAAGGAAAAACAACAACATCAAATATTTTTAGAACCAGAGGGATTAAAGGACAATACTATTTACCCAAATGGTATCTCTACATCCCTTCCAGAAGAAATACAGCTTAAAATATTGGCTAAAATCAAGGGTTTAGAGGATGTAAAAATGAAAAGAGCGGGATACGCAATCGAGTACGATTATGTGGACCCAAGAGAGTTAAAACCTACTTTAGAGACAAAAAAAATAAAATCTCTATTTTTAGCAGGACAAATAAATGGGACTACAGGTTATGAGGAAGCCGCCGCTCAAGGATTAATAGCAGGTGTAAATGCAGCTTTAAAAGTAAGGATGCTGAAAGAATTTATTTTGGATAGATCAGAGTCTTATATAGGCGTTATGATTGACGATCTAATTACGAAAGGTGTTTCAGAGCCATACCGTATGTTTACCTCTCGGGCTGAGTATAGACTTTCTCTTAGAGCAGATAATGCAGATCAAAGATTAACTCCATTAGGAATTAAAATTAATTTAGTTAGTAAAGTTAGAAAAATAAAATTTTTAGACAAACAAAAAAAATTGACCCATGTTGTTTATGAATTAAAAAATAATTTAATTTCGCCAAATGCAGCTGCTAAACATTCGATTAAAATTGCTAAGGATGGAGTTAAAAGATCTGGTCTTGAAGTTCTATCTTTAAAAAATGTAGATCTAAATAAACTAAGAACAATATGGGCCAACATACCTCAATATGGTGAACGAATTGATAAGCAGGTTGAAATTGATGCTCATTACTCTGGATATCTTAACAGGCAGTCCCACGATATTAAAGCCTTCAAGAAGGATGAAGGAATAATGATACCTGAGGGCATTAAGTATGACTCTTTTAGCGGTCTATCGAATGAGATTAAGTCTAAATTAAATGAAATAAGACCCAAAACATTAGGTCAAGCTCTTAGAATAGACGGAGTAACTCCTGCAGCAGCAATAATACTTCTTGGATACATAAAAAAATTAAAAATGACAAAATCTGCTTGATGAAGGCTGATGAAGTTAAGGCTATTTTAAAGAATTTGGGTTTTACCCTTGAAGATATAAAAAAATTAGATTTATTTCTCAATTTATTATTAAAATTTAATAATAAATACAATTTAATATCAAAAAATACTGAAAAAGAAGCTTGGAGTCGACACATACTAGATTCTGCTCAGTTGGTTAAATTTATTGATTTCAACAAGTCTGATTCTTTAGCTGATCTTGGCTCTGGAGCAGGTTTTCCTGGGTTAATACTTTCAATATTTAATAAGAATCACAAGTTTCACGTGAAACTTTACGAAAAATCTAAAGCTAAATGTCATTTTCTTAAGGATGCTATTAATAGTTTAAATATTAAATGTTATATATATGAGAATGATTATCAATCTCATATATTAGATAGTGGCTACATAGTTTCTAGAGCATTTAAAAAATTGCCTGAAGTAATAAGAATTTCACGTGAAATTGCAACTAAAAGTCATAAATTAATAATATTAAAGGGAAAGAGTGCACAGGAAGAGCTTAATAAACTTTCAAAAGATTTGAATTATAAGTATAGATTGGAGACAAGCTTAACTAATAAAGATTCGAGAGTATTGATAGTAAATATTAACAAATAGAGTGACCAAATCTATAATATCAGTGATTAATCAAAAGGGCGGGGTTGGAAAAACAACCACAGTAATTAACCTTGCCACTGCATTAGCGCAAAAAAACAAGAAGATATTAGTGATCGATTTAGATCCTCAGGGAAATGCCACAACAGGGTTAGGAAAATCTAATAATGATAATGAAAAAAACGTCTATAATTTATTGATTGGAGGAAACGAAGTTAAAAATATAATACAAGCTAGTAATATAAGAGGACTTGATTTGATAGGGTCTAATGTAAATCTGTCAGGTTTAGAGGTAGAGACTGCAAATGATCAAAGAAGAGCTTTTTTATTAAAAGAAATTTTACAAGATCAGAACAATGATTTCTTAAGAGAGTACGAAAATATTTTTATAGACTGCCCGCCATCGCTAAGCCTCTTAACAATAATGGCACTGGTTGCAGCCGATGAATTGCTAGTGCCTTTGCAAACTGAATTTTTTGCTTTAGAGGGTATAACTCAATTGGTAAAGACAATAGAAAGAATTAAAGAAAATCTGAATCCGCAATTAAAAATAAGAGGAATACTTTTAACAATGTTTGACAAAAGAAATAAGCTTTCATCTCAGGTAGATCTTGAAGCAAGAAAATATTTTAAAGACAAAGTCTATCGAACCGTAATTCCAAGAAACGTAAGACTATCCGAAGCACCATCACATGGAATGCCTTGCATAGTTTATGACAAAAACTGTTTGGGTAGTAAATCTTATTTTAATCTTGCTGATGAATTTTTAAATCAAAAACAATTTGGAACATGAATATAAAATGAGCAAATTTAAAAAAAAAGGTCTTGGAAAAGGTTTGTCAGCTTTATTTGGTGATACCAGTCTAGAAAGCCCAAACAACAACGATAAACCGGAAAAAAATCTTAGCCAAAAAAACTGTCAAATAGGAGATCTAAATAGAAATCCATATCAGCCAAGAATTAAATTTGACGAGGAGAAAATAATCGAGTTATCTAATTCAATAAAACAAAATGGGTTAATTCAACCCATTGCTGTAAGAACGGATAAAATGGACCCTGGCAAGTTCCAAATAGTTGCCGGAGAAAGAAGGTGGCTAGCAGCTCAAAGAGCGGGTTTACATGAAGTTCCCGTAGTTGTTTTAGAATTGGATGATAATGAAGCTTTAGAGGTGGCTATAGTTGAAAACATTCAGCGTGAGAATTTAAATTCTGTAGAAGAAGCTAAAGGCTACGAGCGGTTGCACAAAGAATTTGGTTACGATCACGAAAAAATAGCAAAATTTATTTCTAAAAGCAGAAGCCATGTTAGTAATACCTTGAGATTATTAACCTTGCCAAAAGACGTGATATCAATGTTAGAGGAAGGGCTACTGACTGCTGGTCAGGCAAGACCTCTAATAGGAATGCCTCAAGCTTCAGAAATAGCAGAAGATATAGTTAAGAAGAGACTAACTTCCAGGCAAGTTGAGAGTCTCTCAAAAAATAAAAAGAAACCTTTTAAATTGGACAAACAAATAGACTCGAATATTGAAGAGGTTCAAAATTTAATAGAGAGCAATCTAGGATTAAAAGTAAATATTATAAATCGGAAAAATAATTCAGGAAGAATAGTTGTAGAATATAAAAATATTGATCAATTTGAATTAGTATCCAAACTTCTTAGGCAGCGTTAGCAGCACGATTACAAACATTAATCAACAAATCTTTAATCAAAACATCGCTTCTTACCATAGAGTTTTTTTTCATCATCAGCTCAACCTTGCCTATCTCAGTCAACGTCTTTGTTAGTTCTATAAGACTCCATTTTTTAAGTTGTTCTATGTACACTGGTTTATCCTTCCAAAAAACCTTTGATTTCAACATATCTAGAGCCAATTCGATATCATTGGTATCTTCATTTATTCTTTTGATTTCGTGTAATTTTGCTACTCTTCTGGACAGATTGTTTAAATAAAATATGTAATCTTCAGTTTGAAATTGAACTTGTCCTAACAATAAATTTACTTTCTTTTTATATCCAAGTAATGAGGCATCTCTTATTTCGTCAAAATCTCTGCTCAACTTTATATTTAAAAGTTCTAATAACTGACTTGTTTCAATGATCTTATTTGTAAAAAAACTTTTTATTTTTATTAATTCATTGTCTATTATTCTTCTGTCTGAATTTGAGTTAGATATAATAAGGTTTATAATTTCATGTGAGGCTCCTTTAAAGTCTCTTAGTTCAGTATTTAAATAAATTATAAGATTACGCTCAGTGTCTTGATAGCACGGTATTATAGCTAATTTTTTACTTTTTTCAAAAAAATTTCTAATTTTTGATTTTTTATCAAGGATTGGAGAAAAAATAAAAATTTTTAGGTCTTCATTTGTCAAATCTAAACAATCAATAATCTGTTTATAAATTTTATCAGTTATTTCGTGTAAAAAAATTATTTTTTTTGAACTGAACAAAGAGGGATTGCTTAGTTCTTTAATTAAAATTTCATTATTTTTTATTATCTCGTCTTGAAAAATAGTTATCGTTTCAACGCCTTTACTACTATTTTTAATGTTTTTTTTGAGGCTAGCTTTTATACCTTCATTTTCACCATATATTAAAGCTATATTATATTTTTCTAGTAATTGAATATTTCTTTCTATTAAAAAACTTTTTAATATCATCGATTTAAATAAATAATTAAGAAATTTGTAATATCATCAGAAATTTCTTCGGTAAGCAGTTCAGTGGCTTTCTTTTCATTTGTCAAAGTGTCTGAGTGATTGTTTGCTACATTGTATGCAGTGGATTTTATAAAATTATTGCTTATTTTCTTTGAATTTTCAATATCCTCAATAAGTAAAATTACATTCAAAATTACTTTGTAGCTCGATATTTTACCCGATATTTTCTTTTCTTTTATTTCTTTATCTTTTTTTATTTTTAAATTTATATTAAATTTATTTTTAGCGTTAGATTTAGAGTTCAAAAGAATCTTTTCTTTTAGAAAATAAGCAATTCTTTTTTCTCCCTCAGAATTTATATTATTTACAAAATAATTATTTTTTTCTATTTGATTAAGTGGCTTAAATCCACACGAAGAAAAAGCAAAAAAAAGCAAAATGGCAATGATTAGTTTTTTTGTCATAAAACAATTTATTTTACAAGATAATTGATAATCTTATTTTTTACAAAAATAATCTTAATTATATTTTTATTTGCTAAACTTTTATTTATTTTTGCGTTTTTCTTAGATATAGAAACTACTTCTTTTTCGTTCAAATCTTTTTCTATACTTATAACATCTCTAGTTTTGCCATTGATTTGGACAGCAATTTTAATTATTTGATTTTTTATAGATTTTTGGCTTATTTTTGGCCATATTTCTGCATCTGATTTATCAAATTTTTCCAAACATTCACTAGCCAAATGAGGTGTAAAAGGCACCATCACACTCATTAAATTTTTTAAATTATTTCTTATACATTTGTTTCCTATATCTTCAGTTATATACTTATTTATCAAATGGTAAATTTCGTACACGCTGGCTACCGCAACATTAAGTTGAAAGTTCTCTATTGAATTGGTTATCTTGATTATATAGTTATTAAATTCATCATTAAATTTTTCTTCTTCTTCTTTGCTAATCTTTGCCTCTTTACGATTTAAAATACTATTGTTTAAATTCCATATTTTTTGTAAAAATTTGTAAGCTGCATTAACCCCTTGGTTAGACCATTGAACATCTTTTTCTGGAGGGCTGTCAGATAAAATAAACCACCTTACTGCATCCGCTCCATAAATTTTAATCATACTTTCTGGATCTATAATATTTTTCTTTGATTTAGACATTGCCTCTGAAGGACCAACTATTATCTTTTCTTTATTATTTTTGCTTATAATATTTCCCAAGTTATCTTTTTCAGTCTCGTCTGGAGATATCCATTTTCCTTTACCATCTTTATAAGTTTGATGGCAAACCATACCCTGGGTAAACAATCCTCTAAACGGTTCAGAGTCTTTAACTTCTTGATTAGTTTTTTTGATCGCTTTCATAAAAAAACGTGAGTATAATAAATGTAATATTGCATGTTCTACACCTCCGATGTATTGATCAACTGGCATCCAATAGTTCAGTTTTTTTAAATCAAAGGGTCCTTCACTGAATTTTGGAGAGCAAAATCTCATAAAGTACCAGGATGAATCCACAAATGTATCAAGTGTGTCAGTTTCTCTCGTTAGATTTTTTCCACCTATTTTTACTTTTTTCCAATCTTTGGCGTTGTATAAAGGATTTCCTTTGAAATTTAAGTCCACTTTCTCAGGTAATTTAACAGGCAAATCTTTTTTAGGTATCAAGAATACTTTCCCCGTTTCATCGTAAGCGACAGGAATTGGACAACCCCAATATCTTTGTCTTGATATACCCCAATCTTTTAATCTGTAATTAATTGTTTTTTTTCCTAATTTTTTTTCCTGCAGAAGATCTATTGTCTTAGCTATAGATTCATTTGGTACCTTTAAGCCATTTAATAAATCTGAATTAATAATTGTACCACTTCCAGAGTATGCTTCGTCTTTCACTTTGTAAGTATCTTTTTCTTCTAAAGGTTTAACGACTGTTTTAATTTCCAATTTATACTTCTTGGCAAAATCAAAATCTCTTTGATCGTGGGCTGGGCATCCAAATACTGCCCCAAAACCATAATCCATTAAGACAAAATTGGCAAAATAAACTGGTACTTTTTTATTTTTGTCTAAAGGATTGACAGCTAATAGATTAGTTTTAAAACCAATCTTTTCAGCTTGAGCTATAGATTCCTCCGTGGTTCCTGTTTTTGAACATTCGTCTTTAAATTTTATGAATTCTTGATCTTTTATGAAATATTCAGATAGGGGGTGATCAACAGATAAAGCCAAGAAAGAAAAACCAAATAATGTATCAGGTCTTGTTGTAAAACATTTGATTTTCTTAATAGGCAAATTCCCTTCGACATTAAAGTCAATTTCACATCCAAAAGATTTTCCTATCCAATTTTTTTGCATAGTTTTTACTTTGTTTGGCCAATTTTCTAATTTATCTAAATCAGACAAGAGTTCTTCAGAAAATTTTGAAATATTAAAAAACCACTGAGATAATTTTTTTCTCTCTACGACAGCATTTGAGCGCCATCCTCTTCCATTAATTACTTGCTCGTTCGCTAAGACTGTTTGTTCAACTGGATCCCAATTTACATATGTTTCTTTTCTAGAAACTAAACCATGTTCATAAAAATCAATGAACAATTCCTGCTGATGCTTGTAATATTTTTCATCACAAGTAGAGATTTCTAAATCCCAATCTATAGATAACCCGAGCATTTTTAGTTGTCTTTTCATTTCGGCAATATTTTTTTCAGTCCATTTCTTTGGATTTAAATTATTTTCTCTAGAGGCGTTTTCAGCGGGCAAACCAAAAGCGTCCCAACCCATAGGATGTAAAACATTATATCCTCGCATAGATTTGTAGCGTGCTATCACATCTCCGATAGTATAATTTCTAACGTGTCCCATGTGAATTTTTCCAGATGGATAAGGAAACATTTCTAAGCAATAAAATTTTTTCTGATTATCTTTGTACTGTTTTTTTTTAGACCACTTTTTTTGCCATTTTTTTTCAATTGAATGAAAGCTCACTCTTTCCATTGTGATAAAATTATTTTTTCTTTTCTTTACTCTCTTTTTCGAGCAAAGCAGCTTTTTTTAAAATTGAAATTTTAAGCTCTTCCTCAATTTTAGATTTGATTTTTTTTACGGTACAATTTGATGAACTTTGGCAAGATCTTTTATGGACTATTATATTTAAGCTATTAGTTTGTAGTTCATTTGATAAAAATCTTACAGATATTTTAATTGAATCATTTTGATTTGTCCGGTCACTATACCAATCTGAGATTATGACTCCTCCAGAATAATCAACTGTACTTAATGGAAGAAAGTCTAAAATTTCTAATGTCGCTCTCCACATAGGATTTGAAGTACTAAATTCATATGTGGTTTTTCCTCTTCCAGTAGCAATACCTTTTAAAGAAATTCCTCTTCCTTCCTCAACATTTTTCCTTGCCCTTTCTTTTCCTGAAATTGGATTTTTCCTAGTATCAACTGGTTTATACAATCCACACTCTGATAAAATAAGGAAACAGCTGAAAAAAATTGAGATTTTAAGAAATTTAGACATATTTTTAGTAAATTTACTCACAATATTCTTAATGTCCGAGTTTTGCAATTTTATTGATTTTTAAAGGCTAAAAATCCCAATAATTCCTCATATTTTTGAGTGTTGTATATATACAACAGTCAGCAAAAAAACCAACGAAAACGGGTTATTTAACAGAAACCTCATCAAAATAAAAATATATTTAGCTCAGTTAATATTAACATAAACAACAAAGGAAATAATATGAAAAATATAACTAAAGGTTTGTTATCCATATTTGCTTCTGTAGTTATTGCTAGTTCAGCTTTTGCTGGCGAAGTATCTGTACAAGGTACTGCGGCTATGTCCTACCACATTTCTAGTTCGGACAGTACGACTGGTGCTAATAACGACGGTAAAGCACTTGGTATTGCAAACGAAGTTACTTTCAATGCTTCTGGCGAAATGGATAATGGCTGGACATGGAAGTGGCAAGCAGAATTAGACTCTGGTGCTGAAACTACTTCAGGCGCTGGAATCGACGATTCTAGATTAGAAGTAACAACTGACTACGGTACAGTTGCTGTATACTCTTCAGAAGGATCACTTGCTAAAGGTAAGTGGGCAGGACTTTCTTCTGCATTTGGAGTACCAACTGATAACGGAGACACAGGTGGATTTGTTCATGGTACAAACTTGAGTTCATATAACTCAATACAGTATCATTCACCAGCTGGTTTGTTACCTTTAAGCACAAGAGTGTTTGCAGGTAGATCAATCGGTGATACTTCTATCAACAGTAAAAATGCTTCAGGCGCTGCAATTACACAGTCGATTACGAACGCTGTGTCAGGAACAGCTAATGCATTTGTTGGTGATAACCACAGTCAGTACGCTGTAACAATGGTACCGATGGATGGCTTAAACGTTAAAGCTGACTACTTTGATCCAGGTGATATAGGTTCAGGCGTTAAACAAAACCCTGAAGCTGGTAACTGGGGTGTAAGTTACGCTATGGGTAACGTTACTGTAGGTTATGGTAGAGGTTATGTCGCTACAGCTATAGGTGGAACAGTTGCTGCTAGTACGTTTGAAGACTACGAAAACAGAGAATACGGTATTGGTTTCGCAGTAAATGATGACCTATCAGTTTCTTATTCAATCCAAAAATCAGACTTATCTTACACAGATACGACTGCTGATGTTGAGTTAGAAGTACAATCAATCCAAGCTGCTTATACTATGGGTGGATTAACTGTTGCTCTATCAATGGATGACTTTGAAAATGAAAGTTACACATTAAATAGCGATGAAAAAGAAACGTTCTTAACGTTTACTTTTGCATTCTAATTAGTAACAAATTATTTAAAAAAGCCGGCGAATTATCGCCGGCTTTTTTTTTAGCTCCGATAATAATGCGAAAGAGTCAGACTTTACTAGTTTAAGTGAATTAAGATTCTTATGTCTAATACCGCCAAGCGGTATCAATTCAGTATTAAAACTTAACTTTCTTAAATTGAACCTTACTATACCTAAATAATCTAATTTATTTTGATAATTTGTTTTAAACAATCTTGAAAAGACTATGTTTTTGCATCTTTGCACTTTTTTCTGATGTATTTCTCTTAAATTATGTGCAGATCCAATGATTTTAAGCGTCTTATTTAGAAACTCACCATGATAATATTTTTTATTGTGAGACGAGATATATAATCCATCAGCTTTGCATTTAATAGCAGCGACTAAATCATTAGCAACATAAAATTTAATTGCTCTCTTACTACACTCTCTTTTAAAACGTCTGAGATGTTGAATACTTTCAAGTTTACCGCTGGTTCTGTAAATGATTATGAATTTATTTCTTTTTTTTAATAAACTTAAATTTAATGTTTGAGTATTTTCAATATATAGGTAGTAATTGTTTTTAGATATAAACATTATGAATATAATAATCGAAAGATATAATAAAATAAAATCTTTTATTGATAATAATAATTATAAAACAAATATAGTTGCAATTAGTAAAACTTTTGATTTACCTCAAATAAAACCACTAATTGAGTATGGTCATTTACATTTTGGTGAAAACAAAGTTCAAGAAGCTGAAAAAAAATGGATGAATACTTTAGAAAAAAATATAGATATTAAACTTCATATGGTTGGTAAATTACAAACTAATAAAGCTAAGAAAGCTGTTGAAATATTTCACTATGTACATTCTTTAGATAATCAAAAACTAGCAGAAACATTAAATAAGGCCGAAATAAATTCTAACAAAAAATTGAATTATTTTATTCAAGTAAATGTTGGTGAGGAGGGTCAAAAGTCTGGCTTAAACCCTAAGCATGTAAATGACTTTTATCAATTTTGTCAAAAAGAAACTAATTTAAATATAATAGGTCTTATGACGATTCCGCCAAATGACGATCAGGAAGAAAAACATTTTAAATTCTTAAGTAATTTAAATTCAACTCTCAAACTAAAGGATTTGAGTATGGGGATGTCAGGGGATTACAAGACTGCATTAAATTTCAATGCTTCTTTTTTAAGAATTGGCTCTGCTATATTTGGAGAAAGGGTTAAGAAATAAAAAACTTTGTTCGTTTATTTATAAAATTTAATAGTAGGTACATATCTCTTTTTGAAATTGCTACACATCCTTTTGTTGGTTTATAATTTTTTTTTGCTATATGTAAAAATATAGCACTTCCTTTTCCTTTTATTGTTGGACTAATGTTATAATTAATTACTAAAATTATATCGTAAATATTTTCTTTTTTATAAAGTTTTTCTGCGCTAGATCTAAAAGGAAATTTTATTAATTTATTATAGTAGTTAGATTTTGGGTCATCACACCAACCCATATTTTTTTTTATTACAATTTTTTTTAAGAAAGATTTGATTTTAAGAACTCTATCTTTTCTGTAGAATAAGTATTTAAATCTAAATGAGCCTTTTGGTGTAAAACCATCACCTTCTTTTTTTTTGAATGAAATTCCTCTTTTACCAATAGCACATTTTACCTTATAATCTCCAAAATATATTTTTTTATTTTTTAGTTTAATATGCATATTGATAACAAAATTAATATTTTATGTATCGCTGAGAGTGATTTTAACAATTCATTGAAAGAACTTAAAGAACATTTAAATTTTAATTTGAGTTTTATAAAGAAAAACGAGATTAATGAACTATCTAATAGATATGATGTTTTGTTAATTCATGAGTCCATATTAAAAGATAAAAATGCACAGAGATCATTAAATGAAATTTCCTCAAATAAAATTCTGATTAGTAAATTAAAAGACTTTAAAAATTTTAAATTTGACGAGAAGCTTAATATTCCAGTTAATATTAACGAACTCAATAAAAAAGTAGTTGAATTATCCGCAAGAAAGAAATTTTCTTCAAACTCCTCTATTGAAATAAAAGATTACATTTTAGATAAAAATGAAAAAAAACTTAAAAAAAACAATTCTTTCGTAATTGTTACTGAAAAAGAAATTCATCTAATAGAATTATTATTTATAAAAAAGGATTTTTTAAAGAAAAAATTTATATTAGAGACAGTTTGGAAGTACGCTTCAGATGCAGATACACACACGGTAGAAACTCATATATACCGATTGAGAAAAAAAATTATTGATGAATTTAAGGATAAAAATTTTATTATTAATAGCAAAGAAGGTTATAAGATTTGAAAAAAAGAAATAAAATTGCAATTGAACTATTTACCAGAAAATATAGAAAAAGAGTTGTAAAACCAAAAAAAGGTAGGGGGAGTTTCAAAAGAAAAAAAAAAATTAATTTAGTCTAGCGCCAATTTTTTGAATAATTTTTGAAGCCATCTCTGTGCCTCTTTCCAAACTTTCTTTAATTGTTAAATTATTGATTTGACCATGGAAAAACCCAGCTGCAAAAAGATCACCGGCACCCGTTAGGTCGACAATTTTAAGATTTCTTCTGCTCTCACACTCAACAACTTCCTCATTATTAATTGCTACTGATCCCTTTTCTCCTCTAGTAATTATAATTGTTTTTTTAAGTTGTTTTGAAAATTCAATAACGTCATTAAAATTTTTAACATCTAAAAGAGACACAATCTCCTGCTCATTAGCAAATGTGATATCTAATTTATTTTTTACTAAATCTAAAAAATGTTTTTTATGTCTTTCTACACAAAATAAATCTGATAAGGACATTGAAACTTTATTTGAGTTTTTAATAGCTTTATCGAAAGCCTTTTTAGGCTCCCCTTCATCCAAGAGGTAACCTTCAAGAAATAAAATTTCACTGTTTTTAACAGCATTTATGTCTACGTCATTCTCATTTATTTTGCCTGCGGTTCCAAGAAAGGTACACATTGTTCTTTCAGAGTCTGGTGTAATTAATATTAAACAAGTACCAGTCGGTAAAATTTCCTTTTTTTTCGAATAGAAGTATTTTACTTTTTCCTTTTTTAAACCTTCTTCGTATTTAATGCCTAATTTATCATTGCTTATTTTTCCAATAAAGCCAACATCATTTCCTAATTGTGAAAGTCCAACAATTGTATTTGCTACTGAACCTCCTGAAATCGTTTCTTCAATTTTTAAATTAGCCAAAAGACTTTTAAATTGAATTTCATCAACTAGTTTCATAGTGCTTTTCGTTAAGTTATTGCTAGTTAAGAAAGCATCATCTACTTTACAAATGACATCTACAATTGCATTGCCTATACCCAAGATTTTCATATCAAGCTTTTTTTGTTTTAATTGGTTTTTTTCTATTTGGATAGCAACTTTTGCAAATTTTACAAGCTATACCGTAACATTCTCTAGCTTTACAGTATTCTCTACCATACCAAATTATTTGCAAATGGAGTCTATTCCAATATTTCTTTGGAAAAACTGTTTTTAAATCTTTTTCAGTTTGAACTACACTCTTTCCATTAGTTAAACCCCATCTTTGAGCTAGGCGATGAATATGAGTGTCAACAGGAAACGCTGGATAACCAAAACCTTGAGACATAACAACACTAGCTGTTTTATGACCTACACCTGGAAGGTTTTCAAGCTCCTCATAAGTTCTTGGAACTTTTCCATTGTATTTTTTAACAAGAATTTTTGAGAGATAAAAAATGCTTTTAGCTTTTACTCTAAAGATACCAATTCTTCTAATCAATTTTTCAATTTTTTTTCTACCTAATTTAACAAAATGTTTTGGATGATTATATTTTGGGTAAATATTTTTGGTCACATTATTTACATTTACATCAGTGCATTGAGCTGAAAGCAAAACAGAAATCAAAAGAGTAAATATATTTTTATAATTTAAAGGAATTGGAACTTTTGGGTAGGTTTGATTTAAAATCTTAAGGATATTTTTAGACTTTTTTTTATTACTCACTTACTAGAATTTACTTAAAGTTCAAAACATTTCTCATGGAATATAAGCCAGGTTTTTTGCTTTTAATCCATCTTGCTGCCAACAGCGCACCTTCAGCAAAAAGTGCCCTGTCAAACGCTTCATGATTCAAAGTAACTGTTTCTTTTCCACTTGAGAAAGAAACCTCATGTTTACCTACGACCGATCCCTTTCTTAATGAATTAAAATTAATTTTTTTACCATATGGAAAAGATTTTTTATTTAGAAATTTTTTACCCATTAAATTATATAAATTTTTTTTTTTCCCTACAGCTATACCCTTCCCAAGCATTAATGCTGTCCCTGAAGGATGATCTTTTTTTCGTTTATGGTGGATTTCAAAAACTTTACTTTGGAAATTATTATTTAATGATCTCGAAGCTATTTCAGTTAAGTACATCAAAAGATTCACTCCTAAGCTCATATTGCCTGCTTTAAGTATTGGTATTTTTTTAGAATATTTTCTTATTTGGTTTTCCTCTCTTTTAGAGAAGCCAGTAGTTCCTATAACTACTTTCTTTTTTAATTTATTAGCAATTTTTAAAATTTCCAATGTACTTTTAGGTACTGTAAAATCAATTATGATATTTGCATTCTTAAACGCTTTTTCAGAATTAATTTGAGGTTTTAATCCAGCTATTTTTTTTGATAATTCTTTTTTTTCAGTAATTGAAATTATCTTAAAATTTTTTATTTTTTTAGCAGAGTTTATTATGTGCCTCCCCATTCTTCCTGAACTGCCTGTTATACTTAGTTTAATTTTTTTCATTCCTCTAATTTTTTCTAGGATCTCTAATATTTTTTAATTTTTCTGAAATACCTGATATTTTTAGAGTCATATAAATAATATAGACAATACTGAAACCCAAAGCCATCGTAGATAAAACTGTATAAATAGCTGAAAGGAATCTTTCTTGGAACCAGTTTTCTACTCCCGAACTAGAATGGTAAAGAATATTCCAAAAAAGAATAAATACGATTTCATAAATAATTATTAATTTGAACATTTAATTAATTTTTCCAAAATTTTTTAGCTTTTTCAAAAAATGATTTCATCATCGGATTTGGTTTATCATCCTCTATTTTTTTAAACTCCTCTAAAATTTCTTTTTGTCTTTTGGATAATGATACAGGAACCTCCGTAACAATTCTAATATATAAATCACCAAATGTGCTTCTTCTTAGGACTGGCATACCTTTTCCTCTTAATCTAAGTTGTTTTCCGTGCTGAGTTCCTGAAGGTATCTTAATTTTAGATTTACCTCCGTCTATAGATGGCACTTCAACAGTTGTCCCCAGTGCAGCATCAGAAAATGTTATGGGTAATTCGTAATACAAATTTTCCTCTGATCTTTTAAATATGTTGTGATTATCAATAGATATAAATAAATATAAGTCTCCAGATGTCGCACCTTTTGTTCCAGCTTCACCCTTACCAGATAATCTTATTCTTGTTCCATCATCTACACCTTTAGGAATCCTAACAGATACATTTTCCTGTCCTTGAATTTTGCCATTACCATTGCAACTATTACAAGGTTTGCTGATAGTTTCGCCATAACCACTACAATTATGACAAGTTTGTTGAATAGTAAAAAAACCTTGGTTAGTTCTAATTTTGCCTTTCCCATTACAATAAGAACATATAATTGGTTTTGACCCTTTAGCTGCTCCACTTCCAGTACAATCTTTACATTTTTTATATGCTGTGTACTTAACTTTTTTTTCTAGTCCTTTATAAGCATCCTCGAGAGAAATATTAACGTCGTATCTTAAATCGTTTCCTCTATTATTGTATCTTCTTGAAGATGAGTCAAAACCTCCACCAAAGCTGTCTCCAAAAAAATCTTCAAAAATATCTGAAAATGATGAGGAAAAATCAAAGTTACTAAAACCTTGACCCCCTCCGGCACCTTCAAAAGCCGCGTGACCAAATTGATCATAATTAGCTTTTCTTTTCTCGTCAGATAAAACGTGATAAGCTTCACTTGCTTCTTTAAATTTTTCTTCGGATTTTTTATCGCCTTTAGTCTTATCTGGATGATATTTAAGAGCTAATTTTCTATATGCTCTTTTGATATCTTCTTTTGTGGAGGTTTTTCCAACACCTAAGACATCATAATAATCTCTCTTTGCCACAGGATGTATCTCCTTTATTATATCTTAGGCGCTTTTTTCTTTGTCTTCTTTTACGTCTTCAAAGTCGGCATCGACAACATTTTCTTTTCCTTTGTCATCACCTTTAGTTTTTTTATCGTTATCTGGTTTATTCGGTTTTGCTTTTTGTTGGCTTTTGTAAACAGCTTCACCTAGCTTCATAGAAACTTGAATTAAATTCTGAGTTTTCTTTTTTACTTCTTCTGTATCTGTGCCTTTAAGAGCATTTCTTAGTTCAGATATTCCTGTTTCTATAGCTTTCTTTTCTTCAGCAGAAATTTTATCACCATGTTCTTTTAAACTCTTTTCCGTAGTGTGAATGATACTATCGGCTTGGTTTCTTGCATCTACTGTCTCTCTTTTCTTTTTATCAGCATCCTTGTTAGCTTCAGCTTCTTTAACCATTTTTTTAATTTCTTCGTCTGATAAACCTCCAGATGCTTGAATCTGAATTTTTTGCTCCTTACCAGTACCTTTATCTTTTGCAGAAACATTTACTATTCCGTTTGCATCTATATCAAAAGTTACTTCGATTTGTGGCACTCCCCTAGGTGCATTTGGTATTCCAACTAATTCGAAGTTTCCTAAAATTTTATTGTCAGCCGCCATTTCTCTTTCACCTTGTAGAACTCTTATAGATACTGCAGGTTGGTTGTCTTCCGCTGTTGAGAAAACCTGACTTTTTTTTGTTGGTATTGTAGTATTTTTATCTATTAATTTTGTAGAAACTCCACCTAAAGTTTCTATACCCAATGATAAAGGAGTAACATCTAATAAAAGCACATCCTTCACATCTCCTTGTAACACTCCAGCTTGAATAGCTGCTCCCATCGCTACCACTTCATCTGGATTTACACTTTTGTTTGGCTCTTTGCCAAAAAAGTTCTTAACTGTTTCTATAATTTTAGGCATTCTAGTCATACCACCTACTAAAACTACCTCATTTATTTCAGCTGCTGAAAATCCCGAGTCTTTTAAGGCAGTTTTGCACGGTGCTAAAGTTTTTTCAATCAAACCTTCAACTAAAGCTTCTAATTTTGCTCTAGTAAATTTTAAATTTACATGTTTAGGCCCAGTTTTATCTGCGGTTATAAATGGCAGATTAATTTCCGTTTGAGTCGCTGAAGACAATTCAATTTTAGCTTTCTCTGCAGCTTCCTTAAGTCTTTGTAAAGCAAGTTTATCATTTCTTAGATCTATTCCGTTATCTTTTTTAAATTCGTTTATTAAATATTTAACTATTTCGTCGTCAAAATCTTCTCCTCCTAAAAAAGTATCACCGTTTGTAGATTTTACCTCAAATACCCCGTCACCAATTTCTAAAATAGAAACATCAAATGTACCTCCACCTAAATCATAGACAGCAATTTTTTTTCCACCTTTTTTGTCTAAACCATAGGCTAATGATGCAGCAGTTGGTTCATTAATTATTCTTAATACTTCTAAACCAGCAATCTTTCCAGCATCTTTGGTCGCTTGTCTTTGAGCATCATTAAAGTAAGCAGGAACAGTTATAACTGCCTTAGTAACAGCTTGGCCCAAATATTTCTCTGCGGTTTCTTTCATTTTTTGCAAAACAAAAGCTGATATTTGTGATGGAGAATATTTTTTTCCTTTACCTTCAACCCAGGCTTCACCTTTTTCTGATTTAACAATTTTATATGGAACTCTATCAATATCTTTTTTTACTGAACTATCTTCAAACGTTCTTCCTATTAACCTTTTAGTGGCAAAAATAGTATTTTCTGGATTAGTCACAGCCTGTCTTTTTGCTGGTTGACCAATTAACTTTTCATCTTTATCTAAAAAGCCTACAACCGAAGGTGTAGTTCTCGTTCCTTCAGCATTTTCTAAAACTTTTGCTTGCGATCCTTCCATGACCGCAACGCATGAATTTGTTGTTCCTAAATCAATTCCGATTACTCTGCTCATATTTATTTTCTTTCCTTTTGTATACTTGTTATATGGGTGTCTTTTTTATTTCTACAAGTCATGAATTCTCATTTTTTTAGTCTTTTTTCTTATCATCTGCTGTTTTTTTCTTTGAAACTGCAACAAATGAGGGTCTAAGAAGCCTTTCTCCGTACATGTATCCAGGTTGCATCTCTTGGATAACTACTCCTGGTTTTTCATCATTATTTTCTACCTCGAGCATAGCCTGATGCAAATTAGGATTAAATTTTTCCTTCAAGCATTTTATTTTTTTAATTCCATTTTTTTCAAAAATTGAAATTAAGTCTTTTTCGATTATTTCTATATTTTCAAGGAATTTTTCTAGCTCTTTGCTTTTTTTTAAAACCTCGTCATTTTTAATAGATGTTTGGGCTCGTTGCAAGTTGTCTAATAAAGTTAAAATTTCTCTGGCAAAGTTGAAGCCTCCATATTCAAAAGCTTCTTTAGTCTCTTTTTCAAACCTCCTTCTTTGATTTTCAAGTTCAGCAAGGGTTCTTAATAATTTTTCCTCGGTATCTTTAAATTTTTCTTCAGTAGTTTGATCTTTTTTTACCTCGTTTTCCTCTTTTTTCTTGCTTTCTGACGAAAGATGAGTTTTTTTCAATTCGTCATCGAGATTTTTTTTATCGTCCTTACTTTCCA
>CABXUA010000003.1 GCA_902515355.1 uncultured Pelagibacteraceae bacterium | reverse complement strand
TTTCTCAAAGTCTCGTCTTTAATAGTAAAACATAGGTTTTTTAATTTTTTTTCAAATTTGGATATAGAAAAGGGATTGCTTTGATCAATATCTTTTAAATATCTTTTCCAAATAAAAGTTTGTATTATTTCTTTGGATTTTAAAAGATTTTTAAATTCTTCTTTTCCTTTTTTTCTAATAAAGTCATCTGGATCATTCCCTGGTGGCAAAACGGAGAAATAAATTTTGTTATTTTCATTTATTAGAGGTATTAATCTTTCAGCGACTCTTAATGTAGCACTTTGTCCACTTTCATCACCGTCTAAACAAACTATTGGGTTGGAAAAAAATTTCCAGATTAATTCAATCTGACTCTCTGTAATAGCAATCCCTGAGTTAGACACTACATTTTTAATTCCAGCAGATTGTAAGCTAAGTACATCCATATAACCTTCTACTATTACTACCTCATTGGTTTTATTTCTCTCAGATAGCGCATTATCTAAATTAAATATTATTCTACCTTTTTTATAAAATTCAGTTTCTGGTGAATTAATATATTTTGCAATTCTTTTG
Source organism: uncultured Pelagibacteraceae bacterium (assembly GCA_902515355.1). Classification (GTDB taxonomy): domain Bacteria; phylum Pseudomonadota; class Alphaproteobacteria; order Pelagibacterales; family Pelagibacteraceae; genus Pelagilacustribacter. The sequence goes on along the minus strand of CABXUA010000003.1, from coordinate 88,381 downwards.
TTTTCTCTAATTATTCTGCCTCCGAAAGCTATTGTTTCTTTTTTTAGATTGTTTATTGGAAAAATTATTCTTGAATTAAATCGATCTATAAACTTTCCAGTTTTTTCATTACAATAAAATAAACCTGTTAACTTTATTTCTTCTTCGTTAAATTTTTTTTTTAATGTTTCATAAAAATTACTTTTCCAAGGAACAAAGCCTAGCTTAAAGTCTTGAATTAATTTTTTATTCAATCCTCTGGTTTCTAGATATCTCAGGGCATCAATATTTTCTTTTTTAAATAAGTCAGTGCTTGCAAGCTCAGAATAATTTTTAAATATATCTTTATAATTATTAAATCTTTTTTCTTTTTTTTCGTCAAAATTTGAAAACTTATATGGTTGCATTCCTGCTTCTAATGCTAAAATTCTAACAGCTTCTCCAAAACCAACCGACTTAGTCTTCATTAAAAAATCAAAAATATTCCCATGTTCTCCAGAACTAAAACAATGGTAAAAACCTTTTTCATCACTGACTGTAAATGAAGGTGATTTTTCATTTTTAAATGGTGAAAGACCTATAAATTCTTTGCCTCTTTTTTTTAATTGAACGGACTTGCCTACAACTTGTGAAACTTTAACTCTAAGTCTAATTTCGTCTAGGTAGTCTTTTGGATATTTCATCATTTTAATATTCCTTTAATCACTGAGCTAACTTTTGAAAAATCCAAAACATCTCCAAAATTTGATTTTAGTTCTCCCATCACTTTCCCCATATCTTTTATAGAGCTTGCTCCTAGTTTTTTTATAGTATCTTCGCAAATTTTCTTTGTTTCTTCTTCACTAAGTTGCTTTGGAAGAAAAGCTTTAATGACTTCGATTTCTTTATTCTCTACTTCGAGTAAATCTTTACGACCAGCTTTTTTATAAGCTTCACATGAATCGTTTCTTTGTTTTACCATTTTTTTTAGGATATGCGTAATGTCGCTATCGCTCATTTCCTTTCCCTTGGTCCTGTTAGCTATAGCCGTATCTTTAATCGCTGAAATTACCAATCTTAGTGTGGAAAATACATTTTTGTCTTTCTTTTTTAAAGCCTCGCTTAGCTTATCTTCTATTTTTTTTTGTAAAGACATATCTAATTCTAATGAAGATACTTTAATCACAATTCTTGTCGAAAATAAAAAGAACTTTCTTGACGATTATATTTCTATTTCATATGTTTCGCAAAATTATGTTTATAAGTTTTTTAGTTTAACTTATGAGTTGTATTTGAAGCAGAATAGTAAAAATATAAACTCTATTAAAAATCTTAAAAAGATCAATTCTAATGCTATTTTAATTCTCCAAAATGGAAAGTTTTTTAAGGGTGCTGGTTTAGGATACAAGGGTACTGCTACTGGAGAAGTTTGTTTCAATACCTCAATCACTGGATATCAAGAAATAATTTCTGACCCATCATATGCTGAGCAGATAATAAATTTTACCTTTCCGCATGTAGGGAACGTAGGGTCTAATAAAGAAGATCATGAATCTGATAAAATTTGGACCAAAGGAGTAATAATTAATACAGAAATCACAGATCCATCTAATTACAGATCACTAAAACACTTAGATCAATGGTTAAAAAATAATAAAATAGTTGGGATAACAGGTATTGATACAAGAAACTTAACAAACTTCATAAGAGATAAAGGGGCACCAAAGGGAACTATATCTTTTATGGGCAACGGTAAATTTAATATAAAAAAACTGCTTAAAACTACTCAAAAGTGGAGTGGTTTAAAAAATTTAGATTTAGCAAAACAAGTTACAACTAAGAGAAATTATATTTGGCAAGGTTTCAAAACTTGGAAAAAAGGAGAGGGTTTTACAAGAAATAAAAAAAAATCGTTGCATGTTGTAGCCATAGATTATGGTATTAAAAAAAATATTTTGAGATATTTTTCAGATTTTAATTGTAAGGTTACAATAGTTTCTTGCAAAACAAGTGCTAATGATATTTTAAAATTAAAATCTAATGGAATTTTTTTATCGAATGGTCCTGGTGATCCTGCCGCAACAGGAAAGTATGCTATTCCAATTATAAAGGAGCTTATAAGAAATAATTTGCCTGTTTTTGGTATTTGTTTAGGACATCAATTACTTGGGTTAGCCTTAGGAGCAAAAACAAAAAAAATGAATTTAGGTCATAGAGGCGCCAATCACCCAGTTAAAAATTTAATAAAGGGAAATGTAGAAATCACCAGTCAAAATCATGGATTTGAGATAGTCAAAAAAAATCTACCGAAAAATATACAAGTTACACATCAATCTCTTTTTGATAATAGTATAGAAGGAATTAAACTAAAATCTAAACCAGTTTTTTCTGTTCAATATCATCCTGAGTCAAACCCAGGACCTCAAGACAGTGTTTATTTATTTGAAGAATTTATAAATAGTATGAAAAAAAATGCCAAAAAGAAAAGATATTAAAAAAATTTTAGTTGTTGGAGCTGGCCCAATTATTATTGGTCAAGCATGTGAATTTGACTATTCAGGTACTCAAGCGTGTAAGGCTTTAAAAGATGAAGGTTATAAAGTAATTTTAATAAATTCTAATCCAGCAACAATTATGACTGACCCAGATGTTGCTGATAAAACTTATATTGAACCAATTACTTTAGAAGTATTAGAGAAAATTTTAATTAAAGAAAAGCCTGACGCAATCCTTCCAACTATGGGTGGTCAAACAGCTTTGAATCTTTCTATGGAGGCTGAGAGAAAAGGTGTTCTTAAAAAATATAAAATTGAACTTATAGGAGCCAACTCTAAAGCTATTTCTAATGCAGAAGATAGAAAAAAATTTAGAAAGAATATGATTGAAATTGGCTTAGATTTACCAAAATCAAAAATTGTAAATAATTTTAATCAATCTAAAAAAGTTATAAGACAAATAGGATTGCCTGCAATAATAAGGCCAGCTTTTACCTTAGGCGGTCTTGGAGGTGGAATTGCAAAAAATAAGAAAGAATTTTTCAAAATAGTAAAAAACGGTCTTCATGAGTCACCTGTTAATCAGGTTTTGGTAGAAGAATGTTTAGAAGGTTGGAAGGAATTTGAAATGGAGGTTGTCAGAGACAAAAAAGATAATTGCATAATAATTTGTTCAATAGAAAATTTAGATCCAATGGGAATTCATACAGGGGACTCCGTTACAATAGCTCCAGCACTTACTTTGACTGATAAAGAATATCAAGTAATGAGAAACGCTTCTATAGCTTGCTTAAGAAAAATTGGAGTAGAAACTGGTGGCTCCAATGTTCAATTTGCCATTAATCCAAAAAACGGAAGAATGGTTATTATTGAAATGAACCCAAGGGTTTCAAGATCTTCAGCTTTAGCCTCGAAGGCTACTGGTTTTCCAATAGCAAAGGTAGCAGCAAAGTTAGCAGTTGGATACACCTTGGATGAATTAAAAAACGAAATTACAAAAGTAACACCAGCTTCTTTTGAACCAACTATAGATTACGTTGTTACTAAAATTCCAAGATTTACCTTTGAAAAATTCTCAACATCGGCGGAAGTTTTAGGAACTTCAATGAAATCTGTTGGTGAGGCAATGGCCATAGGAAGAAACTTTAAAGAGTCTTTACAAAAAGCTTTGGTTTCTCTGGAAACAGGTTTCTCAGGTTTGGATCAAATATTTAATTTAAGTGTAAAACAAATTGAGAAAAAACTAAAAGAAAATATACCTAACAAAATTCTGCTTGTAGGAGAAGCTATTAGAAAAAAAATTAATCTATTTAAAATACATAAGCTCTCGAAAATTGATCCTTGGTTTTTAAATCAAATTAAAGAAATTATAGATAATGAGATCAAAATTAAAAAAAGAGGTCTTCCAAAAACTTTTAATGAATTTAATTATATTAAATCAATAGGATTTTCAGATAAAAAGTTATCAGAGCTCACAAATGTTTCTGAAGCAATAATTAGAAGGAAGAGAGAAGCTTTAAAAGTTTTGCCCGTTTATAAAAAAGTTGACACTTGTGCTGCAGAATTTAAATCTTTTACGCCTTATATGTACTCGACATATCAAAGAAATTTTTCTTTGAACTCAGAATGTGAGGCTGATCCATCTAACAGAAAAAAAATAATTATACTTGGAGGGGGTCCTAATAGAATTGGCCAAGGGATAGAATTTGATTACTGTTGTTGTCAGGCAAGTTTTGCTCTTAAAGAGGCTAAATATGAAACAATAATGATTAATTGTAATCCAGAAACCGTTTCAACAGATTATGACACTAGTGATAGATTGTATTTTGAACCTTTAATTGACGAATATGTTTTCAATATTATAAAGAGAGAAAAATCTAAAGGTAATTTAAAAGGTGTAATTACACAATTTGGTGGACAAACTCCAATTAAACTTGCAAAATTTTTACATGAAAATAAACTTCCAATTTTAGGAACTCAGTATGCTTCTATTGACCTTGCTGAAGATAGGGACAGATTTAGAGGTCTATTAAATAGATTAAATTTGAAACAAGCTGAAAGTGGTATTGCAAGAACTTTTAATCAGGCATTAAAAATTGCGGATAAAATTGGTTTGCCTTTAATGGTAAGACCATCTTATGTATTAGGTGGAAGAGCTATGGAAATAGTCCACGAAAAAAGACAACTTAAAGACTTTGTAAAGGCAGCGTTTAAAGTAGCTGAAAAAAATCCCATCTTAATTGATAAATTTATTGATAATGCAATGGAAGTAGATGTGGATGCAATATCAGATGGTAAAAATGTTTTTGTAGCAGGTATTATGCAACATATAGAAGAAGCTGGTATTCACTCGGGTGATTCAGCCTGTAGTTTGCCTCCTGTATCAATTAAATCTTTTTTAATAAAAGAAATTGAAAATCAAACAAAAAAATTAGCTTTAGCACTTAAGGTCAAAGGTTTTATGAATGTACAATATGCTATAAAAAAAGATGAAATTTATGTAATAGAGGTTAATCCTAGAGCAAGTAGAACGGTTCCATTTGTCTCAAAGGCAAAAAATTTACCATTTGCTAAAATAGCTTCGAGAGTAATGGCTGGAGAAAAATTGTCTAAATTTGATTTAAAAAATAAGACTAAAAACATGTTTGCAGTGAAAGAAGCTGTGTTTCCATTTAATAAATTTCCAAATAGCGATCTATTATTAGGGCCAGAAATGAAATCTACTGGTGAAGTTATGGGTTTTGATAAAAATTTTGGAATGGCATTTGCTAAAAGTCAAATTGCGGCTTCGAATTCTCTTCCTAAAGAAGGCTTGGCATTTATCTCTTTAAAAAATAGTCATAAAGAAGAAGGGGTACAATTAGCAAAACAATTAGTTAAATTAAATTTTAAACTTTGTGGAACTGGTGGTACGGCTGATTATATAAGCCAGCATGGTATTAAATGTAAAAAAATAAATAAAGTAAATCAGGGTTCTCCGAATATTGTTGACGTGCTTAATTCTAAAAAAATTGCTCTAGTTATCAATACTGGAGGAGGAAATAGTGAAACTCAATTAAGCGATGCAATAGCCCTGAGAAGAGCTACTTTAACTAATAAAGTTCCATATTGTACTAATATGTCTACCGCTAAGGTTTGTTTAGAAGGAATAAAATCTCTGAAATTAGGTGATATTAGCGTTACTTCTTTGCAAGATATTTAGCTTTTTACTTTCCAATCAGTCTCGAAGGTTACATAGTTTATCTGAATACATCTTCTCTCTTTTTTGATTTCTTTTTTTTCCATCCCGTGCCAGGTATTTGGTCCACTTGTAAAGAAATATCCGTAATTATGTTTGTAAGGTACCGTTTTAACTTTATTTAATTTTACATCGTAAAAATCTGTACCCAAATTTTCTGACTCTCCATGAGGATTAACAAATACTATTGATGACATTAATTTTTCTTTAATATCACAGTGTGGTTTGAGCCAAAAACCCTCTCTATCACAAATTACTTCTAATCTCACAAAAGAATTGCTTAAATCTCGACCAATTAAAGATCCTATTTTTTTATATACTTCTGCTGATCTAAGCTCTTCAATGAAGTTTGTTAGATGGGGAAATTTTTTTGAATTTTCTTTAGTTACATAACATCTTAATTTTTTTGCCTTGCCACCATCTTTTATGCCAGCTCTAAAAGTTCCTTCGCCCCCATCTAATGCTCGAGTTCCATCGTAATTTAAATTTTCTTTCCTAGGATCAGGTATATCTGCTTCACAAATTTCTTTAATAGCTTCAGTATTTAAAGGCTCATTCAATTCATAATGCTTGAATGGAGACTCATATAATTTTGTTTTACCGGTAAGTGATTTAAATAATTCCATTTTGTTTCATTTTGTCTCTAATTATTGGTGCTATTCTTTTTGTCTCATCTAACTGTTTATAAGTCCATAAGTCAATACCACCTTTAAACTCATCAAGATCTTTAATAATTTTCATTTTTCTAAACAAAGAGTAAAAATTTTTAAATCTATAGTTATCTCTTTTGGTTTGCATATTTACAATATAAATAGGCTTACAAGTAATTGCTGCTTCTGAAATCATTGAAGTTGAGTCACATGTAACCAAAATAATATCAGCTAGACTCAGGGCTGATAGATATGCTTTTTTATCAATTGTTTTGACAACTAAGTGATTGTGCGTAAAGGTATTATATGCTTTTTTAATTATTTCCTCTGGTGTTCTATAAGAAGGAATGACAATTAATTTATACTTATCAGGTGGAAATAAAGTTTTAACTTGATTAAAAATTTTATTTATTTGACTTTCGGAAAAACTATAATATTTATTTGGTCCTCCTAAAATAAATGACACTATTTTTTTGTTTTCTTTGTCAATTTTAAGATAGTTGGTATTTTTTTTAATTTCCTCTAATTTTAAATAATGTATAGATCCTTTTGTTTTTAATATATTTGTACCGTTTAAATTATCATGTTCTGGGCAAATAATTAAATCGAAGTGTTTATTAGAAACTTTAGGATCTTGAATGTGTATGTTAAAAACCTGATTTTTATATCTTTTTTTTAAAGCTATTGAAGGAATAACGCTTTTTCTACCGCAAGATATTATTATCTTTGAATCAAAAATAAGTTGTTCTGTTAATAAGTTCTCTGAAATGGGAGTTAATTTTGGTGGAATATAATTCCATAAGCCTTTTATTTTTACCGTATGGTGTGTAAAATTTAAACTTAGAGCCTTAGCTAAGCCTTCAACTTGACTTATCATACCATGCATGCCTTGGGTCAAAAGAAGTGCTTTTAATTTTAACATTTATTACTATATATCTTTTATAAGATGAATAATAAATCAACTAAACATACAAAAGTGTTAATACTTGGATCAGGTCCTGCAGGCTATACCGCTGCTATTTACGCAGCAAGAGCAATGTTAAAGCCAATTTTAGTGCATGGTTCTGAACCAGGCGGACAATTAACTACTACAACTGATGTTGAAAACTATCCAGGATATTCAAAAGTAATTCAAGGGCCTTGGCTAATGGAGGAGATGAAAGGCCAGGCTAAAGCAGTTGGGACTGAAATGATTCAAGATCACATCAGTAAAGTCGATCTGTCAAAAAAACCTTTCACAGCGATTGGTGACAGTGGTCAAATTTATACGGCTGATAGTTTTATAATCTCAACTGGTGCTCAAGCCAGATGGCTAAATCTAAAATCTGAAAAAGATTTTAGAGGTTTTGGGGTTTCAGCTTGCGCTACTTGTGATGGTTTTTTTTTCAAAAAAAAAGAAGTAGCTGTTGTAGGTGGAGGTAATGCTGCTGTAGAAGAAGCAATGTTTCTTACAAAATTTGCATCTAAAGTAAAACTTATACATAGAAGAGATGAATTAAGAGCAGAAAAAATGTTGCAGACTAAATTAAAAGCGAACAAAAAAATTGAAATAATTTGGGATACTGTTGTAGAAGATATTGTAGGAACTAAAGATCCTAAAGCAGTAACTGGTGTAAAAATTAAAAATGTTAAAAACAATAAAATTTCAGAATTAAAAGTTGATGGTCTGTTTATTGCAATAGGACATGATCCTGCAACTTCTATTTTTAAAGGCCAGATTAAAATGGATAAAGAAGGTTATATAATCACTAATCCAGACTCAACAATTACTAATGTGCCAGGAGTATTTGCTGCTGGAGATGTCAAAGATAAAATTTTCAGACAAGCTGTAACAGCTGCTGGAATGGGTTGTATGGCTGCACTTGAGGCTGAAAAGCATCTTTCAAGTAAATAGTAGTGAAAAATAATCTTCATGTATTTTTGGGTTCAACAGTAGCTGATGCTGCAGCGAGACCTTTACACTGGGTATACAATCAAAAAAAATTACTTGCTTTTATAAAGGGGAAAAAAGATTTTACTTTTTTAAAAAAAAATAAAAGCCCTTTTTATAGTATTAAAACTGGGAAAGTTTCTGGTTACAATGATATTGGTCAAGTCATGCTTAAAACACTGATTGAGGGACATGAAAATATTGAAAAAAGGTTTAAGAAAAATATATTAAATAATTTCGGCCCAGGAAGTATTTATTGGAAAAATTATAATTTGAGGAAAAAATATAAAAAAGTAAAAGACTGGCGAGGAATAATCAAAGGTCCATGGATACATCAAAATATAATTGAAACAGTTAAAAATATAAAAAAAGAAAAAAAATTAACGGGAGGAAAAAAAGTAAACGAGTCTGATGGTTTTTGTGCTGCTCTACCCTACTTTTTATACGGTTATAATTTTAAAAATTTAAAAAAAATTATTTCAATAGTCACTGTTTCAAAGTTAAGTTTAAAATATGCTTTAGTAAAATTTCATTTAATAGACTTGGCTCTAAAAGGCTCCAAAGATCCTATAAAAGAATTTATTTTAAAATATAAGAACAATGCTTATTTTAAGAGTGTTATTACGGGTATTAAAAAGGTAAAAAAAATTAAAAAAAAATCTCATCCTTTCGCAGTAAAAAAACTTGGAATGGCTTGTAGTTATCCTGGAACTTTTGAGAGCTCTATTCATTCTATTATAAACTCTACAAATTATAAAAGCGCAATTTTGAAAACAATTAAAGCTGGTGGCTGTAACTGCTCAAGGGTAAATTTTATTGGAGCTTATTTTTCAGCTTTAAAAGGAGTCAATTCAATTCCAAAAAATTGGGTAAAAAAAACATTGATTGCTAAGAGAATTTTAAATCAAATATAAGTTCTTTATTTTTTATTTATTTTAAACTTTTACAAAAAATTGAAATTTTTTCTAAAGCTTTTTTTAAATTTTCCATTGAAGTAGCGTAAGAAATTCTAAAAAACCCTTCTAAACCAAACGCTGACCCTTGAACAACAGCTATCCCATTGTTCTCTAATAAGGACTGAACAAAGTCAGTGTCGTTTTTAATTTCTTTTCCGTTACTATCTTTTTTTCCAATTAAGTCTTTACACCTCGGAAAAACGTAAAAAGCACCGTCAGGTTTTAAACAATTAATACCCTCAATTGCATTTAATGATTTAACAACAAAGTCCCTCCTATCTTGAAAAGATTTTGATCTTTCTTGAATAAAGTTTTGTTCACCGTTTAAAGCTTCAACAGCAGCGGCCTGGCTAATAGATGAGGGATTTGTGGTCGACTGAGATTGAATTTTTGCTATAGCTTTAATTATATCTTTTGGACCCGCCGCATATCCTATTCTCCAGCCCGTCATAGAATAAGCTTTGCTAACTCCGTTCATAGTTAAAACTCTATCTTTTAAATTGCTGATTTGAGCAATAGTAAAAAATTTAAAATTTTCATAAGTTATATGTTCATAAATGTCATCGCTTAAAATAAAAACATTAGGGTGTTTTTCTAAAATTTTACCAATTTCTCTTATATCTTTCTCTGAATAACATGCTCCCGTTGGATTGGACGGAGAATTTAAAATTATCCATTTTGTTTTTTTTGTTATAGATTTTTCTAGATCAGTGGGTTTGATTTTAAATCCTTGTTTTTCATTGCACTCTAAAATGATAGGTGTGCCTCCTGCTAATAAAACTATATCTGGATAAGATACCCAGTAAGGAGCTGGGATAACAACTTCGTCTCCATTATTTAAAGTAGCCATCATTGCGTTATAAATTACTTGCTTGCCACCAGTACCTACTGTTATTTGATCCAATTGATAATCTAAATTATTTTCTCTTTTGAATTTTTTTATTATTGCTTTTTTTAGTGACGGTGTTCCATCAACTGCGGTATATTTAGTGTCGCCATCTTGAATAGCTTTTATTGCAGCCTTTTTTATATTGTCTGGGGTGTCGAAATCAGGCTCACCCGCACCCAGACCAATTATATCTTTACCAGATGCCTTTAATTCCTTAGCTTTTTGAGTAACAGCTATTGTGGGTGACTGTTTTATACGTTTTAAATTGTTGGAAATTATGCTCATTGAATTTTATAATGTTTTTTTTAATTATTAATATCACAGAATGCAAAATACGTATCAAGAAAAAAAATTAGATTTAGAAACTACTAACAACTCTATAAATAAAAAATTAGAGGGTGGTATTAAATTTAAAATCAAAAGTAATTTTCAGCCTGCTGGGGACCAACCCCAGGCTATTAAAAAACTGATTGCAAATCTTAAAGGCCAAAAAAATGAACAGGTCTTGCTTGGTGTAACTGGATCGGGAAAAACCTTCACAATGGCTAAAGTTATTGAGGCATCTAATAGACCATCTTTAGTTCTTGCTCCGAACAAAACTTTAGCTGCTCAGCTATATGGAGAGTTTAAAAGTTTTTTTCCTGATAATGCCGTAGAGTACTTTGTTTCATATTATGATTATTACACCCCAGAAGCATACGTTCCAAGATCTGACACCTACATTGAAAAAGAGGCATCTATTAATGAGCAAATAGACAGGATGAGACACTCGGCTACCAGGTCTTTATTGGAGAGAGATGATGTAATAATAGTTGCAAGTGTTTCATGTATTTATGGACTCGGATCTGTAGAAGCTTACTCGAAAATGACTATTACTCTTAAAAAGAATTATGAATATGATAGAGATCAGCTAATTAGGGCTTTTATTAATTTACAGTATAAAAGAAATGATCAAAATTTTTTCAGAGGAACTTTTAGAGTAAGAGGGGAAAATTTGGAAATATTTCCATCACATTTAGAAGATAGGGCTTGGAGGCTAAGTTTAAATTTTAATAAATTAGAAAAAATAGAAGAGTTCGATCCTTTAACAGGTAATAAAACTAATGATTTTTCAATTATTAAAATTTATGCAAATAGTCACTATATTACGCCAAAACCAACTATTGATCAGGCTATTCGAGAAATTAAGAAGGAATTAGAGGTCACCCTAAAAAAACATCAGGATAATAATAAACTTTTAGAAGCACAAAGGTTAAGAGAAAGAACAAAGTTTGATTTAGAGATGATTGAGGCTACTGGAACTTGCGCGGGAATAGAAAATTATTCACGATTTTTATCTGGAAGAAAGCCTGGAGAACCTCCCCCAACATTGTTTGAATACTTTCCAGATAATACGATAATTTTTGTAGACGAAAGCCATGTAACAGTTCCACAGCTTAACGGAATGTACAAAGGCGATAGGACAAGAAAAAGCACTTTAGCAGAATATGGTTTCAGACTACCTTCGTGTATGGATAACAGACCTCTCAAGTTTGAGGAGTGGGATTTGATGCGAACACAAACAATATTTGTATCGGCTACTCCAGGGCCTTGGGAATTGAAACAAACGGATAATCAATACATTGATCAAATAATTCGTCCAACCGGATTGATTGATCCACCTGTAGAAATAAGACCAGCAAAAACTCAAGTAGATGATTTAATGCATGAAGCAAAAGAAATAGTAAAGAAAGGTTTTAGAATTTTGGCGACGACTTTAACAAAAAAGATGGCTGAGGATTTAACTGAGTATCTTCATGAAAATGGTTTGAAAGTCAGATATATGCACTCTGATATCGACACTTTAGAAAGAATAGAAATAATAAGAGATTTAAGAATGGGCGTGTTCGATATCTTAGTCGGAATTAACTTATTAAGAGAAGGTTTAGATATCCCAGAATGTGCTTTGGTTGCGATACTTGATGCAGATAAAGAGGGATTCTTGAGATCAGAAACATCATTAATTCAAACTATTGGAAGAGCCGCTAGAAACATAGATGGAAAGGTAATTTTATATGCTGACAAAGTCACAAAAAGTATTGATAAAGCAATCAAAGAAACAGATAGAAGAAGAGATAAACAATTAAAGTACAATAAAAAAAATAAAATTACAGCTGAGTCAGTAAAAAAAGAAATTAGTGATATTTTAGATTCAGTTTATGAGAAAGATTATGTAAAAATAAGTGAAGGTTCCAATGTCGGTGGAAATCTAAAAAAACATTTAAAAGCTCTTAATAAAAAGATGAAAGACTCTGCCGCCAATTTAGAATTTGAAGAAGCCGCTAAAATTCGTGATGAAATAAGAAAATTAGAGGCAAGTGAGTTAGAGATATCTCTAAATCCAAAAATTAATCAATACAAATTAAAAAATAAAGTATACCCTAAGGGAAGATCAACTATGGGTATGCCGGGCACTAAGCCAAAAAAGGCAATTAAAAAATGGAAGCCAAAAAAATAATAATTACTGGTGGAGCTACTAGAATCGGTGCTGCCATAGCTAAAAGTTTGGCGGGATATGAGGTGGATATCACTGTACATTATAATAAGTCTAAAAATTTAGCCAATAGATTAAAAAAAGAATTAGAAAATTTAGGTAGTAAAGTATTTTTAATAAAAGCTGATTTAAACAATTCTTATAATGCACAAAGGCTAATTAGAGATGCATTTAAAAAAATGAAAGGTTTAGATTGTTTGATAAATAATGCTTCAGTTTTTGAAAATGATAATCTATTAAATTTTAATGATAAAAGCTTTTCAAAGCATTTTAATGTTAATTTAAAAGCTCCAGCTATACTTACTCAAAATTTTAAAAAATATGTTAAAAACAACCAAGGAAACATCATTAATATTATTGATCAAAGAATTGAGAAACTTACTCCTTATTTTCTTTCATACACTCTGAGTAAATCAGCTTTAGGGACATTAACTTTGACATCTGCGATGAAATTAGCTCCTAATATCAGAGTTAATGCAATATCTCCGGGTCCAACGTTAAAGAATAAAAGGCAATCAGAATCTCATTTTAAAAAGCAATGGAAGTCCATTTTGTTAAAAAAGAAAGTAAATTTAGAAAATATATGTGAAACTGTAAAATTTCTTATAAAAAATGATAATATGACAGGGGAAATTATAAATGTTGATAGCGGTCAAAGACTCGCGTGGTTAACACCTGATATTGCAAGCGTAAAAGAATGAAAATAATTAAATTTAAAGATAAAAAAAAATATAAATATAACAGAAAAGTTAGTATTAAAAACTTAATACTCAAAATTTATATAGGTCTTCATAATTTTGAGAAAAAGAAGAAGCAGAGAGTAAGATTTAATATTGATATTACCACTGACTCAAATATTAAACCTGACAACAATAATTTATTATCTATTCTAAATTATGAGGATACTATTGATAAAATAACTTCAATTACAAAAGAGAAACATCATGAACTCTTAGAAGATTTGGCAGAAAATATTTTTGATATAATTTTTAAAAGTAAAATAGTAAAAAAAGTTAGTCTAAAACTAGAGAAACTGGATATTATCAAAAATACTGAGTCCGTAGGAATTGAAGTATCGAAAAGAAGAGATGAATAATAGTTTAGAATTAGGAAAAAAAATTATTAAAGAAAAAATACCATTAATTCCAAAAAACCCTGGTATTTATAGAATGATAAGTGCCTCAGGAGAAATTTTATATATTGGTAAAGCTAAAAATATCCCTAATAGACTTAAGAGTTATGTCACAGAATCAAACTTACCAATAAGAACAGAGCGAATGCTCTCTTTAACACATAATCTTGAAGTGACTACCACCAACAATGAAAGTGAGGCTCTTCTTCTTGAGGCAAACTTAATTAAAAAACATAAACCAAGATTTAATATTTTGTTAAGAGATGATAAGTCATTCCCTTATATTTACATCGGTCATAAAGATAAATGGCCTCAGTTAACTAAATTTCGAGGAAAAAAATCAAAAAATGGATACTATTTTGGTCCTTTTGCCTCGATAGGATCGGCAAATTGGACAATAAAAATTTTACAAAAAATCTTCCAAATAAGAGTTTGCGATGACACAGTGTTCAAAAATAGAGAGAGACCTTGCATTTTGTATCAAATAAAAAGATGTTCAGCTCCTTGTGTTGGACACATTGAAGAAGCTCAATATAAAAAAACAGTGTCAGACGCTATAGATTTTATTTCTGGAAAATCTAGAAGAATACAAAAATCTTTATCAAAAGATATGGAGCTTGCAAGTAAAGAATTAGATTTTGAAAAAGCTGCTGTTGCAAGGGATAGGATAAAGGCTTTAACTCAAATTCAAACCTCGCAAAAAATAAACCAAACAAATTTGAATGAGGCTGACGTTGTAAGCATTTACAAAGAATCTGGAAAAACCTGTATTCAAGTATTTTTTTTTAGATCAAAACAAAATTGGGGAAATCAAGCTTTTTATCCAAAACATGATAGTGATGACGATGTAAGAGAAATAATAACTTCATTTTTAACGCAATTTTATGAAAATAAAGTAGTCCCAAGCATGATTATAACAAATACTGAGGTTAAGGATTTAAAGTTATTAGAAAAAGCTTTTTCACAAAAGGAAAAAAAGGATGTATTAATAAAAAAAGCAAAAAGTAATGACGAGATAAATATATCTAAACTTGCTGAAAAAAATGCTAAGCAAGCTTTAACTCAAAAACTTTACCAAACTGAGAGCAATAACAACTTAATAGATAATTTGGCAAATAAATTTGATTTAAATAATAATATAAATCTTATTGAGGTTTATGATAATAGCCATAACCAAGGCAGTGACTCCATTGGAGCTTTAATATGTTTCGGCAATGAGGGTTTTATTAAAAAAAGATATAGAAAATTTAATATAAAAAATGAAAAAGTTAAAAATGATGATTATGGTATGATGAAAGAAGTTTTATTTAGAAGGTTTTCAAAAGTAATGAAAGAAAAATCTGGTTCTTTATCTTTACCAGAGTTAATCCTAATAGATGGAGGTAAAGGGCAATACTCAGTAAGTAGAGAGGTATTAAATGAGCTTGGTTTGCATGATTTACCTATATTGGCTGTTGCGAAAGGAAAAAATAGAAATGCAGGTGAAGAGAAAATATATTATGAAAATAAAGAATATATTTTAAAAAAAAATGACCCTCTATTGTTTTTTATACAAAGATTGCGAGATGAGGCTCACAGATTTGCAATAAGTACACATAAGGCTAAAAGGAAAAAGGGATTGAGTAAATCATTATTAGATCAAATCGATGGGATAGGAAAACAGAGAAAAAGAGCCTTATTAAATCATTTTGGTTCTGCCAGATCAGTAGAATCTGCTAGCTTAGATGACCTAAAATCGGTCGACGGAATAGAAGACAATATCGCTAAGAAAATATATAATTATTTCCACGAGTAAATGAAAACCAAAATACCAAATATATTAACTATTGGTCGTATAATAATTGTTCCAATTTTTGTGGTTTCATTTTTTCTACCTGGGTTTTATGGAGATATTATTCCGTTCGCCCTTTTTGTTCTAGCAAGTTTTACAGATTATTTAGATGGTTTGCTAGCTAGACTTTTCAAAGAAGAGTCTAAATTAGGAGAGATGTTAGATCCAATAGCAGACAAAATATTAGTAGCGTCAGCATTAATTTTATTAGTTATGAATGGAACAATTAAAAATTATGAGGTAGTAGCGGCAATAATAATACTTACTAGAGAAATTCTGGTATCAGGCTTGAGAGAATTTTTAGCAAAAGTGAGTGTTTCAATTCCAGTAACTAGTTTAAGCAAATTGAAAACATTTTTACAAATGCTGTCTATATCTATACTTTTGACGGGCGATAGTGGAAATAAGATTATTAATTTTCAAGATTATAACGCACAAACTATAGGAATAATATTATTATGGCTCTCGGCATTCTTAACTTTATATACAGCATATGATTACTTTGCGAAGGGTTTGGACCACGCTCTTAATGAGGATGACAAAAAAGACTAGGCGGCTGATTTTTTTCTTACTAAATTTTGGTAGCTTTCGGATAAGTCTTTGATAAGTTGACATACCTTAAATTGGTTTTTATCAATCTGTGAAACTGGAGTAACTTCGGCTGCAGTTCCAGTTAAAAAACAACCTACAAAGTTTTTGATTTCTTCAGGTTTAATTTTTCTTTCGACAACTTTAATTTTTTTCGACTTGGCGATTTCAATTATTGATCTTCTAGTAATACCATCCAAAAAAGAATCTGGTATCGGTGTATGAAGTTCATTATCTTTTGTTTTGAAAAAAATATTTGCTCCAGTGGCCTCGGCGACATTTCCCTCATGATCTAACATTAATGAGTCTGTAAAACCATTTGACTCTGCTTCATGTTTTGAAAGTGTGCAAATCATATAAAGGCCAGCGGCTTTTGTATCCCATGGTATAGTGTTAGGAGCAGGTCTGCGCCAGGAAGAAATATTAAGTCTTATTCCTTCAAGCTTAAGTTTAGGATCAAAGTAAGACCCCCACTCCCAAGCTGCGATAGCTACATGAATTTTATTTTTCTGTGCAGAAATAGCCATCATTTCACTGCCTCTCCAAATTACAGGTCTCACATATCCATTATTTACTTTTTGAATATTAATAATTGTTTTGCATGCTTTATTTATTTCCTCTTGGCTGAATGGAACTTTTATTCCCATTCTTTTTGCAGAATAAAATAGCCTTTCAGTGTGTTCTTCTAGTTTAAATATTTCACCTTCATAAACTCTTTCTCCTTCAAAAACACAGCTTGCATAATGTAAACCATGGTTAAGAACATGAATCTGAGCATCTGCCCAATCAACGGTTTTTCCATTAAACCAGATTTTACCTGATCTTTTGTCGTAAGGTATGCTTTCCATAAAAAATTAATATAACGATTTTTTAGTTACAAAAAAGTATATTTCTTATTAGAATAAGTCAATATAACTTACCAATTATGAAACAATTACTTTATCTTAAAGATGAACAAATAAAGGATTTTATACAATTAATATTTTATGCCTATAGAGAAACTTTTTCTGACCCAAAAGAAATACTGGCAAAAAAATTTTTTGGCCCAGCTCATTTAAGAGTATTAAATCTTATTGAAAGAAATCCTGGTATTAGCCTGGGAGAACTTATATTTAAGTTAAAAGTTACCAAACAAAGTTTGAATAGAGTTTTAAGAGAACTTATAAAATCTAAAATGATAAAACAAATCAAAGATGATAAAGATACGAGAAGAAAAAATTTATTTTTAGATAAAGAAGGTAAGGTTTTTTTCGATAAAGTCTACGAAACACAAAAAAAAAGAATTTTCGAAGCACTAAAAAGCTCTGACCCGGACTCAGTTATAAAATTTAAGGAGGTATTAAAAAAAATTATAAATGGAAAAAGATAAATCACATATTTTGATTGTAGACGATGATGACAGGATTAGAGAGCTAATAAAGCAATATTTAAATGACAATAAATTTATTGTTTCAACAGCAGATAATGCAAAAAAAGCTAAAGAACTTATTGATCAATTTAGTTTTGATTTAGCTGTATTTGATGTAATGATGCCTGGACAAGATGGTTTTGAGCTAACAAAGGAAATTAAGAAAAAACTAAATTTACCAGTTGTGCTATTAACTGCAAAGGGAGAGTCAGAAAACAGAATTAAAGGTTTGGAATTAGGTGCAGATGATTATCTTGGTAAGCCTTTTGAGCCAAGAGAGTTGCTGCTAAGAATTAAAAATATCCTCTCAAAAAGTAAAACTGTAGATGTCAAAAGAGTAAATTTTATTGGAAAAGCAAAAGTAAATTTGAATAAGATGTCCATCGAATTAAATAATAAAGTTACTAAAATAAATAACGTAGAAAAAAAAGTTTTGCTTGAAATGTTATCTAGCCCAGGAAAAACTTTTTCTAGGTTACAAATTGGAAAAATTTCTGGTATTTCGCAAGAAAGATCCATTGATGTTATGATCACTAGATTAAGACAAAAATTGGAAATAGATCCAAAAAATCCAAAATATTTACAAACAATTAGAGGTTCAGGTTATGTCCTTTGGATTGAATAAATTTTTAAAAATTATTTTACCTAAAGGTCTGTTTTACAGGTCTTTAATTATTGTTGCTGCCCCAATTATTATTTTACAATTAATAATAACTGTAGTTTTTTTTGATAGTATATGGATTAAAGCTAATAAAGGAATGACCAGATCTTTGGTAGCGGAACTTAAAACTTTAATAGATATTTATGACAATTATCAAAGCGAAGCAGATTTTTTTACAGATATTTATAAAAATAATTTTAATTTTGTCATAAATGAAAAAAATGAGGAATTGCCGGAAATAGTTGGAGAGAGAAAATTTAGCCCAATGGATAGATCTCTGAGGAGAGAATTAAAATCTACTTTTGGAAACGGAAATTATTGGTTTAGTACCACAAAATATAAAGATGTAGTCGAGTTAAGAATTAAATCTAAAAATCAAACTATACAAGTTTTATTTCCAAGAGAAAAAATAGCTACCTCCTCAGTTAGATTATTTATTTTATGGATTACTCTCCCTTCTTTCTTCTTAATTTTTATTGCAATAATTTTTTTAAAAAACCAAACAAGACCTATAGTTAACTTGGCAAAAGCTGCTGAAAGATTCGGCAAAGGACATTATATTAATGAATTTAGACCATCAGGTGCTTCTGAGATTAGAAAAGCATCGTATGAATTTGATCGGATGGTAAAAAGAATAAATAGGCATCTAAATCAAAGATCAGAAATGCTTTCAGGTATTAGCCACGATCTAAGAACACCTTTGACTAGACTTAAACTTCAATTGGAAATGTTAAATCAAAAGGAAATATCAGAAAAAATGTCCAAAGATATTGATGAAATGGAGAAAATGCTTAATGACTATTTACAGTTTGCAAAAACTCAAGTTCAAGAAAATTCAGTTGCAATTAATTTTAATAACTTTTTTGAAGAAATCGTTAAAAATATTAACAATAAAAATTTACATTTTACAAAGGGAGAGGAAATTATATTAGTTGCTAGAAAAAATGCTTTAATAAGATGTTTCGATAATTTCATACAAAATGGATTATCGTATGGTAAAAATGTTTACATAAGCACAAACAAAACTTTGAATAGATTAATCGTTTTAATTGAGGACGATGGTCCTGGGATACCTAGAGATGAATATAAAAACGTATTTAAGCCTTTTTATAGACTTGACAAGAGCAGGAGTTTAAATACCTCAGGAGTAGGATTGGGTTTATCAATATCAGAGGACATCATTAACTCTCACGGTGGAAATGTTCAATTATCTGAAAGCAAGTATAAAGGTTTACAAGTTAAGATTTCTTTGCCTTTTTGATTTTTTTATTTTTTTTTAATTTTTGAATTTCTTTATCTTGTTTTTGAACAATTTTCTTTAAAATTTCAAACTCTTCTTTAGAAACTAATTGCAATTTACTTATTAATTCGTCTTTTCTAAACTTTAAATCATTTAGTATTTCTTTTTTTACATCCTTAGATGTGAGAATTCCGTTTTTAACTAAACCAGATAATAATCCCATTATTTTTTCTGAATTGTTCATACTTTATCTTAATTGATAAGAAATATTTATTCAATTATGTTATAAATTTCAAAATGTATATTCATAATCTTGACCCAGTATTACTAAGTATCGGAATTATTGAGATTAGATGGTATTCTTTAGCTTACATTTTTGGAATTCTAGCGGGTTGGTGGTTGGGAAAAAAGATATTAGTTTTCAGAACTAAGACACAGAATGTAAATATTGACTTAGCTAACTTTGATAATCTTGTTTCATATTTAATTATTTCAATCATTCTAGGTGGAAGATTAGGATATGTAATATTTTATAACCCTGGCTACTATATTGATAACCCAATTGATATTTTTAAAATTTGGGAGGGTGGTATGTCTTTCCATGGTGGCTTGATAGGTGTTATAGTAGGAACATATATTTTTTCTTATAAAATTAATACTCAGACTTTTATATATTTAGACATAATAGCATGCGTTGCTCCAATAGGATTGTTTTTAGGCAGAATTGCAAACTTTGTTAATGGAGAACTTTTTGGAAAGCCCACAAATCTTTCTTGGTCAGTTATTTTTAGCAAAACTGATAATATTCCTAGACATCCCTCTCAACTTTATGAAGCTACCTTAGAGGGAGTATTACTTTTTATTATACTAATCTCTTTAATTTATAATAAAAATATAAAAACCGGTTATTGCTCTGGACTCTTTTTAATCCTATACGGTTTTTTTAGAATATTAAGTGAACAATTTAGAGAACCTGATGAAAATATAGGATATATCTTTGATTTATTCAGTATGGGAAGTTTTTTAAGCTCAATTATGATAATTGCTGGAATTATAATTTTAACTAAAATAAAAAAATGAGAGTTTCAAAGTTAATTCCAATAGATAAATTTATTGATAAAGCACTCTACGATAACAAAAAAGGATACTACTTCACTAAAAATCCATTTGGTAAAAACGGTGATTTTGTAACCTCTCCATTAATTTCACCGTTATTTAGCGAGATGATTGCAATATGGATTGTTTCTTTTTGGGATGATTTAGGTTGCCCAAAAAAATTTAATATTATTGAACTAGGACCGGGTAATGGAGAGCAATGTAAAATTATGATCAAAACTTTCAAAAAGTTTCCAAACTTTTATAAATACTTAAATATTTTTTTATATGAAAAAAGTAGTGTTCTTGAAAAAGTTCAAAGAAATAAAATTAAAGAGCAAAATGTAACTTGGATTAAAAATTTTAACAAAATTAATGCTGGCCCCGCTCTATTTTTTGGAAATGAATTTTTTGATGCCATTCCGATTAAACAGTTTAAAAAAATAAAAAAAAATGTGTACGAAAAATACCTGAATTTTGATAACAGATCTTCTCCTAAAGAAATTTTTAGAAAAGTTTCTAAAAAAACTATCAGTAAATTAAAAAAATTAAATTTACTCAAAAAAAATGGAATTATTGAATACCCAGCACAAGGATTAAGAGAATTGGAAATTATTACAAGAAAAATTAAGAGTTTAAACGGAGGTTTGTTGTTAATTGATTATGGATATTTAAAACAGCTAAATATAAGCACTTTGCAATCTGTAAAATTACATAAAAAAAACAAAATTTTTAACAATATTGGAAAAGCAGATATTACATCATTAGTAAATTTTAACCTATTAAAAGATTATTTTAAAAAACGAAATTTAACAGTTAATAAAATTGTTTCGCAAAGTTTTTTTTTAAAAAAAATGGGTATATTAGAAAGAGCAGAAATTTTAAGTAAAAAAATGTCTTTTAAAGAGAAATCTGATTTATACTTTAGATTAGAGAGACTTTTAAGCCATAATTATATGGGAAATTTATTTAAAGTTATTTTTACCTATAAAAAAAAGAAAAAATTTTTATTAGGATTTATTTAATGTTTTACTCAAAGAAATTAAGCCAATTTCGTAATCTAAGTCATTGTTTTTTTTCGAAGAAGAACGGTGTTTCAGAAGGTATATATAAAAGTCTTAACTGCGGAATAGGATCAAATGATAAAAAAGAAAATGTTAAAAAAAATTTGTTTTTAGTATCTAAAAAAATGGGCGTAGAAAAAAGTGATCTAATTTTAATGCACCAAACTCATAGCAATAAAGTAATTGTAGTGGATGAAAAAAATAAAAAAAATGAAAAGTTAGTAACTGATGCTTTGGTCACTGATTTAAAAGGGATTGCCCTAGCAGTATTAACTGCCGACTGCGTTCCAATAATATTATATGACAAAAAAAATAATATAATTGGATGCATACATGCAGGTTGGAAAGGAGCACTTTCTGGAGTCATAGAAAACACAATAAAAAAATTTAAAGAACTAAAAAAAGATAATCAAATTATTGCTTCGGTTGGACCTTGTATAGGAAAGGAAAGTTATGAGGTTGGAGAGGAATTTTACCAAACTTTTGTAAGTAAGTCTGATTTTAACAATAAATTTTTTGCTAAAACAAAAAATGACAAATTTTTTTTCGATTTAAGGGGCTTCGTAATTAGTATTCTTTCTGAAAATGGTGTGCTAGAAATCGATGGTATAGATTTAGATACTTTTGAAGAATCTGATAATTTTTTTAGTTACAGAAGGTCTCAAAAATTAGGTGAGCTTGATTACGGTAGATGTATTTCATCAATAAGCCTTATAAAAAGTTAATTTATTTGAAAACTTAAAAAAATAAATGTATAAGTAAGCATACTCTGATGAAGATTTTATCTGGAACAAGCAACCCAAAGCTTAGTAAGGATATCTGTAAGCAATTAAAACTTAAATTAGTTAATACCAATATAAAGAGATTTCCTGATGGAGAAATTTATGTTGAAATAAACGAAAACATTAGAGGAAATAGTGTTTTTGTTATTCAGTCAACATCAACTCCAGCTAACGATAATTTGATGGAACTGCTTTTAAGTATAGATGCACTTAGAAGATCTTCTGCAAAAAATATAACTGCTGTAATTCCTTACTTTGGATACGCTAGACAAGACAGGAAAGTTGCTCCAAGAACTTCTATATCTGCAAAAGTTGTTTCTAATCTAATTTCAAACGCCGGCGCCAATAGAGTTGTCACTGTTGATTTGCACGCTGGACAAATCCAAGGCTTTTTTGATATCCCGGTTGATAACTTGTTTACAACACCACTTTTTGCGAGGTACATAAAGAAAAAATTTAAAAATAAAAAATTAATTTGTGTTTCGCCTGATGTAGGGGGAGTACAAAGAACTAGGGGTTTAGCAACAAGGTTAAAATCAGATTTAGCAATTATCGACAAAAGAAGACCTAAACCAGGAAAGTCACAGGTAATGAATATAATTGGTAATGTAAAAGGTAAAACATGTCTTATCGTAGATGATATTATTGATAGTGGTGGAACGATCGTTAATGCAGCAGATGCTTTAAAAAGAAACGGAGCAACTGAGGTTCATGTTTTTATTACTCATGCAGTTTTAAGTAAAGATGCAGCTGAAAAGATAAAAAAATCAAAAGTAGAGAAATTAATAATTACAGACTCAATAGACAATTCACACAAGATAAAAAATAACAAGAAAATACAAGTTTTATCTATTTCATCGCTAATGGCAGAGGCAATTAAAAGAATTTCAAACTCTACATCCGTCTCAGATTTATTCAATTAATGCTTGTTTTATTGCAAAAGTTGAGTTAAATAGCTCATCCAAATAATAACATGAATAATGTAAAAGCTATAAAAAGAGATAGTACCACGGCTGGTGAAATTAATAAGTTAAGAAATAAAGGATTCATTCCAGCTATTTTATACGGCGGAAAAGATCCAAATACTAAAATTTCTATAGAGAAAAAAACAATAAATAATATTTTGAATTCAGATTCTTTTCTTTCTACTGTCTTAGAATTAGACATTGACGGGAAGAAACAAAAAGTTTTAGCAAGAGAAGTTGCGTATCACGTTGTTTCAGATGAACCTATACATATAGATTTTATGAGAATTGTTTCAGGATCAAAAATTGTTATTGAGATACCTGTAAAATTTAAAAATCACGATGAGTCACCTGGTCTCAAAAGAGGCGGAGTACTTAACATAGTCAGAAGGAAAGTTGAACTTAAGTGTCCTGCTGATAAAATTCCAGATGATATATTGATTGACTTGACTGGGACAGACATAGGAACTAGCATTAAAATTTCTTCTGTAAAATTACCTGAAAATGTAACGCCCACTATAGCAGATAGAGATTTTGTTATTGCAACTGTCGCTGCACCTACCATTGTTAAAGAACCAGAAAAACCAGCCGAAGAAGTGCCTGCTGAAGGCGCTGAAGGTGAAGCAGCTCCAGCTACTGGTGAAGGAAGTGAAGCAACAACTGCTAAAGAAGGAGAAGCTCCTAAAAAAGAGGAAAAAGGTAAAGATCAAACTGGTGATAAAAAACAGGCTGGAGATAAAAAATCTTCTCCGGAAAAAAAACCTCCTGAAAAAAAATAAATATATATGCTTTTACTAGTAGGATTAGGAAATCCAGGAACTAACAGTACTAACAACCGACATAATATTGGTTTTAGAATTATTGATGCAATTAATCAGCACTTTAAACTATCAAAACAAAAACCTAAATTTAAAGGGCTTCTGACCACAGGCAATATTCAAGAACAGAAAGTTTACGCAATTAAACCTCTTACCTTCATGAATAATTCAGGCACAGCGATTAAAGAGTTAATAGATTATTTTAAAATAGATTCAAAGGACGTTATAGTTTTTCACGATGATATGGATATTGATTTTGGAAAGATAAAAGCGAAATTTGGTGGTAGTAGTGCCGGACATAATGGAATTGAGTCTATAGATAAATTTATTGGTAAAGATTATTCTAGGGTAAGGATAGGAATTGGTCATCCTAAGGAGAAAAAACGTGTTAATAATCATGTTCTTGAAGACTTTAAGGATGATGAAGAAGAGAGAATAAAAGAAATAACAGATAATATTATTAAATCAATTCCAACTCTGATCGAAAAAAAAATAGATTTATTTTCAAGTAAAGTTAATCAAAATCTTAATGGGATTTAAGTGCGGTATAGTAGGTTTGCCTAATGTGGGTAAATCTACATTGTTTAACGCTTTAACTGCATCAAAAAATGCTGAAGCTGCAAATTTTCCATTTTGCACAATAGATCCAAATATAGGCATAGTAGACGTCGTTGATGATAGATTAGATAAATTAGCAAAACTTTCAAAATCAAAAAAAAAAATCTACACTAATATTACTTTTGTTGATATCGCTGGGTTAGTTAAAGGGGCTTCTAAAGGTGAGGGTCTAGGTAACAAATTTCTATCTCACATAAGAGAGGTAGATGCGATAATACACTTAGTGAGATGTTTTGAGTCAGATAAAATAACTCATGTAAATTCTAAAATTAATCCAATTGAGGATTTAGAAACTATTCAAACAGAAATTATTCTCTCAGATATTGATGTAATTCAAAAAAAATTAGAAAAAAGTAAAAAGAAATTATTAAGTGAAAAAGAAATTAAAACTCTAGAAGAAAAACTATCACAATTAAATCAGGAAAATGATATTCAAATAAAAGATGAAAAAGAAAATAAGTTTTTATCTTCTATAGGATTATTAAGCATAAAGCCCAAGATTATTGTCTGTAACATCGATGATAAAAATTTGGCAAAAGGTAATTCTTTCACTCAAAGTATTAAAAGCAAGTATACTAATGAAAAAATAGTTACTATTTGTGCTGATATTGAGGATCAAATTATGGGCTTAGATAAAAACGAAAGAGAATCTTTTATGAGAGAAATTGGTTTAAATAAAACAGGTTTAAATCTACTTATTAAAGAAGGTTATGATCTTTTAGGTTTAAATACTTTTTTTACATCTGGTCCTGAAGAGAGTAGAGCCTGGACAGTAAAAAGAAATACTCCAGCACCTAAAGCCGCAAGCGTAATACATACCGATTTTGAAAAAAATTTTATAAGGGCTGAGACAGTTACTTGTGAAGATTTTATAAAATTTGGGAGTGCAGAAAAATGTAAAGAAAAAGGTAAGCTAAGAATTGAAGGCAAAGACTATTTAGTAAAAGATGGAGATGTTTTATACTTCCGTGTCAACCCTTGACCAAATTCTTTTCATGCTTAAATAAACTAAGACAGTAAGAATAATTAAAAATATAATAACTTTAAATCCCATTTTATGTCTTGCCTCAAGATGAGGTTCAGCCGCCCATGTTAGAAAAGCTGTTACATCTTTTGCCATTTGTTCTTCAGTGGCATTTGTGCCATCAGAATATGTAACAATGCCTTCCATAAGAGGTTGGGACATTTTAATTTTTTTACCTTCCATATATTTGTTATAATAAACACCTTCATCTAATTTTATATTTGCTGGAGGATCCTCGTAGCCCATAAGAACAGAATAGATATAATCTGCACCTCCTTTTCTAGATTTAACTAAAACCGACATATCTGGAGGGTAAGCTCCTCCATTTGCAGCTGCAGCTGCTTCTACATTAGGATATATTGAAACAAATCTATCTGACGGTCTTCCCGGTCGAGTAAACATTTCACCTTGGCTGTCAGGACCATCTGTGACTTCAAAACTTGCTGCTATATTTTTAACCTCATCCTCAGTAAATTCAGGTCCACCTTTTTCTCCGAGGTTTCTATAGCTTAATAGCCTCATTGAATGACATGAGGCACATACTTCATTATAAACTTGGTAGCCTCTTTGAAGTGATGCTCTATCAAACTTTCCTGTGATTCCTTTAAAAGACCAATCTGGGCTCAATAATTTTACTTTTTCTGCAGCATTTGAAGAGGTAATAGAAAAAAAAAATAATAAGGTTAAAAAAAATCTTAAATTTATTTTACTCATTTTTGTTTTTTTTATCACTTTTCATCATCGCAGGCTTAGGCATACCTCCAAAAACAGGTTCTGAAATGCTAAGTGGTAGCGGGTCAGTTTTTTCTACCCTACTTAAAAATGGTAGGATTACTAAAAAATGCAAGAAATAATATGCTGTACCAACTCTAGCAATTAATAAATACAAGCCCTCCGCAGGCATTGCTCCAACATATCCTAATGCTAAAACATCTATTATTAATACCCAAAAGAAAATTCTGTAAATAGGTCTAAACACTGCTGACCTAACTTTGCTTTTATCTAACCAAGGTAAAGCTAACAAAATAAAAATTGAGGCAAATAATAGGATAACTCCTCCAAGTTTATCTGGTACTGATCTTAAAATTGCATAAAAAGGTAAAAGATACCACTCTGGCACAATATGAGTTGGCGTTATTAAAGGATTAGCTTGAATATAGTTGTCTGGGTGCCCCATAACATTTGGAGAGAAAAAAATAAATCCCGAAAAAATAATTATGAATATTAATAAAGCGAATAAATCTTTAATTGTTATATACGGGTGAAAAGGAACTGTATCTTTTGAAGGTTTTTTAATATCTATTCCGATAGGATTATTGTTTCCTGGTACGTGCAAGGCCCAAATATGCAAAATTACCAAGCCTAAAATTATAAATGGAAACAGATAGTGTAGACTAAAAAATCTAGTTAAAGTGGGATTGTCAACAGAATATCCTCCCCACAGCCAAGTTGTTATACCCTCGCCTACAAATGGAATTGCGCTAAATAAATTAGTTATAACCGTTGCTCCCCAAAAGCTCATTTGACCCCAAGGTAAAACATAACCCATAAACGCTGTAGCCATCATTAATATGTATATTAACATACCTATTATCCAAATAACCTCTCTCGGTGATTTGTAAGAGCCGTAGAATAAAGCTCTGAAAATATGAATATAAACTGCAAGAAAAAACATCGATGCACCATTAGAGTGAATGTATCTTAAAAGCCAACCATAATTAACGTCTCTCATTATGTGTTCTATGCTGTCAAATGCTAGATCCGCGTGAGCAACGTAATGCATGGCTAAAACGAGACCAGTTACTATTTGTGTAACCAGACAAAAAGTTAGAATTCCTCCAAAAGTCCACCAGTAGTTTAAATTTTTTGGCGTAGGATAATCTTGAAGATGCGCACTAAGAGTTAATAATGGTAGTCGATCATTAAACCACTTTCCAAATTTTGATGAAGGTACATATGGTGTATCGCTCATAAGTAAATTATCCTATCTTGATTGTGTTATTGTTAACGAATTCATATTTTGGTATTTCCATGTTTGTTGGAGCAGGACCCTTTCTAATTCTTCCGGAAGTGTCATAGTGAGATCCATGACAGGGACAAAACCAACCTTTATATTCACCTTTATCTGCTAAAGGTACACACCCAAGATGAGTACAAACTCCTAGCATAACTAGCCATTCTGACTTTTTTACTCTTTCTTCATCTTTTTCTGGATGTGGTAATTCATTTAGATTAACTTTTTGCGCTTCTAAGATTTCCGACTCGGTTCTTCTTTTAATAAATACTGGTTTGCCTCTCCATAAAACTGTAATTGATTTTCCAGGTTCTATTTGACTAATGTCAACCTCAGTAGTTGCCAAAGCCTTAACTGACCTGTCAGGATTCATTTGATCTACAAATGGCCATATAACAGCACCTATACCTACTGCTCCTACCGTATAACTGGCTGTAAAGAGAAAATCTCTTCTATTTGTTTTTTTTTCTAATTTATCCATATAAGATATTTACTATGTTAATGATTAAATAAAACTAAATTCTCAAATTTACAAGGGTCAGAAAGACACATAAAATTAATAAAATGATTAATATAGCTCTTTATAAACCAGATATACCTCAAAATACAGCTGCAATTGTTAGATTGGCGGCATGCTTAGATCTTAAAATACACATAATTGAACCATGTGGATTCAACCTAGATGATCCAAGATTTAAAAGAGTCGCAATGGATTATTTACGGATTGCTAAAATTCTAAGATATAAAGATTTCAGAACCTTTGAAAAAGAAAATATAAAATCAAGAATAATATTAATGACAACTAAAGCAAAAAAATTTTATCATAGCTTTAAATTTAAAAAAAAAGATATTTTACTTTTTGGAAGAGAGAGTTCTGGAGTTCCTGAAGAAATTCAACTGAAAATTAAAAATAAAATTAAAATTAAAATGTCTGGCAAGGCTAGATCTTTGAATATAGCTATGGCAGTAGCGATTGCTTCTTCGGAGGCATTAAGACAAAATAATTATTTATAAATTATGAAAATTAAAAAAAAACAAGAAATTGTTAAAAAGTGGTTTATTAATTTACAAAATATAGTATGCAAAAATATTGAGCAATTAGAAAAAGATTTTGGCTCAAATGAAAAATTTAAAATCAATAAGTGGAAATTTGGAGAGTACAGAGTGATAAAAGGTAGAGTTATAGAAAAAGGTGGTGTAGCTTTTTCTAATGTAGTAGGAAAATTTCCAAAAAAATTTTCTAAGAAAATACCAGGATCAAATAATAATAGGAATTTTTGGTCTTCAGGAGTATCTGTTATTCTTCATCCAAAAAATCCTAAAGTCCCTGCTATTCATTTTAATACAAGATTTATTTGCACCAAAAAAAACTGGTTTGGAGGTGGCATAGATTTAACTCCGTGTTTAAAAGACGAAAAAGAGAAAAATTTTTTCCATGAAAAATTAAAAAAAATGTGTGATCTTCATAATAAAGAGTATTACACTAAATATAAAAAATGGTGTGATGAATATTTTTTTTTACCGCATAGAAATGAACCACGCGGAATCGGTGGTATATTCTTTGATTATAAAATGAACAATTGGGAAAAAGATTTTTTATTTGTTAAACATGCGGGATATGTGTTTAATGAAATTATTCATGAGGTAATAAGTAAAAAAATGTTTTCAAAATGGTCAAAAAAACAAAAAAAAATCCAAGCTTATAAAAGAGGAAGGTATGTAGAGTTTAATTTACTTTACGACCGAGGTACAAAATTTGGTTTAAATAGTGGAGGAAATCCAAATGCTATATTGGTATCCTTACCTCCTTCGCCAAAATGGAAATAATATGGAAAAAGAACCTATAACTATTTCAGGATTAAAAAAACTAAAAGCAGAATTAGAAGAATTAAAAAATATTAAAAGACCTAAAATAGTTTCTGCGATAGCTGAGGCAAGGTCTCATGGTGATCTCAAAGAAAATGCTGAATATCATGCAGCCAAAGAACAGCAAGCACAAATGGAAAGTAGAGTTATAGCGATCAACGATATTATTGCTAGAGCTAATGTTATAGATGTTACTAAAATAGAAAATAATGGAAATGTTGTTTTTGGGTCAACAGTAAATCTGAAAGATTTAGAAACTGATCAGAAAATTAAATATAAAATTGTTGGTCAAGATGAAGCTGATGCTTCAAAAAATCTTATTTATTTTCAATCACCAATAGGTAAAGCCTTGATAGGAAAAAAAATTGAGGATTTGGTTTCAGTAAAAACTCCCTCTGGTGAAAGAAACTTTGAAATTTTAAGCGTTGAATACATTTGATTTACTCTCTTTTTCAATAATTGAAGAAATATCTTTTTCGGTCAATTTATAATTATTTTCTACCCAATTTTTTTCTAGTTTTTTCAAAATCAAACCAATTTTTTTTCCTTCCGAAAAACCTTTGTCTATTAAAAACTTACCATCATAGGGAAATTTTGGAATAGTTGTCTTTTCTATATCATCTATCAATTTTTTTAAATCTCTATAATTTAGATTTTTGTTTATAAAAAAAATCAGAATTGCTAGATCTTTAATCTCATTTTTACCTATAAAATAAATATTTTTTTTCAGATCTTTTTTAAAATAATTTTTTGATATTTTATATTCTTTAAGATTTTTGTGTAAATTATCTAGATAGTCTTGAATTTGATTTGAAACTTTATACTTGTGGCAAAAATATTCATGATTATTTTTTTCATCTATAAGCATTAAAGCTAAAAGCATATTGGTATTTAATTTTTCAAATTCTTCTTTCGGTAAAAAAGTTACTTTATTTAAACGAATTAGATTTTTAAATTCTGGAAAAATTTGAGAAAAAATGTCTTTTAATTCTTTTTTATTAAGAATATCTCTAAAATTTTTAAGAGATATAATTTTTATAAGTTCTTGGAGAATTCTCTCTTTGGAAATGTTCTTTATTCCGATCAAATTCAATTTGAGTGCCTGAATAGTAGAAGGTTCAAAATTTTTATGGCTATACTTTAATGCGAATCTTATAAATCTTATTATTCTTAAATAATCCTCCTCTATTCTTTTACTTGGATCACCGATAAATTTTACAGTGTTGTTTTTTAAATCTTCTACTCCCAATTGAGGGTCAAAAAAGTTTCCTTTTCTATCTAAGTAAATTGCGTTAATTGTAAAATCTCTTCTCTCGGAGTCATCTTTCCAGTTATCCGTAAAAGAAATCTCTGCATGTCTACCGTCTGTTTTGATATCTTTTCTCAACG
Source organism: uncultured Pelagibacteraceae bacterium (assembly GCA_902515355.1). Lineage (GTDB taxonomy): Bacteria > Pseudomonadota > Alphaproteobacteria > Pelagibacterales > Pelagibacteraceae > Pelagilacustribacter. The sequence continues at coordinate 57,237 of CABXUA010000003.1, read as the reverse complement.
TTGTAATTTCAAATTTAGATTGATTTAAGATAAGCGTTACAGAACCGTGTTCAACTCCTGTATCTATCACCTTGATATCGGTGTTTTTAAATTTTTCTTTAATTTCAGTTGGAGTAAAAACTGTTGCTATGTCAATATCATCTATTTTTTCATCTAAAATAAAATTTCTAACACAACCACCTACAAACATTGCTATCTTTTCATCTTGAGAATGATTCTTGTAAAGAATATCAAAAATTTTTGAGATTTCTTCGGTCTTGTAGAAAGGGAAAAAAAAATTTTTTATTTTTTTGATTAAATTATTGTTAAAAGATATTTTATTCATTTTTCTGGCTGGGGCACTAGGATTCGAACCTAGGATGGTGGTACCAAAAACCACTGCCTTACCGCTTGGCTATGCCCCAACATTATCGATTTGATATATCATAAATTTGATTAATTAAATAGTTTTTGAGACCGCAGCCCAATAATTCGGGAATTTCTTTTTAATTCTTTTATGTGCCAATTTAGCAGACTTTTCACTTTTAAAAATTCCGTAACAAACAGAGCCGGACCCTGTCATTCTTGATAGGTAACATTCTCTCTGAATAGAGATGAAATTTAAAATTTTATTAAGCTCATTAAATCTATTTTTAACTATAACCTCTAATTCATTTCTTTCTTTTCTGATTATATTTATAAACTTATTTTTTGTTTTTATTTTGGAAAAATTGATATTCGAATAAGGTGAAAAATCTTTGACTTGAGAGTATATTTTTTTTGTTGAACATTTAAAATAAGGGTATACTAAAACAAAGTTTAAAGTAAAATTGATTTTATGTTTTTTAATATTCTTTAAATTTTTAACAAATATTTGTTTATTAAAAAAAAGGCTAAAATCTGTTCCAATTTTATTTTTGAAAAATCTTATATCAGATTGCTTCATATTATTTTTTGTAAAATATTTAGCTATATAAGCTGCATTACTTGAGCCGCCACCTAAACCTGAAAATACAGGAATTCTTTTTTCAATTATTATTCTATAATTTTTTTTTGAATTTATTAATTTTCTGGATCTTAAAACTGAAAGAGTGTCTAAAACTGAATTTTTAGAGCTATTCACTAAATTTTTAAACTTACCTTTGAAAATGATAATATCTTTTCTTTTTTTAGTTTCTGATATTTTAATATCATCATGTAAATCTAGCTGAGAAGTATAAGTCTGAATATCATGCAAACCTACTTTGAGTTTTTTTAAAATATTAAGAAAAAGATTGATTTTACAATAAGATTTAATTTTTATTTTCATTTAATAATTTATCTTTGTTAAATATAATCCATGGGAAGGAGCAGGTGAAGCACACATAGATCTTTTTTTTGAATAAAAAACTTTTCTGAAATGTTCAAAATCCCAATTTCCTTCACCCAATCTTTTTAAAGATCCCACCATAGACCTAACTTGCTGCTGAAGAAACGATTTAGAGACAAAAGTTAAAACAATTTTGTTTTTATTTTTCTTTATGCTGATTTTTTTTAAAGTTTTTATTGGAGACTTTGCGTTACAAGAAGAAGCTCTAAATGTTGAAAAATCATGTGTACCTAATAGTAGATTTGCTCCTTTTTTCATTGATGCTATGTTAATTTTTTTTTTTATGTGCCACGCTTTATTCATTTCAATAGCAAGTGAAGCTGGTCGATTTATTATAAAATATTTATACGTTCTCTCTTTAGCGCTGTGTCTTGCATGAAATGTTTTGTTTCTTTTTTTTATATCTAAAATAGAGATCGGATATTTTTTTAAAAAAAAATTTAAAGAATTAATTGTGTGATTTTTATTTAGTACTTTTTTATTTATTTTGAAATGCGCTGATTGTTCAGTAGCATGAACTCCGGCATCAGTTCGACCTGAACCAATTAAAATAATCTTTCTTTTAAAAAAATCTGATAAAACAGTCTCTAGGACCTCTTGAACAGATAAGCCATTTTTTTGGCGTTGCCATCCCACAAAATTTGTGCCTAAATACTCAATTTTAATTTGATAAACCAACATTAATCAATTTTTTGACCTTCTTTAATCTGATTTCCAATTAAAAATTTATCCAACAAAAGTTTATTTTTGCCCTCTTTCTGTATTTCTAAAATCTGAATTGAATTATCGCCACATGCAATTGTGAGTTTATCATCTAATGTATGTCCAACATTTCCTTTGTCTTGAGAAATTTTAGCTTGCCAGATTTTATATCGATTATTTTTGTATTCAAACCATGCTCCTGGGTTAGGATTCAATGCATTTATTTTTGCTAAAATTTTTTTTGCGCTCTCTTCCCATTTTATTCTACTTTCTCCTTTAGATATTTTTTTTGCATAGCTTGCTTTGCTATGATCTTGCTCTTTAAACATAGTTTTATTATTTTCAATTTTTTTTATGCACTCAATCATACTTTTTGCTCCAAGTTTAGATAGCATTGATGATAATTTTTTTGTACTAGTATTTGTATCTATCTTAACTTTGACTTGATGCATAACAGGGCCAGCGTCAAGTTGTTCAACTATTTTCATTATACTAATGCCTGTCTCAGTATCTAAGTTCATTATTGATCTTTGCATTGGTGCTGCACCTCTCCATTTTGGAAGAAGGGAAGCGTGTATATTTATAAAACCATAATTTGGAAGACTTAGATATCTTTTTGGAATGATCTTACCATAAGCTACGACTATGACCAAATCAGGATTTAAATTCTTAAAATAATTAAATTCAGTTTCTGAGTCTAAATTTTTCGGTGTACGTACATTAAGAGAATTTTCTTTAGCAAATTTTTCTATAGCCGATGGATTTTCTGTTTGTCCTCTATGAGACTTATTGGGTGGTTGCGAGTATACTGCAATAATTTCTTTTTTAGACTCAATTAAAGAATTTAAGGCAGGGATGGAGAACTCGGGTGTTCCCATAAATATAATTTTTTTTGGCATTGAATTATTGAGTTATACTACAATTCTTTCTACTGACTGTTTTTGTTTTTTCAATTTTTTGATTATCATAGATTTTTTTAATTTCGACAAATAATCAATAAATAAAACTCCGTTTAAATGATCAATTTCATGTTGAATGCAAGTTGATAATAAACCTTTAGCATCTAATTGTTTTTTTTTTCCATTAAAATCTAAATATTCTACTTTGCATTCAGCAGGTCTCTCAATTTCAGCAAATTGACCAGGCAGTGAAAGACATCCCTCTTCGTAAGTAGAGGTCTCATTAGATTTGTATACAATCTCTGGATTAACAAGGAAGAGAGGTGATTTTTCTCCCTCTTTTTTTGATACATCAATTACAACTACTCTTTTGAGAACCCCTATTTGAATAGCAGCCAAACCTATCCCAGGTGCTTCGTACATAGTTTCTAACATATCATTCATTAGATTTCTCAATTGATCATTGACCCCCTCTAAAGGCTCACATTTTTTTCTTAGTATTGGGTCTGGTTCGGTCAAGATCTTTCTTATAGTCATAGTAGAAATATATTAACTTCTTTGTGGTAGCGCTACTGTTAAAACTTTATTTCTAAATTTTATTAGATTTGCCTTGTTTAATATGTGAACTATAAAATAGACTGTTTCTGGATCAAGTTCTGATATTTCATCTTCTCCAATAATTTCAACAAATTTCAGAGCTAACAGCCCAGATTCTTCATTGACAGTTAGGTTTAATAAATTTTGAGGAACGCTATATTTTTTTGAAATTTCTTTGAAATTTATTTCTTCAGGTATTGAAATTCCATCACTATTTAAAGACTCGATTAAAGCTAAATCTTTAGCCGAGAAAAAGTAATTTCTATTTTTCTTAATTTTTTTGTAAACACTTTTTAAATTTTTTTGTGATTTTTGTTTGGATGAGTTTTCTTCGGTGTAATATTTAATTACTTTCGACCTGTGTAAAATTTTATCATCATATTTAATTTTTCCTAGCTGGTACACATTGTCAGAAATAATATTTTTTTTTACAATTTCAACATAGGACTCTGGAATACCTTCTTCATCCAACTCCTCAAGCCTTTCGCTCAAAAATTTCGTGTAAACATTCATTAAATTGTCTTTTTTAAATAGGTCTTTCAACAAGAATAGTAACTTAATTTTATTTTCAGTATTATCAGATAATAAAAATTTTTGGAAAATTAATGCTCTAGAGTCGATTCCTTCCAAAGACTGGTATATACCGTCAGCGTTTATCAGAGTGTTCAGATCAAAAGGAATTCTTTTATAAATTTCAAATATCTTAATTTTGTCAAATGTATTTTTGTTAGCCGCAATTTCTAAACTTTTAATTTTTGATCTATCTTCAAGATCTTCAACTTTTAGCAGGTTCGCAGCATTCATATATTCCCAGATATATTTATTAGTTCTATCGTTTGGTTCATAATTAAAGTTAGGTATTGTTATAGAGGATAAATAAAAATTTAGTAGATTATCGTCTTTAATTTTATTTTTAGTATTTTTACTTATACCTAATAGAAAATTGATTTTATTTTCGAAAAATTTGTCTGAGAGACCTTGTTCTTTTAAAAGGTCAAAAACTAATTGTGCCTCGTTTTTTTTGTCATTAAATATTAAACAGTAAATCTTAAATTTTTCTAAATACGCATCTTTTATTTCTTTGCTAATAAAATTTGATTTCTCACAACCTTGTTTTAGATCTGCTTTGGCAATATTTTTGTCTACCAAATATTGAATTATTCTTTTCTTGCCTTTAAAATTTTCATTTTTGTTAAGAAAATTTTCTAATAAGTTGACCTTGTCATTTTTAATTAACCAATTAATTTTCAAATTTAAAAAATCACTATCGGACATACCTTGGGGTAAATAAGAGTAAGTCATTATGGTGTCTGTAAAGATGTCCTCAGCCGATTTAGATAAATTAATTTTGTTTATTCTTTTAAATACTGCCTCAATATCTTCACCTTTAGTATTTGACCACATGTTTAAAGTGAAGTTGTTTTCTTGAGGATCAAAAATACCAAATATATCCTTTTCAATATTTTCCGAATTTATATTTTCTGTTATTTCAATGTTACTATCTAAAGTTTTGTTAGTATCAATTTTTTTTTTTTCTTCAATCGTTTGATTAAGTTTTTCTTCTGTAGAGACTTCTAAATTTTTATTTTTATTTTTTTTCCAGATATCAACCGAGTCTTCCTCGGCAGAAACAAAATTTGAAAAAAAAAATATAAAAAATATATAAAGATATTTACTTAAGTTTAATAATCTCATTAGTAATATCTTTTTCAATATCATTCTTTGGTGATGGAAAATTTATTTTATTAAGCAAAAAAATGGCAAAAATAATAGCAATACAAGCTAGAAGGATTTTAATTAATTTTTTTCCAAGTGATTGCCCGATACTATCTTGTTTTTTGAATTTAAGTTGCATAGTCATAAAATATATTTAAACTCAATAAATAAGACAAATTTGTGATAAATCAAATTATTAATTAGGACTTTATTTGAAAAAAAACCTTGTTTTAACTGGAATGATGGGTGTAGGAAAATCTACTGTGGGAAGATTTTTGTCAAAAAAGTTAAAAATGAGATTTATTGATTTGGATAAAATAATTGAGAAGAAAGCATCTATGAAAATAAAAAATATATTTGAACAAAAGGGTGAAAAATATTTTCGAAATTTAGAGAGAAAAATAGGTGTAAAATATTTAAAAAAGAATAATTCTATAGTTGCTTTGGGAGGCGGTGCCTTTTTAGACACACATATAAGAAAAGTCGTTTTGAAAAATTGTGTAAGCTTCTGGTTAGATTTAAAAGCTGAGGATGCAATAATAAGATCAAAAAATTTGAGAAAAAGGCCATTGCTTAATAAGCTTAATTTAAAAAATGCCTACCGCAATATTTATGAAAAAAGAAAAAAAGTGTACAATCTTGCTGACTTCAGGATAAATTGCGCAAAGATTACTAAATTTGAGCTAACAGAAAAAATTATTAATATTTATGAAAAAAAAATTACTTAAAATTAAAACTACAGAATCTGACTATTCAATAATAATCGGCAATAATATTTTAAGTGCTCTTCCGAAAAAAATTAAAATTTTATGTCCTAAAGCTCAAAAAATTGCAATTATATTTGACAAAAAAATACCAACAAAATTCAAATCAAAAATTAAAAAATTATTGAAAAGCTATCAAGTTTATTTATATGAATTTAGATCTAGCGAAAAAGTAAAATCAATTATTTATGTAAATAAAATTACTGAAAATATTTTATCAAAGAATTTTAATAGGTCTGATACAATAATAGCTGTTGGAGGCGGAATTATAGGAGATCTTTCTGCTTTTGTAGCAAGTATAGTTAAAAGAGGTATAAATTTTATAAATATTCCTACCACTTTGCTTGCACAAGTAGACTCTTCAATAGGAGGAAAGACTGGCGTCAATTCAATTTATGGAAAAAATTTAATTGGATCATTTTACCAACCTAAGCTGGTTCTAATAGATGTATCTTTTTTAAAAAGTTTACCAAAAAGAGAAATGATCTGTGGCTTTGCAGAAATATTAAAACATTCATTGATATTGGAAACTAATTTATTTCAATGGTTGGAGAATACATCAAAAAAAATACTGAATGGTAGAGATCTAAGAGTAATTTCTGAAGCAATTTATAAAAGTTGTAAGGTTAAACTATATTTTGTTAAAAATGACTATAAGGAAAAAAACTTAAGAATGATTCTTAATTTCGGCCATACGTTTGCACATGCTATTGAAGCAGAAAATAAATTTTCTGGAAAGATTAATCATGGGGAGGCTGTTTTAATTGGAATGATAATGGCAATCAGGCTTTCTGTAATTAAGAAAACTTGTTCTAAGAAAGCACTAATCAAAATTGGTAAAATTTATAAAGATAATAATTTATTATCTAAATTTAAAAATTACCTGAAAAAAAAGAATTTCAATAAAATAATTAATTATATGGCTAACGATAAAAAAAATGATGATAAAAAAATAAATTTAATTTTATTAAAAAAAATTGGCAAAACTACAATGCCTGGAAAATTTAAATTTTCTTCAAAGCAGTTAAAAAAACAAATCCCTAAACTACTTAATTTTAATTTCTAGAGCATGGATTTTAGTTTTTAGTTCATCTTTAAGAATTTTCATTACATTTCTCTGAGCATCGATTTTGTTCAGAGATTTTAAAAATTTTGACTCAATTTCTATAAATAAGTGATATTTGTCAGGACTATAAGATTTGTGGGTTTTATGTTTATATGATGTATCTAAAATTTTAATTTTTTCCAAATTAATACTTTTTTTAATTTTTTTTTCTACAAAATCTATATAATTATTCATAAAATAATTTTACTATAAAAATTTAAAAATAATATGAAAATAATTTGTGATTGGGAAAACTGTAAAAAAATAGGTAGTTATAAAGCTCCGATTGAGAGAGATAATAGTAAAAAGTTTAAACTCTTGTGCCTAGAACATATAAAAATCTTTAATAAAAAATGGAATTACTTTGCCAATATGAGCAATGAAGAAATAGAATTTTTTATTAAGTCTGATTTAACGTGGCACAAACCTACGAAAAGTTTCAATTCTTCAGAAAACTTTTTTAATATTTTATGGAATAATGCCTTAGAGGATAAGTTAAATATTTTTAAAACCTCCGGTTATAAAAATTTTAAAAAAACCAAATTAACTAGCACTGATTTAGATGCTCTAGATATAATGGGTTTAAAACATGAGGCAAAATGGGAGGAAATACAAAAAAAATTTAAATACCTTGTAAAGAAATATCATCCTGATAAAAACTCCGGTAGTAAAAAATTTGAAGATAAGTTAAAAAAAATTACTTTAGCTTATAGTCAATTAAAAATGACAATAGGAAAAAAATAATGAATAGTATTTTAGTAGATCAGAAACCTGACATCAAAATATCAGTTAAACAAACATTTGGAATAAATTCCAAAATGGAAATAGATGGATTTGGTAAAAAAAATGAACACGTTCCAAAAATTGATCAAGATTATAAATTTGATAGGGATACTACTTTAGCTATCTTGTCAGGATTTGCTTTCAACAAAAGAGTTTTAATACAAGGTTACCATGGAACTGGCAAGTCAACACATATTGAACAAGTAGCTGCAAGACTTAATTGGCCTTGTGTTCGAGTAAATTTAGACAGTCATATAAGTAGAATAGATTTGATAGGAAAAGACTCAATTGTCATTAAAGAGGGTAAACAAGTAACGGAGTTTAAAGAGGGAATTTTACCTTGGTCCATCCAAAATCCAGTGGCTTTAGTATTTGATGAATATGACGCTGGAAGACCTGATGTGATGTTTGTAATCCAGCGTGTTTTAGAAAGTGAGGGTAATTTTACCCTTTTAGATAAGAATAAAGTTTTAAAACAACATGATTACTTTAGAATGTTTGCAACAACAAACACCGTTGGATTAGGAGATACAACTGGACTATACCATGGAACTCAGCAAATTAATCAGGGACAAATGGATAGATGGAATATAGTCACAAGTTTAAATTATTTACCTTTCGAAAAAGAATTTGAAATTATATTAGCTAAAAATAAAAGTTTTAATAACAAAGAAGGTAAAGATAAACTATCAAATATGATCAAAGTTGCTGATTTAACCAGAAAAGGTTTTGTAAACGGAGATATATCAACAGTGATGAGTCCAAGAACAGTTTTACATTGGGCAGAAAATACAAATATATTTAAAGATCAAGGTTATGCTTTCAGAGTTACCTTTCTTAATAAATGTGATGAAATAGAAAAAAAAATAATTTCAGAATATTATCAAAGATGTTTTGGGGAAGATTTGCCGGAGTCCTCAATAAATGTAAGTATTTCATAAAGTGGAAAAAAAAGAAGATTTCATCAAAGATTTTAAAATAGCAATTGCCTCAACTACTAAGTCAGTTTCCAATTTAAATGATATTGAGATTATTTTTGGGAATCAAGTTATTAAAACAGATAAAAAAATTATTAAGCTCCCAGAGCTGGAAAGCTCTGATGATAAAATTAATTATGTAAAAGCTAGAGCAATAGCTGACTCAGAAGCATTAAGAATTAGATATAGTAATAATAAAATATATGAATCTTTGGAACCAAAAGGAAATATTTCAAAAAAATTATTTTCAGTGGCTGAAAAAATTAGATATGAAAAACTTGGCTCATTAGAATTTAAAGGAATAGAAAAAAATATTAACAATTTTTATTCTCAAAGATTAAATGGATTGGCTGATAAAAAAAAATCTGAAAAATTTGCTCTAGCATTCGAGAATTACCTGAGAACCAATTTTTTCAATATCAAAAATGAACAAAAGATAGATAAAATTTTTAAAAGTTTTAAAAAGGATTTTGATAATAAAATTAAGAATAGGCTAAAAATTCTTTGTGATTCATTTGAAAATCAAGAAAAATTTAACTCCATAGTCGCGGAACTAATCTCTGAAATGAACATTAATGAGGAATTTGAAAAAGATGAAAAAAATTTAGAAAACAAAGATGATAGAAAAAACAATAATTCACTGGAAAATGATCAGAAATCTGATGGAAAACAAGAAGAAGATAATGAAATGTCAGTTGAGTCAAGCATTCCTGAAGTAGAAAATTTTTCAAGCGAAAATGAAAATAGTGAAGAAACTATTGAGATTGAAGACGCTTTTAAGCCTCAAAGACAAAGAAAAAAAATTAAAAATAATTTTGGAAACAAAAAGTATAAAGCTTACACTTATGAATTTGACGAGATTACAAAAGCTGAGGATTTAGAAAATGAAGCAGAGTTAATAAGGCTTAGACAAAATCTAGATCAACAACTTTTGCAATTAAAAAGTTTTATCTCAAAATTAGCAAATAAACTTCAAAGAAAACTTTTAGCTAAACAAAATAGATCTTGGGATTTTGATTTAGAAGAGGGGCTTTTAGACAATTCAAAACTTACAAGAATAATAATAAATCCATTTAATTCTCTTTCATTCAAAAAAGAAAAAGATTTTGAATTTAAAGACACATTGGTAACAATACTTATAGACAACTCTGGATCTATGAGAGGCAAACCTATTTCTGTTGCAGCAATTTGTGCTGATATCCTATCAAGGACCCTTGAAAGATGTTTGGTCAAAGTTGAGGTTTTAGGATTTACCACTAAACATTGGAAGGGTGGTTCGAGTAGAGAAAAATGGATGAATAATAAAAAACCATCTTTCCCAGGAAGATTAAACGATCTTAGACATATAATTTATAAATCTGCAGATACGCCTTGGAGGCAATCAAAGAAAAATATGGGATTAATGTTAAAAGAAGGACTACTAAAAGAAAATATAGACGGCGAAGCACTAAAATGGGCTTACAACAAAATGTTAAAAAGAAAAGAAGAAAGAAAGATACTTATGGTTATATCTGATGGTGCCCCAGTAGATGACTCCACTTTATCATCCAATTCAAGCGACTATCTAGAAACAGATTTAAAAAATACTGTAAAATGGATAGAAAAAAATTCCGACATAGAGCTTTTAGCAATTGGTATCGGTCATGATGTTACTAGATATTATGATAAAGCAGTTAAAATAGCTGATGTTCAAGATCTTGGAGATGTAATGATTAATCAATTAACTGAACTATTTACAAACAAATCTAAAAACAAAACAATTCATTAAACTCCATTAAGGTTCGCCTGAGATCTTTGATAAGAGACATCTATAATCTTTGACAAAAGGATTCTAAAAGGTATTAACATTAAAATTGCAATAAATAATTTGACGCCTAAATCTCCAAATAATAGAGAAATCCAATTAACATCGGTGCCATAAAATGAAATAAAGAAGAATAAAAAGGTATCAATAATAGACCCAAGAGTTGATGAAACAAAGGGGGCTATATACCAGTTTTTATTTTGTCTAAGAGCATCGAATGTTATTATATCTAAATTCTGAGCAACTAAAAAGGCTACTCCCGATCCTATAGCTATTCTAATTGAAATTAAATCTGAAAAGTTAGTTGAAACGAATAAAGTTAATAAAATTCCAATTATAAAACCAAGGTATACTATTTTTCTAGCTGACCCTTTTCCATACGCCCTATTAGCTAAGTCAGTAATTAAAAAAGTTATGGGATAACTAAATGCTCCGTAAGTTAAAATATTTTCCAGACCAAAATAAGTAAAAGGAAATTGAACAAGATAATTTGAGGCTATGACTACAAGACCCATTGATAAAGAAAGTATTATAAAAAGTTTGTTAACTCTCATTAAATATTTAAAAAATTAGTTTTTCGACAAAATGGAGACTTTAAGTTTTTTTACTCTTTTTGAGAGTTTGGCGCCCTTAGCTGTTTTTAAAAATTTGTCCAATCCACCTTTAAAATCAACTGTTCTTAAAGCAGAATTGGTAACATTTAATTTGATATTTCGTTTTAATATATCGCTTTTAAACGTTATTTTTTTCAGATTAGGAAAAAATCTCCTTTTAGTCTTATTGTTAGAGTGACTAACATTGTGACCTTTTAACGGAGTAACTCCTGTAAGTTCGCATCTTTTAGACATAAATTATTCCTAAGTTGTATAATTCCTCATTAATCTATGGTCAAGCTTTTAAAAATCAAGAGAACTAAGAATTAATACCTACAGCATCCTCAATATTTTTTATTTTCTGCTGTCTTAAAATGCTTATAAGATCTTTTTTTATTTGTTTTACAATACCCGGGCCTTTATAAATCATTCCAGTATACAACTGTATAGCATTGGCTCCTGAAGAAATTTTCTCAAACGCACTTTTTCCAGAGTCTACGCCCCCTACTCCGATGATATAGGCTTTGCCTCTTAATTTTTTATAAAATTTGCTAATCATTTCATTAGATAACTCCCTTAATGGTTTGCCCGATAAACCTCCAACTTGATTTTTGTTTGAGCTTTTGAGGGACGAACGGCATAAGTTTGTAGTATTAGTTAATATTAGTCCGTCAATGTTTTGATCAATTATCAAACCTGAAATTTTTTCAACAGAATGATCTTTTATATCAGGAGAAACTTTAAGAAAAATTGGAGTAGATTCGCTTTTTAATTTTTTTTTTAATTTATTAACCTCTTTCATCAAAGTTTCAAGCTTGCTTTCGTCATGAAAATCTCTCAGATTTTCAGTATTAGGAGAAGAAATATTAATTGTAATATAATCTGCTAACGATAGTTTAATTAAATGACTGATACACTTTAAAAAATCACTTTCAAAAGAATCGCTGTTGTAATTAGGGCCAACGTTAATTCCTAAAATACCTTGTTTGTTTAATTTACCTTTTTCGAGTCTTTTTGTTACGACCTCTAATCCATCATTATTAAAACCCAACCTATTTATTAAAGCTTCATCTTCTTCTAATCTAAATATTCTGGGCTTCGGATTTCCAAGTTGTTTTTTTGGGGTAATTGTTCCTACTTCAACTATGCCAAAACCAAGTTGAAAAAGTGAATTAAAAACTTCTGCACTTTTATCAAATCCAGCGGCCATTCCTATAGGATTTTTGATTTTATGTTTCAAAAAAGTTGTTTCCAGCATTTTCTCATTTTCAACTTTAAAAAAATCTTCAGGAATTACATTTATCTTTAAGGATTTTATCGCTAAATCATGGGCTACTTCAGGATCTAAACCAAAAATTAAAGGTTTTAAAAAAGAAAACATTTATTTTATCTTATCATCTATTAATTTAATTGTTTCTTTTACTCCAAAAAAACTTATAAAAAACCCCATTCTTGGTCCATCTAACTCCCCAAATAGTACCTCATAAATAAGTTTAAACCATTCTCTAAGGTTTTTGTCGTATCCACATTTTTTTCCTACCGAGTATACAATTGTTTGTATGTCCTCTGGTGTCATTTCTTGTGAAATAGGCTTTAATTCGTTAACTAACTCTCTTAAAGCCTTTTTTTCATTTAAGTTAGGTGTTTTAAATTTTTTGTTAGGTTCAACCTTGTCTTTAAAATAGTTAATTGCATAGTTTGTTAAGCTATCAAGTATAGGGTGATCCTTAGGATTGATGTCATCATGGAATCTATTAATAAATTTCCAAAGTATATCCTTGGATTTTGCATTGCTAGAACCAACAATATTTAGCAACATAGAAAAAGGCATTACAATTTTTTCTTTGGGAGGTTTACCGTTATGTACATGCCAAACGGGATTCATTAATTGATCATTTTTTTTTTGACTAGGATATTTTTCAATTAATGAAAGATATTCGTCAACAGTTTTTGGAACGATTTCAGAATATAATTTTTTCGCTCTTTTTGGATTAGGATACATATAAAGGGACAAGCTTTCAGGAGATGCATATCTTAACCACTGTTCTATAGAGATACCGTTTCCTTTCGATTTTGAGATTTTTTCTCCTTTCTCATCTAAAAATAATTCATATGCAAATCCATTGGGCGGTTTTTTTCCTAAAATCTTACAGATCTTATTTGAAAGAATTGCGCTTTCAATTAGATCTTTACCATACATTTCAAAATCAACATCAAAAGTAAACCACCTCATCGCCCAGTCAACTTTCCATTGCAATTTGCAGTTCCCATTTATAATTTTTGACTCTAATTTTTTTCCTTTATTATCGAAAATTAAAGTATATTTTTTCTTGTTCATTTCTAATAAAGGTATCTCTAAAACTTTACCTGTTTCAGGACAAATTGGTAAAAATGGACAATAAGTTTTTTGTCTTTCTTTTCCTAGCGTCGGCAAGATAATGTTCATTATTTCATCATATTTTTCTAATACTCTTTCTAGTGAGTGATTAAAATTTCCCTTTTTGTAATTTTCTGTTGAACTTTTAAAATTATATTTAAAATTAAATTGATCCAAAAATTCCTTTAATTTTTCATTATTGTGTTCACCAAAACTTTTATATTTTCCAAAAGGATCAGGAATATCTGTTAAAGGTTTGCCAAGATTGTTATCTAAAATTTTACTGTTAGGGATATTTTCAGGAACTTTTCTCAATCCATCCATATCGTCAGAAAATGTTATCAAATTTGATTCAATTTCTTGAATATGATTAAGCGCATTAATCATCATGCTTGTTCTAGCTACTTCTCCAAATGTTCCTATATGAGGCAAACCACTAGGACCATATCCAGTTTGAAATATAATTTTTCTTTTTGCCTTAATTAAATCTTTTCTTTCCTTTAAAAGCTTTCTAATTTCAACAAAAGGCCACGAAGAAGTTGATTGAATTAGGTCATTATCAAGCATAAAAATGGTTTATTAAATTTTATATATAAAATACAGAAATAAATACAGGATATTAAGTTGAATTTTGTATCTATTTAATTAGTGTAATTTTGACTATGTCAGCAAACAAAACAGTTTTTTTTATAACTGGGGTCTTAGTAGTTGTCCTAGGGATTTTTATGCTGATTCCTTATCTGCTTCAAATATACTATCAAGAAAGTAGTCACAGCTTTTTGTCATCGGCCTTTATAACAATTTTTATAGGTTGTCTGCTCATTCTAGCTAATTTAGAAAAAAATTATCGGTTAAATTTACAAGAAACTTTTCTTTTTTCAACTTTAGCTTGGGTCTTTGTAGCAATTTTTGGAAGTTTGCCGTTTATTTTTTCGACTTTAAATTTATCATTTAGTGAGGCTTTTTTTGAAAGTATGTCAGGAATTACCACTACAGGTTCTACTGTCATTTCAAATTTAGATGATGCTCCAAAAAGTATACTTTTGTGGCGAGCAATTATGCAGTGGTTGGGAGGAATAGGAATAATTGTCATGGCTATTACAGTTTTTCCTTTGCTCAAAGTTGGTGGAATGCAGCTATTCAAAATGGAAAGTTCACAGGATACTGAAAAAATTTTCCCTAGAACAGCAGAAGTTGCTAAAACAATAATTTCAACTTATCTAGTTCTGACATTACTTTGCAGTATTTTTTATTGGTTTTTTGGTATGAATATTTTTGACAGTGTGGCTCATTCTATGACGACTATTGCTACTGGAGGATTTTCAACTCACACTGAGTCTATAGGTTATTTTCAAAGCCCAAATATTGAAATGGTTGCAACAATTTTTATAATTTTGGGAAGCATTCCGTTTATATCCTATCTCAAATTTTTAAAAGGTAATTCTAAAGTTTTCTTTCAAGATGTTCAAATTAGAGGCCTTTTATATTTACTAATAGTGTCTGTGTTTATAATGTTTTTATATTTATTTTTTACTAACAGTGAGATTTCCTTATTAGACCGTTTAAGAATTTCTTCTTTTAATGTAGTTTCAATTTTGTCTGGAACTGGTTACGTAACTGATGATTTTGGTTTGTGGGGAAAATTTTCTTTAATATTTTTTTTATTTTTAATGTTTGTTGGAGGATGTGCAGGTTCTACAACTTGTGGTATAAAAATATTTAGACTTCAGATGTTATTTTTGTTCATTCAAATTCAAATTAAAAAGTTGATATATCCTAATAGCATTTCAATCGTAAAATATAATAATCAAAAAATTTCTGATAATTTTATTACTTCTGTAATAATATTTATCTTTTCCTATCTTTTTCTTTTTATTATTTTAGCAATTCTTCTTTCAATTACAGGTCTTGATTTTTTATCTGCCGTATCTGGGGCAGCAACTTCTATATCAAATGTTGGACCTGGACTAGGTGAAATGATAGGCCCTAATGGTAATTTTTCTCAGGTATCAGATGTTTCTAAATGGCTCCTATCTTTTGGAATGTTGCTTGGAAGACTTGAGCTCTTTGCAGTTTTGGTTTTATTTTTTCCATCATTTTGGAGAAATTAGATGAAAGTTTTTCTTAACATAAAATCTATAAGAATGCTTTTGCTAGGTTTTTCCTCGGGGCTTCCAATTCTTCTTGTTTTTTCTACATTATCAGTTTGGCTAGTTAAAGCCGGAGTTAACAGAAGTACAATAACAATGTTTAGTTGGGCAGCATTAGCTTACTCATTTAAATTTATATGGTCTCCTATTATAGATAATTTAAGATTACCCTTCAGTAGCTACGGGCATAGAAAGAGTTGGCTATTGTTTTCACAGCTAATGATTATATTTAGTTTAATTTTTATATCTTACACGGACCCGGCAAAAACATTAATCCTTACAGCTATTGGTTCTGTTTTAGTAGCGTTTTCTAGTGCTTCACAAGATATTATTATAGACGCTTACAGAATTGAATCTGCTCCACAAAATATGCAAGGTGCATTATCATCTATGTATATAGCTGGATATAGAATAGCTATGCTAGTTGCAGGAGCAGGTAGTTTATTATTAGCATCACATTTAGGGGTAGATATATACAATTCAGATGTTTGGAAAACAGTTTACTTAACAATGGCATTCTTAATGGTGATAGGAGTCCTTACCACAATTTATTCTCCAGAACCCAACATAAAAAGGAAAATTTCACTCTTGAGTTTTAATGATCAGTTAAGATTTTTGATAACTTTTGTTTTAGCAATCGTGATCTTCATTTTTATTTACTCATTTTTAGATAATCCTTTCACTAATAGAGAGCCTTTAGAAAAATTTTTGTATGCCTTAATGAGAATAAGTTTTTGTTTTATTGGATCTGGGATTTTAATTTATTTATTGATAAAAAATAATTTTGTAAAAAAGAAAGTAGCAACAATCGCATATTTTAAACCAGTATCAAACTTTATAGAAAGGTACGGGAAAATCGCCTTGTTAATCCTTTTGCTTATTGGATTATATAGAATAGCCGATATAGTAATGGGTGTTGTGGCTAACATTTTTTATTTAGATAAAGGTTATAATGTTAGAGAAATTGCTACTTATTCAAAATTTTTTGGGGTATTTGCAACCATTGTTGGCGGGATAATAGGTGGATACTCTGCGATAAAAATTGGAACATTAAGGGCTTTATTTATAGGAGCTTTAATTGCTGCTGCTAGTAATTTGCTTTTTGCTTGGTTAGCAGTATCTGAACCAAATATTGACATTCTCATTACAGTTATAACAGCTGATAATATTTCAAGTGGTTTTGCTGGTGCAGCTTTTGTTGTATATCTCTCAGCATTAACTTCAATAAAATTTACAGCTACTCAATATGCCCTATTTAGTTCGCTAATGTTGTTATTACCAAAAGTTTTAGCTGGATATTCTGGAACTATAGTAGATCAAATGGGTTACGCAAATTTTTATATATTTACTGCTATAATTGGCATCCCTGTATTATTATTAATTTTTTGGATTGCTAGAATTGCGCCAATTAAAGAATAATTATGAGTAAATTTTACTTAAATAATTTTTCAGAAGTGAATCTTTATAAGAAAATGTCAACTAAATCTGAAGTGACTACCCAAATGATATATGGAGATGCATTTTCAATAAAAAAAAAGAGGAATAGTTGGTTTAAAATTAAAATCAAAGAAGATGGTTATGTAGGCTTTATTAAAAAAAGAAATTATCATTATTACAAAAAGCCATCACATAAGGTCTCAGTGATTTTTGCCAAAACATATAAAAAACCTAATTTCAGATATTTATCTGGAAAATTGACATTTGGAGCAAAGATAAAATCAGAAAAAAAAATAAATGGTTTTATAAAGTTTGATAATAAGTGGATAAATTTAAAAGACTTAAAACCAATTAAATTTAAAAACAAAGACATATTCTCTAATATAAAAATTTTTAAAAATGTTAGATACAAATGGGGAGGAAAAACATTTAAAGGCCTTGATTGTTCAGCCTTAATACAGCTTTTTTTTAATTTTAATAATAAATACTGTCCTAGGGATGCAAAGGATCAGGCAAAATATTTAAAGAAAAATGTTAATTTAAAAAATATTAGAAAAAATGATATTATTTATTGGAAAGGTCATGTTGCAGTAGCTCTTTCAAATAAAAAACTTATTCATGCTTACGGTCCTATGAAAAAAACAGTAATTATGAGTATTAATCAAACAATAAAAAAAATAGAAAAAACTGCTAAATTGAAAGTAATTGGAATTAAAAGGATATAAAAGGCAAAGGCAGCTTCAGTCTCCCTCCACTGCCCTTAAATTTAGTTTAATTGATTCGAGATTTAAATTTAAGACTCTTTTGAGTTGTGTGTGGATATCAACGACAAGAAAATGGCGGAGAGAGAGGGATTCGAACCCTCGAAACGGTTTCCCGTTTACACGCTTTCCAAGCGTGCGCCTTCAACCACTCGGCCACCTCTCCTATTTTTATTTGAGAATATTAGTATATAAATAAATTATGAAAGAAAATCAGAAAAAAATTTGGATTACTGGTGCTTCTAGCGGAATAGGAAAAGCTGTTGCTGAGAAATTTGCAAGCGAAGGTTGGAAAGTTGCTGTATCAGCTAGAAGGAAAGAATTGCTAGATGAGTTAGCTAAAAATCAAAATATTACATCATTCCCTTTAGATGTGACTGATCAAACTCAGATAACTAATGTATTTAAAAATATTTTAAATGAATTTGGTGGCTTGGATGTATGTTTGTTTTCAAGTGGCACATATGAGCCAAAAGACGAAAAAAGTATAGATCCTCATAAAATAAAAAATGTAATAAATGTAAATTTTTTAGGCGTGATTGATTGTGTTAAGGCTGTAGAAGATTACTTTAAAAATAAAAAATCTGGGCATATTTCAATCGTTTCTTCCATAGCAGGTTATAGAGGACTTCCTAATTCAAGCGGATACGGACCTTCAAAAGCTGCTTTAACTAATTTTAGTGAAAGTATTTATTTTGATTTCAAAAAATTCGGAGTGAGAGTCTCAATTGTATCACCTGGTTTTATAAAAACTCCTTTAACCGACAAAAATGAGTTTTCAATGCCATTCTTAAAAACTCCTGAATATGCTGCAGAAAAAATTTTTAATGGTTTGGTCAAAAGCAATTCATTTGAAATTCACTTCCCAATGGGGCTTACTTTAACTTTAAAATTTTTGAGAATTTTGCCTTATAAGCTGTACTTATTTTTAGTGGATAAATTAGTAAAACGCTAATCCGCTTTAAATTAATTTAGCAAATTTGTCTAAGTACTCCTTGTTTGTTGGTAATTTATTTTTCTCCATTTCTTTTTGAATTTTTTTATAATTATTTATAATATGATTTAGTGTATCGAAAAAACTTTTGTGATTTCTTTCAGAGACAAAAATTCCTTTTTTATTACCGATTACATGTTGGATTTCATTAAAAATAATAACTGGTCTTCTCCGCGCCAAAGCCTCTAGCAAAACCATAGGATGACCCTCAGTGTATGAAGGTAAAACAAAAATATTATGATCATCATAAAACTTAATAAGATTATCTTCGTTTGTCTCTATCTCGTAAACATTAACATTTTTTTGAATGATTGTTTTATTTGAAATTTTTTCTGCGCCGACTATAGATAAAGATATATTTTTATCTAATTTTTTTAAAATTTTTAATAAGGAAAATATTCCTTTCTCAACTCTTATTCTGCCAACATATAATATTCTTATTTTTTCAAGTTCAATCGATTTATGATCGGATACCCATTTATTTGTGATTTGAGAAGGTTCAACTACATTTCCTTTTCTTCCTCTTAAAATATGTTCTCTACAACTTACTAAATTAGATATTTTGCTGACTATAAAAAACATAATATGATAAATAGGCGGTCCAAAAAAACCTATTATAGATTTATATTCTCCATAGCCATCACTCCTTAAATAAACGTGAGGTTTTTTTCTCAAAAATTTTAAAACGATACAGGCAAGAGTAGTAAATGGTGTAATAGATATGACCAGATATTTACAATTATCATTTTTTGCTGTCCGAAAAATGCAAAGTAAAAAAGAAACTATATTTCCATAAGTTTTTACATTTTTTACATTAATTTTATGTGATCGAACTTTTTTTGATTTTCTTGCAATAATATTTATATCAAAAATATTTTTAAGACCTTCAGGTGTAGATTTCACGTCAATATTGTCACAAAAAAATTGTCCTTCATAATTAAAAATACTTTCATTTGTAATTATAAAAAGTTTTTTCATCAATTCTCTTTATTAATTTTAAGGACGCCAATAAAAGCTTCTTGGGGAATTTCTACCTTACCAAATTGTTTGGCTCTTGCTTTTCCCTTTTTTTGTTTTTCAAGTAACTTTCTTTTTCTATCCATCGCTCCACCTCCATGTATCTTTGTGAGCACATCTTTTTTAAAACCTTTTATACTTTCTCTGGCAATTATTTTTCCTCCGATAGCTGCTTGGATGGGTATCATAAAATTATGCCTCGGTATTAAATCTTTCAATTTTTCACATATTTGTCTTCCAGTTTTTTGGGCAAATTCTTTATGAATAATCGTGGCTAATGCATCAACTGGCTCTCCATTCACTAGCACTCCAAGTTTTACTAGATTTCCTTCTTTGTAGTCGGTGATTTCATAATCAAAACTTGCGTATCCACTTGAGACAGATTTTAATCTATCATAAAAATCAAACACAACTTCATTAAGAGGAAGTTCATAGGATAAAACAGCTCGATTACCAGAGTAAGTTAAATTTTTTTGTATACCTCTTTTATCCTGACAAATTTTTATTATAGAACCTAAATACTTATCTGGGGTAATTATAGTAGCTTTAATCCAAGGCTCTTCAATTATTTTAATCTGACTTGGATCAGGCATGCTAGAAGGGTTTTGTAAATTTATTATTTCACCATTTATTTTTTGAACCTTATAAATTACACCTGGTGTTGTGGTGATTAAATTGATGTCAAACTCTCTTTCTAACCTTTGAGTAATAATCTCTAAATGCAATAAACCCAAAAATCCACATCTAAAACCTAATCCTAAAGCGCTAGAAGATTCTCCTTCATAAGAAAAACTTGAATCATTTAATTTTAGTTTTGCTAATCCGTCCTTTAGTTTTTGATACTCAGAGCTATCGACTGGAAAAAGTCCACAAAAAACTACGGGCTTACTCGGTTTAAATCCAGGTAAAGGAAATTCAATTTTATTATGGGCATCACAAATAGTATCACCTACTTTAGTTTCTGAAAGACTTTTAATACCTGTAATTATAAAACCAATTTCTCCAGAATTTAGCTCCTCTATGTCTTTTGGTTTAGGAGTAAAAACTCCAACCTTTTCAATTATATGTTCCTGATTATTAGACATAAGTTTTATCTTCATATTTTTTTTAATCTGACCATCTATAACTCTAACTAAAATAACAACTCCAAGATAGCTATCGTACCAACTATCGACCAATAATGATTTTAATTTGTCAACCTGTTTTCCTTTGGGAGGAGGGAGAATTTTAACAATTGACTCTAATATATCTTCGATGCCTTCACCAGTTTTTCCAGAACAGCTAATAGCATTTGAAGTTTCGATTCCTATGACATCTTCTATTTCTTTTTTTGTTTTTTCAGTATCTGAAGCGGGGAGATCTATTTTGTTTAAGATAGGAATTATTTCGTGATTGATATCTAAAGCCTGATAAACATTTGCTAAAGTTTGAGCTTCTACGCCTTGAGTGCTGTCGACAATCAAAAGTGAACCCTCACAAGCATAGAGCGATCTGCTAACTTCATAACTAAAATCAACATGACCAGGTGTGTCAATAATATTTAAAATATAATCTTTTCCATCTTTTGCTTTATATTTAAGTCTTACAGTTTGAGCTTTTATTGTTATTCCTCTTTCTCTTTCTATTTCCATAGAATCAAGCACCTGCGCTTTCATTTCACGGTCAGTCAAACCTCCGCATTTAGAGATTATTCGATCAGCTATTGTCGATTTTCCGTGATCAATATGCGCAATTATAGAAAAGTTACGTATCTGCTTAATATCTGACATTATGATCTAAGTGTAGCGCCTGTTTTCTCTTTAACAGTATTAGTTATTTTTTTACTTACTTCACTAATATCTTTTTCTGAAAGTGTTTTATCCATAGATTGAATTGTTACATTTACCGCAATAGACTTTTTTCCTTCAGGCATACTACCGCCTTCGAACACATCAAATATCAAAACTTTTTTAATTAAGTTTTGATCAACTTCAGCAATTATTTTTTCTATTTCTCCAGCTTTATAATTAATATCTATTACAAAAGCAAAATCTCTTTCAGATTTTTGAAATTCAGAAACAGAGTAATTCTTTTTAGCGAGTCTGTTTTTCTTTTGAGGTGTTGGTATATTTTTTAAAAATATTTCAAATCCATAAACATTTTTTTCTTTTAGGTCTAAATTAGATATTATTGCAGGATGAATTTCTCCAAAAGAAGCCAGCTTAAGACCATTTTTAGATTTTAAAGTCACAGAGCCAGATTTACCTGGATTATAATAATCTTGTGCATTGTTGACAACATGCATGTCCTCTTCCATAATTCCAAGTTCTGATAGAGTTTTAATTGTGTCCGCTTTAACATCAAATACATCTATATTTCTAGCTTTCGAGTCCCAACTTTTTCTGTTAAGAGCTCCTGATTTTAAGCCACCTAAAATAATTTGTTGTTCTCCAGGTTTGTTTCCAAAGAAAATTGGCCCAATTTCAAATAAAGAAAGATCAAGATAACCTCTGTCCTGATTTTTTTTCAAATATATAATTAAATTTGAAAATATTGATCTTCTCAATACATCAAGATCAGTTGAGATAGGGTTGGCTATTTTTATTTCTTTTTCTCCCTGAGAAAAAAACTTATCAATACTAGAATCGGTAAATGACCAGGTCACGGCTTCTAAGTATCCTTTATTTGCGACTGCTCTTTGAGACAAATGAAATAATTTTTGTTTAAAGCTAAGAGTATCTTTAGATCTGGTTCTTTCTGGATGAACCAATGAAATTTTATCAAAGCCTTTTATTCTTATTAGCTCTTCAATAATATCTATATCCTCAAGAATATCTGGTCTCCAAGTCGGAATTTCAATTTTAAGATAATTTTTAGAATTTTTTGTTTTAAATCCTAATGAATTTAGTATTTTTTTGGTTTCATTAGATGTTATTGAAATTCCTATTATTTTTTTAAACTTGTTATTGTCTAATTCAATGACCTTGCTTTTTATCTGAGATTTGCCAGTAAATGAAAATTTGCTTGCCTCCCCTCCGCAAATTTTGAGAATTAAACTAGTTGCAAACTCAAGACCTTCCTTAACTGAGTTTGGATCTATACCTCTTTCAAATCTATACTTTGCATCGGTGTCTATTGCTAAAATGCTTCCAGTTTTTCTCACAGAAGTTGGGTGAAAATATGCTGATTCTAAAAGTATATTTTTTGTCTCAAATTCAGTTCCAGAACGTGTACCCCCAATTATTCCTCCAAGACCAAGGGGGCCAGATTTATCCGAAATTACACACATGTTATTTTTTAGTTTATAATTCTTCCCGTCCAAAGCCTCAAAAGTTTCGCCAGGTTTTGAATTTCTAATAATAATTTCTTCATCTATTTTATCAGCATCATAGGCGTGTAGCGGTCTATTTAGATCAAACATTACATAATTTGTGATATCAACTACTGCAGAAATTGGTTTTAAACCTAAGGAAATTATTTTTTTCTTTAACCATTCTGGGCTTTCTGTATTTTTGATATTTTTTATATAACATGTGCCAAATGATAAACATCCTTGATTTTTTTCTTTTGTAATGGAAATTTTTAAAGGTTGAGAAAAACTTTGTTTAATCTTTGTTTTTTTTAAACTCGAAAGTTTGCCCAAACCCGCTGAAGCTAAATCTCTTGCTATTCCTCTAACTCCTAAACAATCTGGTCTATTAGGTGTAATTGATATATCGATTGATTTTTCTGATTTGCTTTTAAAAAAGTTTTTTCCAATATCTTTTTCACCACTTTTTATTTCAATGATTCCCTCGCTTTCATTTGAGATGCCTAGCTCACTTTCAGAACAAAGCATACCGTGTGACTCTATTCCTCTTATCTTGGCTATTTTTAATTTCATTTTGGTTTTTGGAATTACAGAGCCAGGAGGAGCATATACGCTAATTAATCCTTCTCTTGCATTTGAGGCGCCACAAATAACTTTAATTATTTTTCCTTCTCCTAAACTAACATCGCAAAGTTTTAATTTATCGGCATTTGGATGTTTTGATGCTTTTAAAACTTTTGCGATTTTAAAATCAGATAGTTCTCCTTGACTATCTTTTATGCCCTCTACTTCAAGACCTATGTCCGTAAGTTTATTAATTATCTTGCTTAAATTTACTTTGCTACTCAAATGATCTTTCAACCAAGATAGCGTGATGATCATCTGCTTAATCCTCTATAATTTGTTGGAACATCTAAAGGGTCAAAACCAAAATAATTTAACCATCTGTAGTCTGCCTCAAAGAAGGATCTAAGATCATTTATTCCATATTTTAACATAGCAAGTCTATCTATTCCCATTCCAAATGCGTATCCTTGGTATTTCTTTATATCAACTTTTGCATTTTTTAAAACGTTTGGGTGAACCATTCCACAGCCCAATATTTCTAACCACTTGTTACCTTCGCCAACTATAATTCTACCATTTTCCATTCTATAACCAATATCTACTTCAGCTGAAGGTTCCGTAAACGGAAAGTGGCTCGGTCTAAATCTCATTTGTATTTTTTTAACTTCAAAAAATTCTTTTATAAAATAATCGAGACATCCTTTTAAATGACCCATATTAATTTCTTTATCAATGTGCAACCCCTCCAATTGATGAAACATAGGTGCATGAGTTTGGTCACTGTCACAACGATAAGTTCTTCCTGGAACAATAATTTTAAATGGAGGTTTACCGCTTAACATAGTCCTTATTTGAACAGGTGAGGTATGAGTTCTTAGTAATATTTTTTTATTTTCATCTAGGTAAAAAGTATCATGCATATCTCTAGCAGGATGATTCTCAGGAGTATTTAAAGCGGTAAAATTATTGTATTCAGTTTCTACGTCAGGTCCTTCTGCTACTGAGAAGCCTACCTCGGAGAATATAGAGGAAATTTCATCAATAACCTGAGAGACAGGATGTATCTTTCCATTAGGTCTTTCTCTAGCTGGTAAAGTTACGTCTACTTTTTCTTTTTGTAGTTTTTGATTAATTTCAAATTTCTCTAATTCTTTAAACTTATTTTCAATAGCTTCATTAATTCTTTGTTTCTGATTATTTAAATCTGAAGCTTTTGCTTTTCTATCTTCTTCTGGTAAAGATCCAAGTTTTTTAAACTCTTGATTAATTTGACTATTTTTACCCAAAAGCTCAGATTTTAAATTTTGCAGACTTAGTTTATCTTTAGCATTTGATACTTTTTGGATTAATTCATCTAAATGTGCCATCAGTTAGTTTTTACTCTAACTTTGTAAAAGAAAAAACAAGTTTATTTTATTGATAACTGAACTTTTTTAACAATGGATCTGAATACTTCGGGATTATTATAGGCTAATTCTGCTAATACTTTTCTATCAAGTTTAATATTTGACTTATTTAGGCCATTTATAAATTTAGAGTAAGTTAGACCCTCGCTCCTAACACCAGCATTGATTCTTTGTATCCATAGGGATCTAAAATCTCTTTTTTTTGCTCTTCTATCTCTATAAGCATATTGCATAGCTTTTTCCATGGCTTGGCGAGCAACCCGAATTGTGTTTTTTCTTCTGCCATACTGACCTTTTACGAGCTTTAGAACTTTTTTATGTTTTGATTTGGTGATAACGCCTCGTTTAGTTCTTGCCATTTTATCCTCTTAAATTATAAGGCATATAAGACTTAACAATTTTGGAGTCTTGTTTAGACATTATAGTAGTGCCCCTTTGTTTTCTTATTTGTGAATTTGTTCTTTTAATCATTCCATGTCTTTTACCTGCTTGAGGCATTTTTACTTTACCTGAAGCAGTAAACCTAAATCTTTTTTTTGCTGAACTTTTAGTTTTTAATTTTGGCATAATTACCCGGCTTTATACAGAGAATAAATAATCTTTACAAGATGATATTATCTTTTATTAAATAGGCTGAATGATCATAATCATTTGTTTACCCTCAAATTTTGGGTTCGTCTCAACTTTTCCAATATCTTTTGTGTCTTCTATAATTCTATTCATCAAATTTTTACCTAACTCAATATGTTGCATTTCTCTACCTTTAAACCTTACTGTAAATTTTACTTTATCTCCCTTTGTAAGAAATTTTTTTGCATTTTTTAATTTAAAATTATAATCATGTATTTCAGTTCCTGGTCTCAACTTTAATTCTTTTAAAGAAACAGTTTTTTGTTTTTTTTTTGCATTATTAGCTTTTTTTTGTAAATCATATTTATATTTTCCCATATCCATAATTTTACAGACAGGTGGATTTGCATTAGGAGATATTTCTATTAAATCTAGGCCTTCTTCTTTTGCTATCTCTATAGCTTTCTTTAAAGGTAAAGTTCCAAGATTATTTCCATCGCTAGAAATTACTTGAACATCTAAAGATCTAATTCTCTCATTAGCTCTTGGGCCTTGTGGTTTACTTCTTCGTTGAAAATAATTTTGTTTTATATTAGCCACTTATTTTAAAGGAAGTCTATTTGAGTTTAAAATTTCTTTGAGAAATTGAGATGATTTCATAGTTTCTTGTTTTTCAGAACCTAGTTTTCTGACAGTTACAGAATTATCTGTAGCTTCTTTTTTACCACATATTAAAAGTATAGGAACTTTTGCTAAAGAATGTTCTCTTATTTTATAATTAATTTTTTGGTTTTTTAAATCCACTTCACATTTTATACCTTCTTTAAAAAGTTCTTCAAATACCTTTTTTGCGTAATTATTATTGTCTTCAGAGATGGGTAATACCATTACTTGTAAAGGAGAAAGCCAAAGTGGTAATTTTCCTGCATAGTGTTCAATTAAAATTCCTATAAACCTCTCTAAAGAACCAAACAAAGCTCTATGCAACATTACCGGTATTTTTTTAGAACCATCTTTTTCTACGTAGCTTGCTCCTAATCTTCCTGGAAGATTTAGATCTACCTGCAAAGTACCACACTGCCAATCTCGACCGATAGCATCTCTTAGGACAAAATCAATTTTTGGACCATAAAAAGCACCTTCTCCTTTATTAATTTCATATTTCAATTTCGATTTCTTTATTGCTGTTAGAAGAGCTGCCTCTGATTTATCCCAAATTTTGTTATCTCCTACTCTTTTTTCTGGACGGTCAGAAAATTGAAGTAAAACATTTTTAAAGCCTAAATCTTTATAAATTTCTAAAATTAAATTTGTAATACTTAAACACTGCTCAGTTATTTGTTCCTCAGTACAAAAAATATGGGCATCGTCCTGAGTAAAGGCTCTCACTCTCAATAGTCCATGTAAAGCACCAGATGCTTCATATCTATGTACCTTACCAAACTCTGATAATTTAAGCGGAAGGTCTCTATAACTTTTTAATCCCTGATTAAAAACTTGGACACAGCCTGGACAGTTCATAGGTTTTATAGCAAAAGTTTTTTCATCTGGAGTTTCTGATGTATACATATTTTCTCCAAATTTTTCCCAGTGCCCCGATTTTTCCCATAATGATTTATCTAAAATTTCAGGAGTATTAATTTCCTTATAACCTGCCAGTCTTTGTTTTAACCTCATATACTCAATTAATCTTTGAAATAAGATCCAGCCTTTCTCGTGCCAAAAAACTGCTCCTGGGCTCTCTTCTCTAAAATGAAAAAGATCCATTTCTTTTCCCAGCTTCCTATGATCTCTTTTTTCAGCTTCCTCTAATCTGAGTAGATAATCTTCTAATTCCTTTTTTGAACTCCAACATGTCCCGTATATTCTTTGTAACATTTCATTATTCGAGTCTCCTCGCCAATAAGCTCCTGATACTTTTGTCAGTTTGAAAGCTTTCCCTATTTTACTAGAAGATGCTAAATGTGGCCCCCTGCATAAATCATGCCAAGTATCCCCATGATGATAAATTGAAAGTTCTTCATTAGCAGGGATACTTTCTATTATCTCAGCTTTGTATTTTTCTCCTATCTTCTTAAAATGAGCAACGGCTTTATCTCTTTTCCAAACTTCTCTTCTTGTTTTTACATCTCTATCTATAATTTCAGACATTTTTTTTTCTATTTTTTGCAAATCATCTTTGGTAAACGGCTCTTTTCTTGCAAAGTCATAATAAAAACCATTCTCAATAACTGGACCAATAGTCACTTGAGTGCTGGGAAAAAGTTCTTGGACTGACATTGCCATTATATGAGCAGCGTCATGTCTTAATACGTCTAAACCCTCTTTGTCTTTTGAAGTCACAATTTTTACCTTGGAGTCTTTTAAAATTTTATAACTTAAATCCTTTAATTCTCCATCTACCTCCATTATCAAAGCTTCTTTTTCAAGTGATTTGCTTATTTTTTTTGATAACTCAAAACCATCAATTGAATTTTTGAATGGGATTTTTTTTCCGTCTAAAAGATGAATATTAGGCATTAGAATTTAAAATTTTTTTATACTCTGTAAAAGTGGTTTGGCACATTTGTTCTACATTAAATTTCTTATTTACGTTTTTTCTACCCTCCTTGCCAATTGAATACAATGCTTCTTGATTTAATTCCATAACGTTGTTCAAAGTTTTTGCTAATTCTCTTGGATCGCTCGAGTTGTACAAATATCCTGATTTTCCGTTAATTATTGTTTCTTTTGACCCTCCAATATCGCTAGCTACTATCGGTTTTTCCATTGCTTGGGCTTCAACTGCTATTCTCCCAAATGCCTCTGGTTTTATTGAACTTGAAACAATAATATCCGATAGTGAGTAAGCTATAGGCATTTCTTTACAGTAAGAAACGAATTTTATCTTTTTTCCTAATTGATATCTCTCTACTAAACTATGAAGTTTTTTAGAATAAACTTTTCTTCCTTGATCAGATCCTAGAATAATAGCTTGAAAACTGCTCTTATTATAGTCTTCTAAAAGAATGTTGATTGCTTCGATAAAAATATTTTGACCTTTCCAATGAGTAAGTCGTCCAGGTAGTAAAATTGTTTTTTTTTCAAGGTCTATTTGCCAATCCTTAATTAATTTATTTTTTTTAATTTCAGAAATATTTTTTTTATTGTAATACTCTAAGTTTATTCCTCTAAAGATAACCATTAATTTATTTTTAGGTTTTAAGTATTTTTGATAGTTTTCATTTATATGTTGAAAAATAAAATTTGAACCTGCAATAATCAGCTTAGCTCTTAACATTATACTATTATAAAATTTTTTAATTTCGCTTGAAAAACTGTAAGTTCCGTGAAAAGTTGTCACAAATATCCTTCTTGTTATAATACATGAATACAAACAAGACCAAGCAGGTGCTCTACTTCTAGCATGAACTATATCTATATTATAAAATAATATTATTAGTGAAATTAATACTACATTTAAAATCATAAGTAGTGGATTTTTAGAATGCACTGGTAATCGAAATATTTTAACTTTGTCTTTTTTTACGTATTTAATTAATTCTCCTCCACTAGTAATTATGAAAGATTTACAATCTTTTTCGTAAAGGTAGTGAGCTAAATCGTAACAACCAGTTTCAGCACCACCATAGCCTAGTTTAGGTATAACTTGTAAAATTTTCATTTGATTTTTTTTTCCCATTCTAAAGCAGATTTAAGTATGTAGCTTAAATCATTATACTTAGGCATCCAATTGAATTTTTTTTGAAATTTTTTGTTGTCTGCAACGGAATATGGGATATCATCTTTTCTTCGAGGTCCATATTCTTTTTTCAAATTTCTTTGTAAAATTTTTTCCATTTCATTGATAACTTCTCCTACTGAATATCCAGTACCATAACCACAATTATATATACAAGTTTGATTATTATCCTTTAAGTTTTCAGCTATAATTAAATGCATATCAGATAAATCTTCTACATGGATGAAGTCTCTTATTGGAGTTCCATCTGTCGTATTGTAATCATTTCCATTTATTGTGATTTTTTCTCTTTTTTCTACCGCCACTTCGCATATTACTTTTATCAGATTATTTGAATTTTGAGCAATCAGTCCTGTTCTATTTTTTTTATCCGCTCCAGCAACATTAAAATATCTCAAAATTACACAGCTTAAATTTTTTTTTTTTGTAATGTTTGTTAAATATTTTTCCAATTCATATTTACTTTTTGCGTAAGGATTGGAGGGAAGAAGCTTATCATCTTCATTAATTTTTTTCATTTTTTTATTTTCTCCGTATATTCCTGCAGTTGAGGAAAAAATTATTTTCTTGAGACCAGAGTTGATACAAATATCAAAAAATTTTTTTGCTTTTTCAAAATTGTAAAGATAGTATTTTTCTGGATTCTTTAAAGACTCTTCTACTCTTACAAGTCCTGCAAAATGCATTACTAAATCAAATTTATCTTCTCGTAATAAAGGTTTGATTTTAGTTTCGTCTGATATATCAGCTTCTAAAAATTTGACCTTCTTTGGAACCAGATTAAAATTTCCAGTAATTAAATTATCTATTACTGTTACTGTGTGACCTTTTTCAATTAATGCAAATGTCGTTTGACTACCAATATATCCAGCTCCTCCTGTAAGCAAAATATTCATTTATCTTTTTTTTTATTCATATTTTATTTAATTGTGATTATATATTATCAATTAAACTCAACAAAATTTATATGAAAAAATTTAAATATCTGAAAATGTCAAAAACTGAAAAACTTAGATATTTAGACAATTATTACAAAAAAAATATATATATTATTTTTTTACCTGGTTTTCAGTCAGATATAACTGGTGAAAAACCAAAAGCATTCTATAAATATGCAAAAAAAAATAAATTGGGTTTTTTAGCGGTAGAGTATTTTGGTCATGGAAAATCTTCGGGAAAATTTATTAAAGGAAATATTAGTCGATGGTCTAAGGACATCAGGATTTCAATAAAAAAAATAGTAAAAAAAAATAATTTTATTTTAGTCGGTTCAAGTATGGGAGCTTGGATATCAATAATTCAATTTAAACATTTTAAAAAACAAATAAAAGGATTTGTTGGTATTGGTTCAGCACCAGAATTTTTATCTAGATTAATGTGGAAAAAATTTCCTAAAAAAATTAAAAATGAAATAAGTAAAAAGGGAATTTCTGAGATTAAACATGGAGGTTATACATACCCAATTACAAAACAACTTATAGAGGATGGAAAAAAAAATAAAGTTTTGAATAAAAAAATTAATATGAAAATTAATGTTACGCTGTTTCATGGAAGTAAAGATGAAGTGGTTCCAGTGTCATTTTCAAGAAAAATTTTAAAAATTTTTCCAAAAGCAAAAAAGAAAATTGTGGTGGTAAAAAATGGCAACCATAGTTTGTCTTCTAAAAAAAATATAAAAAAAATTTTAAAAGAACTAGATAGATTAAGAATTTTTAATTTATAGGTTTTTTAAGCTCTAATCGATGACAATTGTTTCTTTGATATTGGATTTTTTAACTTATCTAACATTTCAATCGGACAAACTTGTTTAAAATTTTTAATTTCGTTCTTGAAATTACCTAATATTTTTTTTGCTACATTAGAATTAGTTTCCGAAAAATAATCTTTAATTAGTTTTTCCAAATGACTTATCCAATAATCTGTTTGTGGTATTTGCCAGATTACTGAAGTGGAATTTACGTATTTGTCAAAAGTATTATCTTCGTCATAGATAAAAGCCATCCCTCCAGTCATTCCTGCAGCGAAATTATCTCCTACGCCTCCTAAAACACAAACAGTTCCTCCTGTCATGTATTCGCATCCATTTGATCCACATCCCTCCACCACAGCTAAGGCTCCTGAATTTCTAACTGCAAATCTTTCTCCAGCTTTTCCAGAAGCAAATAGTTTTCCATTTGTAGCCCCATATAAAACAGTGTTTCCTATTATTGTGTTTTCATTTGAAATTAACTTGCTTTTATCCATTGGTTTGACAACAATTGTACCGCCGGAAAGGCCTTTGCCTACATAGTCGTTTGAGTCTCCGTTCATAATAATTTTTATTCCCTTGGCTAAAAAAGCTCCTAAAGACTGTCCAGCAGACCCCTTAAGTTTAATAATTAAATTATTCTCTTTTAGAGCATTGTTGCCAAATTTATTATAAACATAATGTGATAATCTTGTTCCTACTGCTCTATGTGTATTTTCTACATTATACTCGCACTCTTTTACTTTATCTTTATTAATATCATTTTTTATGTCTGACCATATTTTTTCATCTAAAGTATCGGGAACCGGATTGATATTTTTTTTTTCACAATATCTTTTGTTTTCGCCTGGATCAGTTCTTACTAATAAAGGATTTAAGTCTAAATCATCTAAATTTGGCGAACCTCTGCTAATTTGTTTTAGTAAATCAGTTCTTCCAATTATTTCATTCAAATTTTTAAAGCCTAAAGATGCTAAAATCTCTCTTACTTCTTCAGCTACGAATCTAAAAAAATTTACAACTTTTTCAGGAGTTCCTGTAAATTTTTTTCTTAATTCTTCATCTTGAGAACATACTCCTACTGGGCAAGTGTTCGAATGACATTGCCTCACCATTATACAACCCATAGCAATTAAAGATGAGGTTCCCATGCCAAATTCTTCAGCTCCCATCATTGCCGCTATAACTACATCTCTGCCAGTTTTAATTCCTCCATCTGTTCTAAGAGTTACCTTGTGTCTTAAGTTGTTGAGAGTTAAAATTTGATTAGCTTCTGTCAATCCCATCTCCCAAGGTATGCCAGCGTATTTAACGCTAGTTTGTGGGCTTGCGCCTGTTCCCCCAGAATGTCCAGATATTAAAATTACGTCTGCTTTGGCTTTGGCTACCCCAGCTGCGATTGTTCCGATACCTGTAGAAGCAACTAGTTTGACACCTATTCTAGCTTTAGGATTTATTTGTTTTAAATCATAAATTAATTGAGCTAAATCCTCTATAGAATAAATATCATGATGAGGAGGAGGTGAAATTAAAGTTACTCCTGGCGTTGAATGTCTTAATCTAGCTATTTCTTTAGTAACCTTAAAGCCAGGTAATTGCCCCCCTTCTCCAGGCTTTGCGCCTTGAGCAATTTTTATTTCTATCTCATTGCAATTATTAAGGTAATCAATTGTAACTCCAAATCTAGCTGAAGCAACTTGCTTTACTCTTGAATTTGCACTATCTCCATTTGCTTGTGTTTTAAATCTTGCTTGATCCTCTCCGCCTTCTCCACTGCATGAAGCTCCTTTTACTCTATTCATGCCGACAGCTAGAGTTTCATGAGCTTCAGCAGATAAAGCTCCGTGTGACATGCTTCCACTTCCGAATCTTTTTGTTAAATTCTCAATAGGTTCTACCTCTCTTTTATCTATTGGACTATTTAATTTTTTAAAATCTAATAGATCTCTTAGATTTATTGGTGACATACTATTAATGCCCTCTGTATACTTTTTAAATACTTTATAGGAGCCAGTAGTAACTGAGTGCTGCAAGGTATGTATTAATTTGCCTTGGAATTGATGATTTTCACCTGTTTTTCTATATTTATAAATCCCTCCAATTGGTAATATTAAAACATCTTTTTTGTAAGCTTTTTCATGCAACTCTTTAATCTTTTTCTCAATTCCAATTAATCCAATTCCTGAAATTCTTGAGATCATTCCTGGAAAATAATCTGATACCAATGCTCGGCTTAATCCAACTGTTTCAAAGTTACACCCTCCTCTATAAGAGCTAATTACTGAAATGCCCATTTTTGACATTATCTTTAACAATCCATTTTCTATTGATTTTTTAAATCTGTTTACTGCTTCACTGAATGTTAATTTGCCGAATAAATTTTTCTCAAATCTTTGATGGATACTATCTATGGCGAGGTACGGGTTAACTGTGGTAGCGCCAACTCCAATTAATACTGCAAAAGAATGAGTGTCTAAAGTTTCTGAGGTCTCTATGTTTAAAGAACAATATCCTCTTAAACCTAATTTAACCAAGTTTGAATTTATTGCTCCAACAGCTAGAGCCATTGGAATACTTGCCCTTTTTTCAGATATATTTTTGTCACTCAATATTAAAGTAGTACTTCCCTCTCTCACTGCTATTTCTGATTTTTCTTTGATTATCTGTAGATTGTTTTTTAAGCTTTCTCCTACGTCAAAAGTGCAATCTATTGTTTTAATTTTTTTTGAAAAAAGTTTTTTAAATTTTTTTAGCTGTGTATTAGTGAGTATCGGACTATCCAATACATAAATATCTTCTTGGGTAAGATTGTTAAAATCAAGAATGTTACCCAAATTCCCAAATCTGGTTTTAAGGCTCATTACCTTGTTTTCTCTAAGAGAATCTATTGGTGGATTTGTCACTTGGCTAAAATTTTGTCTAAAATAATGAGAAATGGGTCTAAAATGGCTTGATAAAACTGCGACAGGTGTATCGTCTCCCATCGATCCAGTGGCTTCTTTACCTTCTTCGACCATCGGATGAAGGATTAGCTCTAGATCTTCAATACTGTAACCAGATAAATATTGTCTTCTCCTAAGATTATTGCCTGAATATTTTATTTCTTCACTATTAACTTTTAATTTTTTATCTAAGTCAACAATTTGGTTATTAAACTGTTTGTATTCTTTTGAAATGTAATCTTTAATTTCTTTATCTTGATATAATTTACCTTCTTTAAGGTCTACTGCTATTAACTCTCCAGGTCCTAGCCGTCCTTTTTTAATTATATTCTCTTCTGGAATTTTTATCATCCCTGTTTCTGAACCAGCAAATATCAAACCATCAGAAGTAATTGTATATCTAAGGGGTCTCAATCCATTCCTGTCTACGGAAGCTAAAACCCATTTTGCATCTGTTGCGCAAATCGCGGCGGGCCCATCCCATGGCTCAATTGTGCTATTTAAAAAATTAAATAATTGTTGATGATTTTTTGGAACAATTTTGCTTCGTTTTGACCAAGCGTCTGGGATCATCATTAGTTTTATTAAAGGGGCAAGCTTTCCAGAGTGAGTTAATAATTCAAATACATTATCCAATGATGCTGAGTCTGAGTTTCCAGGAATAATAACAGGTTTTAAATCCTCAATGTTTTTAAAAATCTTGCTAGACATATCTTGCTCATGAATTCTCATCCAATTAACATTACCCTTTAGCGTATTTATTTCTCCGTTATGTGCTAAAGTCCTAAAAGGTTGAGCTAAATCCCAACTTGGAAAAGTATTAGTGGAATATCTTTGATGAAATATTGCAAATCTTGATTTAAAACTTTTATCTTTTAGATCAATATAAAAATCTGCAAGCGCTTCAGCTAAAAACATTCCTTTGTAAACTATTGACCTAGAGCTCAATGAACAGATGTAAAAACTATTTAATTGGCTTTCTCTCGCCAGTTTTTCAATTTTTTTTCTAGCTTCGTAAAGATCTCTTTCCAAATTATTTGTTTTTATAATCTCATTTTTTCTAAAAAGAACTTGAGCAATTTCGGGCCTATTGGACTCAGCTGTAGGCCCGAGCACTTTTGGGTTTACTGGAACTTGTCTCCAGCCATAAATGTAATAATTTTTACTTAATAAAACCGTCTCAATAATTGATCTGCATTTTTCTTGATCAGCGTAATCATTTCTAGGCATAAATACCATGCCTACGCATATTCTTTTATCTTCATCGTGTTTATGCCCAGTTTCTAAAATTTTTTGATTAAAAAATTCAGGTGAAATTTCTAATTTTATACCTGCACCATCTCCTGATTTTCCATCTGCGTCTACAGCACCTCTGTGCCAAACAGCTTTTAAAGCCTCAATACCATACTCAACAACCTGACGACTTTTTTTGCCATCTGTTGTGGCTATCATTCCTACTCCGCAAGCTTCATGTTCTAAAGATGGATCATAAGCATTGTTTTGTAAGAGATATTTTTTATTTTTGAGATAATTGTTCATTAAGCTGCAAATTCTTTTTTATTTTTTAGTCTTTTAGAGGAAATATATTTGTCCATTTGTATAGCGGCATCTCTTCCATCTCTTATAGCCCATACAACTAACGATGCCCCTCTAACAATATCTCCAGCTGCAAATACTCCATTGATATTAGTTTGCATAGTTTTTAAATCAATTTTTATTGTTCCCCATTTTGATACAGAAAGATTTTCACAGTCAAACAATTTAGGAATATTTTCTGGATCAAATCCAAGGGATTTTATTACTAAGTCAGCTTTTATATTAAAATCTCCATCTTTAATTGGAACTGGTCGTTTTCTACCTGAAATATCTGGCTCTCCAAGTTTCATTTTGCCGACTACTACTTCTTTCACTTTTCTCTCTCCCAAAAAAGATTTAGGGTTTGTTAACCAAATAAAATTGACTCCTTCCTCTTCTGCATTTCCTACCTCTCTAGCTGAGCCAGGCATGTTTTCCCTATCTCTTCTATATAGACAATTTACTGATTTAGCTTTTTGTCTTACTGCAGTTCTTACACAATCCATTGCAGTATCTCCCCCTCCTATAACAACAACATCTTTGCCTTCTGCATTTAAAATACCATTGTCAAAAAGTTTTACTTTGTCCCCTAAACCTTTCCTATTAGATGCTGTTAAAAAATCCATAGCAGGGAATATATTTTCTAAATTTGAGCCTGGAATTTCAATTTCTCTAGCTTTATATACTCCAGTTGCAATTAAAACTGCGTCATGTTTAGATTTAATCTCATCTAAAGTTTCATCTTTTCCAACTTCAAAATTTTGAATAAATTTAATACCACTCTCTTTTAAGAGCTTGGTTCTCCTCTCAACAACAAATTTTTCTAACTTAAAGTTTGGTATTCCATAAATTAACAAACCTCCGGATCTATCATAACGATCATATACAGTAACTTTATAACCGTATTTTCTCATTTCCTCTGCGCAAGCGAGTCCTGCTGGACCAGCTCCAATAATTCCTATACTTTCTTTTAATTCTCTAGTAACTTTGATAGGTTTGATCCAGCCTTTTTCCCAAGCGGTGTCGGTGATATATTTTTCTACTGAACCTATTGTAACAGTACCGTGACCAGATTGTTCGATTACACAATTTCCCTCACAAAGTCTATCTTGCGGACAAATTCTACCGCACACCTCGGGCATATTATTTGTGCTTTGCGAAAGTTCATATGCCTCTTTTAATCTGCCTTCTGCAGTAAGCTTTAACCAATCAGGAATATTGTTGTGAAGAGGACAATGTATCTGACAAAAGGGTACTCCGCATTGCGAACACCTACTTGACTGTTCTTTAGCTTTTTCATTAATGTATTCGCTGTAAATTTCATGAAAGTCTTTTTTTCTCTCTGAAGTGTCTCTCTTCAAAGGAGTTTCTTTGTTAATCTTTGTAAAACTAAGCATTTTTTTTGACATACGTTTTAAAGTTTTTAGATTAAATTTATCAAATATAATAGAATATTTAAGTAAATAATACTTACCTAATTTAATAAAAATGCAGTATTTCTGCCTTTTTTAATTGCATACCAGATATGTGTTTTCATTATAGCTTTGGAAAATAACAAAAAGTTTTATAAAAATTGGATATGTTGGAAATTTTGGTTCTATCCTTAATTCAGGGTGTCACTGAATTTATACCTGTTAGTTCATCTTCGCATTTAATTATAATATCTGAATTTCTAAAATTTACTAAAGAAAACCTTCTAACTAACATTAGTTTGCATATTGGCTCATTTATAGCAGTTATTGTTTTTTTTAGAAACGAAATAAAGAATTTTATAAAGTACAAAAGAATTTTTTTTTTAATTTTGATTTCATCTATACCTATTTTAAGCTTAGGTTTTTTTTTAGTAAAATTAGAAATAATAAACTATTTGAGAGGAATTAAAATAATTGGTTGGACAACTATAATTTTTGGAATTTTACTATATATTAGTGATAAATTTAAAAACACAAAAAAAATAGAAAATCTTGATTTGAAATCTTCAATTATAATTGGATTATTTCATGCCATCTCATTAATACCAGGAGTAAGTAGATCTGGAATTGCTATAACCTTAGGTAGATTTTTAGGATTTAATAGAGTAGAGGCTGCGAAAATCTCTTTTCTTCTTTCTATTCCAGTGCTTCTTGTGGTGAGTTTGTATGGACTTTATAGCTTACATGTAACTGAAAGCATTGATATTAAGCAAATAAACTTTATAGCAATAATTTTTTCAGGTTTTTTTTCTTATTTTACAATTGTCTTTTTTTTAAAATTTCTAAAAAGATTTAATTTAATATTATTCGTGATTTATAGAATTTTTCTTGGAGCATTTCTATTATATTATGCCTACTTATAGAATTATTGTAAACAACACCAGTATTAAAAATACTAGAACAAAAAAAAGTATAATTGCTTTTTGCAAAGATAAATGCATTTCATTTTTTTATCAAAAATTTTTCAAAATAACAACGAATTAGTGTAGATAAATATTTTGATCTCAGCTCTTTAATATTAAATTTGGCTTTACCTTTTTTTCTATTGCTCCAATTTATAGGAATGACTTCATATTTGTATTTTCTATTAATAAGCTTAAGAGGCATCTCTAAGAAAACGTTAAAACTTTCCGAAAATAAAGGGATAAAGCTTTTTAAAACTTCTGATCTGTATATTTTAAAAGCATTGGTATAATCATTATAGCTTCTAAAATAGATTAGCTTCACAAATATATTAAAAATTCTATTTAAGATTAATTTTTTTATTGGATAATCATTTATTTTAGAAGTATCTAAAAATCTAGACCCAAAAACTGCATCAAGATCTCTTTCATTTATAATTTTGTAATACTTTATAAGATCATTAATATCGTCAGACAAATCTGACATCATGATACAAATATATTTTCCATCTGCTTTCTCAATACCTAAATTTAAGGCACCTCCCAAGCCTTTCTTTTCGTTATTAAATACTTTATATTTTTTATTGGTATTACATATTTCCTTTGCTTTTTCAAAAGTTGAGTCAGAACTAAAATCATTAACAAAAATTACTTCATAATTAATACTTGTCAAATTTTCATTAAATTTTTGAACAATATTGTTTAAATTCTCGATTTCATCTCTCACAGGTATTAAAATAGTCAGCATAAAATTTTATTTTTGTTTATTAATAGGTTAAATACTTCAATATGAGAATACTTATAACAGGTGGATGTGGTTTTGTAGGATCAAATTTAGCTATTTATTTAAAGGAAAAATTAAAAAAATCTAAGATTTCTACTTTAGATAATCTCTGTAGAAAAGGATCTGAAATTAATAGAGAAAGACTTAAATTCCATAATATCAATAATTTAAAAATAGATATTTCAAATAACAAAAAAATTTCAAAATTACCCAAATACGATTTAATAATCGATTGTTGTGCTGAAGCATCTGTGGAGGTTTCAAAATTAAACCCTGATAAAGTTATATTTACTAACTTAATTGGGACTTACAACATTGTAAAAAAATGCGTGAAAGACAAATCAAAAATTATATTTCTTTCCTCTAGTAGAGTTTATTCTATAGATGCTATTAAAAAAATTATTGGAAAAATTAATTTAAGAAATGAAATTAAAAAAAAATTTTTGGTTAACGAAAATTTTAATACTTCGGGAGTAAAATCTTTATATGGTTTAAGTAAATTAAGTTCAGAAGAAATAATCAAGGAATATAATTATACTAATAATCTAAATTATATAATAAATCGATTTGGTGTTATATCTGGACCTTGGCAATTTGGAAAACAAGATCAAGGATTTGTATCTTTATGGGTAGGAAAACATATGGCAAAAAAAAAATTGAGTTATATAGGTTTTGGTGGACACGGAAACCAAATAAGAGACATTATTCATATTGATGATGTGTGTGAAATTATTTTTAAGCAAATTGAAAATTTTTCAAAAATTAGAGATAATGTATTTAATATAGGTGGAGGAATTAAGAATAAATTATCTTTAAGAGATTTAACCCATAAATGTCAGGTGATAACAGGAAACAAGGTAAAAATTACCAAAAAAAGTAAGACATCTAACTATGATATTCCTTATTATGTTTCAGATAATAAAAAAATATTTAAATTTTATCATTGGCTACCAAAAAAAAATATAGATCAAATTATTCACGATATTTATTTTTGGATAATTACCAATCAAAATATTCAGAGGTTTTTTAAATGAGTGTTGTTTTAATAACTGGATCTACCGGTTTAGTTGGATCTGAGTCTGTTAAATTCTTTTGTAAAAAAGGTTTTGATGTAATAGGTGTAGATAATAACTTTAGAAAATTTTTTTTTGGTAAGGATGGGGATACACTCTGGATAAAAAAGAAATTAAAAAATGATTTTAAAAATTATAAACATTTCGATATTGATATTAGAAATTTTACACGATTAAATAATTTATTTAAAAATTATAAAAATAATATAAAACTTATAATTCATTCTGCTGCGCAACCTTCCCATGATTGGGCTAAAATAAACCCAACAATTGATTTTGAAGTTAATGCTAAAGGTACTTTAAATCTCTTGCAGTTAACTCAAAGATATTGTGCCAATGCAACATTTATTTTTATGTCAACTAACAAAGTTTATGGTGACAATCCTAACAGATTAAAACTGATAGAGAAAAAAACTAGATTTGAATTACCTAAAATAAATAAATATTACAAAGGAATTGATGAGACCATGTCAATTGATGACAACACTCATAGTTTTTTTGGGGTGTCAAAATCTTACGGTGATCTTTTAGTACAGGAATATGGAAAAAACTTTGGATTAAACACAGCTTGTTTTAGGGCTGGTTGCATTACAGGTCCTAATCATTCAGGAGCAAAACTTCACGGATTCTTGTCTTATCTTGTTAAAGCGTCTTTAACAAAAGGACAGTACACTGTTATTGGTTATAAAGGGAAACAAGTAAGAGACAACATTCATAGTAACGATTTGGTTGAGTGTTTTTGGAGTTTTTTCAAAAAACCAAAAAAGGGAGAAATTTATAATGTTGGAGGATGCAGATTTTCAAATTGTTCTGTTGTTGAGGCGCTTGAATTAATAGAGAGAATTACTGGAACTATAATAAAGAAAAGATATGAAAAACGAAATAGAGTTGGTGATCATATTTGGTATATTTCAAGTATGAAAAAATTTAAAAAACATTTTCCAAACTGGAAACATAAATATTCAACAAAGAAAATAATAGAGGAATTAATATCAAATATTGATTTTTAATTTTTTTATCAAGAAACAAATCAAAAATATTTGAACTGGAAGTAAAGCAAGAGAGTATCGGGGTAAGATAAAAAATACAGAAAACAGACAAATATTAAATAAATAATATAAGCTAAAATAATTTAAAATATTTTTTTCCCTTAAGAGGAAAATTAAACCAAGTAATGAACCAATCGAAATAAAAATTTTTGGAATTATGTGAAAAAAGCTGTAGTAATTTGGATAAGTAGAATCAAAATCTATAAACATAAATGCAAATAACTTTTTAAGATATAATATTAAATATCTGGTTGGTTCAGCCTTAATATTTTTTATAGCCTCTGACTTGTAAATTTCATCTATATTATAATCATACTTTTTATCTAAAGTAATTTCTTTTATTTTTAACTCCATATTTTTATCATAAATTTTTTCACTTCCCTCTGGTAAAGAATATAAATTGTTTCCTTTCCAAAGATTAAATCCTAATGATTTAGTAATAGTTACTTTCTCAAAAATGTAATAATTGCGAACTAAATACGGAGAAATTAAAATCAATGATGCAAAAAATAAGACAATAATATGATTAAAATTTTTATTTACCATGTAAATAAATAATAATGTCAAAAGAAATATAATAAAAAACTCACCTCTTAGAAGCATGAGTAATCCGGAAGATATAGAAAAATAAATTAAATACTTAAATTTAATTTTTAAAATAATTCTAAAAAGGAAATAAAAGTAGATAACAATAAAAAAAACTTGCAGAGAAATAGAAGAAATTTGTGCGCTTCCATAAATAAATAATGGAAACAAAGAAAAAATTAATGTCCCAATGTTACTAATATGATTAGTGAAAAAATTAAGCAGTATTTTTCTAAGATAAATTATAGCTAAGATTGAAGTAATCATTTGAATATAAAGAATTACTTTTAAATAAAAAGTATCGAATGGATTTAAGATTTTTATCAAATAAAGAAAAAGAGGATAGAGTGGTGGCATAAAAATATTTGGAAAAATTTGATCTTGAACTTGTCTGTAACCAAATAAAGAATTATTTTCTAGATTAAATAAAATTATTTTCCACTCATTATCAATTTGTTTATCGCCCAAGTACTCTATTGATAAAATTCTCAAAATTATTGAAAAAAAGATTATTATAAAAAAATGTAATTTTGTATTTGTCATCATTGTTGTGGTGCGCCTGCTAGGATTTGAACCCAGAACCTCCTGGTCCGTAGCCAAGCGCTCTATCCAGTTGAGCTACAGGCGCGCTTATAGTTTGAATTATCAAATAAATAACCCTAAATAAATACCTTTAAATATAATATTGTTGAAGATGGTTTGCACTTAAATTAAAAAAAACAAGGAAATGAATCAAATTATCAGTAAAAACATTAATAAGCATTTAATTATTAGTCTTATATTTTCATTAATACCTTTAAGTCTAATTATTGGAACGCTAGCTCTAAATTTAAATATAATATTATTTATAATAATAAATTTAATTTTTTTTAAAAAGGAAATTTTTAAAAGAAAGTATTCTGATATTGATAAATTAATAATAATATTTTTTATTTTCATACTTTTTACTGGAATCTTCAACACAATAGAGAACTATTATTTTGGAGATAGAGAATATATCTATTTACCTGGGATACCTATGGCAGGAGATGCGAATTATGATTTCACAATTCTAATAAAAACAATAGCATTTATGAGATATTTATTTGTTTATCTTATAATAAGATTCCTTATAGAAAAAAATTATTTAAAATTTAATTTATTTTTTTTCTCATCTGCCTTTTTTTGCTTTTTTGTATGCTTGGATGTAATTTTTCAATTTTTTGTAGGTGTAGATATTTTTGGTTTTGAAAGTCCGACCCCAAGAAAACTTTCAGGACCTTTTCACGATGAGCTCATAGCTGGAGGATATATTCAAAGATTTTCTTTATTTTTATTATTTTTATTTCCTGTTTTTTTAAAAATTAACAATAAACATGTTTCATATTTTTTATCATTTTTTCTTTTATCTTTAATTTTAATTTCAATTCTTATATCAGGAAACAGAATACCCTTTGTTTTATTCATGATCACGATATTTTTAATTATGATAAGTGAAAAAGAACTTAGGAAGCATATTTTGTTAATTACAACATTTGTAGTTATAATTTTTGCATCTTTATATTTTTTTAATAAAGAAATTAAAATAAATTTCAAACATTTTTTCAGACAAAGTGCCATAATCTTAAAAGTTGTTAATCCAGTTAATCTATTTACTGATTATAAATTTGACAGAACTAACTTGCCTGAACATTTTGATGAGTTTGAGTCTTTTTATGATACTTGGCTTATGAATAAATTTATAGGAGGAGGTGTTAGGGCTTTTAGATTAAATTGTCCTAAAAGGAAAAATATATATTTAGGTCCTACTCCTAAAGCCAGCGAGAGGGGAACTTGCAATACACATCCTCATAATTACTACTTAGAGATTATGACTGAACTGGGATTAGTTGGCACGGCCATATTTTTATTAATAATTTCTAAAATTGTCTGGTTTTATGTTTTTAAAGGTAGCCTTTTTAAAAATTATATAATCCCAAGAAAAATCGAAGTACCATTTTTTATGCTTTTTTTTGCTGAAATATTTCCTTTTAAAACCTCTGGAAGCTTCTTCACATCATTTAATTCAACATTCATTTTTATTGTTTTAGCAGTAACAGTTGCATTAATTAATAAAAGAAAAACATAAAATATTGCATTTTTTAATCTAAACTGTAGATTAAATTCATGTCTATTAAAAACGAAGTGGTTATTACATCAGCGCTTAGGACTGCTATTGGTGCTATGGGTGGCACTCTTAAGAATGTACCTGGCCATGAATTAGGATCTTGTGTCATAAAAGAAACTTTAAAAAAATCAGGTATAAATGTTAACGATATAGATGAAGTTATAATGGGCCAAGTATTAACAGCTGCGGCTGGCCAAAATCCTGCTCGTCAAGCAGCTATAATGTCTGGAATACCAAAGGAAAAACCTGCTTACATTGTTAATCAAGTTTGTGGTTCTGGACTAAGATCCGTTGCTTCAGGATTGCAAAGTATTTTGTCTGGTAATTCAAAAATTCTTATTGCAGGTGGTCAGGAAAGTATGTCAACCTCTCCTCATGCGGTTAATATTAGGAATGGAAAAAAAATAGGTGACACAGATTTAGTAGATACTATGATAAAAGATGGTTTGTGGGATGCGTTCAACGGTTATCATATGGGCGTAACAGCAGAAAACGTGGCTACTAAATT
Source organism: uncultured Pelagibacteraceae bacterium (assembly GCA_902515355.1). Lineage (GTDB taxonomy): Bacteria > Pseudomonadota > Alphaproteobacteria > Pelagibacterales > Pelagibacteraceae > Pelagilacustribacter. The sequence continues at coordinate 12,856 of CABXUA010000003.1, read as the reverse complement.
TCAAATCACAAGAAGTGATCAAGACAAATTTGCATTTAACTCTCAAACAAAAGCATCAAAAGCTCAATCAGAAAACAGATTTAAAGATGAAATAGTTGATTTTAAATTAAAATCTAAAAAAAATGAGATTGTTTTTAATAGGGATGAACATCCAAGAAAAGAGACTAGCATGGAAACTCTAGAAAGGCTCAAACCAGTTTTTCAAAAAGAGGGTACCGTTACAGCTGGAAATGCCTCTGGAATAAATGATGGAGCAGCTGCAGTTTTGTTAATGTCTAGCAAGGAGTCAGAAAAAAGAGGTATTAAAAGAGTAGCAACTATTAAATCTTGGGCAAGTTGTGGTGTTGATCCGTCTTTAATGGGTACAGGACCAATACCATCTTCTAAAAAAGCTTTAGAACTAGCTGGTTGGTCGGCTAAAGATTTAGATCTAGTAGAATCAAATGAAGCATTTGCAGCTCAAAGTATTGCAGTGATTAAAACTTTAAGTATTCCTGAAGAAAAGGTGAATGTAAATGGAGGAGCAATTGCTTTAGGTCATCCAATAGGAGCTTCGGGCACAAGAATACTAGTAACTTTAATTCACGAAATGGTTAAAAGAGATGCCCATAAAGGTTTAGCAACTTTATGTATTGGAGGAGGAATGGGCATTGCTATGTGTATCGAAAGATAAATTATTTTAACTCTCTATAAAAAATTGTTAAAGGTATCTTTTATAAACAAATAAAGCTTGGTTAGATTTGCTTTGAAAGATATTTTTTTAATAAAATTTTTTGAACAGATGACATGCTGTTAATTATAAAAGGTTTTCTTTTAAAGAATATATTGATAATCCATCGCATGCCCAATTTCATAAAATTTTAGTGACAAAAAATGGGATAAAATGTGTCTAAAATTGACTTTGTTAATAATAATTGCTTCAATATTCACATTTATTATTCATATTATTTTTAATAAACTCCAATTAAGTTTATAATAGGCTTTTATGGCTCAAAACATTTCAGTTCCGGATATAGGTGATTTTAAAGACGTAGAGGTAATCGAAATACTTGTAAAACCAGGTGATCAAATTAAAAAAAACGATCCAATCGTTACTATAGAAAGTGATAAGTCAAGTGTAGAAGTCCCGTCTCCAGAAACTGGAAAAATTAAAGAGGTAAAAGTTAAAGTGGGCGATAAAGTTTCTGAAGGTAGTCTTTTAGCAACAATAGACAATGCAAAAGTGGCGACTTCTAAAGCGGAAATCAAGGAAGAAATCAAAACTGAAAAATTACCAGAAAAAAAAGATGAACAAAAAACTAATGGAAATTTACAAACAGAAAATCCTGTTAGCCAGGTAGAGAGTTCGATAAAACAGGTTAAAAAAGTATTTGCAGCACCAGCTTCAAAAGATGATTTAGACCCAGAAGAAACTAACGAGTGGATTGACTCTCTCAATTCAGTAATAGAAAATGATGGTCCTTCGAGGGCAAGCTATTTGTTGAACAAAGTTATAAATCAAGCTTATAGGTCAGGTTTAGTTTTGCCAGATACAAGAACTACTCCTTATATAAATACTATACCGCCTGAATCAGAAATAAAGTCACCTGGTGACCAAAATATTGAAAAAAAAATAAGAGCTTACATAAGATGGAATGCTGCTGCTATGGTTGTTAAAGCTAATAAAAAAAGTTCAGAATTAGGTGGTCATATCGGAACTTTTGCTTCTGCGGCAACTCTTTATGATGTTGGAATGAATCATTTTTGGAGAGCAAAAAATAATAAGTTTGGAGGAGATTTAGTTTATTTTCAGGGACACTCAGCTCCAGGAATGTATGCTCGAGCTTTTTTAGAGGGAAGACTAACGGCAAAACAATTGGATGGTTTTAGACAAGAAGTTTCGGCTGGCGGTTTATCCTCATATCCTCATCCATGGTTAATGCCTAGCTTCTGGCAATTTCCAACCGTTTCTATGGGGCTTGGACCAATCATGGCAATTTATCAAGCGAGATTTCTTAAATATTTAATTAATAGAGGTTTAGTAAAAGACGAAGGTAGAAAAATTTGGGTCTTTCTTGGCGATGGTGAAATGGATGAGCCTGAGTCACTTGGTGCAATCGGACTAGCAGCAAGAGAAAAACTAGATAATTTAATTTTTGTAATTAATTGTAATCTTCAAAGACTGGATGGTCCTGTAAGAGGAAATGGAAAAATCATTCAAGAACTTGAAGGAAGTTTTAGAGGTACTGGCTGGAATGTAATTAAAGTGATTTGGGGTTCATATTGGGATCAGCTATTAGCTAAAGACAAAACTGGTTTATTGGTAAAAAGAATGAACGAATGCGTAGATGGAGAATATCAAGCGTTTAAAGCGAAAGGTGGATCTTATGTTAGAGAAAATTTTTTTGGAAAATATCCTGAATTAAAAGAATTAGTATCTACTATGACTGATAAAGATATTTGGAGATTAAATAGAGGAGGACATGATCCCCATAAAGTTTACGCGGCATATCATGTAGCAATGCAGCACAAAGGTTCGCCAACAGTCGTACTAGCTAAAACTATTAAAGGTTATGGTATGGGTAAGTCTGGGGAAAGCATGAACACTACTCATCAACAAAAAAAACTCGATGAAAAAGATTTGCTCTACTATAGAGATAGATTTGGTGTTCCTCTTACTGACAAACAAGTAAAAAATATTGAATATTTTAAACCAGATGAAAATTCTGAGGAAATAAAATATTTAAAAGATAAAAGATTAAAACTTGGTGGCTTTATCCCAGAAAGATCATCTTTTGCTAAAGCAATAAAAACACCTCCTAAAGATATATTTGAGCCTTTTATGAAGTCCACAGGTGAAAAAGAAATGTCGACAACTATGGCACTTGTTCGAATGCTTACTGCACTTCTTAGAGACAAAAATTTTTCACCAAGATTAGTTCCGATCATTCCTGATGAGGCAAGAACTTTTGGTATGGAGGGTTTCTTTCAAAAGATTGGAATTTATGCCCACGAAGGACAAAAATATGAGCCAGTGGACTCCGAGCAATTAAGTTCTTATAGAGAAGATAAAAGTGGCCAAGTATTAGAGGAAGGGATAACTGAGTCCGGTGCTATGTCGTCTTGGATTGCAGCTGGAACATCTTATACAAATCATGATTTAGAAATGATTCCGATTTATATTTTCTATTCTATGTTTGGTTTTCAAAGAGTTGGAGATTTAGCATGGGCTGCTGGAGATTCTCAAGCTAGAGGGTTTTTAATTGGAGCTACAGCAGGTCGAACAACTTTAGCTGGAGAAGGATTACAGCACCAAGATGGTCATAGTCATTTATTAGCTTCTAACATTCCTAATTGTGTTAGTTATGATCCTACATTTGCTTACGAGATGGGAGTAATACTTAGAGACGGAATTAAAAGAATGCATGAAAAAAAGGAAAATATTTTTTATTACATCACAGCTATGAATGAAAATTATTCTCATCCTGAAAAACCAAAAGGTTGTGAAGAAGGCATCATCAAGGGAATGTATTTATTTCAAGAAAACAATAACAAGGGAAAAACAAAAGTCCAATTATTGGGTTCTGGAACAATTTTGAGAGAAATTATCTCAGCAGCAAAGATTTTATCAAAAGATTATGGCATTGACTCTGACGTTTGGAGTGTAACAAGTTTTAATGAATTAAGAAAAGATGGTATGGAAACTGAAAGATGGAATCTTTTAAATCCCAACGAAAAAAGAAAAAAATCCTACGTTCAAAAGTGTTTTGAAAAAAAAGATGGTCCTATAATTGCGGCATCTGACTACACTAGATCTTTTTCTGACCAAATAAGACCTTATACCAATAAACAATTTTATTCTTTAGGAACTGATGGATATGGTAGAAGTGATACTAGAAAAAAATTAAGAAAATTTTTTGAGGTAGATAAGGAACATATAGTTGCTTACACATTAAGTGCTTTAGCAAATGAGCAACTAATTGCTTCTACGGATGCAAAAAAAGCAATAAAAAAATATAATATCGATCCAAAAAAATTATTTCCAACAAAACTTTGATAATGTCCAAATCTAAAAAAATTAAATCTGCTAGCCCTAAAGTGAGAAAATTTGCTAGAGAACTAGGTGCAAATATTAATGAAGTTTCTGGAACTCAAAGATCAGGAAGGGTAACAGAGGAAGACGTTAAAAATTTCGTAAAATCCCAAGTTTCTGTTAATCAAGGTAAAATTGAAAAAAAAATTGACATAGTAGAATATCCACACGAAGCCTTTGGATTAGTAGAAATAAAAGAACTGCCAAGAGTTAAAAAATTATCTGGACCACAGCTTGTAAAATCTTGGACTGAAATTCCTCATGTAACTCAACATGATGAAATTGATATAACTGAGATGGAACAGTTCCGAACATCTTTAATAGACAATTACACAGGTGAAAAAATTAAAATTAGTCCTCTAGCTTTTGTAACAAGAGCGGTAGTTAATGCACTAAAAAGGTATCCTAACTTTAATGCTTCTCTTGATAGCCAAAAAAACAAAATAATTTTTAAGAAATATTTTCATATAGGTTTTGCTGTGGATACACCTCATGGTTTAATGGTGCCAAAAATCAGAAATGTTGATCAATTAAGTCTTAGAGAAATTTATGAGGAATTAAAAAGAGTGAGTAAATTATGTAGAGATTTGAAAATTGAAAAAAAAGAATTTTTTGGAGGATCAATGACAATTTCAAGTTTAGGGGGTATTGGAGGAAATTTTTTTACCCCAATTATCAACCCACCTGAAGTTTCAATTCTTGGAGTAGGAAAAACCTTTGAAAAAATAAAAAGAATTGATGGTAAACTCATTATAAGAAAGATTCTTCCAATATCTTTGTCATATGACCATAGATTAATTGATGGCGCTGAGGGTGCTAGATTTTGCGTTCATTTAGGCGAAAGTTTGGGTAAAGACTTTGCTTTCAAATTGGCAGTTTAAATGAGCAAAAAAACAATTTCATTAATTTGTGCTGTTACATGTTCTTTTCTATGGGGTACAGCTTTTATCGCACAAGACACTGGAATGGATTACATCGGTCCTTGGACTTTTTCAGCTGTAAGATTGCTTTTGGGTTTTTTTGCTTTGTTGCCATTTTTTTTTATTTTTGAGTTTAAAAAAATAATAAAAATAAAATCAAATATTAAAATTATTTTAGCAAACATGTTTTTATTAGGTTTCTTTTTAGCTGGAGGAAATATATTTCAACAAATTTCTCTATTATATACTGATGTGGCTAACTCAGCAGTATTTACCGTTTTATATGTAGTGATAGTGCCAGTCCTTGCTTACTTTCTTTTTTCAAAAAGCATACATAAATCTGTTTGGCCAGCTGTTATAATGTGTTTATTAGGAGGATTGCTCTTAAGTGAATTGGATAATTATAGAGTTAGACTAGGAGATTCTTTAGTTGTTGTAGGGGCTTTTTTTTGGGCACTTCATATTGTTTATGTGTCAAAATTTTTAAAAATATTTAACTTTCCAATTACTATAGCAGCTTTCCAATGTTTAATCGCAGCAATATTTTCGGCTATACCAGCAACATCGATAGAGTTGATTTCTTTCAAACTTATATCTTTGGAAGCGGTTGAGTTAATTTACGCAGGCATCTTATCTAGCGGGTTTGCTTTTTTACTTCAAATAATTGCTCTTCAACACCTATCACCAGCACCGGCTGCAATAATATTTTCATTAGAGGGGGTTTTTGCGTCAATTGCAGCTTGGCTTATGTTAGACCAGTTTCTTAATGAATATAAAGTTTTAGGAATAATAATAATTTTATCAGCAGTTATTTTTTCACAACTAGCTCCAATGTATGATAAAAGGAAATATGGACGAAACTAAATCAGGATACTCTGCCCACGTTGGCGGTTTGATGGGAAAAAAATTGGATGACTTAAATTATGAGTATCATTGTGAAGTTAAAGAAATACATCTTAATACAGCAAAAATGGCTCATGGTGGATTTCTTATGTTTGTTGCAGATACAGGAATGGGTAACGCAGCTCACCAAGTTTCAGGAAATAAAAGATGTGTAACAATTTCTTTGGAAATGAAATTTATTACAGCAGCTAGTTTAGGCCAGAAACTTTTAACAAAAGTCAGAATACAAAGAAAAACAAATACTTTAGTATTTATAACTAGCGAAACAAGTAGTTCAGAAAATATAATTGCTACAGCTTCAGGAGTTTGGAAAATCTTAAAATCTTAATTCTTCTTTCTTCTATAATTAAAATATCCAAAAATAAATAATAAAATAGTCGCAAAAGGGTAGACTATAGCCTTATTAGGACGCTCTGGATTTTCAATTTTAATATTACTTATTATATCTCCCATTTGTATTCCAGATTTTTTAGCCTCCCCTTTCCAGTTTAATTTATCTACTTTAAGTTGGTTATTTTCATCAAATACAGTTACTCCAAATTCTTCTAGGTTATATTCATTTTTAAATTTTCCTTTATCTATGACAAACAATTTATATCTTTCTCCGTATTCAGATACTCTTGTAACTTTAATGTGAACTTCTTTAGATGGGTCAAAAGATAAACTTTGAATATTCTTCGCATTAAGTTTTTGCTCATTAAATTTTGGATAGAACTTACCTAAAACATAATCTGGAGCTAAAAATGATAAAGAAATAATTAGGAAAGCAATGATTTCATACCATCTTAATTTGTTAATAAACCATTGTTGGGTTGCAGAAGTAAAAACCAAAATTCCAATTAGAGAGGTAACTATTACCAATAAAGCTTGCCACAAATTATCTACTCCTATCAATAAAAGTTCATGATTAAATAAAAATACTATTGGAAGAATACCAGTCCTTAAACTATACCAAATTGCTTGAAGCCCAGTTCTTAGAGGATCTCCTCCAGAAATTGCAGCGGCAGCATAAGATGCTAAACCAACTGGGGGTGTAACGTCAGCCATAAGGCCAAAATAAAACACAAATAAGTGAACAGCTATTAAAGGGAAGATGTATCCTGAAGCATTTCCAACATCCACTAGCACGGTAGCCATAAGAGAGGCAACTACAACATAATTTGCAGTGGTTGGAAGACCCATACCTAGAAGCAAACAAAGTATAATAGTTAATAAAATTAATATAATTACATTGTCTCTTGCTATTGTCTCAATAACTATAATTAAATTAGTGCTTAGTCCTGTAGAGCCAACTGCTCCTACTATTATACCTGCTGTTGCAATTGCAATACCAACACCCACCATATTTATTGCACCTTTTTGTAGACCTAAAATAGTTTGTTTCCACCACTCAATCAGACCGATTTTGAAATCTGAATTTTTTACAACACGATTTACCAAATTCACTAGAATTAAAGAAATAGTTGCATAAAAAATAGAAAAACCTGCGGTATATCTCATATAAACAAGTAGAAAAATTAAAACAAAAATAGGTATTAAAAAATGAAGACCAGATAAAAAAGTTTTCTTTAAATGAGGAACATCAGCTTCATCCATGCCTTTGAGACCTAATTTAAGTGCTTCAAGATGAGATATATAGAACAGTGCGATGTAGGAAATTACAGCAGGTAAAAAGGCATGCTTAACCACTTCAAAATAAGTAACGCCAATGAAACTGGCCATTACAAATGCTGCAGCTCCCATGACAGGTGGCATTATTTGCCCATTTACTGAAGATGAAACTTCAATTGCTCCTGCTTTCTCTTGCGAGAAACCAGTTTTTTTCATTATCGGAATTGTAAAAGTTCCTGTTGTAACTGTATTTGCGATTGATGAACCTGAAATCATTCCTGTCATTCCAGACCCTAAGATTGCAGCTTTAGCAGGTCCTCCTCTCATTTTGCCAACCATAGCAAAAGCTAAATCTAAAAAATATTTTCCTCCTCCAGCAGTTTCTAGTAATGCTCCGAAAAGTACAAATAAAAAAATAAAATCTACAGAAACTCCTATTGGTATCCCAAATATTGCTTCTTGATCAAACCACTGAAATCCAACTAATCTTTTTATAGATAGGCCTCCATGAGAAATAATATCAGGCGCATACTTTCCAAAATATGAGAATAATAAAAAGCAAACTGCAATTATAACTAAAGGCAATCCTATTGCTCGTCTCGTAGCTTCTAATAATATTATGATACCTGTGGCACCTATAATAAGCTCTACAGGGACTTCAAATCCAAATATTTCTTTTACTAAAAGTATTCCACCTCTATTAACCAGATCATCATAAAAGAAATAAATGTATAGACAACAAAATCCAGCAATAATACTTATAAGAATATCAAAAATTGAAATTTTTTTTCCTCTAACGGCTGGAAAAATTAAAAAAGTTAAACTTAAAGCAAAACCCAGGTGTATTGCCCTAGCTGGCAAACCTTTAAACATTCCAAAATTTAACCAAAACGGAAATGGAGATGCATACCAAAGTTGAAACAAGGTCCAAAGAATAGCTATACCAAAAACTATTTTTAAATGTAAACCAGATAGATTACGAGTTGGAGAAATATCTTCTTGAATTTTGTCTTTAATCTTACTTTGAATAGTTTGATTCATTTGAAATAGAATACACTGTTCTAAAAAAAAGGCCCAAAAAATATTGGGCCTTTTTTAGTTAAAATATAAAGTTGAATTACATTAATCCAGCTTCTTTATAATATTTAATTGCTCCTGGATGTAATGGAGCTGATAAACCATCAGCTATCATATTTTTCTTCTCCAGAGGTCCAAAAGCAGGATGTTGAGCTCTGAAAGAATCAAAGTTTTCCATTACCGCTTTTGTAACTAAATATACAAGCTCTTCAGAAACATCTGCGCTTGTAACAACTGTAGCTTTAACACCAAAAGTTGTGGCATCTTTTTTCTGATTTGAATAAGTCCCTGCAGGAATTACAGCCTTAGCATAATAGTCAGCTCCGTCAATTAAACCTTGAACTGGCTTACCAGTTAAGTTGATTGGGCTAGCTTTTGCTTTACAAGTTGCTGCTTGTTCCATAGCTCCGTTAGGAAATCCTACAGAATATCCGAATGCATCTATTTTGCCGTCGCAAAGAGCTTTTACTTGTTCAGAAGAAGTAAGTTCAGTAGTTGCTTTGAACATGCTCATGTCTGCTCCCATAGCTTTCATCAGCTCTTCCATAGTTCCTCTTTGACCAGAGCCTGGATTGCCGATGTTTACTGTTTTTCCTTTTAGGCCTTTAAAATCTTTAATTTTAGATTTTTTACTTGCCCAAATTTGGAAAGGTTCATTGTGCACGGAAAATACAGCTCTTAAATTACTAAACTGTTTTCCTTCCCACTTGCTTGAGCCATTGTACGCGTGAAACTGCCAGTCAGACTGAGCAACGCCAAATTGAAACTCACCATCTTTGATTTGTCCAATGTTGTAGTTAGAACCGCCAGTAGAAGGCGCAGTACATCTGTAAGCCTTAGCAGTACCTTTTTTTCTACCATGATCAGCACTAATTGCTGACTTGTGCAACATTTTACAAATAGCGTTACCTGTTTGGAAGTATACTCCAGTCGGCCCCCCAGTTCCTATTGTAAAAAACTCTGCAGATTTTGCTACCGTAACAAAAGATAGCGTCATTAAAAATGCAGAGATTATTGATATCAATTTTCTCATCATATCTCCTCTTGTTTGTTAATTGTAATAATTTAACTATGGAAAAACATTAAGGTCAATAGATTCTTTTTTTTTATAAACCCAAAATGACCTCTATAGATTTTTTGACCATTCTGATAATTTAGACGTACCCTCTACTACATTTGGTGCATATTTTTCAATTAAACTATTTTCTATCTTTTTTGAATTAGTAGTATTTTTCAAAAATTCTCCACCATTGAAATCGGTATAACTTAATCTTGTCAACATTGCTTGTTTGTTAAATCCAAATCCAGATCCTGGTAGAAGCGCAACACCTGTGTCTTCTAAAATTGAATTACATAAATCTGATGATGTTTTGAATTTAGTATTAATGAATTCGGGCATTAAATAAAAGGCACCTTGTGGAGGATTAATTAAAATATTATTAGATTTAAGATTGTTATAAACATATTGTCCAATAGAATTTAAAATCTGTCTAGTCTTAACGATATAGTCTGAATAATCTCCAGTATATGCTTCTATAGCTGCATACTGTATTGGGCTACTTACAGATGAAAAAGTTTCGCTTCCAATGGTTTTTATTCTAGACAAAAAATCACTAAGATTTTTTGGAACTGCTATAAATCCTAATCTCCAGCCTCCAGCACCAAAACATTTGCTTAAAGAAGAACTAATGATCGTACCTTCAGGATAATAAGTAGAAATAGATTCGTATTCTACATCAAATTTTAGCAATCCATAAATTTCGTCAGAATGAATTAAAATTTTATTTTTTTTTGCGACTTCAGCTATTTCTTTTAAATTTTTGCAGGTTGCGCCTGATGGATTATTAGGAGAGTTTAATATCAACAAAATATTTTTTTTTCCAATAGATTTAATTTTCTTTTCTAATTCTTTTGCAGTTGGAAACCAATTGTTTTCTCTAGATGTTTTTAGCCAGTGAACTTTATTATTAGCTATACTTGCTTGAGGAGCGTAAGACACCCAACTTGAGGATGGTAAAATTATATCTCCTTTAAAAGCTACGTGCATTAAATACATTGCTTCTTTTGATCCTGGCGTAACTAAAATTTCATCTTTTGAATAGTCATTTTGTGTTAAATAATTTAAATGCTTAGCTATACTAACTCTAAGTTCAGGAAGACCTTGCATTGGTAAATAATCTTTTTTATCAGCATTTTTCTTTAAAGCTTCAACAATTTTTTCCGGCACTGGAAATGGGGACTGACCAAAACCAAATCTATAAATTTTTTTTCCTTTTAAGATTAATTCTTTGCATTTTTCATTAATTGCTAATGTCGCAGATGGTGTGAGATCAAGTATATTTTTTTTTACTAAATTTTTCATAATAACTTTTTGATAAAAGTTATTACTCTCTATACGGGGACTGTGGGTTTTAAGTCAATTTAAATTTACTGATATGGATGAGAACATTTGACAAATTGATTCGGTCATGTTTTAATCTTATTTTGTTCTCGAAGAAGACCTATATATAGTATTGTGAGAAAAATCTAACACAAGTATGAAAAATTCCTCTGATAAAATAGTTGCATTATTAGGCCCCACTAATACTGGGAAAACATTTGTTGCTATTGAAAAAATGCTGGAACACAACACTGGAATTTTTGGATTACCTTTAAGACTATTAGCTAGAGAAGTCTATGACAGATGTGTAGAAAAAGTTGGGGTCAAAAAAGTAGCTTTGATTACTGGTGAAGAAAAAATAATTCCATCGACTGCAGACTATTTTATTTGCACAGTTGAATCTATGCCAAAAGATAAAAAAGTAGATTTTGTTGCTGTAGATGAGATTCAAATGTGCAGTGATAAAGAAAGAGGTCATATTTTTACTGATAGACTGTTAAATTTTCGAGGCGAACTACTAACAATGTTCTTAGGGTCTCAAATAATGAAAAACATTATTCAAGACCTTGTTAAAGGTGTTGAATTTCAAAATAAAAAAAGATTTTCAAAACTTACATATTCGGGTTATAAAAAAATTTCTAGATTAGATAGGAAGGTTGCAATTATTGCTTTTTCGATTGAAGAGGTTTATGCAATAGCTGAGTTAGTTAGAAGGCAAAAAGGTGGCGCGGCAGTGATAATGGGATCACTTAGCCCTAAAACTAGAAATTCTCAAGTGGAACTATATCAATCAGGAGACGTAGACTACTTAGTTGCAACTGATGCAATAGGTATGGGATTAAATATGGATATAAACGAAATTTATTTTTCAAATTTAAAAAAATTTGACGGGAAAAAAACCCGAAGATTAAACACTGTAGAAATTTCGCAAATAGCTGGAAGAGCTGGAAGGTATAAAAATGATGGTTCTTTTGGAACCACGGGTGATTGTGAAAACCTTGTTTCTGATGAAGTTGAAAATATCGAGAAACATATCCTTCCAGAGACTAAGGTCATTTATTGGAGAAACTCAAAATTAGATTTTAAAAATCCTGATAAACTAATTACTTCATTAGAGTTAAAACCAGAAAATAAATCTCTCATAAGAACAAATGACTCTTTAGATGAGAGTGTTTTAAGGCATTTTTTAAAAAAAGGAGCAAACAATCTACAATATTACAACAACTTAGAACTTTTGTGGGAATGTTGTCAAATTCCTGATTTTGAAAAAAAAGCTTATGGACAGCATCTTAATATCGTAAATAAAGTTTTTATGTTTCTTTCAACAAGAAAAAAAAGAATTCCCAACGAATACATGAAAGAACAATTAAAAGGTCTTGAAAAAGATCATGGAAACGTAGATGTGTTGTCTCATAGAATATCAAATGTAAGAACTTGGTCTTATGTAGCAAATAAAAAAAATTGGGTAGAAAATTCAGATTATTGGGTTCAACGGACAAAAGATATTGAGGATAAATTATCAGACAAGCTTCATGAGGAATTAACTAGAAGTTTTATTGATAAAAAAATCAGTATTTTATCGAGAAGTCTTAAACAAGATTTAATTTTAAAAACTGAAATTGACGAAAAAAATAAAATCATAATTGATGGTCAATTAATTGGCGAGCTTAGAGGTTTAAAATTTAATATAGAGCTTACATCTACAACTCTTGATACTGATATTAAGTCAATAAAAAAAGCTGCAAGAAAAGGTATTCAAGAAGAATTAATAAAGAGAGTAGAAACTATAATGACAGAAAAACAATTGGTTTTAAAAACAGATAACAAAATTTATTGGAATGGAAATCCTGTAGCTAGATTAAAAAAAGGCAATGATTACTTAAGCCCTGAATT
>CABXUA010000002.1 GCA_902515355.1 uncultured Pelagibacteraceae bacterium | reverse complement strand
CAGAGAAGGCAAAGTCTATCAAATGGTAAAAGACAATCATGTTGCATGGCATGCTGGAAAGTCTAAATGGGGCAAAATAAAAAATCTCAATAGTTCATCTATTGGCATTGAATTAGAAAATAGGGGGCATCAATATGGCTATCAAAAATTTTCAAAAAAACAAATTAATTTGCTAATTAAACTCTGTCGTAAACTTAAATCAAAATACCGAATTAAAAATTATTTTATATTAGGTCACTCTGATATAGCTCCTTTAAGAAAATTTGATCCAGGAGAAAAATTTCCTTGGCAGAAATTTGGAAAAAAAAAAATAGGAATTTGGTACAATCTAAAGAAAAATAAATTTAAATTAAAAAAAAATTCAATTAAAGGCTTTAGAAATCTTTTCTTTAATAATTTACACAAAATTGGATACAGATATTTTGATAAAAACAAATCTTTAAAAACTGATAGTTTAGTAATTAAAGCTTTTCAAAGAAGATTTAGACAAAAAAAAATTGATGGATTAATAGATTTGGAATGTATTAAAATAAGCGCTAATTTAGCCAAAAAATGCTAAATTTCCCTTGATTTTTAGGCTTTAAAAGACTAAATAGAAATCGCCAGATAGTTGGATAGTCGCCATTACTACTTAAGTAATGGAGGAAAGTCCGGGCTCCATAAGGACACAGTGCCAGTTAACGGCTGGCGAGGGTGACCTCAGGGATAGTGCCACAGAAAACAAACCGCCTAATCAAGGCAAGGGTGAAAAGGTGTGGTAAGAGCACACCGGTTTTTTGGCAACAAAAAACGCATGGCAAACCCCACTGGGAGCAAGGCTAAATAGAGATGACACTGTATTTTTATACAAAAAACAGTCTTTAGTTCGTCATCTGGGTTAGCCGCTTGAGCTTAAACGCAAGTTTAAGACTAGATAAATGACTTCTTAAATGACAGAACCCGGCTTATAGACTATCTGGCGTATCTAAAACTTCTCCAAATGTTCTACATTTGTATCCTTTAATAACCTAATTTAGACTCTTTAATAAAAACTTATATATTGACTGATATAAATAAAACCCATACTATCCCATGAAATCCCAAATAGAGGGTTTTTTATGAATATAAATAAAGAGATTTTAAATGAAAGATTATTTTTTAATTCTCTTTTTGCGTGTGTTTTAAAAAAAAATGTTTTTATCAAGTTACGAGAACAAATTAGACAAAAAAGGGAGGGTTTCAGTGCCAGCTACTTTTAGATCCCACCTTAGTTCATTAGGTTACAACGGCTTTATAAGCTATCCATCCTTTAATCATTCTTCTTTAGAATGTTGTTCTCAAGATAGAATAGAAAAGCTCTCTAACACAATAGATACACTAAACCCATTTGAAGAAAAAAGAGATTATTTTGCAACATCAGTTTTATCGGAGAGTATTAATTTACAATTTGATAGTGAGGGAAGAATTTCGCTTCCAAAAAAATTATTAGATCATGCAAAAATAAAAAATAATATTTTATTTGTTGGTTTGGGCAAAACATTCCAAATATGGGATCCAAATCTTTTTGAGAAATTTAAAATAGTTGCAAGAAGAAATGCACATAAAAAAAGATCTACTTTAAAATGGAATAATAAACAACAAGGGGAGGAAGTATGACAATTAATATCGGAGGAGGAGAACTTAAAGAACTTAAACCAAGAATTTTGGTTTTAGGAGTAGGAGGAGCTGGTGGAAATGCTATTAATGCAATGATAGATGCTGGCTTAGAAGGTGTAGAATTTATTGCAGTCAATACTGATGCTCAAGATTTAAAAGCAAACAAAGCTGATGCGAAAATTCAAATTGGTATGAACTTAACCAAAGGTTTAGGAGCTGGAGCTAAAAACGATATAGGCCAAGCAGCTGCTGATGAGTCTCTCAATGAAATTATAAGTTACATTCAAGGAAGTAACATGATTTTTATAACAGCAGGCATGGGAGGAGGTACGGGTACCGGGGCATCTCATGTTATAGCTAGAGCAGCTAAAGAATTAAACATATTAACTGCTGGAGTCATCACTCTTCCTTTTGATTACGAAGGTCCAAAAAGAATGAGAAGAGCATTACAAGGATGGGAACAACTAAAAAAACATTTAGACACATCGATTGTTGTTCCAAATCAAAATCTTTTTAAAATTGCCAGCGAAACAACAACCTTCGAAGAATCTTTTGAACTTTCAAATAAAGTTTTAAAACATGGCGTTCAAAGTGTTACTGACTTAATGGTAAGACCAGGATTAATAAATCTAGATTTTGCCGATGTCGAAACTGTCATGAGTTCTATGGGCAAAGCGATGATGGGAACTGGAGAAGCAGAAGGTGAGAATAGAGCTACAACTGCAACAGATCTTGCTCTAAACAATCCTTTAATAGATGACTATTCTTTAAAAGGAGCCAAAGGACTTTTAGTAAATATAACAGGCGGTAAGGACATTACTCTTTTTGAAGTTGATCAAGCTGTAAACAAAATTAGAGCAGAAGTAGACCCAGAGGCTGAACTAATTTTTGGAGCTATTCAAGATGAAAACTTAAAAGGAAAAATGAGAGTATCAATAGTTGCCACTTCTCTTGAAGGATCAGCTTTAGATATAAGAGAGACAGAACCAAAAACTGTTTTAAATATGGTTAATAGAATACAGAATAGAAATACAGGTTATTCTGACGGCTTATTTCCTAAAAGCACCCATATAGAGAACAATACTCTAAGTTCTATACAAGGCGCTACAGCTTTGAAGTTAGATGATAAGCCTGAACTCAAAGAAGCACCTACAAACCTGATGCCTTCTTCTGAGCCTAATGTTAATGAGACAACTTCTGGAGTTTCAATTGAAAGTGCTTCTTACATTGAAAACAATCTACCTTCAACTGATACAGAATTACCTGAGATCAAAGATGATACGAATAATTTTGAAAATCAGGAAGAGTTTACTCCTAAGTTATTTTCAGATGAAGCCTCTAATAAGTTAGAGAATGAGTCTAGCGAGAATGATGATGAAAGGACTGTCAATCAAGAAGACAATCTCTTTGATCAAGACACTATCGACGATGAAGAAAGTTTCGAAATCCCAGCTTTCTTAAGAAAACAAAAATTTTAATGAGAGATTTTAAAGACCATGAACGTTCCCCAAACATCACTGGAATACTCACATTTTCCAGTGATGTTGAACGAAGTCATTAAAATTTGTTCTCCAGAAAAAGGCGGTAATTTTGTAGACTGCACTTTTGGCGGTGGAGGATATTCTGAAGAGCTACTTAAGTTTCCAAATACAAAAGTTACAGCATTAGATAGAGATAATTCAGCAGAGAGTAGAGCAAAGAGAATTTCAGAAAAATATCTAAATAGGTTTTCTTTTTACAATGAAAAATTTAGTAATTTAGACAAAATATTAGAGGGCAAAGATAAAGCTGACACAATTATTTTTGATTTAGGAACCTCACTTTTCCAACTTATGGATTTAGAGAGAGGTTTTTCTTTTAATTCTAAAAATAGATTGGATATGAACATGGGACTTTCCTCTATTTCTGCTGAAGAAATTTTGAATAATTTTGGTGAAAAAAGTTTAAAAATGATAATAAAAATTCTAGGGGAGGAGAAAGAGTCAGCAAAAATTGTAAAAAATATTTTAAAAGTCAGAAAAATCGAAAGAATATCAAAAGTAACACAACTAGTTGAAATTATTAAAAAAAGTAAAAAAAAAAATTTTTCAAAAAAGACAAATGTTTGTACAAAAACATTTCAAGCATTAAGAATTTTTGTCAATAAAGAAATGACCGAGTTAGTCGAGGGTATTATTAAAGCAACTAAATTTCTAAAAAAGGATGGAAAAATAATAGTTGTTAGCTTTCATTCTCTAGAAGATAGAATAGTTAAATCTTATTTTAAAAATTACTCAGAAAATAACATTTTGCCATCAAGATATTTGCCAGAAATTAAAGACAAAAAAATAATTTTTTTTAAAGGAAAAAATAACAAACTTATTAGACCTTCAGACACAGAAATTAAAAAAAATCCGCCATCAAGATCGGCTAAACTTAGATTTGCTATAAGAAACAAAGAAGATTTCATTGAACCAAAAAATTTCAAAAAAAAATTCGTAAAATATTTAAATTTGGAAAAATTAAATGCTTAATAAGAAATTAGCAATATCCTTAATTATTTTCTCTATTTTTATGGTTATTACATCTATTATTAAAACAAATACAAGAGAAATCGAAAAAAACATATTACTTTATGAAAAAAAAATAGCAAATTTAGAAAGTAATTTACATGAGGCTGAATTAGATTATTATTATTTATCTTCACCTAAAGTTTTATCAAATAACATTTTAGAACATAGTAATGAAGAGTATTTAAGCATGGATTACTCAAAAATTTACTTTAGTTTAGACCAATTTCTTAACGAACAAAACAAAACTACCAAGGCATTCATTAATGAAAAAAATACAAAAAAAAAATAAAAACTTTAATAAAAATCAAAAAAGCTTTTATTTTGAGGATTATATAGAAACAAATTTAAAGCAAAAAAATATTTCAAAATCTTTAATATCTGAAGATAGAGTTTATCTACTTTTTTTTTTATTTTTTTGTTTAATAACAATATTTTCAATAAAGATTACTGCTATTTCAATAAAAGAACCTCGATTACTTTTAGCAAAAAAAAATAATTTTAGTTTTTTGCCATTAAGAAAAGATATTGTAGATAGAAATGGAGAATTAATATCTAGAAATATTAAAATTTATCATGCTGCAGTTAAACCAGATTTAATTAAAGATAAAAATAAGTTTTTACTTAATATTAAATTAAATTTTCCAGAAATTTCTCAAGATAAATTAAAAATAAAATTATTAAAGAATAAGTATTTTTATATAAAAAAACGTTTAACTGCAGAGCAAAAGAATAAACTTTGGTCGTTAGGTGAGAAAGGAATTATATTTGAGTCGACGCAATCGCGTATATATCCTCATGCCGAACTTTATAGTCATATCTTAGGTCAGATAGATGATGATAATTATGGAATATCGGGAGTAGAGAGATATTTCGACAAAGAGTTAAAAAATACTCAAAGTATTAAAGAGCCTCTTAAGCTTACGTTGGACACTAGTTTACAATTTCTGATTAAAAATGAATTGGAAAATTCTCTTAAAGATTTTAAAGCTAAAGGTGCCGGCGGTTTATTGATGGATGTTCAAACCGGTGAAGTATTATCATTAGTTTCATTACCTGACTATAACATTAACATGCGCAACAAAATTACTCATTTAGACTATACGAACAAAATAACCAAAGGAATTTTTGAATTAGGTTCAATATTTAAAACTTTTACCATAGCTTTAGCTTTAGAAAAAAAATTATATACACCAGAAACAGTTATTGAAAATATTCCTAATAATATTAAGTGTTCTAAATATACAATTTCTGAACATGATGAATTACCTAAAAATCTCTCTATTGAGGAGATTTTGATAAGGTCATCAAATATTGGATCAGCTATGATTGCGCAAAATATAGGAGAAGAAAATTTTAAAGAATTTATTAAAAAGTTAAAATTACTAGATACCCTTGAATTCGAGCTTGATGAAGTTGGCAGACCAATAAAATTTAATTGGGACAAATGTAAATTAGAGACTGTTTCTTTTGGACATGGTATAACAACTACTCCTCTTCAAGCTGCTACCGCGTACGCAGCTATGTCTAATGGAGGTTATTTAGTAAAACCAACTTTGAGGTTAAATAAGGATATTGAGGTTAAGAGAAATAGAGTAATTTCCTCTAAAACCAGTAAAGAAATTAATTCTATTCTTAGAAAAGTTGTGACACACGAACATGGAACAGCAAGCCTAGCTAATATATTTGGTTTTGATGTTGGAGGAAAAACAGGTACAGCAAAAAAAAATAATTACGGAGAGTATTCCAAAAAGAAATTGAATACTTTTATATCCGTATTTCCAATTCACGAACCAAAATATGTATTATTAGTTTTGCTTGACGAACCTCAACCTGCCCCTAAATTGGTATATAACTATCGGGGACAAAAAATATATTCTAATAGAGATGAAGCAGGTTGGAATTCTGTTTATGTCGCTGGCAAAATTATAAAAAAAATTGGACCTATTTTAGCCATAAATAACCATCAAGTTTATAACAACCATGTTGTTAAAAAACTTAATTAAAAATATTCAGTCTAAAGTCAAGACTATCAACATTAAGAATTTGTCTCTAGATAGTAGAAAAGTAAAAAAAGGTGATTTATTTTTTGCTCTAAAAGGAAGCAAACATAATGGAAATTCTTTTATTTCCCATGCAATTTCTAACGGTGCAAAAGCTATTGTCTGTTCTAAAAATACAAAAATAAAATTAAAAAAAAAAATCCCTTTAATAAAAGTAAAAAATGTAAGAAAATCTTTAGTATTTGCTTGCTCAAAATTCTATAGAAAAAAACCAAACAATATAATAGCTGTAACCGGAACAAATGGAAAAAGCTCTGTCGCAGATTTTTATTGTCAAATTTTAGAAAAAAATAAAATCCCAGTTGCCTCTATTGGTACATTGGGGATAAAAAGATTTGGGAAAATCAAAAAAACTAATTTAACTAGTTTAGATGTAATTTCTTTTCATGAAGAACTCGCCAATTTAAAAAAATTAGGAATTAATAATGTTATTGTAGAAGCATCAAGTCACGGACTATTACAGGGAAGACTTGATGGTGTTAAATTTAAATTAGGAATATTTACAAATTTTAGTCAAGATCATCTTGATTACCATAAAAATATGAAAAATTATTTTAACGCGAAAATGATACTTTTTAAAAATTTATTACCAAAAGGAAGCCCCGTTATATTAGACAAAGAAGATAAAAAATTTCCAATTTTAAAAAGAATAGCTATTAAAAAGAAACTAAAAATATTAGAAATTAACAATAAAATTAAAATCGATTTAAATCAGAATCTGTTTATAGGAAAGTTTCAAATTAAAAATATTTTAATGTCAGTTCTAGCAGCACAAGCTTCTGGTTTAAAAATTCAAAAAATTAAACCAAAGGTAGAGAGCTTAAAAAATGTAAACGGCAGACTAGAATTAATTAAAACCTTACCAAACAAAGCAAAAATATTTGTTGATTTTGCCCATACACCCGATGCTTTAAAAACCGTTCTTAACGCTTTAAAAATTCAATTTGGTAGGAGTATTTCGATAGTTTTCGGTTGTGGCGGTGAAAGAGATATAAAGAAAAGAAAAGACATGGCAAATATTGTTAAAAATTTTTGTGATAAAATTTATGTCACTGACGATAATCCAAGAAAAGAAGATCCAAAAAAGATTAGAAGAATGATTACAAAAGAGTTAAAAAATAAAAATTTTGTTGAGATAGGTAACAGGGCTAAAGCAATAAAATTAGCCATTTTAAATTCGGAGCCGTCAGAAATAATTTTAGTTGCTGGAAAAGGCCATGAAACAACGCAAGACTATGGGAATAAAATTTTTAAAATTTCCGATAAATCTATTATTAAAAAAACTTCAACAAAAAAATTAAAATATAAAAAAAATAATTTTAACGAATATTTTAATTCGAAAATATTAAAAAAAATTACTAATAAAAATAAAATATTTAAATTTGAGGGTGTATCTATAAATTCTAAGGAGGCAAAAAGAAAAAATCTCTTTATCGCAATTAAAGGAAAAAAAAATGATGGTCACAATTATCTTCATGAAGCAATAAAAAAGGGATCTAATTATTGCGTCATTTCTAGAAAAGCATGTTCTAAAATTTCAAAAAAATTTATTAAATGTAAAAATACTTATAAATTTTTATATAAGTTGGCTAGATTTAAAAGACAAAATTTAAAAACAGAAATTATTGCCATTACGGGAAGCTCAGGCAAAACAACTTTAAAAAATTTATTGGGAAACATTTTAAAAATTTATGGTCCCACGTACTATTCTCCAAAATCTTTTAATAATCATTACGGAGTCCCATTAAGTTTGTCTAATCTTGAACACTCACACAAATATGGTGTTTTTGAAATAGGAATGAGCCGCTCAGGCGAGATTAATAATTTGTCTAAAATGACACGGCCCAAAGTTGGAATCATTACAAATGTTGCTGAGGCTCATATTGAAAATTTCAAAAATATTGCTGGTATTGCTAAAGCAAAAAGCGAAATTATAAATAATATCGAAGATGGAGGAACAATAATTCTCAACAGAGATGACAAATTTTTTAATTATATGGAATATAAGGCAATTAAAAAAAACATAAACTTATTATCTTTTGGTTTTTCGAAAAAATCAGATATTCGTTTAATAAAGATAATAAAATTTAAAAAAAATTATTTTCTAAAAATTAAAGCGGTAGATAAGTATTTAAATATTAAAACTAAAGAAATTAATAATCAAAATATTTATAATATTTTATGTTGTCTTGCAGTATTAAACATTTTCAATTTAGAAACTAATGTGATTAAAAACTTTTTTACTCATACATATTTTTTAGCGGGAAGAGGAAAAATTCATAAAGTTAAAAGATTTAAAACTAACTTTAAACTTATAGATGAGAGCTACAATGCAAATCCTCTTTCTGTTAAAAATGCACTATTAAATTTATCAAAAATAAAAAACAAAAACTCCAAAAAGTACGTTTTGCTGGGAGATATGCTTGAATTAGGCAATAAGTCAGAATTTTACCATAAAAATCTGTCAAAAATTATTAACAATACTGATATAGACAAAGTATTTGTATATGGAAATAAAGTGTTAAAAACTTATAAATACATATCTCAAAAAAAACAGGGAAACATTTTACAAAATAAAAATGACTTTGATGAAGTATTTTCAAAATTAATAAAAAAAAATGACTATTTAATGATCAAGGGTTCAAACGCAACTGGATTAAATAAATTATCAGAAAATATTATTAAAGGATTAAAAAATGCTATTTAGTTTTTTAACTTCCTTGATTGAAAATTATTCATTTTTAAATGTATTCAAATATTTAACCTTCAGAACTGGTTTGTCACTGATCACTTCTTTGGTTGTTGTTTTTTTAATAGGAGGTCCATTAATTAAGATTCTTTCGAGAAATCAAATAGCTGGACCGATTAGACAAGATGGACCAATTGATCATATAATAAAAAAATCTGGGACACCAACCATGGGAGGTGTAATTATAATAATCGGAATGATCTCTAGTACTTTAATGTGGGCTGACTTGAATAATATATTTATATGGACACTAGTGTTTGTGTCTTTAGGTTTAGGAATTTTGGGTTTTGTAGATGATTTATTAAAAATTAAGTTTGAAAATTCTAGGGGGTTAAATTCTAAACTTAAATTTTTAGGTCAATTAATTATTAGCTTAATAGCAATTTATATTTTACTAAATCATTCTAACCATGATTATCTGTATAATCTTTATTTTCCTTTTTTTAAAAATCTAATACTTCATATGGGATTGTTTTTTATTCCCTTTGCGTTATTTGTAATTGTAGGATCCTCAAACGCGGTAAATCTTACGGATGGACTTGATGGTTTAGCTACAGTTCCAGTAATGCTAGTTGCTGTTTCTTTCACGCTTATAAGCTACGTCGTAGGAAACGTTATTTTTTCGGAATATTTACAAATTCAATACATACCAGGAGTAGGAGAGATCTCAATCTTTTGTGGCTCAATAGTAGGATCATGTTTAGGATTTTTGTGGTATAACGCACCACCTGCAAAAATATTTATGGGAGACACTGGTTCTTTGTCTCTAGGCGGTTCATTAGCAGCAGTTGCTATAATTGTTAAACACGAGATAGTTTTAGCTATAATTGGAGGACTGTTTGTTTTAGAGACTGTTTCAGTAATAATTCAAGTAGTTTCTTTTAAATTAACTGGCAAAAGAGTCTTTAAGATGGCTCCGATACATCATCATTTTGAAAAAAAAGGGTGGGCAGAGTCCACTATAGTTATAAGGTTTTGGATAATTTCAATTATTTTAGCATTAATAGGACTTGCTACACTTAAATTACGTTAATTAATGGAAACATTAAAAACACTACGTAAAAAAAAATTTATAATTTACGGTTGCGGGATAACTGGTGCTTCAGTTATTCAATTTTTTAAAAAAAATAAAATAAAAAACTTTAGTGTTTGGGATGATAATCAAAAAAAGAATAATCTATTTTACAAAAAAATAAATAGTAGCAAATTCTTAAAACTATTATACAAAAGCGATTATATTGTTAAAAGTCCTGGAATAAATATAAATTTGGTAAAGTTTAAAAAACATTTAATAAAAAATAAACATAAAATAATATCAGACCTTGATTTATTTTATATTAAAAATTCTAATTCATCTTCAATTGTTGTTACAGGTACAAATGGAAAATCAACAACTTGTAAAATTATAGAACACCTGCTTAAAAAAAACGGATATAAGGTAAAATTGGGTGGAAATATTGGTGATCCTGTATTGAATATTAAAAATAGTAAAGATACATTTTCTATAATAGAGGCATCTTCTTTTCAGTTAGCTTACTCTAAATTTATAAAACCAAAATATGCTTTAATAATAAATTTTTCTAACGATCATTTAGATTGGCACGGTAAAACACAAAATTACCTCAATTCAAAATTTAAAATTTTTAAATTTCAGAAAAAAAATGATATCGCTTTATTAAAAGAAAAAAGGTTAATCAAAAAATTTAAAAGGGAAAAATATTTGAGTAAATTAAAAATAGTATCAGATAAAAAATATCAAAAAATAAGCAATAAAATTAAAAATAAATATTTAAAAATCAAATCAAATGATGAAAATATGTCTTTTGCATACCATCTTGGAAAAACACTAAAAATAACGGACTCTGATTTTATTAAATCATTTAAAAATTTTAAAGGTCTTCCGCATAGATATGAATTATTTTATAAAAAAAATAATATAAACTTTATCAATGACTCCAAAGCTACAAGCTTTAAATCCAGCAAATATGCACTTGAGGATAATAAAAATATATACTGGATAGTTGGAGGACTTCCGAAAATAGGTGACAAGTTTTATGTTAATCATCTGAAAAAGAATATTACAAAATCTTTTATTATAGGAAAAAATACAAAATTTTTTGAAAGACAATTAAAAGGAAAAGTTAAAATAGATATTTCTAACAATCTTAAAAATGCATTAAAAAAAATTTCTTATGAAATTAAAAAAGACAAATTTAACAAAAAAAAGACTGTTTTATTTAGTCCAGCCAGCGCTTCATTTGATCAATTTAAAAATTTCATGGATAGAGGAAACAAATTTAAAAATTTAGTTAGAGGTTATGGAAAAAATATTTTTTAAACATAAATTAGAAAACCAATGGAGAAATTTAGATAAAAAAATATTATTCAGTTTTATTCTACTATTTCTTTTAGGACTTTTTTTTTCATTTTCGTCAACCTCATCTTTAGCTAGCGAAAGATTGGAAAAAGACTATTATTTTTTTTTTACTAAACATTTAATCTTTGTTTTCTCTTCATTATTAATTATGTTTTTTATTTCTTTTTTAGATTTAAATTTTTTAAATAAAATGATAATTCCTATGTTCTTTTTTTTATTAATATGCTTAATATTAGTCCCTCTAATTGGAATAGAGGTAAAAGGCTCTAAACGTTGGTTAAATTTATATTTTTTTAGATTTCAGCCAATAGAATTTGTAAAACCATTTTTTATTTTAGTATCAGCTAAAATACTTACAATGAACGAAAATAAAATTAAAAATAGCTCTTATTTGCTTACATTCTTATTGCTTGTCTCTATAATAATATTACTTGTAAACCAGCCTGACCTTGGTCAATCTATTTTAATTATAGGGTGTTGGATTTCTATTGTTTTTATATCTGGTATAAATATTCTTTATATCTTAGGTTTTTTTGCTACCTTCCTTATTTCATTGGGTAGCTTATTATTTTTATTTCCTAATAAGTTTGGATATATAACAAATCGTTTAGTTTCTTTTCTTGACCCATCAAAAGGAGATAGTTTTCAGTCTCAGAAAGCATTAGATGCTATTAAGCAAGGAGGTTTAAAAGGACAAGGGATGGGAGAAGGTGTTCTAAAAGAAAGTGTGCCAGAGGCTCATACGGATTATATAATCGCTGTTATTAGTGAAGAGTTTGGCTCAATAACCTCAATACTTTTAGTAATGGTTTTCCTGTACATAGCTTTTAGAATAATAAAGATCACTGTTTTAGAAAAAGATCAGACTTTAAAAATCTCATTATGTGGTCTTTCCTCACTTTTGATATTTCAAACTTTTATTCATATCGGAGTAAACACAAGTTTATTACCTACTACTGGGATGACATTACCTTTTTTAAGTTATGGCGGATCTTCATTATTTGGAAGCTCAATATTAGCAGGAGTTATTTTAAACTATACAAAAAACAGGTTTAACAATGAAGGAATTTAAAAATAAAATATTGATTGCCACGGGTGGAACAGGTGGGCATGTTTTTCCAGCATATAGCTTAGCCCAAAACTTATTTGAAAATAAATATTCCGTTGAAATTGTTACCGATAACAGGGGATATAAATATTTAAAAAACTACAAAAATTTAAATTTAAAGATAATTAACTCAGCTACCATTTTTAATAAAAATCCTATTTCAATAATTATATCTTTTTTTAAGATTGTCTTAGCTATAATTAAATCCTGGAGAATTTTATCTAATTTCAGACCCAAATTAGTTTTTGGTATGGGCGGGTACTCCTCTTTCCCATTATGCTTAGCAGCAAAAATAATGAAAATACCCTTTATTATATATGAAAATAACTTAGTCATAGGTAAGGCTAATAAGTTTTTATTACCTTATACAGAAAAATTATTTGTTTCATATTTAGAGGTTGAGGGAATAAATGAAAAATATAAACATAAAATATACGAGGTAGGAAATATAGTAAGACAAGAAATAATTAATTTTGAAAAAAATAATTCCTTAATTGGCAATGAACCACTAAATATTTTAGTATTAGGTGGAAGTCAGGCAGCAAAATCATTTGGAGAAATTCTTCCAGAAATTTTTAAAAAGTGTTTACAAAATGGTATAAAACTCAAAATTTTTCAACAATGTCTCTTAAATCAAAAAGATGAATTAGAGAAAAACTATAAATCTATTAATGTTGATTTTGAACTTTTTACTTTTAGCTATAAATTATTAAGTTATTTTTCTAAAATTAATCTTGCAATCACTAGAGCTGGATCTTCTATGATGGCAGAACTTTTAAACTGCAAAATTCCAATTATAGCCGTACCTTTTCCATATGCAGCTGATAATCATCAACTGAAAAATGCAAAATATTTTGAGCAAAAAGGGTATGGTTTTTTAATACAGGAAAAAGAAATTAATAAAAAGCTATTTCCATTGATTAAAACTATTCATAGGGATAAAAACTTATTGAATCAAATGATAAAGAATCAAAATATTCATTCTGATAAATTTGTTTTTGAAAAAATTAATACTCTAGTAAAAAAATATATATGACTAACATTAATATTGGAAAAAAAGAATTAATTCACTTTGTTGGAATCGGAGGAATTGGAATGAGTGGTTTAGCTCAAATAATGAAAACAATGGGATTAAACGTTCAAGGAAGTGATTTAAGCAAAAATAAGAATACTGATAATTGTAAAAAAGTAGGTATAAGAATTCTTGTTGGACACAAGAAAAAAAATATTTTAAATGCAACAATAATTGTCAGATCTACAGCTATTAAAAAAAATAATATTGAATTGATAGAAGCAAGAAGAAAAAAAATTCCTATTTATGAGAGAGCAGAAATGCTCGCAAATATAGTAGCTTTAAAAAAAAACATTGTTATCACTGGTTCCCACGGCAAAACCACAACTACTTCCTTGGTTGCCAAAATTCTATCATTATCAAAATTAGACCCAACAATTATTAACGGGGGAGTTATAAAATCTATAAATAGCAATGCAAAATTTGGTAGGGGAGAGTGGGCTGTTTTGGAGGCAGATGAATCTGACGGTAGTTTTTTAAAATTACCAATAAATTATTCCGTTATAACAAATCTTGATAAAGAACATCTTGATTTTTACAAAAGTTATAAAAATTTAAAAAATGCATTTGTAAAGTTTATAAAAAAAACTCCTCCCATAGGCAAAGCAATAATTTGCCTAGATAATAAAGATTTAAAAAATATCTTAAAAAAAATAAATAAAAAAAATTATTTAACCTATGGATTTGACAAAAATTCAAATTATCAAATTTTAAATCCAAGATATGAACTAACTTCTTCGAAATTTGATTTAAGAATTTTTGGCCAAGGGGCGAAGAGAATTACTATTAAAAATATAATTATAAATTTGATAGGAGAACATAACGTCTTAAATTCCTCTGCAGCCATTGCGGTTTGCCTAAATCTTGGAATATCAGTTAATATAATCAAAAAAGCACTTAAAAATTTTTCTGGAGTAGAAAGACGCCTTACAAAAGTGTTTGAAAAAAACAGAAATGAATTTTTTGATGATTATGCTCATCATCCCACTGAGATACAATCTGTTCTCAAAGGTTTACGAAAAGTCTATAAAGAAAGGAAAATTATATCAATTTTTCAACCACATAGATATTCAAGAATAAAAAATTTAAAAAAAGAGTTTACTTCTAGTTTCTCGATAGCAGATTTAGTTCTTCTTTGCCCAATTTATGCTGCAGGGGAGAAGAAAGATAAAAATTTTAAACCCGAAAACTTTGCAAATTTAATTGCTGAAAATTCTAATGTGCAGGTTGTGCAGGTAAAAGATAAAACTGATTTATTCCGTTTTTTTAAAAAAAATCTTATTAATAATGAAATTGTCGTTGGAATGGGCGCAGGGTCAATTTCAAAATGGATTTATGATTTAGAGAATACAATATGAAAATTCAAGATAGTTTAAAAAATCAATTTGGAGATAAAGTACTTTTTAATGAAAAACTTTCGAAATTTAGTTGGTTTAATCTTGGTGGTCCTGCAGAAATTTTTTTTAAAGCAGACACTACCAGTCAATTATCCTCTTTCATTAAATCTTTAAAAGAACAAAAAAAAAAGATTAAAATTTTAGGAGCTGGATCAAATACTCTTATAAGAGATGGAGGCGTTGAAGGAATAATAATTAAATTAAGCTCAAATTTTTCATATCTCAAATTATTGAAAAATAATATAATAGAGGTCGGTGCGGCAACTCTAGACAAAAAACTTTCAGATTTTGCTAAACAAAATTCTCTAACAGGATTTGAATTTTTATCTTGCATTCCTGGCTCTATCGGTGGCGGAATAATAATGAATAGCGGTTGTTATGGAGAGGATATTTCAAAAATAATTGAGTCAGTTGAAGTGATGGATTTTGAGGGCAATAAAAAAGAAATTAAGAGCAATCAAATAAAATTTTTTTATAGAGGATGTAATTTAAAAGAAAACCTGATTATATTAAGTGCAAGGTTTAAAGGTCAATTAGGTAATAAAAGAAATATTGAGGAAAAACAAATGGAGTTGATTAAAAGAAAAAAAGACTCCCAGCCTAATCAAATAAAAACGTGCGGAAGTACTTTTAAAAATTTGGAGAATAAAAAAGCATGGGAACTCATAAAGGAGACTAATTGTGATAAGTTATCTGTGGGTCATGCAAAAATATCAGAAAAGCATTGTAATTTTTTTGTTAACGAAAAAGGTAAAGCCAACTCTCAGGATATAGAAAAATTAATTGAAACTGTACAAAAAGAAGTTTTTAAAAAAACTAAAATAAATTTAGAGTTAGAAATTAAGGTAATCGGAAAAAATTGATGAAAAGATCGAAAAAAAATATTCTAGTTGTTCAAGGAGGCACCTCAAAAGAAAGAAATATAAGTCTCGAGACAGGAAAAGCGTGTATTAAATCAATCAAGAGACTAGGATATAATGTTAGCATACTAGATCCAGCTAAAAAGTTTTTAAATGAAATAGACAAATCAAAAACAGATGTAATATTTAATGCTCTTCACGGAAAAGGAGGAGAAGATGGTCTAGCACAAAGTTATTTCGAATATTTGAAAATTCCATATACTCATTCTGGTGTGATTGCATCTATGAATGCTATGGATAAAGTAATTTCAAAGCAGATATTTAAAAAAAATAAATTATTAACACCAAAATATTATGTTATAAATTTAGAAACTCCAAAAAAAATTGATTTAAAAAAAATTATAAAAAAATTGAATTTTAACTATCCTGTAGTTATCAAACCTTCCTCTGAAGGTTCAAGTATAGGAGTAAAAATTTGTAAAAATTTAAAAACCTTGAAAATTTCAGTTTTTCAACTAAAAAAAAAATATAAAACATTAATCCTTGAGAAATATATTGGCGGTCAAGAAATTCAGGTTGCATCAATAAACGGAAGAGCAATTGGCGCTATAGAGCTTAAACCACAAAGAGGATTTTACGACTATAAGGCAAAATATTTTAAATCTGCGAAAACTATACATATAATGCCAGCGAATATTCCAAAAAAACAATATCAACAAGTTCTAAAAATCGCTGAAAAAACTCATAAAATCCTTAAGTGCAGAGGAGTTACGAGATGTGATTTTAAATATTTGAATAAAAAATTTTATTTATTAGAGCTTAATACTCAACCAGGAATGACAGATCTATCTCTAGTACCAGAAATAGCTAGGTATAAAGGTATATCTTTTGACCGTCTTGTGAAAAAAATGATTTTAGATGCAAGCATTAATCGATGATTAAAGCAGTCAAATTATCTTGTTTTGCAATTTTACTTTTTCTATTGTCAACTTTTTCACCATCTTTTCAAAATAGGGAAATAGGTTTTTTATTTAATATAAAAAATATAGAGATTGAAAATAATAAAATACTCAATTCAAAAGAAATTATCTTAGAGTTACAAGAAGTAAAAGGAAACAGCCTACTGTTTCTTGATAAAGAGCCCATAAAAACAGCTTTAAGTAGATTTGATTTTATATCAAATTTTCAAATTAAAAAAATATATCCACAAACAATTAGAATTAGAATCTTTGAAGAAGATCTAGTTGCAATATATTTTGATGAAAAAAATAAATTTTATATTTCTGAAAAAGGAAAATTGATGAATTATATAGAATTAGATAATTATAAAAATTTACCCATATTATTTGGTGGAAAAAAAGGTTTTTCAAATTTTTTTAAAGATTTGAAAAAAATTAATTTTCCAATAAAGAAAGTTCAATCTTTTCATTATTATAAAATTGGCAGATGGGACATCACTTTAGAAAAACAAATAGTTTTAAAGTTGCCAAAAAATAACTATTTAGATTCTTTAGAAAACTTTCTTTCTATCAATGAAAAGACGAATTTTGAAAAATATAAAATTTTTGATTATAGAATTAAAGATCAATTAATTTTAAATTAAAATATTATGGAAATAAACAAACCTTATTTATTTATAGAACTAAATGAAAAAAACTTCATTTTTTTAGCTGTTAAATATGATGAAAATTTTAATTTTGAAGTCCTTCACTCTGTTTCTGCTAATTCAGAAGTAATTCGTAATGGAATAATTTTAGATGCAGAGATCGCTATTAAAATCATAAAAGATAATCTTGATATTATGGAAAAAAAAATAAATTTTATGTTTAAAAGTGCTACAACAATAATTTCCCACAATAACTTTAATTGTATTAATATTTCTGGCTTTAAAAGATTAAATGGTGCCCAAGTTTTAGAGGAAAACGTGTCTTATATTTTAAATAATTTGAAAAAAATTGTTTTAGAAAATCAGCCTGAGAGATATCTGGTACATTTATTCAATTCAAATTTTATTTTAGACAAGAAATTATTAAAAAATCCTCCCATTGGATTGCATGGTGATTTTTATAATCATCACTTAACTTTTTTCTTATTACCAAAAAATGATTTTAAAAATTTAACAAACCTTTTAAATAATTGCAATTTAAACTTAGATAGAATTATTTTAAAACCACTAACTAATGGTCTAGATAAAATATTAAACAACAAAGATAAAAACAGTTTTGCGACTATTCATTTTGGCAAAGAACAAAGCAATATATCTATATTTAATAATTTATCATTTGTTTATTCAGAAAACTTTGATTTTGGTACCGATATAATTATGAGAGATGTGTCAAAAGTCTGTTCTCTGAGTTTTGAAAATGTAAAAAAAATTTTTCATGAGATGGACTTTAATGAAATAAAACAAAAATCAACAGAAGAAAAATACCTGGACAAAAAATTTTTTGTTGAAAATAATTTTCGAAAAATTAGCCTTAATCTCTTAAATGAAATTATAAACGCAAGAGTAGAAGAATTAATTAATTTGATATTAAAAAAAAATATAAATTTAAAAATTTCAAATGAAACATTGGAAACTACATACTATTCATTTGATGATTTAAATTTTATTGATATATTTAAACAAAAACTCTTTAAAAATAATTCAGATAAAATGTTAGTTAAATTTGAAAACAAATCCCAAGATCAGAATTTAACCAGCTGTTTGATATCAGCAGAACTAATTGGAAGAGGTTGGGAGAGAGAGGCAATTCCAACTATCCAGACGAAAAAATCAATTATCGCAAGGCTATTTTCAATATTTTTTAAATAAAATTTTTGTATTTTTTTGAAACATAAATTGTTTTTCTACTAAAAACAAACTTGTATAAAAAAACAGTAAATGAAACAAAAAACTTTAAAAAAAACAATTTCTCTTCAAGGTGTTGGTTTACATAATGGTAAAAATGTTAAAATAGATATAAAGCCAGCCGCAATAAATCACGGAATAAAATTTAAAAGATTGGACTTGAGAGATAATAATTTAATTGATGCAAATTTTAAAAATGTTAAAGCCCCAATTCTTTGTACAAGATTAGAAAATTCTAATGGAGTTTCAATTTCTACCATCGAACATTTGATGGCTGCTTTTTACGGAGAAGGTATTGATAATGCTTTAGTTGAAATTAATGAGTCAGAAATTCCAATAATGGATGGTTCGGCAATTGATTTTGTTGAAGCAATAAAAGATGTCGGAACAGAAGAACAAGATTGTTTAAGAAAATTTATAAAAGTCTTGAAAAAAGTAGAGGTAAAAAATGGATCAAAATTTATCTCAATTGCTCCATTAGAAAAAGATTTGATAATAGATTTTGAAATTGTTTATGAAAATCCATTGATTAGAACTCGTAGAAAAGAATTTAGTTTTTCAAAAGGGGATTTAAACACAATATATAATTCTAGAACTTTTTGCCTTTACAAAGATATTGATCAAATAAGAAGCCAAGGTTTAGCAAAAGGTGGCTCTCTGGATAATGCGATTGTAGTAAAAGAAAATGAGATACTTAATGAAAATGGACTTAGAAATAGACATGAGTTTGTGTGTCATAAAATACTAGATTGTCTTGGAGACCTATTGTTATCTGGTTATAGAATGCACGGCCATCTCAAAACTTCTCAAGGCGGTCATCTACTTACCAATCAATTGTTAAGAGAACTTTTTTCAAATGATGCTAATTGGAAATTTGAAACATTAGATGCTCAAAATAAAGAGATAAAAGACAATACACAACAAAGTTCCATTGCTGTAAACGCATAAAAGAATCTAAAAATTTACCTATTTAATTTTTTTTGATATTATTTAAAAAATGTATCAAAGATTATCTCATATTCTTATAATATTAATCTTATCCTTTTCCTGTTCGAAAAAAGAAAAGCTTGTTGAAATACCAGACGGAAGAGAAAAATCTTTGCAGATTTATCAAGAAGCACTCGATGCTTTTGATGAAGGACAATATTTTTATGCATCAAATAAATTTTTAGAAGCAGAAAATATATTACCTACAATCGAAGCTTCTGCAAAAGCTTCTTTAATGTCAGGTTATTGTTTATATCTTATCAATTTTTATAATGAGTCCGAAGATGGATTAGAGAGATTTATAAGAAAATATCCTGCAAATAAAAATATTTCATACGCATACTATTTATTAGCTATTGTAAACTATGAGCAAATACTTGATGAAGCAAAAGATATCATGCCATTACTTAACTCTAAAGAAAAAATAGAATTTTTTATAAAAAAATTTCCAGATACTGAATACGCACTTGATTTAAAATTTAAATTAGATTTAATTAATAATCAACTTGCAGCTAAAGAATTATATGTAGCAAAATATTATATAGAGACTCAAAAATGGATACCTGCGATAAACAGATTAAAGATAATTGTTGAAAATTATAGTGAAACTATTTTTATAGAGGAGGCTCTCCATAGACTGGTTGAAGTTTATTACAAAATAGGACTTGAAGAAGAAGCTAAAGTGGCTGCTAATTTATTGGGCTATAATTATAACTCTAGTGAATGGTACCAACAATCCTACAAAATTCTTAATAAGAATTATAAAATTCCTAAGAAAAATGAATTAAAAAATAATGAAGGAATTATAAGGACAACAATTAAAAAAATTATAGGAAAGTAAATGAACAAAGCTGACAACAACATAGTCAAGAATTATCAAAAAAAGGTTAAATTAATTAAAAAATATAATAAATTCTATTACAATAATGATTCACCGAAGGTTTCAGATGCCGAATATGATAAACTTAAAAGAGAAATTATTAAAATAGAGGAAAAAAATAAATTTCTATCTAAATTTGGAAGCGTTAAAAATTTAGTTGGTTCTGAGCCATCAGGTAAATTCAAAAAAATTAAGCATAGTAAGCCAATGCTTTCACTGTCTAATGCTTTTAACAAAGAAGATATAAGTAATTTCTTAAAAAAAATAAATAATTATTTAAATAATATCAAAATGAAAATTGAAATATTTTCAGAGCCTAAAATTGATGGTATCTCTGCAACTTTAATTTATGAAAATGGTAGTTTAATTAAGGGTATTTCCAGAGGTGATGGAGAGACGGGTGAAGATATTTTAGAAAATTTAAAAACAATAAATCAGATACCAAAAAATATTAAAGATAAAAATATACCAAAAATTTTAGAAATTAGAGGTGAAGTCTATATAGGAAAAAAAGATTTTCAATCAATCAAAGACAAATTTGCTAATCCAAGAAATGCAGCAGGTGGATCTTTAAGACAAAAAGATCCTAAAGATACGGCAAAAATTCCTTTAAAATTTTTAGCACATGGTTTTGGAAAAATTGATCCTATGAATTTTGAAACTCAATCAGAATTTATAAATAAAATAAAAACTTGGGGATTTACTACTAATCCCTTTAATAAATTGCTTAAAGACATCGATGATATCGAAGATCATCATTCTCGAATTGAAAAAATGAGGTCTTCTTTAGATTATGATATTGACGGTTTAGTATGTAAAGTTAACAACATAAAGCTCCAGTCTAGATTAGGAAATACTTCTAATTCACCGAGATGGGCAACAGCATATAAATTCTCTTCAGAGAAGGCTTCAACAAAAATAAATGATATTACAATCCAAGTTGGAAGAACAGGAGCAATTACTCCTGTTGCAAAAGTAGAACCGGTTACAGTTGGCGGGGTCGTTGTTTCTAACGCAACTTTACATAATGAAGATGAGATTATTAGAAAAGATATTAGGATTGGAGATTATATTACTATTCAAAGAGCAGGAGATGTTATTCCACAGGTTGTCTCGGTAGATAAATCAAAAAGAAAAAAAGAAAGCAAGAAATATGTTTTTCCTGAAAAATGTTTATGTGGCTTTACTACAAAAAAAGAAATTAGTAAAACCACGAAAAAAGAAGATGCAGTCAGAAGATGTTTAAGAGGTTTTGAATGTGATTTTACCGCAAGAGAAAAACTAAAGCACATAGTATCCAAAGAAGCCTTTAACATTGAAGGTCTAGGAAAAAAAGTAATAGATAATTTTTGGGAATTAAAATTTATAAGAAAGCCATCTGATATTTTTAATTTAGACTACTATAAAATTCAAAATTTAGAAGGATGGGGACTTCTATCAATTAATAATTTAAAAAAAGCAATAGAAAAATCAAAAAACATTGTTCTTGATAGGTTTATTTATTCTATCGGTATAAGGCATATAGGACAAGAGAATGCAAAAATTCTAGCAAATTTTTTTAAGACTCCAGAAAAATTTTCTGTATTATTTAATCAAAGCAAAAGAAAAAAAATATTAACTAATTTAGAGGAATTAGACGGTATAGGCTTTACACAAGTAGAATCGATAGAAAATTTCTTTAGCAATAATACAAATTCAGAAAATATAAATTCGTTAATGGCAGTTTTGAATATTTCTAATTCAAGAAAAATAAATAGGAAGGGAAAATTTGGTAATAAAAATATCATGTTTACTGGTGGATTTGAAAAAATGAGTAGATCAGAAGCAAAAACTCTAGCGGAAAACAATGGAGCTAAAATTCTTGGAACTGTATCAAAGAAACTGGATTATTTAGTTATTGGAGACACAAAACCAACAAGATCAAAAATCGAAAAAGCAAAGAAACTTAAAATTCAAATAATTAATGAGAAAGATTGGTATAAGTTACTAAACAGGTGAACATGCTTTTATCAAATCACCTTTCTCTTTCAAATTCATAAACTTAATCAATTTACCTTGAACTTTATTATGGTAGGAATTTACCCATTTTATCTCTTTTTGATTTAACAATTTTTTGTTTATTAAATCTTTTTCTAGTGGCACCATTGTGAGTTCATAAAATTTATTTTTATTTATATAAATTAAATTTTCAATTCTAATTCCAAAATAGCCCTCTTTATAGTAACCAGGTTCATTTGATATTATCATACCAGATTTAAGTTTAACCTTATTATTTTTAGAAAAAGACTGGGGTCCCTCATGTACATTTAAGAAGTACCCAACTCCATGTCCAGTCCCGTGAGGGTAATCCAGATTTACTTTTTTTAAAAATTTTCTTGCATTTTTATCAATTTCCGAACCAGTTGAATTTTTTTTTAATTTAAATCTCGATACTGCTATGTGACCTTTCAAAACGCGTGTATAAATTTCTTTAATAAAAGAAGAATTATTTTCTAATGAAATAGTTCTTGTTACGTCAGTAGTGCCATAATGATACTGCCCTCCAGAATCTACTAAATACAAGTCTCCTCTTTTAAGAATTTTATTTGATTTTTTTGATGCTTTATAATGAATAATGGCACTGTTTGAACCAGTACCAGAGATAGTATTAAAACTTGAAAACTTATATTTTTTATTGAGAGCTCTGAATTTTTCTAGTTTTTTCTGAGCAGAAATTTCAGTAATTTTTTTGTTTTTAAAATTCTTTT
Organism: uncultured Pelagibacteraceae bacterium; assembly: GCA_902515355.1. Taxonomy (GTDB): domain Bacteria; phylum Pseudomonadota; class Alphaproteobacteria; order Pelagibacterales; family Pelagibacteraceae; genus Pelagilacustribacter. Next base: position 79,834 of record CABXUA010000002.1, on the reverse strand, counting down.
TTAACCAAAATAAAAACTTAGTTAATGCAATACCATCAAGTATATGGCACCTTTTTATATTATTTATTTCGGTTAAATTTTTTGTAGATTTAAGTTTGTAAATTGGATCTTCTAATTCAAATATCTTATTATTTTTTAATAGTTTTTTAAAAAAAATTGAACAGGTAATGCTATCTACCCAAACTTTTTTATTCCAAATATTTATTAAATTATTTTCAATTGAATTTTCTTCATAAAATTTTACTTTTTTTTTTAAAATTTTTTTTATGTTTTTAAATTTTTCTCTTTTAGAGAATAAACTTAACTCCCCCTTGTTGCTCATTAACAATCTACAGTTAGGTAGTGGCGAAAAGAAAGAGTCATGTCCTCTAATATTTAATATCCATGCTATATTTTCTGGAGCTGTAACAAAAAGATAGTCTATTTTATGTTTTAATAGAATATTTCTAACTTTAATAATCTTTTGATTTATGCTTTCTCCAGCATTCTTTCTCGTAAGAGTAAAAAAGGGTTTAATTTTTTCTTTTGGTCTATTTTTCCAAATAATATCAATTAAATTTTTATTTATAATTTTTAATTTTATATTTTTAAAATTTAGTAAAAAAGATAACTGTTTTTCACTATGTAACTTTGGATCAAACCCGATAACTATTTCTCTTTTTGTCCTAATTACATTTTTTGGAAATCTTTGAGGTATAGTAATAATTTTAAATTTTTTTCCAGATTGAATTTTAGCTTGTATTGTATATCTTCCGTCAACGAATAAATAATTTTTATTTTTTAAGATTATAGAAAATCCTGCTGAGCCAGAAAATTTTGAAATAAATTTAAGTCTATCAGTAGAGGGAGCTACAAATTCATTAAAATATTCATCATTTTTTGGAATAATATACCCATCTATCTTGTAATGTTTAAATAAACTTTTTAATTTCATCTGAATTTTTATTTAATTAATTTCTTTTTTAGTCTAGCCCAACCCGGACTACGGTATTCCTCATTAGTTTCAAAATTTTGGTCTTGATTAAATTCAAAATCTTCCGGCATTTCTTTTAGTGTTGGCTGATTTTTTTCTACACTTTTTTCAGAGATTTCATTAATAAATCTTGAGGGTAAAGTTTCATTCCAGTCTCCATGGTAAGCTCTTTTCATAGCAAAAGAAATGAAGGCTTCTCTTTTAGCTCTTGTAATTCCTACATAAGCTAATCTTCTTTCTTCCTCTAAAGCAAAATCACCACTCTCCTCTAAGGATTTCTGGTGTGGAAACAAACCTTCTTCCCACCCAGGAAGAAAAACTACTTCAAACTCTAATCCTTTTGCAGCATGCATTGTCATTAAATTAATCTTTTCTCCCTCCCATTCCTGATCTATGGAAGTTGCTAAAGCAACATGTTCCAAAAAAGCTTGTAAGCTATCATAATCTTGCATAGCCCTTAATAATTCTTTTAAATTTTCTAACCTATTTTCGTTTTCTAAATCTTTTTTGTCTTTTATCATTTTGGAATAACCTGACTCGTCCAAAATCATTTTTAAAAGATCGTAATGTTTCATTTTTTTTGAATCTTTTCTCCATTTATGAATCATATTTAATAACTGAGACAAGCTAATTTTAATTTTTGGCTTAAGCTGATTAATTTCAATCATTTTTAATATTGCGTCCTCAAGACAAATTTTATCTCTATTGCCAAATAAATATAATTGGCTAATCGTACTTTCACCTACTCCTCTTTTAGGTACACCAATAACTCTCTCTAAAGCTAGATCATCAAATTTTTGATTAACTATTCTTAAATATGAAACAGCATCTTTAATCTCTGCTCTTTCATAAAATTTAATTCCCCCAATAACTCTATAACCCAGTCCTACTTTTAAAAATCTCTCCTCGAATTCACGAGTTTGATGTATCGCTCTCACTAAAATTGAGACATTATTTAGAGAATATTTTTTTTTTAGTTCACGTTCGATAATATCACAAACCCTCTCTGCTTCATCCTTTCCGGTCTGGTAACAATTTAATTTGACTAACTCACCTTTTTCACCGGATGACCATAATTTTTTTTCAACCCTATCATTGTTATGTCCAATGAGCGAAGAAGCAGTGTCTAATATATTTTTTGTTGATCTATAATTTTGTTCCAATTTAAAAATTTTACAATTTTTATAAACTTTATCAAAATCTAAGAAATTTTTGATTTCAGCCCCTCTCCAGCTATAAATTGATTGATCATCATCTCCTACGCAACAAATATTTTTATTATCATTCACTAAAAGATTTAGCCATTTATTCTGAATAAAATTAGTATCCTGATACTCGTCGACCAATATATATTTGAAATTATTCCTATATAATTCTCTTATATCGCTATGATTTTCAAAAAGTTTAACACAATATAGAATAAGATCACCAAAGTCGCACGAATTTAGGTCTCTAATTTTATTTTGATAAATTTTGTAAACACCTAAAACTAATTTTTCTAAATTATCTGATTTCTTTAGGCTTACGTCTTCGGGGAGTTGCCCCTTATTTTTCCATTTATCAATAATAGCTATTATAAATGAAGGGGATATTTTTTTTGCATCAATATTTTCTGCCTTACATATTTTTCTTAAAAGTTTTTTTTGATCATCAGTATCTAGTATTGTAAAATTACTTTTTAAATCCAAGGCTTCTGCATGCCTTCTTAAAAATTTCACACTAGTTGAATGGAAAGTTCCTAGCCAAGGAACTGAGTTTGGCTTACCATTAATAAGTTTTAAAACTCTATTTTGCATTTCTTTTGCAGCTTTATTTGTAAAAGTTACGCATAGTACTTGATTAGGCCAAGCTTTTTTTTGATTAATAATATGTGCTAATCTAGTGGTAAGAACTTTTGTTTTTCCAGATCCAGCCCCAGCTGCGACTAAGCAAGGGCCCTCAATTTCTGTTACTGCTTTTCTTTGTGTTTCATTAAGGTCTTTAAAAAAATTATTAGAAGAATTCATATTGAAATTAAGTACATAATACTTATTGAAAAAATTTTAATCGATATTATTTTGGCTTAGTCATTAAAACAGGATTCATAATTTTATCATACTCCTTCTCGTTTAAAGCGCCTGATTTGATAACCTCATGTTTTAGTGTGGTTCCGTTTTTATGAGCTGCTTTTGCAATTTTAGCAGCTTTATCATATCCAATTTTAGGTGATAATGCCGTAACTAACATTAGCGAATTATCCAATAAAGATTTAATTCTTTTCTTATCAGCTTTAATACCTTTTATACAATATTTAGCAAATGCCTTAGAGGAGTCTGACATAATATTTATTGATTGGAGTATATTATGGATAATTAAGGGTTTGAAAACATTTAACTCAAAATGTCCGTGAGAACCTGCCATTGTTATTCCGTTATGATTACCGATTACTTTTACACAAACCATTGTAACAGCTTCGCATTGAGTAGGATTTACTTTTCCTGGCATTATAGATGAGCCTGGTTCATTTTCTGGAAGTATCAATTCTCCATAACCTGCTCTAGGACCAGACCCTAAAAATCTAATATCGTTTGCAATTTTCATCAGACACACAGCAGTAGTATTCATAGTTCCAGAAAAATTAACAATCGAGTCATGGGCTGCTAAAGCAGCAAATTTATTTGGTGCAATTTTAAAAGGTAATTTTGTTATTTTTTTAATCTCAGAAACAATCTTTTTATCAAAATTTTTTTTTGTATTTAAACCTGTCCCGACTGCAGTACCGCCTTGTGCCAAACAGTATATTTCATCCAAAGCTCCCTCAATTCTTTCAATACATTTTTTTAGTTGAGAGTGATACCCAGAGAATTCTTGACCTAAAGTTAAAGGGGTTGCGTCTTGTAAATGTGTCCTTCCAACTTTAACAATTTTGTTGAATTGTTTCACTTTTTTTTTAAGCTCACTTTCTAAGAGTCTAAGTGAAGGTAATAATTTTTTATTTGCTTTTAAGGCTATTGCTATGTGCATTCCTGTAGGAAATACATCATTAGTTGATTGTGATTTGTTTACGTGATCATTTGGATGTACTGGTTTTTTAGTTCCCATTTTACCACCCATCATTTGTATGGCTCTATTTGCAATTACCTCATTAACATTCATATTTGTTTGAGTTCCGGAGCCAGTCTGCCAGACCTTTAAAGGAAAATTTTCTTTGAGTTTTCCACTTATTATTTCATTCGATGCCTTAATAATATAATTACCTATACGTTTATCTAAGTCTTTATTTTTTACATTAACTATGGCTGCAGCTTTTTTTACAATCGCAATTGATTGAATTAATATGGGTCTTACAAGAAAATCCCCTATATCGAAATATTTATTAGATCTTTGGGTCGAGGCTCCCCAATACTTATCACCAGGTACTTTGATTTTTCCTAGACTATCAAATTCAGTTCTGTATTTCATTTGTGATTTTAATATAATACACCCTGATTTAATATAAAACAAATTACTATTGGAGAAATTATGAGCAATTTTGAAAGTGTAAAAACGTTTATGCAAAAATTTGGCCAAGAAGTTAAAAACAAGGCAGAATTTCCTGATGAAAAAATCATTAAGCTTCGTTTAAATTTAATTAAAGAAGAATTAGATGAATTCAAGGAGGCAGTTGAAAAAAAAGATATCAAAGAGGTCGCAGATGCATTGACTGATATACTTTATGTTACTTATGGAGCAGGACATGCTTTTGGAATAGATTTAGACAGCTGTTTTAAAGAAGTTCAAAATTCTAATATGAGTAAATTAGGTGATGATGGAGAGCCAATTTACAATGAACAAGGAAAAGTAATGAAAGGTCCAAAGTACTTTAAGCCTGATCTCAGTAAATTTATTGATTAAATGAAAGAAGCTTATTATTGGATTCTTATTGGTATAGCTCTAGGCTTGCTATTACATTTAGGAAACAAATACATTTTTTAGGTGTGCTCTGTTACCAGACGGATAGGCCTCAATAGAATTTATAAAGAATTAATTAAATCTTCCGCAATTTTTTTCGATTTGCCATAAAATTTAATTTTTTTAATTTCTTCTATATTAGACTTATCGTTACCCACTACAATGAAACCTATCATTCCCATACTTTTATGTGGAGTGCACCAGTAAGCATATATTCCGGGAATTTTAAATGTATACTTGGTATCCTTACTATAAGTAGATTTGAATTTTTCTACTCCTTCTGGTACTCCACCTTTAATGAATTCTACATTATGACCTGGGTTTACCGATTTCCAAAAAACAGTATCACCTACATCTACATTTAGGACTTTTTTCGAATATACATTAATTTCTTTTCCAGATTTGTTTAGCATATCTATATTTTGGTCCGCGCTGTATGCAGGATTAAAAATGAATAAAATAAATATAATTTTTAAAATAAATTTTTTCATAAGGGTTAAAATAGTTTAAAAATTCAATAATATAATTATTTAGATTGCCACTGCGACCAATAGCTTTAAGATCTTTCTATAGAGGGGCGTTCTGTTTCTCGTCCCTTGATTAATAATATACAGAATATAACACTTTTTCAAAAACTTCGTGCAAAACTTCGTGTAGTCTTTTGCTCATTTTACAGATTTCTTGACTTTCCACTTCGTGTAATTTGAGTTTTTCCTCAGGTGTTATACTCGCATTTGCGACTATAACAAATGGACATACTTTATTATAAAATTTATTATGTTTTATGGATATAAATTTATTAAAAAAATATTTTGGTGAAAAATTTTTAAAAAAAGAGTTAAGATTTAAAAGTTATGATTTTGTCAAAGATTTTTTATTAAATAATTTTAAAGAATACGAAAAAAATAGAAACACAAATACAATTACTGATCGATATTTATTAAAATTAAGTAAATTTTCTAAAGAAGAACTTGCCTTTTTAATTCTTCATAGTGGATATATTCCGGATAGTTATGAACATGATTCAAGCGAGGAGACTTTGCACACAAAACTTACCGAGACTCTTATTTATAATTGGGCGAAATTAATTGGATTCAATAATTCAAAATTGCCGACACAGAAGTCAAGTTATGAAGATATAACTATTTCTGACAAAAAAAATACTATAGTTTGTGATGCAAAAAGTTTTAGGTTGGGAAGAAGTCAAAAATCGCCAAACGTAAAAGACACAATAAAACTTGCAGACTATGAAAAGTGGTTGGACAAATATGGCAAACAAGGAATAGGAGGACTAATTACATTTCCATCGCTGCATGATTGGAAGAGAGGTAGTGATGTTTATCAATATGTTTCAAATCCTGATAAAAAAGTACTCCTATTGTTTTATGAACATATTTCGTTTTTTTTAATCTCAAATTATAAGTCTAAAAATTTAATAGATTTAATAAATGATTATCCAAAGTTATTTGCAGGCAAGTCAAATGATAGAAAGAAATACTGGGATCAAATCATCAAAAATCTATTTAAGAATAAAATTAAGGAATTTAAGGAATTTGATAAATTAGCAAATTTGATAAATCAAGAAAATGTAAAATATAAAATAAAATTTCTAGAAAAGAATATTAATAACGCTAAAAGTGAAATTGCATCTTTATTCAATAAATATAAACATATTGATAAGTTAATTGAGGAAATAACAGATACTGGGTCAGAAATTTCAGACAAACTCTTTAATAATGTAAAAATTATCAAACATAATAAATTAACAGTTGATAGAATAAATAAATTTAGAATCGAATGAAAAACAACAAATTCTTGAATAAAATTTTACATGGAGATTGTGTAGAAATTTTAAAAAAAATATCTGAAAATAGCATTGATCTAGTAATTACATCTCCTCCATATGATAATTTAAGATCGTATAAAGGTTATAAATTTGAATTTGAAAAAATTGCTGAATTGTTATTTAAGGTCATATCACCTGGAGGGATTGTTGTTTGGGTTGTTGGTGATGCAACAATTAATGGATCAGAAACTGGAACCAGTTTCAAACAAGCACTTTTCTTTCAAAAAATAGGATTTAACCTTCATGATACAATGATTTTTAAAAAACAAAATCCGATACCTCAAATTTACAGGAAAAGATATTCCAATGAATTTGAGTACATGTTTGTATTCAGCAAAGGGACTGTAAAAACACATAATCCGATTATGGTTGATAGTTTACATGCAGGTTTAAAATTGGGATCTACAACTTACAAAAACTATTCTAAAAATGATCAAAAAAGAACTAAGTTTGCAAATCCAGTGAAAAACAAAAAAATTAAAGGTAACATTTGGCAGTATGTTGTTGGTAAAAAGAAAGAGGATCAAGAGGCAAAAAATCATTCTGCTCCATTTCCATGTAAGTTGGCAGAGGATCATATTCTTTCGTGGACCAAAAAAGGAGATGTTGTTTTAGACCCAATGTGTGGAAGTGGAACGACTTGTAGAATGGCAAAAGTTTTAAACAGGAAATTCATTGGTATAGATATTAGCAAGGAGTATGTAAAAATGTCTGAAAAAAGATTAAGAAACTTAGAAAGTAATCAAAAAAAATTATTTGATAATTACTAAAAATCTAAAACTTTAAAGGAAATTACGACCTAGCTACGACCTAATTTTTTGTGCTACATTTTACATAATGCAATTTAAGACATTAGAATTAAGGAGGCTTTTAGAATTTTTTGATGAGGCTCCAAGTACAATTAAAAAAGGGGATGCAACTTCGCTTGTTTCAGTTTTTGGTGAGGATTTGGCTCTTTCATTATTTGAGCATTATATTAAATCGACAGGATCAGTTTATAGACTGATATCAAGAGTATGCAGTCAAAAATCAAAAAAGGGGAAAAGATTAGATGCATGGATTGAAGTGAAAGATCAAAACGATATCACTTATTATCAAACAGAAATAAAAAATTGGTCAGCACATGCTATCGGGGGTAAAAAAATTTCAATAAATGCCAAAGAAGAGGAATTGAAAAAACATCGAATAGAACGTTTTGAAGATAATTTTTCTTTAGGTAACAAAATAAAAAAAGAAGGATCTAAAAAAGTACTTATAGAAATGAAATTATCAGAAAACGCTGGTAGAGATTCGGAAATTAATAAAAAACCCCTTTTAATATTTTGGGATGCAATGCATCCTTCTGGAAAACCAGACTCATTTTTCTCTATTGATATTAAACATGAAAAATTTTCTAAGCTTTATGTTTTTTCGATGTCTAGCTATGTGAGGGATCTATTATTTGCAAAAAATTTGAAAGAAATTGAAATAAATATGCCAGATGTTAATAGGCGTGTCGAATGGATGAAAAATATTTTGTTGAGTTAATTACGTCCTTACAACGACCTATTCGGTTGTATATTTAAATTGATATTGATAATTCAAATAAATTTTAAAAAAGGAAGGGGCGTTCTGTTGCCAGGTGCCGTTAACCTCATTTCGTTAATCCTTGTTATATAATAATTATTTTACAACCTAAAGCCCAAAACTGGTTCTTCAGTGCGTCGGTATTGCGTCAGAAATTGCGTCAGGATAGGATAGATTTATGAAAAAATGGCTAGAGGAAAAAATATTAATTAAATATTGGACTGAAAATTGTTCAAAATATTCCTTAAGGGATGGCAGAAAGATTAGATCTGCGCAACACAGTCTACCATTTGACTCTTATCCTGATATTCAAAAAAATGAATTAGACGATGGAACTATTGTACCTGCAGAAGTGGAGTGGAGCACATCAAATTTTGACCGTCATGGACATGATATTTCAGTTTTAATAGAAAATAATGGTTTTTTAATTGTTTTAGAAAAAGATAAAGAAAGTTTTCCCGTTGAACAAGTTGAAATTAAAAAAGATGATTTCCTTGTGTGGTTTGAAAAAGACTCTGGAAATATTGCGAAAGAGACACTTCAAAGCATCAAAAAAAATATAGTTAAAAATAAAGAACCACAAATTTTCATTTATTATATGAGATCAAAAGGGACTGGACTAATTAACAGAAAAAGGACTTTTGATGCTGGAACAGACGGATTTCCTACAACGTTAAAAAAAAATTCTTTAGAGATATTAAAACAAGTTAAAAAAGGAGATATAGTTATAGTTGTTAGAAATTTTAAATCTTCAATTTCTGTTAAAGGAGGAAGAAATCCTTCATCAAAGCACAAGGGTGCTTATGAGGAAATTTACGGTCTTATAGTGACTAAAAATTATTATTATTCTAAAAGTCCTAAAATTTGGATAGAAGATAAAATAGATTATCCCCACAGATTTGATTTTAGAAAGAAGGTTCTTTTTGAAGGAAAAGATATTCCGTGCACAATTAATCATTTAGGCAGATCGCTTCACGAAATTTTAAGAAAAGCCCAAATTTCAAGCTCAATTGAAAAAATTGATTCTTCAATGATTGTTAAATTAATGTCACTATGTAGAAAATGAAAAAACTTTTAACGATCGTGGTTCTGGGTTTGTTGTGGAGTGGGAATGCTTTTTCAAAAGATGTTCATTTAATTTGTGATGACAGGTTCTACGTTATGCAAAAAAATGGAAAACGTTTTGTTGAAAAAGCTAGCGTTACAACTCTTTTTGATTCAAAAATTTATAATGAAGACGTTATTTTTAAAAGAATTTTTAAAAATGACAGAATATATATATTCAATAATACTGGAAATAAATCTAGCAGATATTACATGATTGATAGAGATACTTTAAAACTCGCTTATAAACTCTACTGGACCGATGGTAGAGTTTTATTTGGTGAAAAATCGCCCCTTCCTCCTAATGATATCTCTGTTTTGGCTAATCAAATTTATGATCAAAACAACATATATAATTGTGTTATAAAAACTAAACCTAAAATTTAGGAACATGAAAAAACTTTTAGCGATCGTATTTCTGGCTTTGTTATGGAGCGGTAATGTTAACGCTGAAAAAATTAAACTGAAATGCCAAAGCATTTTGGATAAAATTGAGGGGGACCTCGTATATGTTAATTTTGATAATGAAATTATTGAAGTGTTTCAAGGCTCAGGAGGAAATAAGGTAAATTTTAAAATTCAAACAAAAAACGAACAATGGGTTATTTCTCACTTAAGAGGTGTTTTACAAAATTACGGAGAATACGACACGCACGTAAGTGATTGGGATCACTGGGATTTTAAAGAATATAAAAAACATTTATATCAAATCCAAATAGATCGTATGAATGGTTTTGTTTCTATAATGAGAACGACCAAACCTTGGAAAAAAGGTAAAAAAAATTATGATTTAGAAATTGCCAGTGATGGTACCGCAATGAAATGCAAAAAGTCAGGATCAAAATTTTAATTAAAACTCTTTATCACTGCGTCCATAGTGCGTCACAAAATTTTTAATTGTTGGTATTAAAGAAGAATCAGAGATTTGAAGGGGCGTTCTGTTGCCAGGTGCCCTTAACCTTTAACGTTATATAACAATTCTAGAGTTTAAAATACTCAAATTTCTTTGGCAGCTGTGTCCAAATTGGACCCTAATTGTGCCCAACTTAAAAGATAAAAATGATTAGTGATAAAAATACTTAAGTACTTTTTTTTCTCAATTTTTCTTTCATTTTTTATTGCAATCGTTTTAGCTTTAATTTTTGCACCTGAAGATCGTGAATGGGTTAAATGTTCAGATGAAAAAGATTTGTATCGATATGTATATGACGGCTGGAAGGTAGATAAAGTTTTAAAAAACGGAGATATCACTTATACGGATACAGGACAAAAACTTTTTTATAAAGGTGAATATCCTCAAATATACCTATCAAAAAATGATAGGATAAAAGCGTTAAATTTTGGTTGGAGATGTTATTATCTTGAAGGAGCGGAATTAAACTATCAAAAGAAAGAAAAAAAATAAATTTTAAAGTCTTCAATCTAATTAAAAATATGTTAATTTTAGATATGTTAAAAACTGTATTAATCCGTTTTGCTTTAATAATTTTTTCGTTTGGTATAACGACCCCAATTTATCTTTTGTTTCCTGATAGTGGGCTAGCTGTATTAATTTGGTTTGTTGTATCTTTTGTGCTTTTACTTTGGATACTTGCAAAATTTTTTGGAGCCAAAATTTTATAGTTCTCACTGAGTCCTATGTGTGCCCAAAGTTAAAAAAGTTGTGAATTAATAAGTGTTAACGCAGATAAGCAGGGGCGTTCTGTTGCCAGGTGCCCCAAACCCCGTTCACTTAATTAACAAGTTAATTAAGCAGCAAGTGCAAATTTATTATTTGCATTTATAATTAGCCCGTTACGTCGGAACCATCTCGAACGAAAGAATAGCCTTTAGACATCCGTCGATCCTGGTTCACCCCCATAAGTTGTAAATGGTGGAGGTGGTGGGTACTGCCCCCACGTCCGTAATGTTTATTACGAAATTCGTTTATCGTCATAGTTGGAAAACCAACACTATTAATATAAAACTCTTTAAAATAGATTCAATAATTTTATTCAAAATGAAGTTAACGCCTGAACAAAAGCGAGAAATAAATGAGCAACAGTCTCAAAAAAATGAGACTAAAAGAGTTACCTCTTCTGAATTAGAAAAAATTCTTTACGAGGCACTTCCTGTATTAGACCATGGTTTTGTTCGAGTTGTAGACTATATGGGTGACGACTCCTCCATCGTTCAATCAGCTAGAGTATCTTATGGAAAAGGTACAAAAAAAGTTTCAACAGACGAGGGATTAATAAAATATTTGATGAGACATTGGCACTCTACTCCATTTGAAATGTGTGAGATTAAATATCATGTAAAACTTCCAATCTTTATCGCACGTCAGTGGATTAGACATCGAACAGCAAATGTAAATGAATACTCAGCAAGATATTCTATTTTAGATAAAGAATTTTATATTCCATCTAAAGATCAGTTATCTGCTCAGTCAACTTCAAATCGCCAAGGTAGAGGAGATTTAATTTCTGGAGAACAAGCAGATGAAGTTTTGAAAATTTTAAAAGATGATGCTACAAGAACTTATGACAATTACGAGAAAATGCTAAATGAGAGATTTGATGGTTCAACGATTGATGAGAACAAAGCTGGTTTAGCAAGAGAGCTCGCTAGAATGAATTTAACATTAAATTCTTACACTCAGTGGTATTGGAAAACAGATTTATTAAATCTACTAAACTTTTTATTTTTAAGGGCCGATAGTCATGCTCAGTTTGAAATAAGAGTTTACGCAGAAACAATGCTTGAGACTGTAAAAAAATGGGTACCAATAACTCACGCTGCGTTTCTAGATTATAGAGTAGGAGCAGTTCAAGTTTCAGCAAAAGGCAAAAAAATTATTCAAAAAATGGCTAAAGGTGAAAAAGTAAATTATGAAAGTTCCGGTCTTTCAAAAAGAGAGTGGAATGAGCTAATGACTTCTTTTGATTTTAAAGATTACTTAGTCTGATAAAAGTTAAAGAACTCTCATTAGCCTTGATAATGAAGCTAATATTCCGTGTCCACTTAATTCTATTAAAATTATAATTAGAATTATAAACAAAATTCTTTTATATTTTTTTAAATACTCTATCATTAATTAGCCTAAATAATTTTTAATTTTCTTTGCAATATTTTCAAATAATTTTGAAACCTCATGGTCTGGCTTAGAATGAGTTAAAGGATTGCCTTCATCAGCTGAATTTCTTAAATCTTGATTTAAAGGAAGGTGTCCTAAAAATTCTTTATTAAATTCTTTAGCAGTTTTTTCCACTCCCCCTTCACCAAAAATTTTGTACTCTTTTCCATCATCTCCTTTAAAGAAGCTCATATTATCTATTAAACCCAAAATCTTTACACCTGTTTTATCAAACATTTGTATTCCTCTTTTAACATCTAGTAAGGCGAGGTCCTGAGGTGTTGAAACAATAATAGCCCCATCAACTTTAACTTCTTGGGCAAAAGTTAGCTGTGTATCTCCAGTGCCAGGAGGCATGTCAATTATGATAATGTCTCTATCTTTCCATAAAACTTTTTGAGTCATTGTTTTAATTGCACTAATAACCATTGGTCCTCTCCAAATCATCGGCGTTTGTTCATCAACTAAAAAACCCATTGACATACATTGAGCGTTATATTTTTCAACTGGTATTAAAGCTTTACCATCTTCACTTTTTGGTTTTTCATTTAAATTAATTAATTTTGGTAATGACGGACCATAAACATCAGCATCTAGTATCCCAATTTTTAATCCTAAGTTTTGTAAAGCAAAAGCAAGATTAACTGCGACAGTTGACTTACCAACTCCTCCTTTAGCGCTAGAAATCAATAATGTAAATTTAGCTCCTTTTATGGGAGTCTTTACAAATTGCTTTGGAGGTGGTTTTTGGCTCATAGTTATATTGTTATAGTGGTCATAATATCGCTAATACTTAACTTGTTTTTATAATAAAAGTAACTATATAAAGTGTCATGACGTCAAAAGGCAGTATATTCAAAAATCAATCTCCCTGGGGCTCAACCCCTGGAGGTAGCGGTAGGGGTGGAAATGGTTCTGGATCAAGAAGAGAACCTCCCAATTTAGACGATGTTATAAAAAATTTTCAAAATTTAATTAATAAATTTTTACCAGGGGGTAAATCTGGTGGTGGAAAATCAATTGTACTAATTTTAATTATTTTATTAGGTGTTTGGGCAGCAAGCGGCCTTTATAGAGTTTTGCCTGATGAGCAAGGAGTTGTTCTTAGATTTGGAAAATACGTTAAAACCACTCAACCAGGTTTGAATTATCATATACCATTTCCTGTAGAAAGAGTTCTGACTCCAAAAGTTACTAAAGTTAATCGAATTGATGTAGGTTTTAGACCTGCTAGTGACACCGGTAGAACTTCCGGAGTTGCAGATGTCGATGAAGAAAGCCTAATGTTGACTGGTGACGAAAATATTGTAGACATAAATTATTCTGTTTTTTGGGTAATTAAAGATGCTCAAAATTTTTTATTTAACATACAAAGTCCAGTAGAAACCATTAAAGCAACTTCAGAAACTGCAATGAGAGAAGTAATAGCTAAAAGCCCTATCCAGTCCATTTTAACTGAGGGAAGATCAAAAATAGAGGTTGAGGTACAAGCAATCATGCAAGGAATTTTAGATGAGTATCAGTCTGGTATAGAAATTACTCAAGTTCAAACTCAACAAGCTGATCCACCAAGTCAAGTAATTGATGCATTTAGAGATGTTCAAGCAGCTAGAGCAGACAGAGAAAGATCAAAAAATGAAGCAGAAGCATATGCTAATGATGTTATTCCAAGAGCACGTGGTGAAGCAGAACAAGTTTTACAAAAAGCAGAGGCTTATAAAAAAGAAGTAGTAGCAAAGGCGGAGGGTGAAGCAAGTAGATTTTTAGCTATTTACAATGAATACAAAAACGCAAAACAAGTTACGCAGGAAAGAATGTATTTGGAGACAATGGAAAAAGTTTTAGCAGATATTGATAAAGTTATCATAGATAAAAAATCTGGCTCTGGTGTAGTTCCTTATCTACCATTACCTGAGTTAAAAAAGAAAAATAATTAAATATGAAAACACCAAAATTTATAATTCCAGCAATATTAGTAATAGGGGTTATTTTATTTCAATCCTTAATAATTGTTCAAGAAATAAACCAAGCAATAGTTCTTCAATTTGGTGACCCTAAGAAAATTATTACGAAAGCAGGTTTAAATTTTAAAATACCTTTCATTCAAAATGTCGTATATTTAGATAAAAGAATATTAAACTTAGATAATGCACCAGAAGAGGTAATTGCTGCTGACCAAAAAAGATTAATCGTAGATGCGATTGCTAGATTTAAAATAGTTGACCCATTAAAGTTTTATATTTCAGTTGGAAATGAAAGAGTAGCGAGATCTAGACTTTCAACGATTATTAATTCTAGGTTAAGAGGTGTTCTTGGTAAACAAGAATTAGCTACACTACTTTCAACTGATCGAGTTAGACAAATGGAAATTATTCAAAACGATGTAAACAACGAAGCGCAAAAATTTGGAATAAATATTGTGGATGTAAGAATTAAAAGAGCTGATCTTCCTCCAGCTAACAGCGAGGCGATTTATAAAAGAATGCAAACCGAACGTGAAAGAGAAGCAAAAGAATTTAGAGCACAGGGAGCAGAAATAGCTGCTAAAATTACTTCAACTGCTGATAAAGATGTAACTGTAATATTAGCAAATGCGAATAAACAGTCAGAAATTATGAAAGGAGAGGGAGATGGCGAAAGAAATAAAATTTTTGCCAATGCCTTCGGAAGAGACCCTCAATTTTTTGCTTTTTACAGAGCAATGATAGCTTATGAAAAAGCTTTAATTGGTGGAGAAACTTCTTTAATACTTTCTCCTGATAGTGATTTCTTTAAATTCTTTGGCAACATCAAAGCAGGAACTGCTAAAAAACCATAAATATTAATAAAATGAAAGATCTTATAACCGCTATAGGATTACTTTTGTTTATCGAAGGCTTAATAGTTGCCTTGTTTCCGTCAAAAATAAAAAATATGCTAAAATTGATTGAAAATACTCCTGAAAATAAATTAAGACTCTCAGGAGTTTTTTTTTTAATATTAGGTTTTGTAATTGTTTGGTACATAAAAAATTAAATGAAAAGTTATAAAAAAATACTAGCCTATTTATTATTTTTTTGTTTTATTTTTAATATTGAGGGCAAGGCTAGAAATGCACCAGAGTCATTTGCAGATTTAGCAGAGAAACTAATGCCTTCTGTTGTAAATATTTCTACAACGCAAACTATCAAAACCACAGGCAACCAATTTCCATTTCAATTTCCCCCAGGATCTCCTTTTGAGGAGATGTTTAAAGATTTTCAAAGACCAACTGAGAGAAAAGCTTCATCATTGGGATCAGGATTTATTATTAAAAAAGAAGGTTTGGTTGTCACAAATAATCACGTAATTTCGAACTCAGAAGATATTCTAGTTAAAGTAGGTTCAAAAGAATATAAAGCAAAGGTAATAGGCGCTGATCCTTATATGGATGTAGCTGTTTTAAAAATTGAGGGTAAAGATGATTTTATTCCTGTAAAATTTGGTGACTCTGATAAAGCAAGAGTAGGTGATTGGGTCGTGGCTATTGGAAACCCTTTTGGTTTTAGTGGTACAGTTACTTCAGGTATTATTTCTGCAAGAAACAGAGACATAAATTTAACTCGATACGATGACTTTATTCAGACAGACGCATCTATCAATCAAGGAAATTCTGGTGGTCCTTTGTTTAATTTAGATGGAGAAGTTATTGGAATCAACACAGCAATCATTGCACCTGGCCAAGCAGGTTCAATTGGTATTGGATTTGCAATTCCTGCTAACGCAGCTTCTAATGTTATTGAGCAACTAATTAAATATGGAGAAACTAGAAGAGGATGGTTGGGAGTTCGTATCCAAGAAGTTACAAAAGAGATTGCAGAAGTAGAGGGAATGAAAGATCCCAAGGGAGCTTTGGTGGCAAGTGTGTCTCCTCAAAGTCCAGCAGACAAAGCAGGATTAAAGGCAGGAGATATTATTTTAGAATTTGATGGGAAAAAAATTAATACAATGCGAACTCTTCCAAAAGAAGTTGGCAACACTGCAGTTGGAAAACAAGTAATTATAAAAATTTGGAGAAACAAAAAACTTATTTCTAAAAGATTGACGCTTGGAAGACTTGAGGCTTCTAAAGAATTTAAAGAAGGGAGCAAAGAAAAAGAGACAGAGATAGATATTTTAAAAATTAAAGTTAGAGATGTTAATACAGAAGATATAAGACAAAGGAACTTGCCAAAAAATTCAAAAGGGGTTGTAGTGCTTGAAATTTTAGACAAGAGTCCTCTTTCAAGAGCATTGAGAATAAATGATGTTATTCTTGAGGTGCAAAAAAAATCGATTACTTCGGAAACACTAGGTAAATCAGTTGATCAAATTATTAAAAAAGGTGAGAAAACACTTCTTTTAACAATTATTGATAATAATAATAATAGAAGAAGATATCTTGGTGTAAAAATTAATTAGTTTTGACTAACAAATTAAATTTTCAAAAAAAATTAGTTCTTATTGCCGGACCCACTGCATCTGGAAAGTCTCACTTAGCGATACATTTAGCAAAAAGAATTAAAGGAGAAATTATTAATGCCGATAGTATGCAGGTATATAAACAATTTTCCGTTTTAACTTCTAGGCCCTCAAGTTCAGATCTATTAAAGGTTAAACATCATCTTTACGGGTTTTTGTCTGTAAATAAATATTTTTCAACTGGTGAATGGTTATCTTTAGCAAAAGATAAGATTAATAAATGTGTTAAAAAAAAAAGAGTACCTATATTGGTAGGCGGAACTGGCTTATATTTTAATGCTATAACTAGAGGTATTAGTAAAATTCCTCAGATTGACTCTAATTTAAGGAACAGCCTAAGATCTTTACACAAAAGAATAGGTCAAAAAAGATTTTATAAAAAACTTATAGAAATTGATCCTTTGTCTAAAAAGATTATTTCTGAAACAGATACACAAAGAACATTAAGAGCTTATGAGGTTAAAAAATCGACAAAAAAATCTATATTTGCATGGGCCTTTAACACAAAATCTGAATTTTTAGACTTTGAAATTAAAAAGATATTTATAAATATTCCAAAAGAAGAACTTCTAAAAAACATTTCTAAAAGGACAGAATTGATGTTTAGAAATAAATGCACTGATGAAGTAAAAAATTTCTTGAAATTAAAGATAGACAATACTCTATCAGCAAATAAAATAATTGGGGTAAGGGAAATTTCTAACTATTTAGATGGGATACAAGGTAAAACAGAAACTATTGACCTTATAAAAATTAGAACTAGGCAGTATGCTAAAAGACAAAACACTTGGTCTAGGGGCCATATGACCACTTGGAAAAAGCTTTATTCTAAAGATTTTTCAATTCTTTTTAAAAAAGTTTTAAAAGAAACAACCTAAAACTTGACGCAAGTCGATTCTCCGATAGATTGTACAAATGTCAAAATTATTCAGTGGCGCAGAAATAGTATTTAAATGTCTGGAGGATCAAAAAGTAGAGCATATTTTTGGTTACCCTGGAGGAGCAGTTCTTCCAATCTATGATGAATTAAAAAATCATAACACAATAAAACATATTTTAGTAAGGCATGAACAAGGCGCTGGTCATGCAGCGGAAGGATATGCAAGATCCTCAGGCAAACCAGGAGTGTTGTTAGTTACATCAGGACCAGGAGCAACAAACGCTGTAACTGCATTAACAGATGCTTACATGGACTCCGTTCCTTTGGTTTGTATTTCAGGACAAGTTCCCACTCATTTAATAGGAACTGACGCTTTTCAAGAAGCAGACACAACTGGAATCACTCGACCTTGTACAAAGCATAATTGGCTTGTGAAAGATGTTAACGAACTCGCTGAAGTAATTCACAAGGCTTTCGAGGTAGCTACGACAGGAAGACCTGGGCCGGTTTTAGTTGATATTCCCAAAGATGTTCAATTTAAAAAAGCTAAATATAAATTTAAAAAAAGCAAATCTTTAAAACTAAATGGAAAGATAATTAAAAAAACTAATCTTAAAGATGTAGAAAAATTAATTAAAATGATTAAACAGTCTTCTAAGCCAATATTTTATACTGGTGGTGGTGTAATTAATTCTGGACCAGAGGCTAGCAAACTTCTTAGAGAATTAGTCTCACTTACTGGTTTCCCTATAACCTCAACCTTACAAGGTCTGGGAGCTTATCCAGGAGATGATCCACAATTTTTAGGCATGCTTGGTATGCACGGAACTTACGAAGCAAATAACGCAATGCATGATTGTGATTTAATGATAAATATTGGAGCTAGATTTGATGATAGAATTACAGGAAAAGTAGATGAATTTTCACCTAACTCAAAAAAAGTTCACATTGATATCGATCCATCATCGGTAGGAAAAAACGTGAAAGTTGATTTAGCAATTATCAGCGATGTTTCTGAGTTACTAAAAAACTTAATTAAAATTTTTAAAGAAAAAAATAAAGATTTTTTAAAATCTAATAAACAAAAAACTGCAAAATGGTGGAGCCAAATAGATAAATGGAGGCAAAAAAAATCTTTAAATTTTAAAAACAGCAATGAGATAATAAAACCTCAACATGCTGTAAAAAGGCTTTACGAGTTAACCAAAAATCACGACACTTATGTTACTACTGAAGTTGGTCAACATCAGATGTGGGCTGCTCAACATTATAAATTTAACAAGCCTAATAGATGGATGACCTCAGGGGGCCTTGGTACGATGGGCTACGGTTTACCAGCAGCGGTTGGAGTTCAAGTAGCTAATCCTGGTAAATTAGTTATAGACATTGCAGGAGAAGCATCTGTCCTAATGACGATGCAAGAAATGTCCACAGCTGTTCAATATAATTTACCAATTAAGATTTTTATTTTAAATAACCAATATATGGGAATGGTAAGGCAGTGGCAGGAGTTATTACATGAAAAAAATTACTCCGAAAGTTATACGGCTGCTTTGCCAGATTTTGTAAAATTAGCAGAAGCTTATGGCTGTATAGGAATAAGAGCAACAAACCCTAAAGAACTTGATGATAAAATTAAAGAAATGCTTGATGTAAATAAACCTGTAATCTTTGATTGTGTGGTCGACAAAAATGAAAATTGTTTTCCTATGATTCCTTCAGGAAAACCACATAATCAAATGTTACTAGGCGAGCAAGACGAAAAAGAGGAAATCTCGGAAGAGGGGAAAGTATTGGTATAATGGCTAGATCTAAATCAGCTTATAGTGAACCTGGAAAAATAGGAAAATTTGAACATCATATTATTGTTGTTTGGGTAGATAATGAAGCGGGAGTTTTGGCTAGAGTGGTAGGTTTATTTTCTGGGAGAGGGTATAATATTGAATCACTCGCAGTAGCAGAAGTAGATAAAACGAAACATATTTCTAGAATTACTATTGTAACATCAGGAACACCACAAGTAATTGAACAAATAAAACTCCAACTAAAAAAATTAATTCCAGTTCATAAAGTTGCAGATTTCTCAAGGAATGACCCGAAAATATTATTTAAAGAATTAGCATTATTTAAAGTAATATCTTCAAAGAGCAAGCTTCAAAAAGCTGTAAAAATTTGTAAAAAATATAATTCTGTTACTCTAGATAAATCAAAAAAGTCTTTAGTTATTCAAGTAACTGCTTTAAGAAGAGAGATAGACAAATTAATTGAAAGTCTAAAACCCTGTGGTTTAGCAAGCGTATCTAGAACTGGTGCAGTTGCGATGACTAGAGGTTCAGAAGTATTTAAATAGTTTAAAGGAGAAAAAAATGAAAATGTATTATGAAAAAGATGCTGATATCAGTCTGATAAAAAATAAAAAAATTGCTATATTTGGATACGGCAGTCAAGGTCATGCTCATGCTTTAAACTTAAAAGATAGTGGAGTTAAAGATGTAGTGGTCGCTTTAAGAGAAAATTCTCCTAGTGCAAAAAAAGCTCAGAGTGAAGGACTAAAAGTGATGTCCTTATCAGATGCAGCCGCTTGGGCAGATGTAGTAATGATGTTAACTCCAGATGAACTCCAGTCACAAATATATTTGAATCATATTGAACAGCGAATGAGAGAGGGAACAAGTTTAGCCTTTGCACATGGGCTTAATATTCATTTTAATTTAATAAATGCCAGAAAAGATTTGGATGTATTTATGGTTGCACCAAAAGGACCAGGTCACTTAGTTAGAAGTGAATATCAGAAAGGTGGAGGCGTTCCATGCCTTATGGCCGTACACAAAGATAGCTCTGGCAAAGCAAGAAATCTTGCAATGTCTTATGCGTCAGCGATTGGAGGAGGCAAGTCAGGAATTATTGAAACAACTTTTAAAGATGAATGCGAAACAGATCTATTTGGAGAGCAAACTGTGCTGTGTGGAGGTTTGGTAGAACTAATAAAAAATGGTTATGAAACTTTAACTGAGGCGGGGTATCCACCAGAGATGGCATACTTCGAGTGTTTGCATGAGGTAAAATTAATCGTAGATTTAATTTATGAGGGTGGAATTGCTAATATGAATTATTCAATTTCTAACACCGCTGAGTATGGAGAATATGTTTCAGGTAAAAAAATAGTGGATAGCAAAACCAAAGAAAGAATGAAAGAAGTTTTAAAAGACATACAATCAGGCAAGTTTGCGAAACAATGGATGGACGAGTGTAAGTCGGGTCAAAAAAACTTCTTAAAAATGAGAAAAGATCTATCTGAACATGAGATAGAAAAAGTAGGTAAAAAATTAAGAGCCCTAATGCCATGGATAGGCAAGAACAAATTGGTAGACAAGGATAAAAATTAGCCCAATATGATCTTAAAGCCAAAGTAATTGCAAAAATATTTTGCAAATTCTACTATTAATTGTACTATAGTATTATTAAGAATTAGTTTTAACATTTAACTGTCATTTTTTAGAACTATAATTTTTGAGAATGAGCGACAAAAACAGAGTTATTATTTTTGATACAACTATGCGTGATGGAGAACAATCTCCTGGCGCATCGATGAGTCTTGAGGAAAAAATTCAAATTTCTAGAATTTTTGATGAACTTGGAATTGATATAATAGAAGCTGGTTTTCCAATAGCTTCACCTGGGGATTTTGAAGCTGTATCAGCTATTAGCAAAATTCTAAAAAATTCAATACCCGCTGGGCTTTCAAGACATACAAAAAAAGATATTGATGCGTGTTATGAATCATTAAAAAGTGCGAAAAGATTTAGAATCCATACATTTATTTCTACCAGCGCACTTCATATGAAGCACAAACTAAACAAAACTCCAGAAGATGTTGCTGAGTCAATTAAAGAACATGTGACTTATGCAAGAAAATTTACTGATGATGTCGAGTGGTCTTGTGAGGATGGAACAAGAACAGATATGGATTTTATGTGCAAGACAGTCGAGATAGCAATTAAATGTGGAGCAAAAACAATTAATATTCCTGATACTGTTGGTTACACAGTTCCTTCCGAATATACAAAAATTATTTCTACTTTATTAAACAAAGTTCCAAATATAGATAAAGCAATTTTATCTACTCATACTCATAATGATTTAGGATTAGCAGTTGCAAATTCTTTAGCAGGTGTATCAGCAGGAGCCAGGCAAGTTGAATGCACAATAAATGGGATTGGAGAAAGAGCAGGTAACGCAGCTCTTGAAGAAATAGTAATGGCTATGAAAACTAGACCAGACCTAATGCCATTTTCAACAGGTATTAATACTAAATTATTGAGCAAAGCATCAAAAGTTGTTTCTAATGCAACTGGTTTTCCTGTCCAATTCAATAAAGCTATAGTTGGAAAAAATGCTTTTGCACATGAATCAGGTATTCACCAAGACGGTATGTTAAAAAATAGAAATACTTATGAAATTATGACACCCGAGAGTGTAGGTGTTAAGAAGACTTCTCTTGTTATGGGAAAACATTCAGGAAGACATGCTTTTAAAGATAAATTAAACGATCTTGGTTACAGTGGTATAACTGATGATGTTATTCAAACGGCTTTTGGTAAATTTAAAGTTTTAGCAGACAAAAAGAAACACATCTACGATGAAGATATAGCGGCTTTAGTAGATGATAGCTTAATAAAAGAAGAGAACGTAATTAAATTAAAATCTCTAAAAGTATTTGCTGGCACAGGAGAACCACAAAAAGCTGATATGACTTTAGAGGTTTATGGTGAAATAAAAAAAGCATCAGAAAGTGGAGATGGACCAGTTGATGCAATTTTCAAGTGTATTAAAAAATTATATCCTCATGATGTAAATCTCCAACTTTACCAAGTTCATGCAGTGACAGAAGGTACCGATGCACAAGCTACTGTAAGCGTTAGAATAGAAGAAAACGGAAAAACTACTGTTGGCCAAGCTGCAGACACAGATACTTTAGTTGCATCAGCAAACGCATATCTAAACGCATTAAATAAGATGATAATTAAAAGGAAAAAAACTGCTCCACCGTCAACAAATTTAACTTCGAGTCAAAAAAAACAAAAAATGAAAGGAATATAAAATGTTTAAAATGAAAAGTTTATCATCGATGTGGTCACAAGATATGGCTATCGATTTAGGGACTGCCAACACTTTAGTTGTATTAAAGGGGCAAGGCGTTGTTCTAAACGAACCATCAGTTGTTGCTGTGATAAATGATGGAGGAAAAAAATCGGTTTTAGCAGTAGGAGATGAAGCAAAAACTATGTTAGGTAGAACACCTGGTAATATTCAAGCAATAAGACCACTTAAAGATGGTGTAATAGCTGACTTTATTGTAACTGAAGAAATGATAAAGCATTTCATCAAAAAAGTTCATAAGAAAGCAGCTTTTGCTAACCCGAGAATTTTAATTTGCGTACCTACAGGCTCAACACCAGTTGAAAGAAAAGCAATTCAAGACTCAGCTCTTGCTGCAGGAGCTAGAAAGGTTCAACTTATTGAAGAACCAATCGCAGCGGCAATAGGAGCTGGTTTACCAATATCAGAGGCAACTGGCTCTATGGTAATTGATATAGGCGGTGGTACTACAGAAATAGCAGTTATGTCTTTAGGTGGTGTGGTTTACTCAAAATCATTAAGAGTTGCTGGAGACGCTATGGATATTTCAATAATCAATTATATGAGAAAAAAATTTAATCTATTGGTTGGTGACTCAACTGCAGAAAAAATTAAAAAAGAAATAGGAACTGCAGTACCAACTTCTAATAATACATTTTTAATGAAAGGAAGGGATATTAGATCTGGGACGCCAAAAGAAATCGCATTAACCGAAGAGGATGCTTGTGAAGCATTGATGCCGATATTAAATCAAATGCTTGCAGGAATAAAAGAAGCTTTAGAAAACACACCTCCTGAACTTTCTGCAGACTTAGTAGACATGGGCTTAGTTTTAACAGGTGGAGGATCATTGTTAAGAAATATTGATAAATTGATATCTAGGGACACAGGTTTGCCTGTTACTATTGCTGACGATCCTCTTTCATGTGTTGCAGTAGGAACCGGAAAAGCTTTAGAGAATGAGGAATTATTCTCAACTATGTTATCTGAGTATTAATTTAATAAATAAATTTAGATGTCTGCAAGTAGAGATGATTTTGGCATAGTAATTCGTTCAGCCCTCTTACAAAGAGGGGCGAAACAAAAATTTTCTTTATTTTTTTTAATTTGCCTTTCTATTCTAATTTTTTTTCTAGACAGTTTTCCTAGTAAAATTATGGATAAAACGAGATCGTTATTAAACGATGGAATTTATTTAACTTCTTCTATAGCTACTTCTCCTATTAAATTTGTCACTTTTCTTAAAGATAAAACTCAAGATCATATATTTACTTATCAAGAAAATAAAATTTTAAAAGAAGAACTTAAAGAATTTAAGAAAAAGAATTTTCAGAATGAATTTTTATTAACAGAAAATAAAAATTTAAAAAAAGCGGTTGATTCATCCCAGGAAGTTTTAGAATCTAATATTATTAATAATGTTTCTGCAAAAGTTTTATTAGATAAAGAAAGTCCCTTTTTAAAATCACTTATTTTAAACAAAGGAAGTAGATCTGGTATTAGAAAAGGGATGCCTGTTCTTGATCAAAATTATTTAGCAGGTAGAGTAGTTGAGGTTAATTATTTATCCTCAAGAATTTTGTTACTAAATGATTTGAATAGCAAAATACCAATTATTGTTGGTAATTCTGCTTTGCACGCAATTTTATCAGGCTCTGGCGATGAGTATCCCAAATTAGAGTATTTGCCAGAGGGATTTGAGTTAGAAGATAATTCAACTGTTTATACCTCTGGAAAAGATGGAATTTTTCCAAATGGAATCCCAATTGGAAAAATATTTTTTGAAAATAATGAAGTGAAGGTAAAATTATTTTCTGACTCTAATCAATTATCGTTTGTTCATGTAATTTTAACTAATTCAGAAAGCAATAAATTTTAATATGGCAATTATTTTTAAAAATTTTAAAAGACAATTTGTGAATTTAGGTCCATTAATCCTTTTGTATTTTTTAGCTATAACAGAATTAGATACTGAATTTAGCAACTATTTCACAATATTATCTTTCAATCTACAATTTGTAATTATTTATTACTGGATGCTTAGGGATCCACCTTTACTAGGTAACGGACACGTTTTTTTTGCTGGAATTATAAATGACATTATTATGGGTTTGCCCATGGGAACAAGCCCATTAACTTATTTGGTCACAGCGTTTGTAGCGATTTATATTAAAAACGTTACTGTAAAAATGACTTTATTTACCGACTGGTTCACATTTATAATAGCAATATTTTTTGCAAACTTAACTTATTTATTACTGATATCTAATTTTTCTGAACTTTCTATAACATACTCCAGTTTATTTTATAATTCACTCTTTACCTTTTTATTTTATCCGTTGTTTTGGGTTATTTTTAATTGGTATGGAATTTTAACAGGAATACACAGAAATGATTAGCACTTCTTCAGGAACCATTAATAAATCAAAGTTAATTAGCAGAAGAATGTTTATGATTTCAGCAGCAAAAGTTGTAATTCTCGCAGGAATTTTCGGTAGGCTAGTCTCTCTCCAGATCAATGAAAGTAAAAAATACATGACATTAGCTGATAAAAATAGATTTAGAGAGTGGAGATTAGCTCCGAAAAGAGGAATTATCAGAGATTATTTTAATAAAGAGATAGCATCAAACAAAAAAGTTTATCAATTACACATAACTCCGGAAAATACTTCAAATATAGAGATATTATTTTTTAGATTAAAAAAAATTCTTAATCTGTCAGATGGAAAAATAGCAACTTTGAAAAAAAAAATAAGTAAACAAAAACCTTGGGAACCTATTATTGTTTCAGAAAATTTGACCTGGTCTGAGTTTTCAAGAGTAAATTTATTCTTGCATGAATTACAAGGCGTAGAACCGCTTGTATCAGTTGCAAGACTTTACTCCCATCAATCTACTTCTCATGTTGTAGGCTATGTATCTCAAGTTAGCGCTAAAGAATTGAGAGAGAAAGAGTATTTAAGAGAAATGTCTGTAACTGGTATCGCGGTAGGAAAAACTGGTTTGGAAAGTAAATTAGATGAGAATATTATAGGTGAAGTAGGCTTTCAAAGATATGAAGTAAACGCTTATGGAAAAAGAATACGTCAAATAAAACTTGATGAGGGCAAGGCAGGAAAAAGTTTTAAGACAACAATAGATTTAGAAGTCCAAAACTTTACTTCAAGTTTATTGACCAAAGTTAGTGGAGCAGTATGTGTGATGGACATTTATAATGGAGACATCATATCAATGGTTTCTTCACCGACTTATGACCCAAATTCGTTTGTCCATGGTATTGATCAAAAAAGCTGGAATCATTTGCTGAAACATAGAGACAAACCTCTGATCAATAAAGCTGTAGCTGGCCTTTATCCGCCAGGTTCCACTATTAAAACGCTTGTTGCCTTAAGTGCTTTAGAAAACGACATAGTAAACCCTAATCTTACGGTTAATTGTAAAGGCTCTATTGAACTATATGGAGAAAAGTTTCACTGCTGGGAAAAAAAAGGTCATGGCTTTATGAATATGAGGAGCGCAATTAAAAGATCTTGCGATGTATATTTTTATGAAATAGCAAGAAGACTCGGTGTGGATAGATTATCAGAAACCTCAAAAAAATTTGGTTTGGGTGAAAAAGTTTTAGATGGATTCAAAGAAGAAAGATCTGGTGTAGTGCCTAATACTACCTGGAAAAAGAAATACATTGGTGCGAACTGGTATCTAGGTGAAACCCTTCACTCTGGTATTGGACAGGGCTATTTTCAGAGTACACCAATCCAACTCTGTCGTATGACGGCGCAGTTAGCAAATGGAGGCTATCAAATCAAACCGAGAGTTTTATTAGATTATGATAACAATAGAAATAGGCTGAAAGAATATATTAAATATAGAAATGAACACCCCGAAGATCCTTTGCCAATTGATCTGCTTATTTCAAATTTTAATATTAATCCTCTGTTTAAAAATCAAGAAAATATTAATTTTGTAAAAGATGCTATGTTTGCATCTACTAACGAAGCTGGCGGAACATCCTATAGATCAAGGTTCACAGATAAAAATTTTATTTTTGCTGGAAAGACCGGTTCTTCTCAGGTTAAAAGGTTTACAATTGAACAAAGAGAAAAAGAAGTTAAGCAAGATGATTTAAAATATGAGGACAGAGATCATGCATTATTTATAGCTTTTGCACCATATGACAAACCAAAATATGCAATTAGTGTAATTATAGAACATGGCGGTTCCGGAAGTAGAGCAGCGGCTCCAATTGCAAAAAAAGTAATTAAAAAAGTATTAGAGAGAGATAATTTAAGAGAGTTGCAAACTAACGAAATAGGCAAGGAAATATAAAAACTATGTTTACTTCTAGGTCAATTCAATCTTCATTATCATTCAAAGAAAAAATTTATTCTATCGATTATATATTGCTAGTTTCTATTTTAATACTTGGAGTTATCAGCATGTTTGCAATGTATTCTACCGCAGGAGGGAATTTTGACTACCATACTAAAAGTCATATAGTAAGATTTATAGTTTTCTTTTTTTTATTTTTTGTAGTTTCATTCTTTGACTTAAAAGTATGGTTTCGCTCAAGCATATTTCTTTATATTATTTTTTTTCTTCTTTTACTGGGTGTTAAATATTTTGGTTTAACGTCTTCAGGCTCACAAAGATGGATAAATCTCTATATTATTAATCTTCAACCTTCTGAATTAATGAAAATTGGTTTAATTATGTTGTTGGCTAAATATTATCATAGGATACCTACTAATGATGTTAATAAAGTAAAATATTTATTTTTACCTATAGTAGTATTAATAGCACCTGTTTTACTTGTAATCACTCAGCCTGATCTTGGGACAGCAGTATTGATAGCTGCTGGAGGAATAGTAGTTGCATGGTTAGCTGGAGTAAGAATTAAATTTTTTGCATATGCTTCTATACTCTTTATATCTCTAGCTCCTATTGCAATTTCTTTTCTTAAACCTTACCAGAAAGCTAGAATTCTAACTTTTTTAAATCCCGATAGGGATCCTTTGGGAGCTGGATATCAAATTATTCAGTCCAAAATAGCAATTGGATCTGGCGGCTTTTTTGGAAAAGGATTTTTAAATGGATCACAAAGTTATTTGGATTTTCTGCCTGAAAAACATACTGATTTTATTTTTACTTTATTTTCAGAGGAATTTGGTTTTTTTGGCTCAGTTTCAATATTATTATTGTATTTTTTGATAATCTCAAGAATTATACGCATAGGACATTTAACAAGAAGTAATTTTGGAAAATTGTTTTGTTATGGTTTTGGAACAGCGTTCTTTATCTATGTTGTAGTGAATATGGGTATGGTTTTAGGCTTATTGCCAATTGTTGGAGCCCCTTTGCCAATTATGTCCTACGGAGGTTCTTCAATGATGGCTATAATGTTCGGATTGGGTATCGTAATGTCTTGCAAAATTTATAAAGATGTACCAGTAAACTAGTAAATTAGACCTATTTTGGATAATAAAAAAATATAATTAGTACTTGTTTATTTCTATTTATGATGGTTAGATTTGAAAAATAAACAAAATGTTTGGATCAGATAAAAAAAAAGTTGGAGAAAGAAAAGACACTGAGAGATCTTTAATTAGTGAAACTGTCAGTATTGATGGCACTGTAAATAGCTCAGGCTCAATAGACATAGCAGGTTTAATTAAAGGACCGGTAATTTCAAAAGAAGTAGTCATTAAAGATACAGGATCAATCTCAGGAGAGATCGAAGCTGATAGAGTAGAGATTTTTGGACACTTAGATGGCAAGATATCTGCTGAAAATGTTGTGATAGGTAGTACAGGAGTTGTTAAGGGTGATATTGAATTTTCTCAAAATCTTAGAACAGAAGATGGAGCTGACATAGAAGGCTACATTAAGAAATCATCAGGAGCCGGCAAAAAAG
Source organism: uncultured Pelagibacteraceae bacterium (assembly GCA_902515355.1). Lineage (GTDB taxonomy): Bacteria > Pseudomonadota > Alphaproteobacteria > Pelagibacterales > Pelagibacteraceae > Pelagilacustribacter. Next base: position 50,888 of record CABXUA010000002.1, on the reverse strand, counting down.
AATCAAGATCAGCCGGCGACTTTCTATTCTCTAAAAAATCATCTGACGACAAAAGATCAAAGAAAAACGGTAAGCCCTCTACTGTAGTAAATAAAGATACAAAAGAAGTATTAGTATAATCTAACGCACTACAAATTAATTAAAGTTTGGAATATAAGTTTGTATGGAAAATTACAAATGTAAATCTGTTGGAATAGTTGGAGCAGGCATACAAGGTGTATGTGTTGGTCTTCAATTGATTAAAAAAGGGGTCGAAGTAACAATTTTCGATAGAAACGATCCTGGATCAATGACCTCTTATGGAAATGCAGGGCATTTTTCTCCTTACGCTGTATTACAGCTAAATCGACCGGACGTTTTGTATGATGTTCCTAAAATGCTTTTTAGCTCATATGGTCCTTTGGCTTTAAAATGGAATTATATACCTAAAATGATTCCGTGGATCTTTCGTTATCTAAAATCATGTAATAAAAAATCTATGATGCACACGGCTAAATATATGCATCAAATTTTAAATTTATCCATGGATGCTTATGAAGAAATTTTTCAAGAGATAGACATAACAAATTTGGTTGAAAGGAATGGAATTATTTATATTTGGACCAAGGATAATCTTAAAAGCAGAAAATTAGAAATTAAAGTAAGAGAAGAACTTGGCATTAAACAAAAACTTTTGACCAAAGATGAGGTCTTAGATTTAGAACCAAACTTAAATCCCGTATTTCATGAAGGAATTTTTTATGAAGATGCTATTCATGCAAGAGACCCTCAAGGAATTACAAAAAAAATATTTGAACAATACATTAAAAGAGGCGGAAAATTTATTAAACAAAATGTTAAAAATTTAATACAGGTTGATAAAGATAAAGTGAATATAAAAACAGAGCAAAAAGAATATAAGTTTGAAAAAGGAGTTATTGCTTGTGGAGCATTCTCTAAGTCTTTAACAGACCAACTAGAGGAAAAAATACCTTTAGATACTGAGAGAGGTTATCATGTTCATTTCCAAAATATGGCTCATTTAATAAAACGACCTGTAATTTTTTTAGATAGGGGTTTTGGTATGACACCTATGAACCAAGGTTTGAGAGCTGTGGGCACCGTTGAACTTGGAGGACTTAAAAATCCGCCTTCAAAAAAAAGAATTGATTATGTAGTAAGATGTGCAAAAGAACTTTTACCTCAGCTTGATAAACATCAAGATGAATGGTTAGGCTTTAGACCAACATTGCCAGATTTTCTACCAGTTATGGGTCCTTCTTTAAAAAATAAAAATATTATTTACGCCTTTGGACATCATCATTTAGGCTGGACTTTGGGTGCAATAACAGGCAAAATAATCTCAGGACTTGTTATGGAAGAAAAAACAAATTTAGATTTATCTCCTTATAGCTCCTCAAGATTTGATTAGGAAAATTTGAAAAAAGATTATTTAGCTTATCTATTTCTAATATCAGCTGCCTTGTTTTGGTCTGGCAACTTCATAGTTGGAAAATTTGCATCACTATTTCAAATTCCTCCGTTAACTCTTAACGTTTTCAGATGGATTTCAGTTTGGTTTATTTTAATACCTTTTACCTATAAAGAAATCTCCAATAACTTACCTTATATTAAAAAAAATTGGCTTATGATTAGTTTTATGGGAGTAATCACAATAAGCACTTTTAATTCTGTTGTCTATTTTGCTCTAAACTACACACAAGTAATTAATGCCGTTTTAATGCTTGCAGCTATTCCAGCTGCTACAATAGTTCTTTCATCATTAATGAGAATTGAAAAAACAAATATTTTTCAATTATTTGGACTATTTTTGTCAATTATAGGAATTGGATCAATAATTTCTAACGGCGATGTTCAAAAAATTATTTCTTTAAATTTTAATAAGGGCGACCTATGGATGTTAGTTTGTGTAATTACTTGGTCTCTTTATTCAACTCTACTTAAAAAAAATAAATTTAAATTTTCTCAGTTTTCTCTTATACAGCTAATGGTTTCTGTGGGAATACTTTTCTTAATACCACAATTTTACTATGAAAAATCAATAGGTTTAGAAATAAATTTTAACTCAGAATTTTTTTTAATTCTTCTTTATGTAGTAATATTTCCCGCAATAGGTGCTTATTACTGTTGGCAAAAAGGAGTTGAGTTAATTGGTCCCAATAGAGCAACAATGTTTATACAGTTGATGCCTTTATTCAGCGCCGTTATGGCAATTATTATTTTTAAAGAAAAATTTGAAATGTACCATTTTGTCGGAGCAATTTTTATAATAGCAGGCATTTATTTATCTAATAAAAAACTCCCAATAAACCCTTAAATCTAAGGGTATTTTTTGTCTTACAATTAATGATTGAATTTGTTAAAGTTTCATTAACAGGGAGATTTGTTTTTACATTTTGTTTAGAATGAAATAAAGCAAACGATATTGGAGAAGTATGAAAAAAATTATTTGTTTCTTATTTGCTTTTGTTTTTTTAAATGGATGTGCCGAATACATGGCGGCCATTGGGAGTGGTGCGATTGATGGGAAAGTTGTTCAGTCGTCTGTTAATTCTGCATTTAGTTATGGCGTTAAAAAAAAAACTGGCAAAACCCCGCTAAATCATGCACTGTCTTATGCTGAGGAACAAAAAGAAAAGAAAAAAATCTCAAAAAATAAGATACAACCCTGCGTAGAATTTTTAGAACCTATTGATGCTAATTTGTGTCAGGTAATCAAAGCCAGAATCCGAAGTTTGTCAAAAGTTAAAAATCTAAACTAAAACAAGAACTAGCTGACTTCATTTTTTTTTGTTAATTTCCTCTGTGAAAAAAAAGTACTCCATATTTAATATTCTCAAAAACACCATCTCGAACCATGAGAAATGGCAAAAGATGTGGCGTAGTCCTGAACCAAAAAAATCTTATGATGTCATTATTGTTGGAGGCGGCGGGCATGGACTAGGCACTGCTTACTACCTTGCAAAAGAACATGGGTTTAAAAATATAGCCGTAATCGAAAAAGGTTGGTTAGGTTGTGGTAATACTGGACGAAACACAACCATTATCAGGTCAAATTATCTTTGGGATGAAAGCGCTTTACTTTACGATCATTCCCTAAAACTTTGGGAGAATTTATCTGAAAATCTAAATTATAATGTTATGTTTAGTCAAAGAGGGGTTTTAAATTTAGCTCACAACGAACACGATATAAAAGAAATAAAAAGAAGAATGTGTGCAAACAGATTAAACGGCCTTGACTCCAGATGGATCGGTACCAGTGAAATTAAAAAACTAGTCCCAATAATGAATACTGATAATCTAAGATACCCTGTTCTCGGAGCATCATATCAACCGAGAGGCGGGGTAGCACGTCATGATGCTGTGGCTTGGGGATTTGCAATGCGCTCAGATGAGATGGGAGTAGATATTATACAAAACTGTGAAGTTAAAGGAATAAGGACAAAAAATGGAGAAGTAGATGGAGTTGAAACTTCACGTGGATTTATTGAGTCAAAAAAAATTGGAATTGTTGCTTCAGGACATACAAGTATATTAGCCGCAACTGCTGGAGTAAAACTACCTTTACAAAGTAGGCCTTTGCAAGCTTTGGTTTCTGAACCTATCAAACCAGTTATAAACACTGTTGTGATGTCAAACGCGGTACATGCTTATGTAAGTCAATCTGACAAAGGAGAGTTAGTTATAGGAGCAGGTACAGACGGATATAATTCATTTACTCAAAGAGGAGGGTATGATGTTATAGAAGAAACTATAAGAGCTATAGTTGAACTTTATCCAATATTTGGAAAAATGAAAATGTTACGTCAGTGGGGCGGGATAGTCGATATCTGTCCTGACGCTAGTCCAATAATAAGTAAATGCGATATTAAAGGACTATATTTTAATTGTGGTTGGGGAACAGGTGGTTTTAAAGCTACCCCAGGTAGTGCCAATGTTTTTGCTTATACAATTGCAAATGACAATCCTCACAAAATCAATGCAGCATTTAGTTTAGATAGATTTGTAACTGGAAGGTTGATTGATGAACATGGAGCTGCTGCAGTAGCACACTAAAATATGCTTATAATAAATTGTCCATATTGTGGAGAAAGAGATCAATCCGAGTTTTCAAATGGCGGTCAAGCACACGTAGCAAGACCCAGTGATCCAGAAAAATTAAATGATAAAGAATGGTCGGAATATGTATTTGTGCGTTCAAATCCAAAAGGGATCTTCTTTGAACGTTGGGTGCATTCGCACGGCTGCAGAAAATGGTTTAACGCTGTGAGAAACACCGCAACTGATGAAATACTAAAAATATATAAATTAAATGAAAAACCTCCCTCTTTGGATGAATTTACTAATAATCTAAAAACTCCTTCAGGAGAACCTGAACTAGGATCAGGAAATTTTACTGTAAAAAAATGAGTTCAATCAATAACACAAAGAGCTTTCACTTAATTAGTAGCCAAAAAGTTTCATTTACTTTTGATGGCAAAAAAATAACTGGGTTTAAAGGAGATACAATTGCCTCAGCTTTACTGAGAAATAATATAAATTTAGTTGGAAGAAGCTTCAAATATCATAGACCAAGAGGAATATACACTTGCGGCATTGAGGAACCTAATGCTCTTGTTCAAATAATAAGTGAGCACAACGAACCAAATGCAAGAGCTACCGTTAAAAGAATTTATGAAGGAATGATAGTCGAAAGTCAAAATCGATGGCCTTCACTTAAAATGGACATAGGTGCAGTCAATAACTTGTTATCTCCAATATTTTCTGCAGGTTTTTATTATAAAACTTTTATGGGTCCCAAGGGGTTTTGGAAAAAAATTTATGAGCCTATAATTAGAAAAACAGCTGGTCTTGGAAAACCTCCGAAAGAATTTAGATCTAAAAGCACCCACCATCATCACAATGTTGATGTTGTAATAGTTGGTGGTGGTATAAGCGGTCTTATAGCAGCATTAAAGTTCATTGACACAAATTATGATGTTTTGATTATCGAACAAGATAGTTTTTTAGGAGGAACACTAAACAATTCAAAAAAAATTAAAGAAATTAATGGTTTAGATACAATTGAATGGATAAAAAAAACTGAAGATTTAATTTCAAAATCAAAAAATATTAAGATTTTAAAAGATACAACAGTCTCATCTTATAATTACAGCAATCATTTGATAGCATTAGAAGATAAAGCAGTAGGAAGCTTACCTCCAAATTATAAACCCGAACTCGTTTTGCATAAAATTAGAACCCAACACACAATTTTGGCAAACGGTTATATTGAAAGAATTTTATCGTTTAGAAATAATGATCTCCCAGGTGTTATGTTAGCTGGTTCATTTGAAAAATTTATTCATAGATATGGAGTTGTTCCTGAAACCAATCCTATAATTTTTACTAATAATTCATCAACTTTTAGTCTTTTAAAATCACTTGTTGAATTAAATTGCAAACCTTCAGCATATGTTGACAATAGAGAAGAAAACTCAATTGAAAAAAGTACCTTAGACTATCTAAAAAATAATAATATTCTATTCTATACTGGAGCTGAAGTAGAGGGTTGTGATGGAAGAAATATTATTAGAGAGGCTTTTATAAGACATAAAGGCAATATTATAAAACTAAAAACTAATATGCTTTGTGTATCTGGAGGTATAAATCCAGATGTAAATTTATTTACTCAATCGAAAGGGCTTATAAAGTGGGACGATAATCTTTTTACCTTTAAACCAGAAAATGCTTTTCAAAATACTATTGTAATTGGATCAGCTAGTGGAAATTTTAATTTTCAAAAATTAAACGATGAAATTAAAAATAAATTGAATTTTTTAAAAGGAGTAAATGACACTAAAATTGAAATTATTTCTAATGTTGAAAATGATTATAACATTAGTGAAATTTGGGATATTAAACCTGAAAAAGAGTCTTTATGGTCTAAATCTTTTATTGATATTCAAAATGATGTGACTGTTAAAGATTTAAGACAAGCTATAACCGAAGGATTTGATCGTATAGAACATTTAAAGCGTTTCACAACTAATAGTATGGGAACTGACCAAGGCAAAATAAGCAGTATAAATTCTTTGGGCATTGTATCAAAAATATTAAATAAAAGTGTAGAGGAAGTTGGTACCACAATTTACAGACCTCCTTTTGCTCCTTTAAGTTTTTCGGCTATTGCTGGGAGAAACACTTATGAGTTTTATGATCCCAAAAGAAAAACACCCATTCACTCTTGGCATATTGACAATAATGCAGTTTTTGAGGATGTAGGACAGTGGAAAAGACCTTGGTATTTTAAGAACAAAAAAGGAGAAACTATGCATCAAGCAGTTCAAAGAGAGTCAAAACAACTAAGAGAGTCTGCTGGAATTTTAGATGGGAGTACACTGGGAAAAATAGAGGTGAAGGGAAAAGATGCTTTAGAGTTTATGAATCTAATGTACACAAACGCTTTCACAAAAATGAAACCGATGACTTCTAGATATGTTTTGATGCTAGGAGAAGATGGAATGATCAAAGACGATGGAATAGTAAGTAAAATTAATGATCAACATTTTATTGCTACCACTACAACAGGTGGTGCACCCAAAGTTCTGGCTGATATGGAAGAGTATGCCCAAACAGAATGGCCTAACCTGGAGGTGTACATGAACTCAATAACTGAACAGTTTTCAACATTTAATATTAGTGGACCAAAATCCAGAGCTATTATGAGAAAAGTTTTTAGCAATATCGATTTCAGTAATGAAAAATTTCCTTTTATGACATTTAATAATTTTAAATATTTAGACACCGAAGTAAGAATTATGCGAGCAAGTTTTACTGGTGAGTTGGGTTATGAGATCTATATACCTCCAAAGTATGCCTTAGAACTTTGGAAAAAAATATTTCATAGTGGAAAAAATTTAGGTTTAGTTCCCTACGGAACAGAAACTATGCACCTTTTACGAGCTGAAAAAGGATATATTGTAGTTGGTCAAGATACAGACGGAACTGTTACTCCTATAGATCTAAATCTAAATTGGATGATTGGAAAAAATAAAAAAGACTTTATAGGAAAAAGATCTTTATCTAGATTTGATACAGCTAGAGAGGACAGAAAACAATTAGTTGGCATCCTTCCGCTAGATAAAAATAAAAAAATTTTAGAAGGCCAGCATATTTTAGAAATAAATAAGTTACCAAAAAAAGTAGAGACACCAATTGAATATCTTGGCCATGTTACATCTAGCTATCATAGTCCAAATTTAAAACATTTCGTTGCAATGGCTTTAGTAAAAGGGGGGAAAAAGTTAATGGGAAAAAAAGTATATGTCTCAGATCCGTCAAAGTCTGAAACAATTCCAGTTGAAATTGTCAATCCAGTATTTCTCGATCCAAAAAACAAAAGGCTATTATCATGAAAGAACTATATTCGCTTCGAGGATTAGACGTATTTCAAAAAGATTTACATCAAATTATTTTAAGAGGTAAAGGCGATGAAAAATTTAAAAAAATTATTAATAAAGAGACGTCATTATCTCTTCCGCCAGAAAATTTAAAAATTACGCAAAATGATAAATTTTTATTAGCTAAGCATTCATTTGATCAATGGAATCTATTTTATTTAGATAGAAAAGAGCACAAAGAAGTCTTAAAAATGGTTTCAAACTTTAATTCTCACGAAGAAATATTAGCATCAGATTATTCATATGGACAAGTTTATTTTGAAATTTCAGGAAAAGATAAAAATTATTATTTGAATAAATTAACTCATTTTGATTTTAGAATTAAAAAATTTCCCAATTTATCAATGGCTCAGACTTTAGTAGCAAAGATTGATTGTTCAATTTATCATCTAAATGATAAATTTATTATTACATGCAATTGTTCTTTAGAAGAGTATTTTAAAGAGAGATTATTGGACGCAATAAATTTATAATGACCAAACAAAAAAACGTATTAGGCGAAAATTTAGAAAGCTGTTCAACAGAACCGATGACTGGTTGGTTTAGAGATGGTTGTTGTAATACGGATAAAAATGACCACGGACTTCATACTGTTTGTGTAAAAGTAAATGATGAGTTTTTAAACTGGTGCAAAGAAGCTGGTAATGATTTAATTACTCCACATCCAGAGTTTGGTTTTCCAGGTCTTAAAAATGGAGATAAATGGTGCGTTTGTGCGAGTTGGTATGCTAAAGCACTTGAGGCAGGAAAAGCATGTCCAATATATTTAAAAGCAACGCACAAAAAAACTCTAGAGTTAGTTCCAATTGAAAAATTAAAAAAATTCGCGACAGATTTATCTTAATCTACATATTTCCATACTTAGGACCACCACCACCTTCTGGAGTAACCCAAGTAATATTTTGAGATGGTTCTTTAATATCGCAAGTTTTACAATGAATACAATTTTGAGAATTGATTACAAACTTTTCTTGTTGAATTTCATAAACACCTACCGGACAATATCTTTGAGCTGGCTCATCATATTCTTTCAGAGTATATCTGGTAGGTAGGTTTGGATCTTTTAATTTAAGATGTACTGGTTGATTCTCTGTGTGATTAGTTCCTGTTAAATAAACTGAGCTGGTCTTATCAAAAGTTAATTTTCCATCAGGTTTTGGATATTCTATTTTGGGCATAGAGTTAGCTGGTTTTAATGCTTCGTGATCAGCATGTTTGTGCTTCAAAGTGAAAGGTAATTTCCCTCTAAAAAGAATTTGATCTAATCCTGTGAAAATAATTCCTAAAATTAAACCCCAACTAAAACTTGGTTTCACATTTCTAGCTGTATAAAGCTCATTATATACCCAACTTTTTTTAAATAGTTCTTCGTAGTAAGAAAGTTTTCTTTTATTTTTTACATGCTCTACAATAGTTTCTGCAGCTATCATTCCACTTTTCATTGCTGTATGAGTTCCTTTAATCTTTGGCATGTTTAATGTTCCAGCATCACATCCAACTAATAATGCACCGGGCATATACATTTTAGGTAAACTTTGAAGACCACCTTCAATTAAAGCTCTCGCACCAAATGAAATTCTTTTTCCACCCTCTAACATTTTTCTTATTGTTTTGTGTGTTTTAAATCTTTGAAATTCATCAAAAGGTGATAGGTGTGGGTTTTGATAATCAAGACCGATAACATATCCTATATAAATTTGTTTTTTTTCGGCGTGATAAATAAAACTTCCGCCATATGTTTTACTATCCAATGGCCAGCCTGCTGTATGCATAACCAAACCTTCTTGGTGCTGTTCATCATTTACTTCCCAAATTTCTTTTAAACCGATACCGTATTGTTGAGGATCTTTTCCTTCATCAAGATTAAACTTTTTAATCAATTCTTTTCCTAAATGACCTCTACAACCTTCTGAGAAAACTGTAACTTTGGCATGAAGTTCCATCCCCTCTTGATATCCATCTTTTTTATTTCCTTCTTTGTCCAAACCCATATCTAGAGTTGCTACTCCTTTAACAGAGCCATCTTCATTGTAAAGAACTTCGCTTGCAGGAAATCCTGGAAAAATTTCTACTCCTAACTTTTCAGCTTGTTCTGCAAGCCATCGACAAAGATTAGCAAGGCTGACAATATAATTATTATGATTTTTTTGAACTGCTGGTAAAAGCCACGTTGGCCAACTTAATGAAGAATTTTTTCCTAAAAATAAAAATTTTTCCTTTGAAACTTTAGTTTTAATAGGCGCTCTCTGTTCTTTCCAATTAGGAATTAATTCATCAAGAGCTCTAGTCTCTAAAACATTTCCACTTAAAATATGTGCGCCTACTTCAGATCCTTTTTCTAAAATGCATACATTCAATTTAGGATCTAAGTGTTTTAGTTTAATTGCCGTTGATAATCCCGCTGGTCCAGCACCAACTATAACTACATCGTATTGCATTGCTTCTCGAGCCATGACGTGACTATATCAAACTAATTATTTTTGGATAGTATTGAGTTTGTTCAACTCAGATAAAAATTCTGGAAGAGCTTTAAATAAGTCTGCTTCTAAACCGTAATCAGCAATACTAAATATAGGGGCTTCACCATCTTTGTTAATTGCGACAATTATTTTACTCTCCTTCATACCAGCTAAGTGCTGAATTGCTCCTGAAATTCCAACAGCAATATACAAATCAGGAACGACTACTTTTCCAGTTTGACCAACTTGATGATCATTGCTTATGTAACCTGCATCTACTGCTGCGCGTGATGCTCCTACTGCTGCGTTAAGTTTGTCTGCAATGTCATTTATAAGCTTAAAATTTTCTCCACTTTCTAAACCTCTTCCACCAGATATGACAACTCTTGCAGTTCCAAGCTCTGGTCTTTCTGATTTTGTTTCTTCTCTTTTAATAAATTTTGAAAAGTTAGGAACCTCAACAGAATCAATTTTTTCAACTTGAGCAGAACCACCAGTTTTAGGAGCTGGCTCAAAAGAGGTTGGTCTAATCGTTACACATTTTTTTTTATCATTACTTTTTACTGTAGCAAAGGCGTTGCCAGCATAAATTGGTCTTACAAAAGTGTCTGGCGAATTTACTTTTATAACATCGCTCACTTGCGAAGTATCTAAAGCCGCAGCTACTCTTGGCATAAAGTTTTTTCCAAACGTATTCGCTGAAGCTATAATATGATCATATTTTTCTGAATATTTTGTAACAAGTGGCGCTAAATTTTCAGGTAGGTAATTTTGATAATTGGGAGAATCGCAATGTAAAACTTTTTTTACTAAAGGTACTGCTGCAACTTCCTTTGATACATCTTCAGAACCACTGCCAGCTACTAAAACATGAACATCTCCATCAATTTTGGATGCTGCGGTTATTGCATTTAAAGTAAATGGTTTAAGATTTTTGTTATTGTGTTCTGCAATTAATAATACTGACATTAAATTACTTTTGCCTCATTTTTAAGCTTGCTTACTAATTCAGAAACATTTGCAACTTTAATTCCTGCTTTTCTTTTTGGCGGTTCCTCAACTTTTAATTGTTGAACCCTATTTGTAATATCTACACCTAAATCTTTAGCAATCATTTGGTCTATTGGTTTCTTTTTTGCTTTCATAATGTTTGGAAGAGATGCATAGCGAGGTTCGTTAAGTCTAAGATCGCAAGTAACAACTGCTGGTAAATTTATTTCAATAGTTTCAAGACCTTCATCTATTTCTCGAATTATCTCTAAGCTTTTATCTTTTAAATCAACTTTTGATGAGAATGTTGCTTGAGGCCAATTTAACATAGCAGCTAGCATTTGCCCTGTTTGATTACAATCATCGTCGATTGCTTGTTTTCCTAAAAAAACCATGTCAGGTTTTTCTTTTTCAACAACTTTTTTTAAAATCTTTGCAATTCCTAAAGGCTCTATATAGCTATTAGTTTTAACATGAATTCCTCTATCAGCACCAACAGCTAAAGCTTTACGCACAGTCTCTTGCGCTTTATCTTCGCCAATTGTAACTGCTACAACTTCTTTTACTTTTCCAGACTCTTTTAGTTTTACAGACTCCTCGACCGCATTATCATCTGGAGGATTTGTCGACATTTTAACGTTTTCAGTATGAACGCCCGAACCGTCATCTTTAACTCTAATTTGAACGTTGTAATCAATAACTCTTTTAACAGCGACTAATATTTTCATTTAAGCTCTTAGCAATTTATTATCAGTATCGTAAGGTGAATCTTCGATGATAGAAACTTCGTGCATTTTACCTAATATATCTATTTTAAGTTTTTGTCCAATTTTTGCATATTCTGGCTTAACCATTCCAAGTGCGATAGATTTATTTAGTCTAAAACCAAAATCTCCACCAGTAGCTCTACCAACCACGGATCCATTCTCATAAATGGGATTGTTTCCCAATACATCGGCATCTGAAACTCCATGAATTTCCATGGTTACCAATTTATTTGAAAAACCTTTTGCCCTCCATTTATCTAATGACGCACGTCCAATAAAATCCCCTTTGTTAGGATGAATAAATCTATCTAAGCCAGACTCGTAAGGTGCGTATTCAATAGAAAGTTCTGTCCCTACTAGTTTATAAGACTTTTCAACTCTTAAACTGTTCATTGCTCTTATACCGAAAGGCTTAAGACTAAATTCTTTTCCAGCTTCCATTAGTTTGTCAAATATATGATTTTGGTATTCTATTGGATGATGCAATTCCCAACCTAATTCTCCTACAAAGTTCACTCTCATTGCATTACAGGGAGCTAAACCAATATTTATATTTTGTGCACTTAACCATTTAAACTTTTCGTTAGAAAAATCTGCTTTTGATACTTTTTGCATTAGTTTTCTTGCCTTCGGACCAGAAACTACAAGCACTCCCATACTATTAGTTAAATTTTCATATTGAACAGAACCGTCTTTTGGCATCCATTTGTGTATCCAATCATGATCTAATCTTTGAAACGCCCCAGCTGATACTAAATAAAAACTATCTTTTGCTTCTCTCATTATTGTGAATTCGGAGTGAACTCCACCTTTTGTATTCAAAGCATGGCAAAGATTAATTCGCCCGATGTTTTTAGGAAGTTTATTGGCTACTAATTTATCTAAAAATTCCTCAGAACCCGGACCTTTAATTCTACATTTACCAAATGCAGACATATCAAGTAAGCCCACGTTCTCTCTAACATTTTTACACTCTTTCTCTACACTTTTAAACCAATTGGACCTTCTAAACGACCAGTCATCTTCTTGCTTCTCACTATCTGTTGCAAAGAAATTTGCTCTCTCCCATCCAAATTTTTGACCAAAAACTGCACCTAATTTTTTTAGTCGATCATAGCAAGGAGCTTGTCTTAGTGGTCTGCCTGCTTCTCTTTCTTCGTCCGGATAATGAACTGTAAATACATTTGCATACGCTTCTTCATTTTTTTCCATCAAATAAGATTTTGTTACATAAGACCCATATCTTCTAGGCTCTACGCCTAACATGTCTATTGTTGGCTCTCCGTCTACAATCCATTCAGCTAGTTGCCATCCTGCCCCCCCTGCAGCTGTAATTCCAAAACTATGTCCTTCATTTATCCAAAAATTTTTAAGTCCCCAAGCAGGACCCACTATAGGATTACCATCAGGCGTATAACAAATTGCTCCATTGTAAACTTTTTTAACTCCTACTTCTGCAAAAGCAGGCACTCTTTTAATTGCTCCTTCAATATGAGGAGCTAATCGATCTAAATCTTCTTGAAATAATTCATACTCGCTATCTTTTGACGGTCCATTTACATAACAACATGGTGCGCCTTTTTCATAAGGCCCTAAAAGAAATCCACCTGCCTCCTCTCTCATATACCAAGAATTATCACTATCTCTAAGAACACCCATTTCTGGTTTGCCCTCTTTTTTTCTTTTTTGAATTTCGGGATGTGGCTCTGTTACTATGAATTGGTGTTCCACAGGTATTGCTGGAACTTCTAAACCTACCATTTTGCCAGTTTGTCTTGCAAAGTTTCCACTACAAGAAACAACGTGTTCACATGAAATAGCTCCTTTGTCAGTTTCAACAGTCCAACCATCTTTTGTTTGTTTAATTCCAACTACGGTTGTGTTCCTATAAATTTCTGCACCACGATTTCTTGCTCCTGTTGCAAGAGCTTGAGTAAGATCTGCAGGTTGAATATAACCATCTTCAGGATGTTGAATTGCTCCAACCAAACCTTCTATATTACATAGTGGCCAAATTTCTTTTACCTGTTCGGGTTTTAAGAATTTAACATTTACTCCAATTGTTTTAGCTACCCCAGCATATTGATGATATTCATCCATACGATCCTGTGTTTGTGCTAAACGAATATTAGAAACAACACTAAAACCAACTTTTTTTCCCGTTTCTTTTTCTAAAGATTTGTATAATTGAACGGCGTATCTATGTAATTGTCCTACAGAGTAGCTCATATTAAATAGAGGCAATAAACCAGCTGCATGCCATGTAGATCCAGAAGTTAATTCTTTTCTTTCAACCAGCACAACATCTGACCAACCTTTTTTCGCCAAATGATAAAGCGTGCTAACTCCTACTGCACCGCCTCCTATAACCACTACTTTCGTCTTTGATTTCATATTTTAGATATTCAGAATATGATAAATTAAGTTAGATTTAAATGATTAAATATTTATATAGCTTCACCCACAGGAGTTGGTTGAGAGACAACTGTTGTTAACCAACAATTTTTTAAAGGACCATCTTCTATATATTTTTCAACCTGCCATTTAAATTTAAAATATTTGTTATTGTTATCCAAAACTGTGACCTCGAAGACCGCTATTCCTTCATCTACATATAATTCTTTTATATCGTGCTTAGCATGGTCAATAAGCATCTTGTAATATTCGCCCTTAATCATTTCTTTAAAATTGTTTATTGGTCCAGTAAAAATTTTATTATTAGGATGAGCAAATTCCCAAGTTTGTTCAATTCCCTGATCTTTATAATTTAAATCATTTTTCATCAAGCCCTTTAACTGTATTTTAACTACTTGTTCAGGCTTTATATTACTGTTTGGTTTAACAATTTCAGCTTCTAATGAATTTATATTGAGAACAAAAATAAAAAATAAAAATTTAAAAAAATTATTCATAAATTAGATGCAGTTTTTTCTACGTCCTTTAAAAATTCTTTTCTCTTTTCTTCACTCACAAAAGGAACAGCAAAGTATCTTCTATAATTAATATTTCTTATACCGCATATATGAAATACTCCTCTTTTTAATCTTCTTATGGGTAAATTTAAAAAAAAGGTTGTAACAGCTAATCTTGGAGAGCCGTAGGTACAAAATATTATAGCCTTTTTATCTTTTAAATTTCCTAAAGGATAACCGTAATTACCAACTAATCTCTTAAATCTAAAAGCCCAAGGTGGCGCTAAAACTTTGTCTATCCACCCCTCAACAATTGCTGGCATTCTAAAATTCCAAATAGGGGCTATCAAAACTATTGTACTACATTTCTCAATTCTTTTTCTATGATCTAAAACATCAGGCGTCGGTTCTCCTCCAGCAAAAACTGGATCATATTTCTCTTTATATAAATCAACACAATCAATTTCATGACCTTTTTGTTTTGCTGTTTTTATAAAAGTTTGTTTGATGGCTGCATTAAAAGATTTATCATCATAATGGCCATAAACCACGAATACTTTGCTCATCTAAATTCTTTTAATATATGGATTTGATACGTCAAGCTAACAACTTGACGTATCAACAATATTTTTATGCAGCTAAAGCTTGCTTTATATCTCCAATAATATCGTCAGGGTGTTCAATACCAATTGAAAGTCTTACATAACCTGGTGTAACTCCAGCAGCTAATAATTCTTCATCATTAAGCTGACTATGAGTTGTAGTTGCAGGATGTATCGCTAAACTTCGAGCATCACCAATATTTGCCACATGATAAAGCATTTTCAGATTATCAATGAACTTAGAACCAGCTTCTCTAGTTCCTACGTCCATACCAACTAATGAGCCATATCCGCCCTTCATATACCTTTTTGCTCTATCCTTAATTTCTCCTTGGTGATTTGTAGGATAAATTACGTTTTTAACTTTTTTTTGAGTTTCTAAAAAAGTTACAACTTTTTCTGCATTCATACAGTGTTGCTTCATTCTAAGCGCAACAGTTTCTAAACCCTGTATGATTTGGAAAGCGTTAAAAGGTGCTAAGGGAGCTCCAAGGTCTCTCAATAAAACTACCCGCGATCTAACTGCGAAAGCAACATTTGCTCCTGTTAATTTAGGAACATCTCTTCCCCAAACAGCACCTTTGTAACTTGGATCTTCTTCGTTAAATAAAGGTTGTCTTTTTGGATTTGCCGTCCAATCAAAGTTACCACCATCGATAATTATTCCACCAATTGATGTGCCATGACCTCCGATATATTTTGTTAGTGAGTGCATAACAACAGCAGCGCCATGTTCTAAAGGTTTACAAATTACTGGCGAGGCAGTGTTATCTATAATTAATGGGATTCCATGTTTTCTACCAATATCTGCAACTTCCTTAATTGGAAAAACCCGCAAGTAGGGGTTTGGACATGACTCTCCATAATACGCTCTTGTTTTCTCATCAGTTAACTTTTCAAAATTCTTAGGATCAGCAGGGTCTGCAAATCTCACTTCGATACCTTGCATTCCTAAAGTATTTTTAAATAAGTTTACCGTTCCACCATATAAATCAGTTGAAGAAACAATATTATCACCAGCCTTACAAACGTTTTGAACACAAAAAGCTGAAGCAGCCTGACCAGAACCAACTGCTACTGCAGCAAGCCCTCCTTCTAGTGCAGCCATTCTTTTTTCTAGTACGTCACAGGTTGGGTTCATTATTCTCGTATAGATGTTTCCAAACTCTTTTAAACCAAATAAATTTGCAGCAGTGGTTGCATCTTTAAATTGATAAGAACTAGTTTGATAAATTGGTACAGCCACAGCAGTTGTTGCTGGATCACTTCTGTACTCTCCTCCGTGCAAACCAATAGTTTCCGGATGTTTAAAGTTTGCCATTTTTTTTCTCCTTTTTAGTACTTCGACCTTATGTCAGGTGTACAATACAGTTCAAATACCCGGTTTAATTTTGAAATTTCAAAAAAAAACCACCGGCTAAAGCGGTGGTCAAAGACTTGTTCGCTTTAGCAGGATTTATTAAGCGCTCCGCAATTTGATTAAATCAGCGCTATAAGTACTTAACAGTATTTTAAATTTATTGTCAAATAATTTGTTATAATATCCTAAATGGCCAATAAAAAATTTATTTCAAAATTAACGCCTGAACAAAGCTTTATATTAAATCAGGAGGGCACAGAGGCTCCTGGATCTAGTTCTCTAAATAATGAAAAAAGAGAGGGGTCATATCACTGCGTAGGTTGTGATACAAAATTATTTGACTCAAACACAAAATTTGAAAGTGGATCTGGGTGGCCTTCTTTTTTTGAGTCATTACCTGATGTTTTTGAAACCAAAACTGACATGCTCATCGGTTACGCTCGCACGGAATATCACTGTAAAAAATGTGGAGGTCATCATGGACATTTATTTGATGATGGACCTAAACCATCTGGAAAAAGATATTGTAATAATGGAGTCTGTTTAGTATTTAAACCAAAAAAATAAATGTCTACAGCAAAATCTTTTTCATTAAATCTATATAAAAAATATTCTTTTCTGAAACCAATCTATCTTTTTTATAATATTTATATAAGGAATTTAAAATATTATTTTAATAGCTCACAATTCGGAGAAGAAAGAAAAATTATAAATCACTTTGAAGAAAACTATAAGGGAAGGTATGTAGATGTTGGATGTTATCATCCAACTAAAGTTAACAATACTTTCGAAATGTATAAAAGAGGTTGGTCTGGCATAAATATAGACCTAAATCCACTTTCAATAGAGCTTTTCAATTTTGTGAGGCCTAGAGATATTAACATATGTTCGGCTATTTCTAAAAATAACTCAACAAAGAATCTGTATTTCCATAACGATCTCAGCCCATTAAATACAATTGACAAAAATCATGTAAATTTTTTAAAAAAGGAATTTTCAATAAAAAAATTAAAAATAAGAAAGATTAAATCAAAAAAAATTACGAACATATTAGAGAAATATAAATATTTTAAGATTGATTTCTTAAATATAGATATTGAAGGACATGAATTAGAAGTTTTAAAAACTATAGACTTTAGGAAATTTAATATAAAAATTATTTGTGTTGAAATACTTACTCATAACAATCTTTCGAAGACAAGGAAAAGAGAAATATTTAAATTTCTTAAAAAAAAAGGATATGTATTTATAGGCAAAAATGTAGTCAATTATATTTTTAAAAAAAAAAATAGTTAAAAACTGCTTATTTACTCTAAAATAATTAAGTGCTTCAAAAGACCCAATACTTAAAATTTTTAAAATATATATTTTGACCAAATGAAATTATTTTTGATTTTGGGAAATCAATTGTTTAATCCAAAATATTTAAAAGAGTTCTCAGACCACACCTTTTTCATGTCAGAAGATTATGGTTTATGCACTTTCCAAAAACACCATAAATTAAAAATTTTATTTTTTTTATCATCGATGCGCTCTTATCGAGATGAACTTAAAACAAAAAAATTAAAGATAATTTATAATGACTTAAATAAAGAATTTAGGAGTTCTTACGAAAAAAAACTTGAGAAAGTTATTAACGAGAAGAAAGTAAAAGAAGTAAAGTTCTTTGAAATTGAAGATAAGTTTTTTGAAAAAAAAATAATATCATTTTTAAATAAGAAAAATATTAAATTTAGCCAGATCAAATCTCCTATGTTTCTCACTTCTAGGGAGGATTTTAAAACTTATCTTAAAAATACAAAAAAACCTTTCATGGCAAATTTTTATAAAATCAATAGAACAAAATTTAATGTGTTAATGGCAAAGAACGGAAGTCCAAAAGGAGGAAAATGGAGTTTTGATAAAGAAAATAGAAAAAAACTTCCTGAAAAAGTTTCAATACCAAAATATCCTAACTTAAAAATTACAAATCACACCAAAGATCTTAAATCATTTATAGAAAAAAATTTTAAAAACCATCCAGGCTTTACTGAAAACTTTTGGTTTCCTACTACGCGAGATCAAAGCCTTAAGCTCTTGGAAGACTTTTTAAAAAATAAAATTTCATTGTTTGGAGACTACGAGGATGCAGTTAGCAAAAGATCGAACATTCTTTTTCACAGTGCTTTAAGTCCTCTGATAAATAATGGTTTAATTACCCCTATGGAAATTTTAGAGAAAATTAAAAAAATCGAGAATAAGATTAAAATTAATTCTTTAGAAGGTTACATTAGACAAATTATTGGTTGGAGAGAATTTATGCGAGGCATATATCAGAATTTTGATGAGGAAATGGAAAAAAAGAACTTTTTTAATCATAAAAATAAAATGAAACTTTCCTGGTATAACGGCACAACTGGACTTGAACCATTAGATCATTCTATTAAAAATGCATTAAACTATGGTTGGTCGCACCATATTGAAAGATTAATGATACTAGCAAACATCATGAACTTATGTCAGATCCATCCTAAGCAAGTTTATAAATGGTTTATGGAAATGTTTGTCGACTCTTCTGATTGGGTTATGGCACCCAATGTTTATGGAATGGGCCTTTTTAGTGATGGCGGAATATTTGCTACTAAACCTTATATTTGTGGATCAAGCTATTTTCTTAAGATGATGGATTTTAAAAGAGGTAAATGGTGCGATACGATGGACGGACTTTATTGGAATTTTATAAACAAAAATAGAAATTTTTTTTTAAAAAATCCTAGACTTTCAATGATGGTAAGAGTTTTTGATAAAATTAAAAGTGATAGAAAAAAAACTATTCTTAAAGCAGCTGAAAAATTTATTAAACAAAATACTATTTAAATTATGAAAAAACAAAACTTACCTATCAAAACTTGTCCCATATGTAAAAAAAATTTTTCCTGGAGAAAAAAATGGAGATTAAACTGGGACAAAGTTAAATACTGTTCAAAAAAATGTTCAAGATCATAACTAGTAAACCTTTTATATTATTCTGTATATTTTTCTTCTTTAGCCTGAATTCTTACTCTAGCGAAAATTCTATCAAAGAATTAAAGGAGGGTGGAAAAATAATACTTATAAGACATGCCTTAGCACCTGGAAGTGGAGATCCTCCAAATTTTAAAATTAAAGATTGTAAAACTCAAAGAAATTTGAGTCAAACTGGAATAAACCAATCAAAAAGAATTGGAAAATTTTTCAAAGAAAAAAATATTTTTATTGATAAAGTGTTAAGTAGTCAGTGGTGTAGATGTAAAGATACTGCAAGATACGCATTTGGAATGTATAAAGAATTTTCACCATTAAATTCCACATTTCAATCAAAATTTAGTAAAAATGAACCTATGCAATTAAAAGAATTAAATAAATATATTTCGAAGTGGAATGGTAAAGGTAAAAATTTAGTGTTAGTTACTCATTACAGCATCATTACAGCGATTACAGATGCCGTTCCTAGTTCAGGGGAGATAGTTATTACTGATAAACAGTTTAATGTTTTAGCAACAATTCTAATAGATTAAAAAATTATAAAATACACAACAGCTATTAAGATTAAGTACTCTATAAATGTTTTTACTCTTAAAAGATTATCTTTATTCTCAAATTTACTGTTAATAAACAAAGATATTCTAGCAAAAGCCAAATGAACAAAAATAATGCAAAATATGATGCCTAAAATTGCATTAAAAAAAGTAAAATTTTTAAGACCATAAAAACAAGCGACAATAAAAGTTAGCCAAGATATGTTGGTAACAAATAAAGTGATTATGATACCAGATCCTTTTTTAAAAATACTCTGAGACTTTATAAAAGTATAAGACCATAAAAGTGTAAATAAAAAGCCGATGTATTTAAAAAGCATGAGCCAATATTGTAATTGCGGTTGAGTTTAAACGCAAATATAAAGTATCTATGATCATAAAACTTGCTTTAGCATTTGGAGCTGGATTTATAAGTTTTTTAACACCCTGCGTATTACCGATTATCCCAGGATACATCTCTTATATAACTGGCAAAAAATTAAATGAAATTGAAAAAGATAAGCGAACAGTATTAATTAAAACTATACTTTTTTCATTAGGATTCTCGTCAATTTTTATAATTCTTGGGATGGCAGTATCATTTATCGGAAATGTGTTATTATTTTTTTCAAATGAATTGAGAATATTAGCTGGTTTAATTATAATTATTTTCTCTCTTCAATTACTTGGTTTTATAAATTTGAGTTTTCTAAATCAGGAAAAAAGAATTCATACCAAATCTTACAAAAACAATTATGTATTTCCTTTTGTAGTAGGGGCTGCTTTTGCTTTTGGTTGGACACCATGTATAGGACCAGTTTTAGGCTCTATCCTTGCTCTTTCTGCCACCGAAGCTACGGTAAGCAAAGGGTTTGTTTTGCTTTTATTCTATTCTTTAGGCTTAGCTATACCATTTGTTTTATCCGGGTATTATATGAGCATATTTCTTAATTCAAAAAAAGGTTTTGCGAAACATTACGGAAAAGTTATGAAGGTTGGAGGGGTGATACTTCTTACCACAGGTATTTTGATTTTAACTAATCAAATTCAAGTGATAAGTTACTTCATACTTACTAACTTTCCGTTTCTTACTACCTTAGGTTAATAAGTAAAACATTATGAAAAAATTTTTTTTTACTATCTTAGCTTTTTTATATTTTAGTTCAGCCATAGCCGCTGGCCACTTGAGCGATAAAGACAAAAAAGCCACTCTAAAGTGTACAGGACTTTATTACGCTAACAGCATGATACCTCAGGGAACTTTAGAATTGGATAAGATCGTTTATTCTATTGCTGCCAAAAAATTTTTAACATCATATTTAATTAAAGAGGGACTAAAAGAAGATTTTATTAATACAGAACTTAATAAATCTATAGAAGAACTTTATGGAAAACCATATGATGGAAAAAAGACCGGAGAATGCGATAGATATATTTACAAATTAATTCCAGAGTCTAAAGTAGAAATAGATAAACTTGTAAAATCTGGAATTTATTAAACTAACTGGAGGAAAACATGATAGTAAAAATAGAAAGCCCAATTGAAACTTTTGCAAAATGGAAAGCAATGGTTCATAGCAATTCAGAAAAAATAAAAAAATACGGTATGACATTTCTTTATGCTGGAACAGAAAAAGATAATGACTCAAAAATTACTACAATTATAAGATTTGATACAATGGATGGTCTTAAAGCGTTTAAGGCTGATGAACAACTACAAAAAGAAAGAGCAGCAGCAGGAGTAGTTTTAGAAAAATCAGTTACTACGCCCATGGGCGACGATCTTTTAGAACAGTACAAAGGTTAATAAAATGATAGATAAATTTAATAATATTTTTTATTTAATAATTTACTTGGTCCATTTTGCTGGAGTAGGCATGTATGCTTATCAAACGATTGCAGATACAAATGGATTTATGAAAAGATTTGGAATTGATAAATCCGGAGCGATAATGGTTAGACTGGCTGGAGCATTTATGCTTGCTGTTTTTATAATGTCTATTTACGTCGGGTTTATAAGAACAGGGGGATTAACTAGCACTTGGACTTTTTTTAATTTAGTTTTCTTAAATAATTTATGCATTTTTCTATGCAACTCTTACTCCATACTCGTTGACAAAACTGGAGTTAATAAAAAAACTGGAATGGAACCCGTTTTTTCTCCTTTAATATTTTTAGTGTTAAGCGCTATACTTTGTTATGGCCTATCAGATAAAATATATGTCTAAGTTAATAATTTGTCTAATTCGCCACTTCTATTAGCAGCTTGAAGTTGATCGTTTCCCCCTATGTAATGATCACCAATAAAAATTTGAGGAATTGTTCTAGCCCCATTAGTTCTTTGAAGCATCTCTTTTGCTTTTTCTTTACTTTTCCAAACGTCAATTTCTTCGAAAGGAATATTTTTACTTTTTAATAGCGCTTTGGCAGCTTCACAAAAAGAGCATGGTGTACCAGAATACATAGTAACTTTTTTCATAATTAATATATATCACTTATTCTAATTTTTTCTCTTATTTTTTTTCTAGAAAGTTTAAATTTTTTTCGATGTTTTATACTGGTATTGTGAACTCTTTTTCTCCAAAGTCTAAATGAACTTGGTTTAAGATTTTTTCTCATAATCTTTATTACTTGAGATTCATTTTTGCCTGTTTTTTTTTCTATTTCTTCAAACGTTATCCTATCAGCCCAAGCTGCCCAAATTACCCATTCTTCGTTAAATTTCTTTGGTTCCGTATTTTTAACTCTTGTTTCGGGAATAAGACTTCTTTTCTTCATTAAAATATATATAGTTGGATAATGTTACCTGTTGATTTTTTAATTTTTTTACAAATCATTCTTTTTTTATTCATTTCTCCTGGACCTCCTAGAGTAGTAATAGTTTCTCACTCATTAAACTATGGGTTAAAACGCTCCGTTTGGACTGCTTTTGGAGATATTTCAGCCAACATTTGCCAAGGGGTTCTAGTAGTTTTTATCATAGGTGCTTTATTGAAGGATAATTCTGATGCACTTAAATTAATTAAATGGGCAGGAATTATTTACATAGTTTATTTAGCTTATGACACTTATACCAGGAAAATAGATTCATTAAATTTTAAATCAAAGAACTTAAAGTCAAAAATATCTTTTTTTAAAGATGGATTCCTTGTAGCCGGATTAAGTCCCAAAGCGATTATATTTTTTGGAACTATTTTTACATCTTTCATAGACTTTAATGGTAATTACGTTGTGCAATTTATAATTCTAATGACTACTTATGTAATTTTAGATTTTTCTACTCTCATGATTTACGGCCTAGCTGCAGAAAAAGTTTCAAAATGGTTAAAATCAAATCCAAAAACCTTAAATACAATCTCTGCGTGTGTATTAATTTTTATTGCTACTTATGTGGCCATAACTCAGAGTTATTAGTCAATTCTTACTGTTGTCATATTTTGAATTTCTTGTTTTAATTAAGAATAATTAATTAATTAACAGAGGAGATAAAATGAATAAATTACTAAAACTATTTATTACATTTGTATCAGCTATAACGTTAACACTTATTGGTATTACAACTTCATTTGCAAAAGTTGAAGGTGATACTATTGTGTTAGGCGCTGCAGTTTCTCTTACAGGAAAATACTCTTCTAACGGAGTGCATACCCAAAATGGTTATAATCTTGCAGTTGAAAGATTAAATAAAATGGGCGGAGTAAAAGTTGGAGGAAAATCATATAAATTTAAAATTATTTATTATGATGATGAGTCAAATCCTAAAAGAGCTGCTCAGCTAGCTGAAAGATTAATAAATCAAGATGGTGTTAAGTATATGCTTGGGCCTTACAGTTCAGGTTTAACTAAAGCCATCGCACCAGTAACCGAGAAATATAAAATTCCTATGGTTGAAGCAAACGGTGCATCAAGATCTTTATTTACTAAAGGTTATAAATACTTGTTTGCAGTGTTATCGCCAGCAAACCAATACCTTGAAGTAGCAATTGATCTTGCGGTAGAAAAAAATGGTGGTAAGCCTGTGAAAATTGCGCAAGCATTTGAACAAGATGCTTTCTCACAGGACGTGAGATTAGGTATCTTAGATGCAGCAAAAAGAACTGGATCTGAAATCATCATTGATGACAAATTACCTAAAGAGTTGAATGATATGAAAGCTACATTAGTTAAAGTTAAAGCTAAAAAACCTGATGTACTTGTTGTATCTGGTCACACAAAAGGTGCATTAACTGCAATCAGACAAATAGCTGAAATGAAAGTTGATGTTCCAATGTTAGCGATGACGCATTGTGATGCTGCAAAACTTTCTAAACAACACGGAAAGAATTCAGAATACGCATTGTGTGCATCTCAGTGGCACAAAAACTTAAGCTATAAAGATAAGTTTTTTGGTGGTGGGAAAAAGTACGACAAAGACTTTACAAAAAGATTTGGTTATGCTCCACCTTACCAATCAGCTGAATCATCTGCAGCTTTAATCGTTTTCAAAGATGCGTTCGAAAGAGCAAATTCATTTGATGGTGATAAAGTTAGAGATGCTTTAAAAGCTACAGATATGCAAACTTTCTATGGAAATATTAAATTTGGTCCTGGCGGTCAAAACATTGCTAAGCCAATGATCTTATTCCAAGTAAGATGCAAAGGTGATAAGTGTGAGAATAAAGTTGTTGCTCCAACGAAATGGGCTTCTGACAAATTCTACCACCCTATCCCAAGTTGGTCTAAAAGAAGTTAATTTAGATCTATAAATTATTTGAAATGCCCCCAACTGATGGGGGCATTTCTTATTTGAAACTAAAAAATTATGGACTTTTTAATTTTTGAAGCACCTATCTTAATGGTCCAAGCCACATTGGATGGAATTCTAATTGGTATTCTATTTGCATTAATAGCTTATGGAATGGCCCTTCAATGGGGAGTTATGAATATAATAAATATTGCTCAAGGTGACTTAGTAATTCTTGGAGGTTACATTGCTTACAGCATGTATCTTGCTGGTATACATCCTGCCTGGGGAGTAATCGTTTCTCCAATAATAATGTTTTTTGTAGGTTGGGGACTTTATAAACTTGTAATTAACAAAGTAGTCGACAGAGATCTTTTTATTTCAATTTTAGCAACATTTGGTATTGCGATTGTATTTCAACAATTAATGAATTTTATTTTTGGAGCAGATGTTGTTGTGGCTCAATCAGGGTATGGAACAACAATGTTTTTTGATAATATTATAACTCTACCCCATTCGACAATATTTTCTGCAGCAATAAGTGTTTTATACGCTATCGTTTTAGTTATTTATATGAAGAAATCAAAGCTTGGACGAGCTATCCGAGCAACTGCACAAAATGCTAGAGCTGCAAAAATTTTAGGAGTAGATACAGAAAGAGTTTACGCAGCAACTTTTGGAATTAACGCTGCGCTTTGTGGTGTTGCTGGTGCATTAATTGCTATCACATTTACATTACATCCATATGTAGGATTACCTTATACAGTTAGATCTTTCATGATTGTTATCGTTGCTGGTTTAGGTAATTTACCTGCAGTAGCTATTTCGGGAATGGGATTAGGAGTTTTTGAGGAATTTGCCGATTATATTCTAGGTACAGAATTTAGAATAGGATCTGTCTTCATGTTATTAGTTCTCATACTTGTTTTCAGAAGATTTAAACTTTCAAGAAAAAGAGAGTATTTAAAATGAAACAAAAAGATTTAATTTTGTATGTTGGTTTAATTATTCTTGGTTTAGTTGCACCCTTTATCTTTCCAGGGTTTAAAGTTCAGTTAACTATACTTTGCGTTTTAATAGTATTGGCAATGACATGGAACTTACAAGGTGGAGAAATGGGCTATAATTCTTTTGGAAATATTCTTTTCTATGGTCTTGGGATGTATTTATGCGCCTCAGTTCAGGTTGGTATGTTTTTTCCTTTAGCAGAATGGACGGAAAGCGGTGGTGAGAAAACATTTGTACATACTACAACACAATTTTTTCAAGGGATGGGTGTTGGTTTATTAGTTGCTGCTATCATACCGACAATTGTAGCTGGTTTAATTGGTTATGCTATTCTAGGACTAAGAGGCCATTACTTTGCAATTTGTACTTTAGGTTTAGGAATTGCAGCAGGTGAAATTGCAGGAGGAATTGAAATAATTGGAGCAGGTCAAGGTTTTACTACTCCGCCATTTCCAAAAGATATTGTTGATCCAGAAGCAAGAGGAGAATTTTTCTACTATTTAAGTTTTATAATGTTAATTGCAACTTTTGTTTTTGTTAAATGGATTTACGGATCAAGATTTAAATTAATTCTTAACGCCATAAGAGATAACGAGGATAAAGCAGAAGCAATGGGCATTCAGACAATGAAATATAAAATTGTTGGTTGGATGGTTTCAGCTTTTTTCTGTGGTCTCGCAGGAGGAATTATGGGCGGACTAATTGGATATATTGACTCAACCGATGTTGCTTTTGATGGAAGAGAGATGGGAGTGTTCATGGTTTTAATGGCAATTCTTGGAGGCAAAGGAACTTTATGGGGGCCAGTAATTGGAGCAACTTTATTCCATTTCCTCAAAGAAGGTTTTTGGACTTTAATATTGGGTTGGCAGTATGTTGCATTAGGAGTTTTAATTGTTGTTATTGTAATTTATTTCCCAGAAGGATTAATGGGATGGTTAAGGGAAAAATATCCTCAAAGATTTGGTGAAGTAATTGATGAAAAAGACCGAAAAGCTCAGGTGGAATTAAAATGAGCATATTAGAAATAAAAAATGTAAGTAAATCTTTTGGAGGTGTTAAAGCTAATGTTGAAATTTCATTAAACGTTGAACAGGGATCAATCGTTGGATTAATTGGACCAAATGGATCAGGTAAAACCACTTTATTTAATTCTATAGTTGGAACTCATCCAATTGACCAAGGATCAATAAAATTTAACAATAAAGAAGTTTCACAATTACCAGTGCCTGTAGTCGCTAAACTGGGTTTGTTAAGAACATTTCAACAAACTAGAATTTATAGCAAACTAAACTGCGTTGAAAATATGCTTATAAGTCACAAACAAAGCGATCAAGGCTTCTCAAAAATTTTTTCAAGAATTCCTATCGAATTGACAGAGAGGGCTGAGAGTCTTTTAAATTTTGTTGGCTTATATCAAAAAAGAAAACTTAGAGCTGGCGATCTTTCTTTTGGTCAGCAAAAACTTCTAGAACTTGCAATGGCACTTATGAATGAACCTAAAATGCTTTTATTAGACGAACCTACAGCCGGAATAAATCCTACTTTAATAAATGGAATTATTGATAGATTAATAAAAATAAACAAAGATTATGGCATCACTTTATTAGTTATTGAACACAACATGAAAGTTATTATGAGTTTAGCACAAAGTATTTTTTGTCTAGCTCATGGAAAACTTTTAGCAGAAGGCTCACCTGATAAAATTAAAAACGATAAGCGTGTTATAGATGCTTATCTAGGAGCTCAATAATGGCTAATCAATACGAAGTTTTAGGTAAAGCACCAGATATAAAAGATTTACAAAAACTTTCAGGATCTAATTTGCATTTACAAATTAAAAATTTATCAGCTGGTTATGGAAAAATGGAAATACTTCATAACTTTAATTTACTAGTAGATAAAGCACAGTCATTGTGCCTAATTGGACCGAATGGAGCTGGAAAATCTACAATACTTCATTCCATTTATGGTTTTACAAATATTTTTTCTGGTAAAATAGAAATCGATGGAAAAGAAATAACAAATCTAACTCCAGCTGAAAAACTAAAGAGCGTCGGTATAGCATATATTCTTCAAGATAATTCTATATTCCCGGATATGACTGTTGAAGAAAATTTATTAATGGGTGGATATATTAAAGATAAAACAGAAGAATCTTACTCTGAGGCAAAAAAGGTTTTAGAAAAATACGACCGTTTAAATAAAAGAAGAAGTCAACCAGCCAAGGTTTTATCAGGCGGTGAAAGAAGATTGCTAGAAATTTCTAGAGCTCTTGTAATGCGCCCATCTATACTTTTAGTTGATGAACCATCAATAGGATTAGAACCAAGATATATAGAAATGGTTTTTGAAATTTTAGGAGACTTGCAAAAAAATGAAAAGAAAACAATTATTATGGTTGAACAAAATGCAAAAAAAGGTCTTGAGTTTGCAGATATAGGATATGTATTAGTTTCTGGACAAACTGCTATCGTCGGAAAGGGGAAAGAGCTTCTAAAAAATCCTGATGTAGGCAGATTGTTTCTTGGTGGATGATAAATTCAAAATATTTTTTTCAAGGCCTCAAATCTTTGATTGGGCTAAGAAGCCCAGCTCTACCTTTGGGCTGTAGCTTTATTGCTTTAGGAGCTTTACTAAAAGATGCTGGTTTTAATTTTCAACAAAGTGCTTTATCAAGTTTTCTGACTTACGCCTTACCTGGACAGCTAGTAATGGCTGAGTCATTTATAGTAGGAGCTTCTCTAATAAATATTTTTTTAGCTGTTTGGTTAGTTAATGCAAGATTATACCCAATGACAGTTTCCTTGGTACCCCTTCTAAAACATAAAGACCAACCAAGATGGAAATACTATCTTTCTTGCCATTTTCTAGCAGTGTCTTCTTGGTTAATTATGAAGGAAAAATATAAAAGAGTTGAAAATAAATATAGAATAGATTTTTGGATAGGCATAGGCACTGGCACCATTTCAACAGCAGTTATTACAACTTTGTTAGGTTATTCAGTTGCAGATTATTTAAATGAGGACATGTTAATTGGATTGGCAATTGTAAATCCTGTTTACTTTTTCTGCATGATAATTGGGGCTATGAGCGATACGAAAATTGCTATTGCCTCTATTGTGGGGGCAGTATTAGGACCCATTATTTATCTGATTTCTCCTGAATGGTCTATCTTATATGCAGGTATAATTGGAGGATCTTTAAGTTTTTTATTAGGTGATAAAAATGGATATTAACACTCAAATAATATTAGTTATTATAGTCACTTCTTTAGCAACATTTTTATCGAGGTTTTTAGGAGTTTTGACATCAGAAAAAGTCAAAGCAGACTCAAAAGTTTTTCAATGGTTTAATTATGTTGCCTACGCTACACTTGCTGCACTTTTAGCTAGAATGATCATTTTTCCGGCAGGAGTTTTGGCTGAAGCAGATTTAATCTTAAGATTAATAGTTTTAATATCTTGTATAATGTTATTCATAATTACTAAGAAAAACTTGGTTTTACCCACTGTCTTTTCTGCTATACTTTTATCACTTTTATCAGGCTTATGAAAATTGGTTTTTTAGGAACAGGTCATATTACTTCATCAGTAATTCAAGGTATTTTTAAATCAAAATTAAAAATCAAAAAAATTTACATTTCTCCTAGAAACAAGAAAATTGCTAAAAGTCTAAGTAAAAAATTTAAAAAAGTATTAATTGCAAAAAATAATCAACAATTAATAGAAAAAAGTAATTGGATTTTTTTAGCTATAACGCCTCAGATTGGAATTAAAATTTTAAAAAAACTTAAATTTGATAAAAATAAAAAAATAATAAGCTTTATTTCGACGATTAAATTGAACAAATTGAAAGAAATTACCAGAAAAAAAAATATTACTCGAGTAATTCCCCTTCCATTTATAGGAATGAAAAAAGGACCCGTAGTTATATGTCCGCCTGATAGAAAATTAAAATCTTTTTTCAAACATTTAGGAACCGTTATAGAAATTAAAAATGAAAAAATTTCTAGAAGCTTTTGGGCAACATCCTCTTTTATGGCTCCTTTTTATAATTTGATATCAGTCACTAGTGATTGGCTTGTAACTAAGGGAGTTAAAAGAGCCGAGGCAGAAAATTACGTAAAGCAACTTTTTTTAGCACTTTCTCAAGATGCAGTTTTTAAAAATAAAATATCTTTACAACAACTTGTAGTGGAATCCCAAACCCCTGGTGGAACCAATGCCTATGTCCTTAAGGAACTAAAAAAAAAGAAGTTTTACAAAATCCAACAAAAAGCATTAAATAGCATCTTTAAAAAATTTTAAAAATATAAGTTAAACGGGGGAGATGGAGTATTTCTTACAACAATTAATAAACGGTCTAACTCTTGGATCAGTATACGGACTGATAGCTATTGGTTACACAATGGTTTACGGAATTATAGGCATGATTAATTTTGCCCATGGAGATATTTTCATGGTGGGAGCTTTTGTAGCTTTAATTTCTTTTATATTATTTGCACTAACAAGCATTGCATTACCTATCGTACTTCTTTTAACTTTGCTTATAGCAATGGTTTTTACTGCTTGTTATGGTTGGACTGTTGAAAAACTTGCTTATAAGCCATTAAGAAAATCTTTTAGGTTAGCTCCATTAATTTCAGCACTAGGTATGTCGATTGTTCTTCAAAACTATGTTCAAGCAGCTCAAGGAGCTCGAATAAAAACTCTTCAACCGGTCATTCAAGGTGGGTTTAATTTTTTTGAGGATAGTAATTTTACAGTCACACTAAGCTATCTTCAAATTTTTATTGTTATAGTAACAATAGTTTTAATGGCAATTTTCACATTATTTATTACGAGGACAGCTCTAGGACGAGCACAACGTGCATGTGAACAGGATAGAACAATGACGGCTTTAATGGGAATTAATGTAGACAGAACTATTTCCATGACATTTATCATCGGTTCATCATTAGCTTCAGTCGCTGGAATGATGTTTGTAATGTATTACGGTGTAATAGATTTTTACATAGGATTTTTAGCTGGAATAAAAGCTTTCACAGCAGCTGTCCTGGGAGGAATAGGCTCTATTCCTGGAGCTATGTTGGGAGGACTATTAATCGGCTTAATAGAAACATTTTGGTCTGGATATATTTCAATTGAATACAAAGACATAGCTGCGTTTTCAACTTTAGTGATAGTTTTAATATTTTTCCCGACTGGTTTTTTAGGCAAACCGGATATTGAAAAAGTATAAATGAATAAAAATTTTTTTCAAAGTTCAATTAAAGATAGTTTATTTACTGGAATAGTAGCCTTAGCTCTTTTTGGTCCTATAGTAGGACTTAGAACAGTTGCTGTAAACGAAGCTTTGGTTGTTCAACCTAAATGGCTTGTAGTTGGTTTAATTGTTTTAGTTTGTACGGTTGGTAGATTTTTAATTAATATTTATACATTTAAAAAAGAGCAAAGAAGAGGAGAAGCTTCTTCTATAGGTAAATCAATTACAAATTTTTTAGACACCAAGGGCGCACAGATAGCTTTAGGAGCAGTTATTTTTTCAGTGATCTTTCCTTTCATGCCATTCGCTGATCGTTACTGGATGGATATTGCCATAATGATGATGACATACATCATGTTAGGTTGGGGTCTTAATATTGTTATAGGTTTAGCCGGTCTTTTAGATTTAGGTTATGTCGCTTTTTATGCGGTCGGAGCTTATTCCTATGCACTATTTGCCATTCATTTTGGTTGGTCCTTTTGGATCTGTCTTCCACTTGCTGGTCTATTTGCAGGTTTATTTGGAATATTGCTAGGATTTCCTGTTTTAAGACTGAGAGGAGATTACTTGGCAATCGTAACTCTTGCTTTTGGTGAAATGATAAGAATTTTATTGTTGAACTGGTATGATCTTACCAAAGGTCCTGACGGATTAACTGGAATTCCTCGACCATCATTTTTTGGCTTGCCCTTTAAACGCTATCCCGATGAGGGCGTAGAAACCTTTCATACTTTTTTCGGATTAGAGTATAGCCCAATGCAAAGGATAATTTTTCTTTATTATTTAATACTTATTTTAGCTTTAATCACAAATTTTTTTACCATTAAGATTAGAAAATTACCTGTTGGAAGAGCCTGGGAAGCACTTAGAGAGGACGAGATAGCATGTAAATCTTTAGGTGTTAATCCGAGAAATACTAAACTTACTGCTTTTGCAGTAGGAGCAATGTTTGGAGGATTTGCCGGATCCTTTTTTGCAACTCGACAAGCTTTTATAAGTCCTGAGAGCTTTACTTTTATTGAGTCAGCAATAATAGTTGCCATAGTAGTTTTGGGTGGTATGGGTTCTCAAACAGGTGTTGTATTATCAACTATCTTTTTAATTGGCTTGATAGAGGTTTTTAGGGATTTTGAGTCTTATAGAATGGTAGCTTTTGGAGGAGCTATGGTTTTAATAATGGTCTTTAGACCCAAAGGTATTCTTGCAACTCGAAAGCCAACTATAACTATGAGGAAAGAAAAATAATTTTATGAGAGATAATTTGCTTGATGTTGAAAATTTATCAATGAGATTTGGCGGACTTTTAGCCATAGACGATTTATCTTTTTCAGCAAAAAAAGATAATATTACCTCTATTATTGGTCCGAATGGCGCTGGAAAAACTACAGTTTTTAACTGTTTGACAGGTTTTTATAAAGCTACTTCAGGCTCAATGTTTCTAAACAAAGATAATAAGAAATTAGATTTGAAAAAATTTTCAGATTTTAAAGTGGCCCAGAAAGCCGGTGTTGCTAGAACTTTTCAAAATATTAGGCTATTTCCTCAGATGTCTGTATTAGAAAATATGATGGTTGCTCAACACAATAAATTAATGATTGCTTCAGGATTTTCTATACTTGGTTTGGTAAATGCACCATCTTTTTTAAAGAAGGAAAAAGAAGCAATCGAAATTTCAAAATATTGGTTGGATATAATTAATTTAACAAATAGAGCTGATGATAATGCTGGCGATCTTCCTTATGGAGACCAAAGGAAATTAGAAATTGTTAGGGCTATGTGTATTAATCCTCAGCTTCTATGTTTAGATGAACCAGCAGCCGGATTAAATGCAAAAGAGTCTGCAGAACTAAACAAATTACTGCTATTTATAAAGAATGAAAAAAAAACGGGAATTTTGTTAATCGAGCACGATATGAGTGTCGTTATGGGTATTTCTGATCATGTTGTGGTTTTAAATTATGGAAAGAAAATTTTTGAAGGTACCGCAAAAGAAACAAAAAATAGCCCAGAAGTAATAGAAGCTTATTTAGGAACGGAAGATTAAAATGTTAAACATTTCAAAAGTAGAAACATTTTATGGAAATATTCAGGCCTTAAGAGGAGTTGATATTAAAGTTAACAATGGAGAAATTGTTGCTTTAATCGGGTCAAATGGTGCTGGTAAATCAACTTTATTGATGACTATAAGTGGAGTTAATAAAGCTGCAAAAGGCACAATCAATTTTGATAATAAAAATATTGAAAATTTACCTCCACACGAAATAGTAAATTTAGGTATATCACAAGTACCTGAAGGAAGAAGAATATTTTCACGTTTGACTGTAGAGGACAATTTAAGATTAGGAGCATCTTCAAACAATAAAGGAAAAAATTTTGATGAGGATTCAAAAGAAGTTTACGATCTTTTCCCAGTTTTGAGAGACAGACTAACCCAAAGAGGCGGAACTTTATCGGGCGGAGAACAACAAATGCTGGCAATTGGTAGAGCGATGATGGCTAGACCTAAAATGTTACTATTAGATGAACCTTCTTTGGGTATTGCGCCCAAACTGGTGAATCAAATATTTATTTCGATAAAAAATATTAATAAAGAGAAGGGAGTTACTGTATTTTTAGTTGAACAAAATGCTAAAAAAGCTTTAGAGCTTGCTGATAGAGGCTATGTTTTAGTAAATGGTAATATAAATTTAGAAGGTTCAGGAAAAGATCTATTAAACAACCCTGACGTGCAATCTGCTTACTTAGAGGGTGGAAAAAAATAAGTTTTTGGACAGTTTATATATTTACAGTAACTTATAGTTATAGTTCAATAAGTCATATTAATTAATTAATAAACAACGGGAGAGAAAATGATTAGATCAATTAAATATCTAATTTCTTTATTAGCTACCTTTTTGATGTTCGCTTCATTTTCAGCAAAGGCTGATATAATTGTAGCAAGTGCTGGACCAATGAGTGGACAGTACGCATCTTTTGGTGCTCAGTTAAAAGCTGGTGCTGAAATGTGGGTTAAAGACGTTAACGCAAAAGGTGGAATTAATGGAGAAAAAGTTAAGTTAGTAATTGGTGATGATGCTTGTGATCCTAAACAAGCTGTTGCAGTTGCTAATAAATTTGTATCTCAGAATGTAGCCTATGTTGCAGGCCACTTCTGCTCTGGATCTTCAATACCGGCTTCTAAAGTTTATACAGAAGAAGGCATTATCCAAGTTTCTCCAGCTTCAACAAATCCGGCTTTTACGGATGAAGGTGGACCAAACGTATTTAGAGTTTGCGGTAGAGATGACCAACAAGGTGAAGTTGCTGGTAATTTTTTAGCAAAAGAATACAAAGGAAAAAAAGTTGCAATTATTCATGATAAAACTGCTTACGGAAAAGGTTTAGCAGATGCTACTAAAATGAACATGAATAAAAAAGGCTTAAAAGAAACTATGTACGAAGCAATTACAGCAGGTGAAAAAGATTACTCAGCTCTAGTTTCTAAACTTAAGTCAAAAGGCATTGAAGCAGTTTACCTTGGCGGTTACCACACAGAGGGTGGTTTGATCGTTAGACAGATGAGAGATCAAGGTATGAAAACTAAATTAATTAGTGGTGATGCTTTAGTAACAGCTGAATACTGGCAAATTACAGGTAGCGCTGGTGAAGGTACATTAATGACTTTCAGTCCAGATCCTAGAAATAATCCAGAAGCTGCTCCATTAGTTAAAAAGTTCAAAGCCGCAGGTATAGAACCTGAAGGTTATGTACTTTACTCGTATGCTGCTCTTGAAGTGTTCGAACAAGCTGCAAAAGCTGCTGGTTCAACAGATAGCAAAAAAGTTATGAAGGCTATGAAAAAAGGCAAATTCAATACGGTGCTAGGAACTCTAAGCTTTGATAAAAAAGGCGATGTGAGTTTACCAGGCTATGTATGGTATGAGTGGAGCAAAGGAAATTACAAACAATTGTAATTCTTTTAGTCTTTAAAATTATAAAGGGGGCTTTAAAGCCCCCTTTTTTTTAGGAGGGAAAATGGAAATAACATTTGATGATTTTAAAAAAGTTCAAATAAAACTTGGAACAGTAGTATCAGTAAGTAAAAATGAAAAAGCTAGAAAGCCTTCTTTGGTTATAAAAGTTGATTTTGGAAAAGAAATTGGCATTAAACAATCTTCTGCTCAAATTACTCATTATTACACCAACGAAAATCTAATCGGCAAACAAGTTATTGGGGTTTGTAATTTTCCAAAAAAAAATATAGCTGGAGTGATCTCAGAGGTTTTAATATTAGGAGCAATAGAAAAAGATGGGAAGGTAGTTTTAGTCCACCCATCTCAAAATGCCGAAAATGGTTTGGATATTGCTTAGATGTATCCTGATTTAGTAAGTTTAATAATTTTTGGTTTTGTAACAGCTATGACACCTGGACCAAATAATATTACATCCTCTTACTCAGGATTTAATTTTGGATATAAAAAAACATTACCTTTGATACTTGCCGTAATTTCTGGTTGGACTTTATTGCTTATAATAATGAACACTGGTCTAATTTTAATTTTTAGACAGTACCCTATAATTCAGGAAATAATACGTATATTAGGTTCAATTTTTTTGGTTTATCTGGCTTATTTAATATCTTTTTCAAAACCATCAAAAGCTACGCCAATTAAAAATCCTATTACATTTAGCAAAGCTTTTATTTTACAATTTATTAATCCAAAAAGTTTAGTTGTGTCTATGACCACAGTCTCAATATTTATTGACCCAGCCAATTATCTTAGAGATTCTCTAATAGTTATATCATTTTTTTTCTTAATGGCTGTGTTGAGCATAAATAGCTGGTGTTTGATTGGAATGTATTTAAGAAATTTTGCCACAAGTGAAAAATTTATAAGGAATTTTAACTTCACTATGTCTTTTTTGCTTATCGTTTGTGTTATTATGTTCTATGTATAGGGCATGGATTTTAAAAGTAAAAATTCTTTTCAAACATTAGATAAATTAGATATTTCGGGAAATACTTATCATTTTTATAGTTTATCTAAAGCAGAGAAAAATGGACTTAAAGGAGTTGAAAAATTACCTAAATCTTTAAAGGTTCTTTTGGAAAATTTATTACGTTTTGAGGATGGAATTACAGTTACCAAGAAACAAATTAATAGTGTAGTAGGCTGGCTTAAAACAAAAAGTTCCAAAATGGAAATCTCATACAGACCAGCAAGAATTTTATTACAGGATTACACTGGTATACCTGCTGTAGCAGATCTAGCTGCGATGAGAGATGCTGTTAAATCTAAAAATCAAGATCCAAATAAAATAAATCCACTATCAACTGTTGATCTAGTAATAGATCATTCAGTAATGGTTGATAATTATGCAAAAAAAGATTCTTTTAAAAAAAATGTAGAAAGAGAATTTAATCGAAATGGTGAAAGATATTCTTTTTTGAAATGGGGACAAAATGCTTTTAATAATTTTAGAGTTGTTCCTCCAGGAACTGGGATTTGTCATCAAGTAAATTTAGAATATTTATCAAAAGTAGTTTGGTCATCAAAAATAGGTAACAAGATTTATGCATACCCAGATACTTTAGTTGGAACGGATAGTCATACTACAATGGTTAACGGTCTGTCAGTATTAGGCTGGGGTGTTGGTGGAATTGAGGCGGAAGCAGCAATGCTTGGACAACCTATTTCAATGTTAATACCAGAAGTAATTGGATTTGAAATAAAAGGTAAACTTAGCGAAGGCACTACTGCTAGTGATTTGGTTTTGACAATTGTAGAAATGCTAAGAAAAAAAGGTGTAGTTGGAAAATTTGTTGAGTTTTATGGGGATGGTTTAAAAAATTTATCTCTAGCTGACAGAGCTACAATAGCAAATATGGCACCAGAGTATGGAGCAACTTGTGGATTCTTTCCGATTGACGAGGAAACAATTAAATATTTAAAATTTTCTGGACGGGATGAAAGTACAATTTCCTTGGTTGAAAAATATTCTAAGCAACAAGGTTTGTGGGCAAGTGATAAAATCGATTTTACTGATACTATTTCTTTAAATTTAGATACAGTTGTACCAAGTATTTCAGGTCCAAAAAGACCTCAAGACAAAGTATTACTCACTAATGCCGCTAAAAGTTTTGATAAGTCGTTTAAAGAAAATACAAACAGAAAAGTTCCTTTAGAAGCTAAACTGGACAAAAGGAGTTTCAAAATTAAAGATGGAGATATTGTAATCGGAGCTATAACTTCTTGTACTAATACTTCTAACCCAAGCGTTATGATTGGAGCAGGCTTGTTGGCAAAAAAAGCTGTTAAAAGAGGTTTAAAAGTTAAACCATGGGTTAAAACTTCTTTAGCACCTGGATCTCAAGTCGTAACAGACTATTTAGAGAAGGCAGGCCTTAATAAATATTTAGATGAATTAGGTTTTAATCTTGTTGGCTATGGTTGCACTACATGTATTGGAAATTCTGGACCTTTAGACAAAGAAATTTCTGATGCAATTCACAAAGACAACTTATATGCAGTTTCTGTTTTATCAGGAAATAGAAATTTTGAAGGTAGAATTAACCCAGATGTTAAGGCAAATTATTTAGCATCTCCGCCTTTAGTTGTGGCATACGCTTTAGCTGGTAATATGCATCAAGATTTATACAAGAGCCCTCTTGGCAAAGATAAAAATGGAGAAGATGTATTTTTAAAGGATATTTGGCCATCAAACAAGGAAATTGAAGATTTGATATTAAAATCTATAAGTGCGGACATGTTTATTAAAAGATATTCAAATGTGTCTCAAGGCCCAAAAGAATGGAGCTCAATTAAAACAGAGGAAAGCAGTATTTACAATTGGCAAGAGACATCTACTTACGTAAAAAAACCACCGTTTTTTGATAACCTACCGGATAAACCAGAAGGATTTAAAAAAATTAAAGATGCTAGGCCACTTCTAATTCTAGGAGATACCGTAACAACAGACCATATTTCACCAGCAGGATCTATTAAAAAAGATAGTCCCACAGGAGATTATTTTATGAAAAATCAGGTTCAGCAAAAAGATTTTAATTCATATGGCGCTAGAAGAGGAAACCATGAAGTTATGTTGAGAGGAACTTTTGGAAATATAAGAATAAGAAATGAGATGGCTCCAGGAACAGAAGGAGGTTTTACAATATTACAACCCGATGGAAAACAAATGAGCGTTTATGAAGCTGCAATGGAATATAAAAAACGAGGTAATAGTTTGGTTGTAATTGCTGGCAAAGAGTATGGAACAGGTTCATCAAGAGATTGGGCTGCCAAAGGAACAAAATTATTAGGAATCAAAGCTGTTATCGCAGAGAGTTTTGAAAGGATCCACAGATCTAATTTGGTAGGAATGGGGGTCTTGCCTCTTCAATTCAAAGAAGGTTTTAATAAGAAAAAACTAAATATAAAAGGTACAGAATTATTTACAATTATCGATATAGAAAAGGGAATTAACCCAAGAGCTGATGTGAGTTGCGAAATTAAGTACGCAAATGGTTCTAGTAAGACCATTAAACTTCTATCTAGAATAGATACTGAAAACGAAATTGAATACTATAAAAACGGAGGAATCCTTCAGTACGTTTTAAGAAATATGCTGTCTTGAAAATTATGAGAGAAATAAAAGTAAGGGTACATAAGTCATCAGAAAATTTAAAAAAAGAAGATCAGCTAGCTTGGAAAATTGCTGAGATTGCTTCAGATAAATCTCGACCTGGAGGAGATTCTGTTGAAATGGTTATAAATAGAATAATTGATAACGCTGCTGTAGCCATAGCCTCATTTAATAGAAAGCCTGTAATTTCAGCTAGAGAGATGGCTATTTCGCATCCCAGAAAAAATGGTTCAACCATTTTTGGTGTAAATTCGAAAAAAAAATTCCATTGTGAATGGGCAGCGTGGGCTAATGGAACTGCTGTAAGAGAATTAGATTATCATGATACTTTTCTTGCTGCGGATTATAGTCATCCTGGAGATAATATTCCTCCAATATTAGCTGTAGCTCAACAAAAAGGGTGTAGCGGAATGGATTTAATTAGAGGGATATTAACTGGTTATGAGATTCAAGTAAATTTGGTAAAAGGAATATGTTTACATGAGCACAAAATAGATCATATAGCCCATTTAGGCCCAAGTGTTGCTGCAGGTTTAGGAACATTATTAAAATTAAAAACAGAGACTATATATCAGTCAATCCAACAAGCTTTACACACTACTATTTCTACAAGACAATCTAGAAAAGGAGAAATTTCTAGCTGGAAAGCGTTTGCACCAGCTCACGCTGGAAAATTAGCTGTTGAAGCTGTTGATCGCTGCATGAGAGGTGAGGGTTCTCCAAGCCCAATTTACGAAGGAGAAGATAGTATAATTGCATATGTTTTATCTGGACCAAGTAAGGAATATATAGTGCCTTTACCTAATCTTAATGATGAAAAAAAAGCTATTTTGGAAACATACACTAAAGAACATTCTGCAGAGTATCAAGCACAGGCACTTATTGATCTAGCAAGAAGTTTGAAAAAGAGAATTAAAAATATCGAAGAGGTAAAAAAAATTGATATTTATACAAGTCATCACACACATAATGTTATAGGTTCTGGCGCAAATGACCCTCAAAAAATGGATCCGAAAGCTAGCAGAGAAACATTAGATCACTCAATAATGTATATTTTTGCAGTCGCATTAGAGGATGGAAAATGGCATCATATAAAATCTTATACCTCAGAGAGAGCTAATAGAAAAACAACAATAGATTTATGGAATAAGATTGAAACTCATGAAGACGACAAATGGACTAAAAAATACCATGACCCAGATCCTAAAAATAAATGTTTTGGTGGCAAGGTAATAATTACTATGAAAGACGGTAATAAAATCGAGGATGAGATAGAAATTGCAGATGCGCATCCTTATGGAAGAAAACCTTTTAAAAGATCTGATTACGTTGAAAAATTTCTTTCACTTACAGATGGACTTATATCCAAGAAGGAGAATAAGAAATTTCTAAATCTCGTTCAAAATTTAAAATCTCTCAAGGCTAAAGACTTAAAGAATCTTAATATTGAAGTGATGCCTAAATTTCATAAGCAAAAAACCTCTAAAAACAGCATTTTTTAATTATCACAAATATTTGATGTTTGTTGCATAATTACAACTATAAAAATGGCTAATTTACTGCTTTTTTTGATTTTAACAACTATCTATGGTTTCCATTTTTCAGGAGACTCTGCATCAAGAATTATGTAGATTCCCTCTATTATTAATTGCAATTAATAGGAATTAAAAATGAGAAAAATATTAACAAGTTTAAGTTCAGCTTTGTTCTTAATTATACTATCAGTTAACGCCAACGCAGGTGGATCAATAGGTATATCTGGCATGGTTATGGAAATTGATGGATCAGGTTCTGAAACAGTTGACAACTCAAACAAAAATACAGGTGGTACTTCATCTGAAAGCGTTTCAGTAGGTTCGATTTTTTTCGAAACTGAAAAAACTAATGGATGGGTATTAGGAATGGATTTAATTCCTGGATCAGCTGAGTTTGTAAGTTCGAGTAAAACTCAAACGAACGTAACTGCTGCTGATGGAACTACCGAGTCAAAAACTCAAAAAGTGTCTGGTGATATTGAAAATCACTTCACAATTTATCTTGAAAAGGATATTTATGAAGGAGTTTACTTAAAGTTAGGTGGTCAATCAGTTGACATAATTTCTACTGAAAATATTGGAACTGGATCACAATATCCTGATACTACACTTTATGGATATACAGTTGGTGCAGGTTACAGATACGATCTAGACAACATGTTCATCAAACTTGAGTACACTTACCAAGATTATGATTCTATAAAATTATCAGCAACAAATACTACTAACTTTGTAGAGGGTGATATTGATGCCCACACTGGTAAAATAGCTATTGGCTATAAGTTTTAATTAGATAAATAATTTTATAAAAATTCAAACCCGCTTAGAAATAAGCGGGTTTTTTTTTATATGTTAAATAGGAATTCAAATTTTTCGTTAATAGATAATACTTCTAGGTTTATCAAACCACCAATTATTAATTGAAGAGCAACTATCAAAATGACAAATAAACCAACATAACCTAGCCATTTATGATTTTTAATATAATTAGCAAAATAAGAAGCTAAAGTAGCTACTAATAATACAGATAATAATAAACCACCTACCATTAACAAGTAATGATCTTTAGCGGCACCGACAACTCCTAAAACATTGTCTAAGCTTAATGTAAAATCGGCTACTAAAACTCTCCAAAATCCCGTAGCAAAAGATACTCTTTCTTGAGATTTCAAAGCCGGTGATCTAATTTTCTTACTATCAAAGAAATCTTGTCTTAAGTTATTAACTATCCATAATAATAACGCTCCTCCCATAATTTTTAGCCAAGCAAATTCTAAAATAATTGTTGCTCCAAAAGCGAAAACAACTCTAAAAATAAAAGCGGCTGCAACTCCCCAGGCTATAATTCTTTTACGATTTTGTTGAGCAAAACCAGAGGCAATTAAGCCTATAATGATCGCATTGTCAGCAGCCATTACTATGTCTATAATGATAATTTGAATTGTAATTATAAGTTGTTCTAACATTATATTAAAAAATAATTATAATAATATTCTTTATTAAGTTAAAAAATAAGTTATTGCAATATTTGAAAATATGAAACATCCAGTAAATATTTCGAAATTATACATAATAAAACTATCTATCCCCATTTTTTTTGCAAATTTAGCTATACCTTTAGTTGGTTTAGTTGACACTGGTTTAATGGGCCATCTAGGGAGTGAAAAATATTTAGCCGCCACTAGTATTGCAACTGCTGTAATAAGTATGATTTTTTGGAGCTTTGGGTTTCTTAGAATGGGAACCGTAGGAATAGTTTCGCAAGCATTAGGCAGAGGAGATTACAGAGGGATAGTAGTAACGACTGTAAGAAATATAATAATAGGTCTATTTTTTGCTTTAATTATAATTTCATTAAGAGACGTCATCTTATATTTTATAAGAGATTTTTTTACTACATCGGAAGAAACTCAAAATTTAATAAGAAAGTATATCTATATAAGGATACTTTCAGCCCCAGCTGAATTAATCATGTATGTATTAGTTGGATTTTATCTTGGTTTACAGAGAACTTTTACATCAAGTTTATTAATTACTCTATTTTGTATTACCAATATTGTTTTAAGCGTTTTCTTTGTGATTAGCTTAAATCTAGGTATATATGGCGTAGCTTTAGGTACTGTTCTTTCTGCCTATTTAACCGTTATTATTTTTTTAATAAGTACTTATTTTTATATAAAGAAACATTTTAATATAATACCTAGATTAAACAATATTTTTGTAACTAAGAAAATATTAAAATTATTTACAATTAATTTTGATATTTTTTTAAGAACACTTTTTTTAACTTTTGCTTTTTTGTGGATACCTTATCAAGGAGCTAAATTAGGAGAAGATTATTTAGCTATCAACAGTATTTTACTTCAGTTTATTATGATTGCCTCATTTTTTTTAGATGCTTATGCTTTCAGTACAGAAGGCATAGTTGGTTTTGCGATAGGAAGAAAACAGAAAAAATCTTTTTTAAATGCAGTTTCTAATTCTTTTAAATTAAGCTTTATAACCGGTCTAGTAATTTCTGTAGTTTATATATTTTTCTTTAAACATATAATTGGTACATTAACTAATATAGATTACTTAATATTTTTGTCTTATGGTTATGTTATTTGGGTGATTTTAATTCCTCCTATTGCATCCTTTTGCTATCAGTTTGATGGAATTTTTATTGGAGCATCTCAAACCAAAGAAATTAGAAACAGTATGATAATTTCTGTAATTTTATACATATTATTCTCAATCTATTTGATCAATAATTTAGATAACCATGGTTTATGGCTTTCTTTGTTATTTTTTATGATAATAAGGTCCTTAACTCTTAATTTTTATTTTCCAAAAATCTTAAATAAATTCTAAAATTTCCCTTGATTTTTATTAAGCCAACTAGTCAAATAAGAATATTAAAATATTTCAAAGGAGGGTAAATGAAAATGATTAAAAAAATTAGTGCATTACTAATTTCTTTTCTTATAAGTATAGGAGCTGCTCATGCAGAGACATGGAACATGGCCTTAGCTTATGGAGCAGGCAACTTCCATTCAC
The DNA here is from genome assembly GCA_902515355.1 of uncultured Pelagibacteraceae bacterium. Taxonomy (GTDB): domain Bacteria; phylum Pseudomonadota; class Alphaproteobacteria; order Pelagibacterales; family Pelagibacteraceae; genus Pelagilacustribacter. The sequence goes on along the minus strand of CABXUA010000002.1, from coordinate 7,624 downwards.
AAAACGCTACAGCGTTTGCGGAAGCAGTTACTAAAAAATCTGGAGGCAAACTTACAATTAAGACTCACCCTGGTGGATCTTTATTTAAGGGTGGAGCTATTTTGAGAGCTGTACAAACTGGGCAAACTCAAATCGGAGAAAGATTTATGTCAGCGCATGGAAAATTCGATCCATTACTAGAGGTGGACTCTATTCCTTTTGTTGCACAGACTTACTCTGATGCACAAAAACTTTATAAGGCTTCAAAACCAGAGTTGGTAAAAGGACTTGACGAAAAAGGATTAGTTTTCCTTTACGCAGTTCCTTGGCCAGCACAAGGACTGTATAGTAAAAAAGCTATTAACTCTGTAGGTGACCTAAAAGGACTTAAGTTTAGGGCTTACAACTCTGCAACAATTAGAATTGCAGAATTAACAGGTATGAAACCAACTAAACTGGAAGCAGTTGCGATCAGCCAAGCATTTTCAACTGGAATGGTTGAAAGCATGATTACTTCACCAACAACTGGCAAGAACAGTAAAATTTGGGAAAATGGTGTAAAATACTTTTATGATATTGCAGCATGGTTTCCAAAAAATATGGTTGTTGTAAATAAGAAAGCTTGGAATAAACTTGATAGCAAAACCCAAAAAATGGTTATGCAACAAGCTGCTGTAGCAGAAAGAAAAGGTTGGGCATTATCTAAAAAAGGTAATGTTGCCGATAAAAAAGCACTAGCTGCTGCTGGCATGGAAGTTGGAAAGGTAAACAAAGCTTTACAAAGTCATTTTGAAAAAGTTGGTGCTACTATGTCTAAAGAATGGGCAGGTAGAGCTGGTTCAAGAGGACAAGCTGTTTTATCAGCATATAAATAAATTTTATTTAGGCAAAAAGGCCGTATAATGTATACGGCCTTTATGCTTTGTAAGTTAGACAAATTTTTAAATTCTATTTATAGGTACTCAGGATACCTAGCTTCTTTTTTTTTAATTCTAATTTTGGTTTCAATAGTTTTAGGAATAACTTCAAGAATATTCGGTTTTTATATACGTGGGTTAACTGAATACTCGGGGTATAGTCTAGCCTCGGCTTCATTCTTAGCGCTAGCTTATACATTTAACGAAAATGGACATATTAGGATAACGTTATTTCTTGAAAAAGCTAAGGGAGGATTATTAAGGTTTCTAACTGTTTGGTGTCTTGCTGTTTCAACTTTTTTTTCAGGTTTTTTAGCTTTTTATTTAATTAAAATGTGGTTTGTTTCAATTCAGCTTGAAGAACGAAGTCAAGGTGCAGATGAAATTTTACTTTGGATACCTCAAACAGGGGTTGCTATTGGTGCTTCAATTTTTTTCATTTGTATTTTTCATAATTTTTTAAAAATTTTTATCAAAATAAAATATGATTGAAGTTTATTTAACAATATTTTTTATTAGTGTTCTTTTATTATTTTTAGGAACTGGTGTTTGGGTTGGTATTAGCATGATTGGTGTTTCAACAATAGGTATGTTGATGTTTACCTCAAGACCAGTGGGAGATGCAATGGCTACCACAATGTGGAGCATGGGTTCGTCTTGGTCTTTGACTGCCTTACCTCTTTTTGTCTGGATGGGTGAAATTTTATTTAGAACTAAATTGTCAGAAAACTTATTTAAAGGACTATCTCCATGGTTAGCTAGATTACCTGGTGGCTTAATTCATGTTAATATTTTAGGTTGTGCTATCTTTGCAGCGATTTCTGGTTCATCTGCAGCTACCGTTGCAACAGTTGGGAAAATGTCTATTCCAGAATTAAGAAAAAGAAATTATCCTGAAACATTTCTTTTAGGTACTTTAGCAGGATCAGGAACATTAGGACTTTTAATCCCTCCATCAATTATTTTAATAATTTATGGAGTCACTGTGGAAGAGTCTATCGCTAAACTTTTTATAGCTGGAATTATCCCAGGAATTGGTTTGGCTTTGTTATTTATGATTTATGTTGTTGGATGGTCTTTAAGAAATAAAAATAAAATGCCTAAAATTAGTGAGAATTTTTCTTTTTTAGAAAAAATAAAAAAATCTGGGCAGCTAATTCCAGTTGTGCTTTTAATTATTTCAGTTATCGGCTCTATTTATGCAGGTATAGCAACAGCTACTGAAGCTGCTTCTTTGGGAGTTTTGGGCGCTATAGCACTATCATATTTTCAGAAAAGTTTAACAAAGGAATCTTTTAGAAAATCTTTACTAGGTGCAACTAAAACTTCTTGCATGATAGCTTTTATATTAGCAGGTTCTTCATTTTTAACTTTAGCAATGGCTTTTACAGGTCTTCCAAAAAATTTAGCAGTTTTTATTGATACGCTTCAATTATCGCCATACATGTTACTTCTCGTTTTAACTTTATTTTACATAATACTTGGTATGTTTTTAGATGGAATATCAGCAGTTGTTTTAACAATGGCAATTATAGAACCTATGATACGTCAAGCTGGATTTGATATGATTTGGTTTGGAATATACCTAGTTATAGTTGTCGAAATGGCGCAAATTACTCCTCCGGTAGGATTTAATTTATTTGTATTACAAGGCATGGCGAAAAAAGACATGGGATTTATCGCAAAAAGTGCATTTCCTCTTTTCTTACTAATGATTTTGGCTGTAATTATTATCATAGCCTTTCCTCAGCTAGCTCTTTGGTTGCCTGAGCAAATGATACAGTCTCTAAATTAATTATATAAACTTTTTCAATTGAACCAATGTTTTAAGTTCTACACCATTTTTCAAAAGACCTTCTTTAATTTTTTTTGCAGTGCTTACAGCACTTTTTCCGTCGCCGTGAACACAAATTGAATCTATTTCGCAGGGGATTTGTTTACCTGAAAAACAATTAATGGCTTGGTTTTTGACCATTTTAACTATATGATTTTTTGCTATTTCAGGGTCTGTAATAAGTGCATTAGGTTTAGATCTAGATATTAAATTTCCATCATCCTCATAATTTCTATCAGCAAATATCTCAGCAGCCACCTTCATATCAAGTTTTTTTCCAGCTTTTTCCATTTCAGATCCTGTGGGTACTAAAAAAATTAAATCTTTGTCTGCTACAAATATTGATTTAGCTATTACCTTTGCAAGTTCAAAATCTTCACAAGCCATATTATTCAAAGCTCCATGTGGTTTAACATGAGTCACTTTCATAGAATTTTTTTGTGCTATTTCTGAAAGGATATTTATTTGATCTACGATTAATTTATTTATTTCACTTGGTTGTAAATTTAATCTTTTTCTTCCAAAATTTTCTGGATCATTAAAAGAAGGGTGTGCTCCAATACTCACACCATTTTTTTTTGAAGTTTCCACTGTTTTTTCCATAGTAGCTTTATCCCCAGCATGATAACCACACGCTACATTAGCTGAGTTTACGATACCCAACAGCATTGGGTCATTTTCTGTAGAACAGAACTTTGAATTTTCACCTAGATCACAATTAATATTAATTTCCATATTTTAAACCTATATATATTATAACAACATATGTTAAAAAAAATAAGAAATATTGGCGACTGTGGCATCTCGTGCGATTTTGGCGATGAAGTCAGCAAAAAAACCAACAGAGAAGTAATTAAACTTTTTAATTTTATTATGGAGGCCACCAGAAATAAAAAATTAAAGGGAATTTTAAACTCAACTCCCTCTTACAATAAACTAATAATTAATTTTGATTTGGCTAAAGTAAAGTCCAAAGAACTCATAGAATTTATTAATAGCAGTGATTATTCTAAAACAACCTTGTTAGAAAAAAATAAAAATGTTGAAATACCAATTTGTTATGATGAAGAATTTGCTTTAGACATCAAAAGATTAGAAAACAAAACTAAATTAAGTTTTAAAGAAATAGTAGACAAGCATCTTAAAACTAATTTTTTTGTATATATGATTGGTTTTGTCCCTGGCCATCCTTTTATGGGAGATTTAGGTAAAGAGTTAGAAATAGATAGACTTGAGACACCAAGAGTAAGACTACCTAAGGGCTCAGTTGGCGTGGTAGAAAAATTTTGTAATATATATTCTTTTGAAAGCCCCGGTGGTTGGAATATTATTGGAAAAACACCATTTGATTTATTTGATATTAATAAGAAAGACCCAAGCAAGTTATTACCGGGCGACACAGTAAAATTTAAATCTATATCAAAAAAAGAACTTTTAACTTTTAAAAATGAGTAGTTATTTTAAAATTTTAAGAGCCGGAATTAATTCAACATTTCAAGATCTAGGAAGGTTTCAATTACAACATCTTGGGGTAGCACCAAGCGGATGTATGGATAAATTTTTATTTTCAATTTCTAATAAATTGGTTGGAAATAAATCTTCCGAGGGAGCTCTGGAATTTGCTTATCAAGGACCTTTACTTGAACTCGTAGGAGAGTCTGCTTCGGTCGGAGTATCTGGAAAAATAAAATTTAATATTATAAAAAAAAATGGAGAAATAATAAACGGTGAGTCAAATGAGAGTTTTTTAATTCAAAATGGAGATAAAATTGACATTCTTTCAACTATAGACTCTGCATACGGCTATCTTGCTGTTTCTGGAGGTTTTAAGTTACAAAAAGTCAATGGAAGTATTTCCACCTTGGTAAGAGCTAGAATTGGCTCTAACGATGGTGACAAATTAAAAATTGGGGAAAAAATACTTTTAAATAATATTAATTCTTCATTTACACCAAAAAAAATTAAACTAGATTTAGAAAAAGATAACATCATTAGAGTTATCAAAGGATTACAATTTAATTATTTTTCAAACAATAGCAGAGAAGATTTTTTCTCAAAAGAATATAAAGTTACTAGATTAACTGACAGGATGGGAATGAGATTAGAGGGAGAAAAACTAGAAAATATTGTAAGCACTAATATTAAATCTGAAGGAATTATTAAAGGTTCCGTGCAAATACCTGGGGACGGTCAGCCTATAATTCTTTTATCTGATCATCCGACTATTGGCGGTTATCCTAAAATTGCAAACATTATCACTGCTGATTATGATAAATTGGTTCAAAAAACACCTGGTTCAAAAATTAAGTTCAAAATGGTCGATCTAACTATTGCTGAAAGTGCTTTTCGTCAATATGTAAGGAAATTTTAAATGCATTTTATTTATAAAATTCCAGGACCAATTCTAGTACTATTAGGCGGCTTTGCTCTTAGTTGGGGAGGTCTGATCATAAGATCTTTTGAAAGTGCAAATATCTGGCAAATACTTTTCTACAGATCTCTCTTTTTCTTATTAGCTCTAATAATATTTCTATTTTTAACTTACGGAAAGGAAACCATCAAAAAAATTAGAGTAGCTGGCATCCAGGGTTTATTAGGAGGTGCTTTTCTTTCTGTAAGTTTTGTCGCTTATATGTATTCAATGACAGAGACAACTGTAGCTAATGTAGTCTTTATTATAAGTACTCAAACTATTTTTTTACCCGTATTAGCTTATTTTTTTTTAAAAGAAAAGATTTCTCCAAGAGGTCTTGTTGCAATTGTTTTAGCAATGATAGGAGTAGCACTAATGATTGGAGACTCAATCGGCACTGGATCCTTGTACGGAAATATAGCCGCTCTTGCTATTCCTATAAATTTCTCAATTTTAATTTTAATAATTAGAAAGTATCCAAACCTTGATATGATACCAGCAATATTTTATGCAGGTATTTTAAGTTGCATATACGGATTATTATTAATAGATTCTATAATGATAACTGCGAAAGATATTTGGTTTTCTTTTTTATTAGGAGTACCTCAATTAGCTATCGGTTTTATTTGTATTACCATTGGTTCCAGAACAACCCCAGCAGTGATGGTTGGGTTATTAATGTTGATGGAAACAATATTTGCTCCGATTTGGGTTTGGTTATTTTATAGTGAAATACCACCATTAAGTGTATTAATTGGCGGATTAATTATAATTTCTGCAGTTGTAATGAAAAGTTTAGATTACAATAAAAAAGTACAATAAATCAAAATATTGTGTTAGAATGTTTTCATAACGGGAGAGACCAATTTTGGCGCCGAAGGAGCAACCTCCCCGGAAACTCTCAGGCAAAAGGACCGTTATTGTAATAACTCTGGAAAGCAGGCGTAAGCCTCACCGAAGGGGTAAATCTCTCAGGTACTTAGACAGATGGGGAAAAAGAGAGTTATTACAAAATGGAAAAAACTGCTTTATATAATTTTCATAAAAATTTAGGAGCAAAATTTGTTCCTTTTGCTGGCTATGAAATGCCAATTCAATACAAAGACGGAATAGTAAAAGAACATATAAGCACAAGACTGTATGCAGGATTTTTCGATGTCTCACATATGGGCCAACTTTTTATTTCGGGAAATAAATTTTCAGAAGACAGTTTAGAAAAAATTATACCTCTAGATTTTAAAGAAATTAAAATGAATCAATCAAAATATTCTTTTTTAATTAATGATGAGGGCGGGGTAATCGATGATCTTATAATCACAAGAGTTGAGGGAGGTTTTAACATTATATTAAATGCAGCCTGTAAAGATAATGATATTAAAGAAATATCAAAATGTTTAAATACAAACAGCAAATATGAGTTAAAAAAGGAACTTTCTCTTATTGCTCTCCAGGGCCCAAAATCTGAGTCTATTTTAGAGTCTATAGTTAATGGAGTAAAGCAACTTAAATTTATGAACGGCGGTTATTTTGATTTCAAAGGTAATAAAATTTATATAACTAGATCTGGTTATACTGGGGAGGATGGATTTGAAATTTCAATACCAAATATTAATGTTGAAAACTTTACAAAGCTCCTTTCGGATAAGGGGGCTAAACCAATAGGACTAGGGGCAAGAGACACACTTAGATTGGAGGCTGGTTTATGTTTATACGGCCATGAATTAAATCAGAATATTAATCCCATACAAGCAAATTTGAAGTGGGCTATCTCAAAAAGAAGAAGAGAAGAAGGTGGATTTAAAGGTTGGGAAAATATTAAAAAAGATTTACAAAATGGAGTTTCTAAAATTAGAATAGGCGTTAAACCATCTGGGAGAATTATAGCAAGAGAAGGAACAAAAATATTTTCATCATCTAATGAAGAAATAGGTGTTATTACAAGTGGAACATTTGGTCCAAGTGTAAATAGTCCTGTTGCTATGGGTTACATTAAAAGTAAATTTTCAGAGATTAACAGTAAAATTTTCTTAGAAGTGAGGGGAAAAAAACATGAAGCTGTAGTTTCGAAGCTACCATTTTATAAAAAAAGTTATGTCAAATAAGGAGGAAAAATGAGTGAAAAAAAATATTCAAAAAAACATGAATGGGTCTTGTTAAATGGAGAGTCAGCCACGGTTGGTATCAGTAAGCATGCTACTGAAATGCTTGGTGATATTGTTTTTGTTGAACTTCCAGAGAAAGGAAAAAGTTTAAATAAAGATGAAAAAGCTGCAGTAGTAGAATCTACAAAGGCTGCTAGCGATGTTTACACGCCAGTTTCTGGAGAAATATTAGAAAATAATCAGCCCATTGTTGATGATCCTTCAAATGTAAACAAAGATCCTGAAAACAATGGTTGGTTTTTTAAGATTAAAATAAAAAACAAATCAGAACTGGACTCTTTAATGAGTCCATCAGATTACGAGAAATTTAAAAAGGATA
>CABXUA010000001.1 GCA_902515355.1 uncultured Pelagibacteraceae bacterium | reverse complement strand
CGTTCATTCTTTAGCTGTTACTGCAACCAACAGGTTTGAGGAAACAAGAGATTTGATGAAAGAATATATTAATGCAAAATCAAGAGAAGAAATAATATTTACAAAAAATGCTACAGAAGCAATTAATTTAGTAGCATCATCATTTGGTGAGAAATTTATAAATTCAGGTGATGAAATTTTAATAACAGAATTAGAACATCATGCTAATTATGTTCCATGGCATTTTTTAAGAGAAAAAAAGGGAGCTATTATAAAATTTGCAAAATGTAATGATAAAGGAGAAGTAGATATTGATGAAATAAAAAAAATGATAACTAACAAAACAAAAATTATTTCAATTACGCATCTATCCAATGTTACTGGTTATATTATGCCGATAAAAGAGATCGTAGATTTGGCCCGCGAGAAAAAAATTCCAGTTCTAGTAGATGGCTGTCAAGGAGCACCGCACTTAGAAATAGATATGCAAAAATTAGGTTGCGATTTTTATGCAATTTCATGCCACAAAATGTATGGACCAACTGGAGTGGGTGTTTTATACGCTAAAAAGAAATGGCTAGATGTACTACCTCCTTACCAAGGTGGTGGAGGCATGATTGAAGAAGTTAAAAAAGATAGTATCACTTTCCCTGGTAGCCCTACAAAATATGAAGCAGGAACTTTACAAACTGCAGAAGTTGTAGGTTTTTCAGAATCGATAAGATTTATAAAAGATGTAGGTATAAAAAATATTTTGCAACATGAAAAGGAAATTTTGGAATACGGTCTAGAAGAAATTAAAAAAAATAATACTGTTAGAATTATTGGTGAGCCAAAAAACAGAGGCTCAATAATTTCTTTTACAATTAAAGGAATTCATCCACACGATATAGCAACAATTCTTGATGAAGATGGAGTGGCTATAAGAGCAGGCCACCACTGCTGTCAAATTTTACATGAAAAAATGGGAATAACTGCATCTGCAAGAGCATCTTTTGGCATTTATAACACTAAGGAAGATATAGATGTATTAAGTAGTTCTATAAAAAAATGTAATAAGGTATTTAATACTTAAATGGATATTAAAGAATTATATCAAGAAATAGTTTTAGATCATGGCAAGAATCCAAGAAATAAAAAAAAATGTCATGGGTTTAACAAAGATGCAAAAGGACACAACCCTCTTTGTGGAGATAAAGTTCATGTTTTCGTAAAATTAGATAACGAAAAAAAAGTTGAAGATATTTCATTTGAAGGAGAAGGTTGCGCTATTTCAATGGCATCAGCTTCTATTATGACAGAAACTATAAAAGGCAAACAATTCAATGTAGCAAAAAAAATCTTAGAACATTTCTTAAATATGCTTAAGGAGGGCTCTAAAATTAGTATAAATAGTTTAACTCAGGATGAAAATACTACAATGATGTCTCTTTCTGGAGTAAAACGATTTCCTATGAGAGTTAAGTGTGCTACTTTAGCTTGGCATACGTTTATACATGCTGCTGAAGGAAAAAAAGAGACAACTGTCACTGAATAAATAAACATGAGTGATTTAAAAGAAAAAATTATTAAAGAAATTAAGAAAGTCTACGACCCTGAAATACCTGTAAATATTTACGAATTAGGACTTATATACAAGATAGAAATTGACCATAAGAATGTAGTTAAGGTAGATATGACACTAACTACTCCTAATTGTCCAGTAGCAGACAGTTTGCCAAAACAGGTTAAGGAATATATATTGAAAGTGAAAGGTGTTTCCGACGTAAAACTAAATCTTGTTTGGGACCCTCCGTGGGACAAATCAAAGATGTCGGAAGCAGCAAAATTAGAATTAAATTTATGAGAGAGCAAGTTATAAAATTAAGTGAAAATGCTGCTAATAGAATTAAACAAATAATGTCTAACGCAGATAAAACAACAATTGGCGTAAGGGTAGGAGTCAAGTCAGGTGGTTGTGCAGGGCTTTCTTATATAATGGAATATGCTAAAGAGGTAAAACCTAATGAAGAAGTAGTTGAAGATAAAGGGGTCAAAGTTTTAATAGATCCCAAAGCAATAATGTATCTTTTAGGAACAGAAATGGATTATAAAAAAGAGGAATTTTCCTCGCAATTTGTCTTTAAAAACCCAAATGAGACAGAACGTTGTGGATGTGGAGAGTCTTTTAAGGTATAATAACTATTATGAGAGACACTAAACATTTAGAAAAGTTTGCAAAAGAAAGAGAAGCTAAAGAAAAAGAAATAAAACTTTTTAAAAATGTAAAAAAATCTGTTGAGGCCGGAGCTAATGGAACGCTTGAGTACACGATTAAAGAGGGCGTGAATAAAAATAAAATAGCTGATCAAAAGATTTTAAAAAATAAAATTTAGTATTAGCCACTGTAATACATTTCAAACTCAATCGGATGTGGCGTGTGCTCGAATTTATAAATTTCCTCAAATTTTAGAGCTATGTAAGCATCAATTTGATCGTCAGTAAAAACAGAACCTTGAGTTAAAAATTTTCTGTCTTTATCTAAATTTTCCATCGCTTCTCTTAAAGAGCCACAAACAGTTGGGATTTTCTTAACTTCATTTTCTGATAATGTATATAAATCTTTATCTAGAGATTTTCCTGGATCAATTTTATTTTTAATTCCATCAATTCCAGCCATAAGCATAGAGGCAAAAGTTAAATATGGGTTTCCAGCCGCATCAGGAAATCTTACTTCACAACGAGCTGCTTTTTTACTTAAAGTTATAGGTATTCTACAAGAAGCAGATCTATTTCGTGCCGAGTAAGCTAGTAGAACCGGAGCTTCAAATCCTGGTATTAATCTTTTATAACTATTTGTTGTTGCGTTTGAGAAAGCATTAATGGCTTTAGCGTGTTTTAATATTCCACCTATATAATAAAGCGCGTTTTGAGAAAGTCCTGCATACTTATCTCCAGAGAAAACCGGCGTACTGCCTTTCCAAATTGATTGATGGCAGTGCATTCCTGAACCATTATCTCCTTTGACAGGTTTAGGCATAAAAGTAGCAGTTTTACCAAACGAGTGAGAAACCATTTGCACTGCATATTTATATAATTGTATGTTGTCTGCTTGATTAGTTAGTGTCCCAAAATACATACCTAATTCATGTTGACTTGGAGCAACTTCGTGATGATGTTTTTCAACTTTAATTCCCATATCTCTTAAAGCTTTTAAATATTCTCCTCGCATATCTTGCGCGCTATCAACAGGAGGAACTGGAAAATAACCTCCTTTTATTCCAGGACGATGAGCCATATTACCATTCTCATATTTCTTTCCTGTATTATAAGGACCCTCAGAGCTATCAATTGTAAAACTTGTTTCATTCATATCATTTTTGTATCTAACATCATCAAAGACGAAGAACTCTGGTTCTGGACCAAAATATGCTTTGTCGCCAATACCAGATTTATTTAAATAAGCTTCAGCTTTTTTAGCTGTTCCTCTTGGATCTCTTTCATAAGGATCTTTTTTAACAGCGTCTAAAATGTCGCAAAAAATATTTAAAGTACTATGCGAATTAAAAGGATCTATGATTGTTCTTGATAAGTCAGGTTTTAGTATCATATCTGACTCATTAATTGCTTTCCATCCTGCTATTGAGGACCCGTCAAAAAAAACTCCTTCTTCAAGCATATCATCATCAACAATTGTTGCGTCCATTGTTAAATGTTGAAGTTTACCTCTAGGATCAGTAAACCTTAGGTCTACAAATTCCACCTCTTTATCTTTCATCAATTTTAAGACATCTTTTTTTCCCATGAAAAAATTCCTTTGTAAGTTTTACTAAAATTGTATTAAACATAACAGAACAAAAAATTTCAATAATATAATATTTAGAATGACTGATATGCACTATTCACATAATACAATCTAAGCTTGAAATGAAAAAAGAAGCTAGAACCATAGATGTTTTATTATTAATTTTGCTTGGAGCAATTTGGGGATCAGCTTTTTTTAATATCAAAATAGCCACATATACTTATGACACTTTTACTCTTGTTTTTGTTAGAGTTTTCTTTGCATCAATAGCTTTGGCTTTTTACTGTTCTTATAAAAATATTAAAATATTAGCTTTTTCAAAAGATTGGAAAATGTATTCTTTGGTTGGGCTATGCAACATTGTAATTCCATTTTTATTAATTGCTTATGGAACTAACAAAGTTCAGAGCTATTTAGCTGCAATATTAATGAGTACAACTCCATTGAGCGGAACAATATTAGCTCATTTTTTCACAAAAAATGAAAAACTAAATTTTTTTAAATTAATTGGAGTTATTTTTGGTTTTACTGGAGTAGTTTTTTTATTTTTTGATAAGTTAGTAATATCTGAGAGCAACTTTCTTTATGCATTAATAATTTTAGTTGGATCTACTTTTTATGTAGTTGGAGGAATATTAACTCTTAAATTTCTAAAAAATAAAGGGAACGAAAATGTGTCTACCTCAACTATATTATGGTCTTTGATTTTCCTTTTTCCACTATGTTTATTACAAGAACCTTGGTCGAACTTAAATCCATCTATAGAGTCAACTCTAGCTTTAATATATTTAGGAGTTTTTCCAACTGGAATAGCTTGGATGTTAAGGTTTCATTTATTAACTAAGGTTGGTCTAGTATTTCAAACTCAAGTTGCCTATTTAATTCCACTATTTGGTGTATTCTTTGGATATATAATTATGAGTGAAGAAATCACTTGGAGAGTACTAGTTTCATTAATTATAATAGTTTCAGGTATATATATTGTAAAAAAAAATGATAAATTGGTAAGAAAATAATGTTTTCAGAGCAGGCTACACAAAGTTTTTTGTCAATCGTAACGCTAGTAGGTTTTTTTGTAACTTTAATTGTACAAAAAACTTCCAGCAAAATTGGAAATGGGATTTTGTTGGATCAGGATTTTGATAAACCCCAAGCCTTTCATGTAGAGCCTATATCCAGAGGTGGAGGATTAGCATCATTCATTTCTTTGATGTTTTTTATTTTTATTTATAATTTTTTGTTTGGTCGAATACTTAGTGATTATTTATTTTTATCTATAATTTTTTTTTCTTTAGGATTTTTAGATGACATAAAGATTAAAACCAACCCTAAAATTAGGTTAATTTTTATGATTGTAGCTTTAACTTTAAGTATAATTTTTCTCTCCATTAATATCGATAATATAGACATTGGTTTTTTAAAATCTTGGACATCAAATAGATTTTTTGAAGTTTCATTTATTTTGTTGTGTTTTTTATTTGTTATTAATGGAGCAAATTTGATAGATGGTTTTAATGGCCTACTCGTAATTCACTCAATATTGATAAATTTTATACTTTTGCTAATTAATATTGACAATCAAAATATGGAACTTGCTTTAATTATAACGGGTCAAATTGCAATTTTTTTCTCTTTTTTATTGTTCAATTTTCCTAAAGCGAAGATTTTTTTGGGGGACAGCGGGTCTTATTTATTTGGTTCTCTAATTGCCTTAAATGTTATAGAGACAAACAATTTAAATCCTCAAATTTCATCTTTTTTCTTTTGTATACTTTTATTTTATTTATTTTTTGAGGTATTTTTTTCTTTTTTTAGAAAAATATATTTAAAAAAATCACCTCTAATTCCCGATAATAACCATTTTCATATGCTATTATTCAAATGTCTAGAGAAAACAAAAAAATTTATAGATTGTAATTATCTTAATTCTTTAATTATTAATCTGGTTTATTTTGTTTTAATTTTGCCTGCAATTTTCTTTAAAGAGAATCCTTTTATTTGTAGATATTGGTTCTTCTTTCTTTTAATTGTTTATTTGATAATTTATTTTAGAGTTTATAGTTTCGCAAAAAAGGAAATTGATATATAAACACATCGCTAAACAATATTGGGCAAGTGGCGGAATTGGTATACGCGCTAGTCTTAGGAACTAGTGCCGCAAGGCTTAAGAGTTCGAGTCTCTTCTTGCCCACCAAAAAATATGAAAGTAGAAGTACAGTCAAAAAAAGGTTTAAAAACAAGTTTATCAATTATTATTGATAAGAAAACTATCAAGAAAAAAATTGAGGAAAGGCTTCTAGAACTTCAGTCTGAAGTAAGTCTTAAAGGCTTTAGACCAGGTAAAGTTCCACCTTCAGTAATAAAAAGTCAATTTGGAAAAGCCGTTTACGGCGATGTAATTGACAAGTTATTAAAAGAGTCTTCTGCTAAAGCCATCGAACAAAATAAAATTAAAGTAGCTGGACAACCAAAAATTGATCTTAAAACTTTTGGAGAAGGTAAAGACTTAAACTATACTCTAGAAATTGACTCATTGCCTGAATTTGAATTAAAACCTTTCGATAAATTTCAAGCTACCGAATATACGGTTAAAACAAACAATAAACTCGTAGAGGAAAAGCTAAAAGAAATCGCTAAACAACATAAAAATTTTATTGATAAAAATAAAGACGACAAATCAGAAAAAGGAGATCAATTAATTTTTGACTATTCTGCAACTGTAGACGGGAATAAATTTGAAGGGAGCGAAGGTAAGGGCGTTCAAATTGAATTGGGAAAAGATTTATTTCTCAAAGATTTTGACAAACAGTTAATTGGCGTTAAAAAAAATGAGACGAAGAAAGTTCAAGCGGTACTTCCATCCAACCACCCTAAAGAAGAATTGGCAAATAAAAAAACTCTATTTGAGTGTAAAATTATTGGTTTAAAAAAACCTAGAGAGACATTAGTCGATGATAATTTTGCAAAACTTATGGGAGCTAAAGATTTAATAGATCTAAAAAAATTAATAGAAAAACAAATTATTTCTCAATATAAGCAAGCTCTAGACTCTATTACTAAAAAAGAAATTTTAGATCAGTTAGAAAAATCTCATAAATTTGATCTACCAAAAAACCTGGTAGATAATGAAATTGCTACAATGACAAGAAATCTTAAAGATAAAGATAAAGACAAACACAAAGATGCAAATGAAAAACTAGCAAAATCAAGAATTAAACTTGGTCTAGTTTTAAATGAATATGGGGAAAAAAATAATCTTAAAGTTACTGATGCAGAAATAGATGCTGAAATACAAAAACAAATAAGGGGAATGCCAGGTCAAGAAAAAATGGTGATTGAGTATTATAAAAAAAATCCTCATGTTGCTCAAAGTTTAAAAGGTGCAATTTATGAAGAAAAAATTATTAAACTTTTGAAATCTAAAATAAAATTAACATCAAAACAATTATCAACTCAGGAAGCAGAAAAGGTTATTTCAGATTTTAATGGCTCTAAAAATAAAGCAAAAACAAAAAAAATTAGTAAAAAGTAACTAATAGTTGTATAAGACCATTACTATGAGTCGCAAAATTGAAGAGCAAATGAATTCACTTATACCAATGGTTGTTGAACAAACTGCTAAAGGGGAAAGGGCTTTTGATATATATTCAAGACTTTTAAAAGAAAGAATAGTTTTTTTAGTTGGCCCAGTTAATGATAATGTTGCATCTTTAGTAACAGCGCAATTGTTGTTTCTCGAGTCTGAAAATCCAAAGAAAGGAATTAATTTTTATATTAATAGTCCTGGTGGTCTTGTAACTGCTGGGCTAGGTATTTATGATACTATGCAATACATAAATTCACCAGTTTCAACTTTGTGTATTGGACAGGCATCATCTATGGGTTCTTTCTTATTAGCTGCTGGAGAAAAAGGAAAAAGATTTTCTTTGCCTAATTCTAGAATAATGGTTCACCAACCTTCTTCCGGCTTTCAAGGACAAGCTACAGATATTCAAATTCACGCTAAAGAAATTCTTGATCTTAAAAATAGATTAAATAAAATTTATGCTAAGCACACAGGAAAGTCAGTTGAAGAAATTTCCAGCGCTCTTGAGAGAGACAATTTTATGACGGCGGATGAAGCAAAAAAATTTGGTCTTATAGACTCAGTAGTGGAAAAGAGAAAATAATACACAATATATAGCCGTTAAAACAACTTATACTTGATATGAAGATTCTGAAGATTTAATATCAAGTAATTGATTCGTTATGTCTGATAAAAATAATAAAAATATACTTTACTGTTCATTTTGTGGAAAAAGCCAGCATGAGGTGAGAAAATTAATTGCTGGACCTACAGTATTCATTTGTGATGAATGCGTTGAACTTTGTATGGATATTATCAAAGAGGAAAACAAAAGTTCTTTAATAAAACATCAGGATGGAGTTCCTACACCAAAAGAAATTTGTAACGTATTAAACGATTATGTTATTGGGCAAAAATTTGCTAAAGAGGTTCTGTCTGTAGCAGTACACAATCATTATAAAAGATTAAATCATGAAACAAAAAACAACAAAGATGTCGAATTATCAAAATCAAATATCTTATTAGTTGGTCCAACTGGTTGTGGAAAAACCCTTTTAGCACAAACATTAGCAAGAATATTAGATGTGCCTTTCACTATGGCTGATGCAACAACTTTAACAGAGGCTGGATATGTTGGAGAAGATGTTGAAAATATTATTTTAAAGTTATTACAAGCGGCAGATTACAATGTAGAGAAAGCTCAAAGGGGAATAGTTTACATTGATGAAGTAGATAAAATTAGTAGAAAATCAGAAAATCCTTCAATCACTAGAGATGTTTCAGGTGAAGGAGTACAACAAGCACTTTTAAAAATCATGGAAGGAACAGTAGCCAGCGTTCCTCCTCAAGGGGGAAGAAAACATCCTCAGCAAGAGTTTTTACAGGTAGACACTACAAATATTTTATTTATTTGTGGCGGTGCTTTTGCAGGATTAGATAAAATTATTGAGAGGAGAGGCAAAGGTACTTCAATAGGTTTTGGTGCTCAAGTAAAAGACTATGAGGAACAACCTTTAGCAGAAATTATGAAAAACTTAGAGCCAGAGGACTTAATTAAGTACGGACTTATACCGGAGTTTATAGGCAGAATGCCAATTATTGCGACACTAAATGATTTAGATGAAAAATCATTAATAAAAATTCTTAAAGAACCAAAAAATTCTTTAATCAAACAGTATAAAAGATTGTTTGAGTTCGAAAATGTTGAGCTTGAATTTCAAGAAGATGCTCTTTCTGAAATCGCCAAAAAGGCAATTAATAAAAAAACTGGAGCGAGAGGATTAAGGTCAATTCTGGAAAATATACTTTTAAAAACCATGTTTGAATTACCAGAAAACGACAATGTTACTAAAGTAAGCATAGACAAGGCTGCAGCAAAAGGTGATAAAGAGCCTATAGTTACCTACGGAAAAAAACAATCAACATCTGCAGCATAATAGTCACACTATAGATAAATAAGTATCTTGATATTTCAATTCTGATTATCATATATAGGTATTATGGCTATAAATAAAAAACCGCTCTTACCTCTACGAGATATAGTAATTTTTCCTTCAATGGTTGTTCCTTTATTTGTAGGGAGAGAAAGATCTATAAAGGCTCTTCAAGAGGTCATGAAAAACGATAAATCAATAGTATTATCTGCGCAAAAAAATTCGGAAATTGATGAACCTGAGGAAAAAGATATTTACGGTTATGGTTGTTTAAGCAAAGTTCTTCAATTATTAAAACTACCTGACGGCACGGTGAAAGTTTTAGTTGAAGGCATTAAAAGAGTAAAGATATTGGAAATTTTTAAAGATGAAAAAGAGAATTTTCTCAGCTGTGAATCAGAAACTATTGAAGAAACAAACAAAAATAAAGATTCTGATACATACGCACAATCACTTGTAAAAAAATTTGAAAAACTTCTAATACTAAACAAAAGAGATTTATCTGAAGTAATAGATGGAATAAAAAAATTAAAAGACTCTAGTGAGATAGCAGATAACATTGCTTCCAATTTAAATTTAGAAATTTCTCAAAAACAAGAATTGTTAGAACTAGCAGATTTAAGAAAGAGACTTGAAAAGATATATGAATTTATTGACAAAGAAACAAGCGTTGTTTCTGTTGAAAAAAAGATAAGAGGAAGAGTTAAAAATCAAATGGAAAAAACTCAAAGAGAGTATTATTTAAATGAACAACTCAAAGCTATTCAAAAAGAATTAGGAGAAATAGATGAAGGAAAAGATGAAATTTCAAATTTAACAAAAGCTATTGCAAAAGCTAAAATGCCAAAATTAGTTCAGGAAAAATGCCTCTCAGAATTGAAAAAATTAAAATCAATGAGTCCGATGTCTGCTGAGGCAACAGTTGTCAGAAATTATCTTGATTGGATGACAGAGTTGCCATGGAGTTTCAAAAGCAAAATTAATACAGACCTCAAAAATGCTCAAAAAATTTTAGATGAAGACCATTTTGGTTTAGAAAAAGTTAAGGAGAGAATAATTGAATTTTTAGCAGTTCAAAAAAGAACTGAGAAAATGAAAGGTCCGATACTTTGTTTGGTTGGTCCACCGGGAGTAGGAAAAACTTCACTTGGAAAATCAATAGCTAGAGCAACTGGAAGAAAATTTATTAGAATTTCTTTAGGCGGTACTAGAGATGAGGCTGAAATTAGAGGACACAGAAGAACTTACATTGGCTCTCTTCCAGGTAAAATTATTCAAATGATGAAAAAAGCAGGTACAAAAAATCCACTTTTTTTATTAGACGAAATTGACAAAGTAGGAAACGATTATAGAGGGGATCCATCTTCAGCTTTGTTAGAGGCTTTAGATCCAGAGCAAAATAAAGAATTTAATGATCATTATTTAGAAGTTGATTATGATTTATCAGATGTAATGTTTGTTACTACTGCTAATACTTTAAATATTTTACCTCCTTTACTAGATAGAATGGAGCTGATTAGATTACCAGGTTATACAGAAGATGAAAAAGTAAGCATTTCTCAAAAATATTTAATTCCAAAACAAAAAGAAAATGCTGGATTAAAAAAAAATGAGTTATCTATAAAAGAAAACCTAAATAGAAAAATTATCAGAAATTACACAAGAGAGGCGGGAGTAAGAAATTTAGAGAGAGAGATATCAAAAATCGCTAGAAAAACTGTCAAAAGAATAGATGCAAAGGAAAAAGTTAACAATCCTATAAAAGAAAAAGATCTTACAAAATACCTTGGTGTAGAAAAATTTAAATATGGCGAGATAGAGGAACAGAACAGAGTGGGTGTAGTTACAGGACTAGCTTGGACTGAAGTAGGGGGAGAAATATTGAAAATTGAGTCTGTAATTATGTCAGGCAAAGGTAAAATGCAAATTACTGGTAAACTTGGGGAAGTAATGCAGGAGTCCGTAAAAGCTGCAAAATCTTATATAAGATCAAAAAGTTTAGATTATGGGATTATACCTCCGATTTTTGAAAAAAAAGATTTTCATATTCATGTTCCCGAAGGTGCTATACCTAAGGATGGACCTTCTGCCGGAGTAGCCATGGTTACTTCTATAATTTCTGCTATAACTGAAATACCAGTAAACAAAGATGTGGCGATGACTGGAGAAATTACTTTAAGAGGAATTGTTTTGCCAATAGGTGGTTTAAAAGAAAAGTTATTAGCAGCACATAGAGCTGGAATTAAGAAAGTTCTTATACCTTTCGAAAACCAAAAAGATTTAATAGAAATACCTGAAATAATAAAAAAAAATATTGAAATTAAGCCGGTTAAAAATGTTGATGAAGTGCTTAAAATAGCTCTTACAAAAAGTCTAAAAAGAGTTGAGTGGGTTGAGGTAGAACAAATTTCCAAAAAAAATAATCAAAAAACTTCTACAACTAGAAAACATTAGTTTAATCTAGCCACTCTCTATATTTAGATAAGTTCTTAGATATATAACTTGGTAATTGATGAAGGTCTAATTTTCTCAATTTAGTGCTCCCTGACCACTTAAATTCTTTTTTATCTACATTGTGGTCATACATAACTCTTTTCTCTTCAATTAATTTTTTTATATCTTTTATATTCAATCCACTTTCTTCATATTCATAGTGATGCGCAAAATTTAATAATTTTTTTTCTAAATCCTCAGCTTTTTTTAAACACGTAAAATGCCAACCACCGTTCTCTACATGAAAAATATTAGTATATTTTTTTTTGGAAAAAATTAAATCAAATCTCCATTTGGGATATTTCTTTGATTTAATATTCCTTAACCATTGAGGAGATATAAATTTTTTTTTTCTACACGCTTTAGATCCATACCAATTAAACTCTTTGTAAAATAAGTTTAATTTATAATAAAACATTTTTTGTTTGAAAATAATAACTTGATCTTTGTTTCTCTCAAAATCTAATCCATCCAAATTTGGAATTTCATCCAAATCACTTATCATAATAAAATCGTCTTCTAGTGCATCATTCAACCCTTTAGACAAGTTCTCTCTTTGAAAGTAATCTCTTGCCATGCCATTAAGTATTAGCTTTTCCCCTCTTATTTCTTCTGAGTCATTTTTATTTATTTCTTTAATATCAGGAGGCGGACTATCAATAACTATATATGATATTTTGTCTTTAAATTTAGCAAAGTTGTTTAAATTAAAGTTTAGCTTTTTTGGCGTTCCATTATGAGTGTAAGTAGCCTCGGTAATAATGAATTTTTTCACATATTTATCCAGAATATTAAGCCTTAAATCTAGGAGTAAATCTTCATCAAAATACATAAAACAGTCATAAATATTCATATATTAATTGAGTTATAATAAAATTTTATATAAGTAAATTTAAATTAATGGGAAAAAAAATAGTTATCACTGGTGGCTTAGGATATATAGGCACAGAATTGTGCAAGATTTACTCAGGATATAGTTGGAATGATACTATAACAGTAATTGATAATAGATTTATTTCAGAAAGAATTCATCAATTAAGAAAATGGAATATGGATTTTATCCATGGAGATATTTTGGATAAAGATTTAATAAAAAAGCATTGTGCAGATGCTGATATAATTCATCACTTAGCAGGAATTACTGACGTTCCAAGAGTACAAAGTCAAAGTAGCAATGAAAAAGACGAAAAAATAAAAGTAGTTGCTGAAGAAGGAACTCAAAACATAATTGATGTAATGGGTGATAATTGTAAAATTATTGTTCCTTCAACACATGTAGTATACGAGGGAATAGAAAAAGTAAAAAATGATATATCAGAAGATGAGGAAACTAATCCTGTATTGTCTTATGGAAAATCTAAAGATTATAATGAAAAACAACTTAAGTCTTCAGGAAAAAAATATATAATATTAAGGTTAGGATCTGTATATGGTTATTCTACAGATACGGCAAGAATAGACATAATGTCAAATTTTTTCTCCCAAATAACATCTCAAAATGGAACTTTAAAACTTTATGCGGGAGGAAGACAAGTTAAAAGTTTGGTTCCGCTTATTGATGTCGCAAGATGCTTTAAATTTATGGAAGAAAGAGATGATATTTCAAATGATTTATTTAATTTAACAAAAGATACAGTTACAGTAAAAGAAGTAGCAGAAATTTGTAGAAAATATAATCCAAATATAATCTTAAAAGAAACTAATGACGAGGTTCCAAACCTTGGTTTCTCTTTATCAAACAAAAAATTGTTAAAAAAAGGTTTCAAGTTTAAATATGGTCTTGAAGAGAGCATAAAAGAAATGATTCAAAAGTGGTCAAAGCAAAATTTAATCAAAGACCTTGAGCACGTAAAAGATGGAGAAAAAGAATTTTCTGATGCTAGAGGAAAAATTAGTAACCACGAGCTTACAGAACCTATAAATATGATAGGTTTAATTAATTCAAAAAAAGGAACTATAAGAGCTAATCATTATCACCCTCAACAAGAACAAAAATGTTTATTTACGAAAGGTCAAATTATCGAAATATTTCAAGATATACTAAATCCAAAATCCCCAAAAATTACTCAAGTTGTTAACGAAGGACAATTGTCAATTATAAAACCTAATGTCGCTCACACCATGGTTTTTACAAAAGATAGTACTTTTTTAAACCTAGTAAGAGGCGAGCGTGAACATGAAAATTATGGAGTTACTCACACAATAAAACATGTTTTTGTAGACGAAAAAGAAAAAAATTTGTTATTGGGTTGTTACAAATTTGATTGTAGAGTTTGTGGAAATACAAAACTTAGACGAGTTGTTTCCCTGGGATATCAACCATTAGCAAATAATTTATTAAAAACTAAAAATGAAAAATGTGAATTATATCCATTAGAAGTAAATTATTGTGACAATTGTTATAATTGCCAACTTTCTGTAGCTGTAGACCCGAAAAAAATGTTTAATAATTATTTATATACTTCTTCAACTTCTAAAACATTTAGAAATCATTTTATTAATGCTGCAAACAAATATATAAAAGAACTTAAATTAAAAGCTAAAAAGTCTTATATTATTGATGTAGGCAGCAATGATGGAATTGCCTTAAAACCCTTTAAAGATTTAGGTTTTAAAAATATATTAGGCATTGAACCAGCTAAAAATTTATCAAAGCTTGCTAATAAAAATAAAATTAAAACATACAATGGTTTTTTGACTAAGAAAAATATAAAAAAAATTAAGAAAAATGCTGACTTGATATTAGCTTCAAATGTTTTTGCTCATTCAGATAACTTAAAAGAAATGGCTCAATGCATGTTAAATCTTTTAAGTAAAAATGGAACAATAATTATAGAGGTACAATATTTAATAAGAACTTTAAAAGATCTTACTTTTGATAATATTTATCATGAACATTATAATTACTGGTCTTTAACGTCATTAAATAATTT
This sequence comes from uncultured Pelagibacteraceae bacterium, assembly GCA_902515355.1. Taxonomy (GTDB): domain Bacteria; phylum Pseudomonadota; class Alphaproteobacteria; order Pelagibacterales; family Pelagibacteraceae; genus Pelagilacustribacter. The sequence goes on along the minus strand of CABXUA010000001.1, from coordinate 89,359 downwards.
CTTTAAACAATTTGATGCAAAAATTTATAAAGTTGAAGAAGTTGAAACTCATGGCGGTTCAATAAGAGTTTTTATAAAGAAAGGAAAAAATATTAAAGCAGACGGAAGTGTTAAAAAGACTTTAATTGATGAAGAAAAATATGGGATAAAAAAATTCAAAACTTATGAAAACTTCGGAAAAAAAGTTTACAGTATTAGGAAAAATGTAATTAGAAAAATTAATGATATTAAAAAAAGAGGTAATAGAATAATCGGTTATGGTTCTCCAGCTAAAGCTACCACTGCATTAAATTTTTTTGGTATTTCCGATGAGTTAGATTTTGTTGTAGAAGATAATAAACTAAAACAAGGAAAATTTATCCCAGGAGTAAAAATACCGATAAAAAATAAATCTAAAATTCAAGATAATAACAATACAATGTTAGTTTTGGCTTGGAATTTTTTTAAAGAGATCAAATCAAAAAATTCACATCTATCAAAACAAATTATTAATATAAAAGACTTAGAAAAATAATTATTTAGTTTTGATAAATTTTTCAGCTTGAGAAATAATATTTTCAGTTTCAGGAGGTAAGACTTGATTAGTTTTTAATTTTGTTGTTGTGTCTTTCTTTGATTTAGAATTTAATAATAAATCTACAGCCTCTAATATTTCATTAACATGAAAATTATCTTTCATATAAATTTAGTAATTTGAAATCATATCTGAGAAAATTAAGCTGATATTATTCAATGTTTCATAAAAATATATTATGTAGCTTTCTAAGAAAGGGTAATTATAAATTAAAATATCTTTTGTTAGGTTAAAAGTACCAAATAAAAAAATTAGCGTTACAGAAATTAAAACCAAATAACTATAAAATCCTAAACCTGAACTTGCTCTCTTACTAAATTTTGACTTGTTTTTCTTTTGAATTGTTTTCTTGTTTATACTAGAGGGATCTATGATTTTTATTCCATGTTTTTTTTGTAAATACTCATTAGAGTATACATCAATATCTTTAGTTTTTTTTCTTTTCGAAGAAGTAGATTTGGTACTCTTTCTAATTACAGGAGGTATTATTTCTTTTTTTGAGGTTATTGGATATTGTGTCCATTGATTACCACATGAGCTACATTGTACCAACCTACCTTTTGCCGTAATTGCGCTATCCGGTACCGTAAATTTCTTATTACAAGATTTACATTGAATAATCATTTTTATTAATAATACAGCTTATAGTCATAAACTTAAATTAGTATTTTTTACTTTTTACATTATAAAATTTATGTTGTATATCTCGGTTCTGTTTAATTTAGGGCGGTTAGCTCAGTTGGTAGAGCATCTCGTTTACACCGAGAGGGTCATAGGTTCGAGTCCTTTACCGCCCACCAAATTAAGCTGAATTGGGGGTGTAGCTCAGTTGGTTAGAGCGCCTGCCTGTCACGCAGGAGGTCGCGGGTTCGAGTCCCGTCACTCCCGCCACTAGTTGATAATCATTTTCAGTTAAAGTTACGATAATGCGATCTTCTGTTACCTGTACACAAGTGACTGAGATGTTATATATACATCATAACTTAATATAAGAATCCCTAAGCCAAATGGTATTAGGGTAGATATTAAAAAAATGATTTATAATTTTTTAACAGAATACTTATCAATAATATTATTTTTATTTATTGCTTTATTATTAAGCATTGGTTTTTTATTAGCTAATTATTTAGCCTCTCCAAGTAACCCTGATCCAGAAAAACTCTCAGCTTATGAATGTGGTTTTGAAGCCTTTGAAGATTCGAGATTAGAATTTGACGTGAGGTTTTATCTAGTCGCAATACTCTTTATAATTTTTGATTTAGAAATAGCTTTCCTTTTTCCTTGGGCTATCTCACTCGGCAATATAGGAACACTAGGTTTTTGGTCAATGATGATTTTTTTAGGTGTATTAACTATTGGGTTTATCTATGAATGGAAAAAAGGAGCTTTGGAATGGGAATAAATTCAAATTTTTTTAAAAATAAAGAAGATCAAATTCCAGAAAACTTTAAACAAATCGCTAAAGATTTTAGTGAAAAAGGTTTTATCACAACTTCTACAGATAATTTAATCAATTGGGCTAGAACCGGCTCACTTCACTGGATGACTTTTGGGCTCGCTTGTTGTGCTGTAGAAATGATGCAGACTTCAATGCCAAGGTATGATCTTGAAAGATTCGGAGCAGCTCCAAGAGCTTCGCCAAGACAATCCGATGTTATGATAGTTGCAGGCACGTTAACAAATAAAATGGCTCCAGCTTTAAGAAAAGTTTATGATCAAATGCCAGAACCAAGATACGTAATATCCATGGGAAGTTGCGCTAATGGAGGAGGTTATTATCACTACTCTTATTCAGTTGTAAGAGGATGCGATAAAATTGTGCCAGTAGATATTTATGTTCCAGGTTGTCCACCATCGGCAGAAGCTTTGTTATATGGAGTACTTCAACTTCAAAAAAAAATTAGAAGAGAAGGTAGTGTTAAAAGATAATTTATGTTCATAAAGGATATTCAAGAACTTGAAAAAGCAGTTAACTCAGAGTTAGCAAGCAAAATAAAAAAGTCCACTATAAGTTTTAACGAAATAATGTTGGAATTAGATGTGGAAAATTTGTTTTCGATTGTACAATTTCTAAAATCAAATGATAATTGTAAATTTAAGCAACTAATAGATATAGCTGGAGTTGATTTTCCTGAGAGAGATAAAAGATTTAGACTAATTTATTTATTACTCTCACATGAAAAAAATTTAAGAATTAAACTTTGCATAGACTTTGAATCAAGCAAAAGCATTCCATCAATTGTTAAAATTTTTCCATCTGCCAATTGGATGGAAAGGGAAGTGTTTGATATGTACGGAATAAAATTTACAAATCACCCCGACCTTAGAAGAATTTTAACAGATTATGGTTTTAAAGGTCATCCATTAAGAAAAGATTTTCCTCTAACAGGATTTAACGAGGTAAGATATAGCGAAAAGGAAAAAAAAGTAATCTACGAGCCTGTTAAACTTGAACAAAACTACAGAAATTTTGATTTTGAAAGTCCTTGGGAAGGAACAAAGTATTTAAAAGAAATAAAAAAAAAATCTAATAATGAAAAAAAAGAATAAAACATTAAATCTTAATTTTGGTCCACAACATCCTGCAGCCCATGGGGTTCTTAGACTTATATTAGAATTAGATGGAGAGATTGTTGAAAAAGCAGATCCACACATAGGTTTACTGCATAGAGGAACAGAAAAATTAATTGAACATAAAACCTACTCTCAAGCATTACCGTATTTCGATAGATTAGATTATGTGGCTCCGATGAACCAAGAACATGCTTTCGCACTAGCAACGGAAAAATTATTAAATTTAGAAATTCCAATTAGGGCAAAATACATTAGAGTAATTTTTTGCGAAATTGGTCGAATATTAAGCCATATATTAAATATAACTACTCAAGCATTAGATGTTGGTGCTTTAACACCCTCTTTGTGGGGATTTGAAGAAAGAGAAACACTTATGACATTTTATGAGAGGGCTTCAGGATCAAGACTGCACGCAAATTTTTTTAGAACAGGCGGAGTTCATCAAGATCTTCCAACTAAATTATACGAAGATATAGATAAATTTTGTGACAAATTTCCTAAGACTATAGATGATTTAGAAAGTTTATTAACTGATAATAGAATATTTAAACAAAGGAATGTTGAAATTGGAATCGTAACAAAGCAGGAAGCATTAAGTCACAGCTTCTCTGGTGTCATGTTAAGAGGATCAGGGGTACCGTGGGATTTAAGAAAATCTCAACCTTATGAATGTTATAAAGATTTAGAATTTAAAATCCCAATTGGAAAAAATGGAGATTGTTATGACCGCTATCTCTGCAGAGTTGAAGAAATGAGAGAAAGTGTAAAAATAATAAAACAATGTTTAAAAAATCTACCAAAAGGGCCCGTTAAATCAATAGACGGGAAAATTTCACCTCCTAGTAGAGATGAATTAAAAGATTCCATGGAAGCTCTCATTCACCATTTCAAACTCTTTACTGAGGGATTTAGGGTACCAGCTGGAGATGTTTACACAGCAGTAGAAGCTCCAAAAGGTGAATTTGGAGTATATTTAATTTCTGATGGAAGCAATAAACCATACAGATGCAAAATAAGAGCCCCAGGGTTTTCTCATTTGCAAGCAATGGATTATTTAATACGTGGTCATATGTTAGCAGATGTTCCTGCTGTTCTAGGTTCATTAGACATTGTTTTTGGCGAGGTCGATCGATGAGTTTAAAAGAAGTTTATAACGAACAACCAAATATTTTTAAATTTTCTGATAAAAATCAGAAAATTGTAGATGAAATTTTGAAAAAATATCCTAACAACAATAAGAAAAGCGCAGTTATGCCATTACTGTATTTAGCTCAAAAACAAAATGATAATTGGATACCTTTAGCAGCAATGAAATATATTGCAAAATTTTTATCTATTCCCTATATAAATGTTTATGAGATAGCTACCTTCTATTCCATGTATAATCTCTCTCCTGTTGGAAAATATTTCATTCAGGTATGTACTACAAGCCCATGCTTAATAAGAGGCGCAGATAAATTAGTCAAAGTATGTAAAGAAAAAATTTCTTCAAAAGAAAGAAAACTTTCTGAAAATAAAAGATGTTCTTGGATGGAAGTTGAGTGTTTAGGCGCATGTGTAAACGCTCCGATGATGCAGGTTAATAATGATTATTATGAAGATTTGAATGAAAATAATGCTAATAAAATTGTAGAATCATTATTAAATGATAAGCCTTTAAAACCTGGTTCTTACAGAGGAAGAAGAAATACTTCGCCTGAGAAAGATAAAAATTTAAATGGTAATAGTTCAAAATGATCAAAGAAGAGAATAAAATTTTTAAAAATCTTTACAATGATTTTGGTTGGGAAATAGAAAATTCTATTAAACGTAATGATTGGAATAACACCAAGGAAATCATATCAAAGGGTAGGGAATGGATAATTAATGAGGTAAAATCTTCAGAACTTAGAGGTAGAGGAGGAGCAGGTTTTCCAACAGGATTAAAGTGGTCTTTTGCGCCGAAAGAAGTAGGCTCAAGACCACATTATTTGGTTATAAACGCCGATGAGTCTGAACCTGGGACTTGTAAGGATAGAGACATTTTAAGATTTGAACCACAAAAATTGTTGGAGGGCTGTTTAATTGCAGGCTTTGCTGTCAATGCACACACTTGTTACATTTATGTTAGAGGCGAGTATTATAATGAGGGCAAGAGACTTCAAGAGGCTATTGATCAAGCTTATAAGAAAAATTTTCTAGGTAAAAATGCATGCGGTTCAGGATGGGATTTCGAAGTATATATTCATTATGGTGCAGGAGCATATATTTGTGGAGAAGAGACAGCGCTACTCGAAAGTTTAGAAGGTAACAAAGGGTTACCAAGATTAAAACCTCCTTTCCCAGCTTTAGTAGGTCTATATGGATGTCCCACAATTGTAAATAATGTAGAAACTGTTGCAGTTGTCCCTACTATTTTAAGAAAAGGTGCAAAATGGTTTTCGTCTATAGGTAAACCTAAAAATACAGGCACAAAAATCTTTTGCATATCAGGTAACGTAAACAACCCTTGTAATGTTGAGGAAGAGATGGGCATACCTTTGAAAGATTTAATAGAAAAATATGCAGGAGGTGTCGTTGGAGGATGGGATAATTTACAAGCAGTCATTCCAGGTGGTTCATCAATGCCTTTACTACCAAAAAATATATGTGAAACTATTACTATGGATTTTGACTCTTTAGTTAAAGCTAAGAGTGGACTAGGAACCGCTGGCATAGTTGTTATTAACAAAGAGCAAGACATTATTAAATGTATGGCAAGAATAGCTAAATTTTATAAACATGAAAGTTGTGGTCAATGTACACCTTGTAGAGAGGGTGTTGGATGGATGTGGAGAATACTTGAAAGGACAGCCAAGGGAGAGTCCACATATAGAGATATAGATTTATTATCTGATGTTACAAAACAGATTGAAGGACACACTATTTGTGCTTTTGGTGAGGGAGCATCTTGGCCAGTTCAAGGTTTATTGAGACATTTCAGAAAAGAAATAGAAAAAAAGTGTACTGGAACCCCAATAGTTAAAAAGAAAAGAAATGTCCCTTATTTAATTGATCAACATTTATTGGAGAAAGAAAATGCCTAAAATTACTATTAACGGCAAAGAAATAGAATTCGATAAAGGCATGACTGTGTTACAGGCATGTGAACTTGCCAATGTTGAAATACCAAGATTTTGTTATCATGAAAAACTTTCTATAGCTGGAAACTGTAGAATGTGTCTTGTAGAAATGGAAAAATCTGCAAAACCTATAGCATCTTGTGCGATGCCAGCAACTGAAGGAATGAATATTAAAACTAATACTGAATTTGTCGAAAAAGCTAGAAAAGGTGTTATGGAATTTTTACTAGCCAATCATCCTTTAGATTGTCCAGTTTGTGATCAGGGAGGTGAATGTGATTTACAAGACCAATCTCTATACTATGGAGTAGATAAATCTAGATTTTCAGAAAATAAAAGATTTGTAAAAGAGAAATACATGGGCCCTTTAATAAAAACTCAGATGACAAGGTGCATTCATTGCACCAGATGTATAAGATTTGCTACTGAAGTTGCAGGTGTCTCTGAATTAGGAGCTATTGGTCGGGGTGAAGATATGGAGATCACTACTTACTTAGAGAAATCAATGGAGTCAGAATTATCTGCTAATGTTATTGACCTATGTCCTGTAGGAGCACTTACTTCTAAACCTTATGCTTTTGAAGCAAGACCATGGGAGCTTAAAAAAACTGAAAGTATTGATGTAATGGATGCCGTTGGATCAAATATTAGAGTTGATACTTATGGCTGGGAAGTAAAAAGGATTTTACCAAGAATTAATAATGAAATTAATGAAGAATGGATTTCTGATAAAACAAGATATGCATGCGATGGATTATTAAAGCAACGTTTAGATACTCCTTACATCAAAAAGAATGGTAAACTGGCTAAGACAACTTGGGAAGAAGCTATCGAACTAATATGTAATAAAATAAATGTCACTGATCCCAAACTTATAGGAGCACATGTTGGTGATATGGTAAGTTTAGAAAATATTTTTTCTTTTAAAAAGTTTTTAAATACTATTAACTGTACTAACTACGATTTTAGAGAAAGAAATTTTTACATTAATTCATCTGACAAAATTAATTATTTATTTAATTCCTCAATTAGTGGCATAGAGAAATCAGATTTGATTTTACTGATTGGTTGTAATCCTAGACACGAGGCAACAATGGTTAATGCTAGAATAAGAAAAGCTTTTGTAAAAAATAAGACACCTATTTACTCTTTGGGGGATGTAGGTGATCTTACTTACAAATATAATATTATCGGCGATACAACTGAGACTTTTAAAGAAATAATTGGGGGAAAAAATGAATTTAGCAGGAAGTTTTTATCTTCTAAAAAACCGATCGTTATTATTGGCGAGTCCGCTCTAGAGCTGAAAAGCGGGAAATTTATTTTCGAGGAAATAAAAGAATTTTTATTTAAAAATAATTTTATAAATAAAAATTGGAATGCTTTAAATATTTTGTCTCAAAATGCATCAACAGTTGGATGTATTGACTTACAATTTTTTAATGAAAAAAAAGATGACGGGGGAACATTCTTTAAAAAAATCAAGAATAATAATTTTGAACTAATATATCTTCTAGGCTCAGACAATTTCGAATTGGTAAAAAAGAATGAATTTATTATTTACCAAGGTAGCCATGGAGATAGGGGTGCAGAAATTGCGGACATAATATTACCTAGTCCTGCATACACTGAGCAGGATGGCATGTATATAAACTTAGAGGGAAGGTTACAAGAATGTAGAAAAGCTTCTTATCCTGCAGGTCAAGCTAAAGAAGACTGGAAAATTTTTAATTTAATAATTAAAAAATTAAAGAATGAAAAACTTTTCCATAACTACGAAGACCTTAAAAAATTAACGCTTGGTCAAATAAAAAACTTCTCCGGAATTGATAGCTTACCTAATAAAATATTTAAAAATAACAAAAAACTGAATTCAGAATTTTTTAATGAAAAAATTTTAATTAATGAAATTGATTACTATTTTACTAATTCAATAGCTAGAGCATCAAAAACTATGAGTGACTGTAGAAATGTTAAAATTAAGAGTCTAAAAGAAGGAACTAATAATTAAAATGGAATATTTAGATATATTTTTTAACGAGATTTACAAAATATTTTTTCTTGTAGTGCCAATACTAGTTTCAGTTGCCCTAATTGTTTGGTTAGATAGAAGAGTTTGGGGTTTAGTTCAAAAACGAAGGGGTCCAAACGTGGTTGGTCCTTTTGGTCTTTTTCAAACTTTAGCAGATGCTTTAAAGTATATTTTCAAAGAAATTATAATTCCTGCAAGTGCAAACAAAATAATATTTATTTTAGCTCCTATAGTAACAATGACATTAGCATTAGTCGCGTGGGCAGTTATACCTTTTGGAGAAAATTTAGTTCTATCTGATATTAATATAGGAATTCTTTACTTATTCGCAATTTCGTCTCTTGGAGTTTACGGAATAATAATGGGAGGTTGGGCCTCAAATTCAAAATATCCCTTTTTAGGGGCAATAAGATCTGCAGCTCAAATGGTTTCTTATGAGGTTTCGATTGGAATTATAATTATAAACGTTCTTTTATGCGTAGGCTCATTAAATCTTACCGATATAGTATTAGCTCAAAAAAATATTTGGTTCGTAATTCCTTTGTTTCCAATGTTTGTAATATTTTTTATATCTGCGCTGGCTGAAACAAATAGACCACCCTTTGATCTACCAGAAGCCGAGGCAGAATTAGTTGCTGGTTATCAAACTGAATATTCTGGAATGATGTATGCGATGTTTTGGTTAGGTGAATACGCTAATATTTTATTAATGTGCGCAATGGGTTCAATATTATTTTTAGGTGGATGGTTACCACCAATAGATGTTTATCCTTTTAATATAATTCCTTCACCGATTTGGATAATTTTTAAAATATTATTTTTGTTTTTTTTATTTTCAATAGTGAAGGCGATAGTCCCAAGGTATAGATATGACCAACTGATGAGACTAGGATGGAAAATTTTTCTTCCTTTTTCTTTATTGTATGTAGTTTTAACAGCAAGTTTTTTATTTTATTTTGATATGCTTCCAACCAAAGAATTTTAAATGAAACTGAATAGATTTTTAAAAACAATATTTTTAGCAGAGTTCATCTCAGGTTTTATTATTGCAATTAAAGAGATATTTAGACCGAAAAAAACAATTAATTATCCATATGAAAAAGGGAAGATAAGTCCCCGATTTAGAGGAGAACATGCACTAAGAAGGTATCCTAATGGAGAGGAAAGGTGCATCGCTTGTAAACTTTGTGAAGCTGTTTGTCCTGCTCAAGCTATTACAATAGAGTCAACGGAGCGTGAGGATGGGAGCAGAAAGACTACAAGGTATGATATTGATATGTTAAAGTGTATATATTGTGGACTTTGTCAAGAGTCTTGTCCCGTAGACGCCATAGTTCAAGGTCCGAATTTTGAATTTGCTACAGAAACAAGAGAAGAACTTTATTATAATAAAGAGAAGCTGTTAGATAACGGAGACAGGTGGGAGTCAGTACTATCAAAAAATATTAAGTTAGACAAAATCTACAGATAAGATGTTATTTCATTCAATTTTCTTTTATTTTTTTTCTATTATAGCCATTTTTTCAGCCTTAATGGTTATAACATCTAGAAGCACAATAAATTCAGTTTTTTTCTTAATTCTAGATTTTATATCAATTGGTTGTTTATTTATTATGGTTGGAGCAGAATTTTTAGGCATCATAATTTTGATTGTCTATGTAGGTGCAGTAGCAGTTTTATTTTTATTTGTAGTGATGATGCTGAATGTAGCACAACAAAAACAATCCTGGTTTATAGGAAAAAAATCTAGTCATATTCCTTTTGGTTTAGTTGTTAGCGTAATAATTTTCTTAGAATTATTAGTAGTTTTAGGGGGATGGAAATACAAAAAGAATATTATGAGTAGTAGCAATTTATTTATAAATGAAAATATATCCAACACTCATCTTATAGGAACAGTAATGTATACAGATTACATTTTATACTTTCAAATTTCAGGAATAATATTACTTTTGTCTATGATTGGAGCGATAGTATTAACTTACCAAAAGAAAGATAATATAAAAAAACAAAGTTATATTAATCAAATTTCTAGAGAAAAAATAACTTCTATTGAATTAAAAAAAGTAGAATTTGAAAAAGGAGTCAAGATTGATGATTGATATAGGATTAGGACATTATCTAACATTAGGAGCAATAATTTTTTCACTTGGGATTATAGGGATCTTTTTAAATAGAAAAAATATTATAGTAATTTTAATGTCGGTAGAATTAATATTATTAGCAGTAAATATAAATTTGATTTCATTTTCTATTTTTTCAGGAGATATTTTAGGACAAATATTTACCATGTTAATATTAACGGTCGCCGCTGCAGAAGCTGCCATTGGCTTAGCGATTATAGTTGTTTTCTATAGAAACAAAGGCTCAATAAGAGTTGAAGATATTCACGAAATGAAAGGATAAATGGAATACGCTGTATTATTTCTGCCTTTATTAGGATCAATATTAGGTTATTTTGGAAAATCATTAGGAAATTTTTTTTCAGAAATAGCAACAAGTTTTTTTGTTTCAGCTTCAGCAATTTTATCAATTGTAATTTTTTATAATGGCATAACCGCAGGATCTTACGGAAATTTTAAGATATTTGAATGGATCAGTTCAGGAAATTTCGTAGCGAATTGGTCAATTAATATAGATCCTCTTAGCTCTATCATGTTAGTCGTAGTAACGCTTGTTTCATCAATTGTTCATATTTATTCAATAGGATACATGAGTCATGATCCTTATAAACCAAGATTTATGTCTTATCTTTCGCTATTTACTTTTTCAATGTTAGCTCTTGTAGTTTCTGATAATTTCTTACAATTATTCTTTGGATGGGAAGGAGTTGGTTTGTGCTCTTATTTACTAATAGGCTTTTGGTATAAAAGAAATTCTGCCAATAATGCTGCTATAAAAGCATTTATAGTAAATAGAGTAGGAGATTTTGGACTAGCGGTTGGAATTTTTCTAATATTTTACCATTTAGGCACTATTAATTATGATGAGGTTTTTAGATTAATTCCTACTTTAGCAAATAAAGAAATAAATTTTTTAGGTTTTGAATATAATTTAATCACGATAATCTGTCTTTCACTTTTCATAGGTGCCATGGGTAAATCTGCTCAATTTTTACTTCATACTTGGTTACCAGACGCAATGGAAGGACCGACACCTGTTTCTGCATTAATTCATGCTGCCACAATGGTAACAGCAGGAGTTTTTTTAGTTGTTAGATGTTCTCCTATATTTGAGTACTCATCAGTGGCTTTAAATGTAGTTGCAGTAATAGGTATGATTACTGCTATATTTGCGGCTTCAGTTGCATTAGTACAAAATGATATAAAGAGAATTATTGCTTATTCTACGTGCAGTCAATTAGGATATATGTTTTTTGCTACAGGGGTAGGAGCGTATCATGTAGCAATGTTCCATTTATTTACACATGCATTTTTTAAAGCATTGTTATTTTTAGGATCTGGGTCAGTAATACACGCATTTAAAGATGATCAAGATATAAGAAATATGGGTGGGGTGTGGAAACAACTTCCATATACTTGGATACTTATGTTAATTGGAACTTTAGCTTTAACTGGATTCCCATTATTATCAGGCTTTTATTCAAAAGACGCAATAATTGAATTTGCATTTTTAAAAAATACTTTTATAGGAAATTCAGCAGCAACTGTGGGAATTATTACAGCTTTTTTAACTTCAATTTATTCGTGGAGATTAATATTTAAAACTTTTCACGGCAAATATATGAATAAAAAAATTCCTATTAAAGAAACCCATGAATCTCCTTTGATTATGCTGTTACCACTAATTTTTTTAGCTTTTGGTGCAATATTTTCAGGTTATTTTTTTAAAGAATTATTTATTGGAGAAAATAGTGAAAGTTTTTGGCTAAATTCAATTTTTTTTATTGAAAATATTTCTCACGATCATATTCCTCTTTGGTTTTTAGTTCTAACACCTCTGCTCGTAATAATTTCTATTCCAGTGTCTTATTTTTTATTTGTTAAAGATAAAAAAATATTGGATGGATTTATAGAAAAATATAAAAAACTTTATACTTTTCTATTAAACAAATGGTATATTGACGAGTTTTATGAGATAATTTTAGTCAACCCAATTAAAAAAATTGGTTACATATTTTGGAAAAAAGGAGATGAAGGAACAATAGATCGATTTGGTCCTAATGGAATTTCAAAAATTATAAAGCTTATTTCAGACAAAGCAGTTCAATTTCAAAGCGGATATATTTATGATTATGCTTTTATTATGCTTATAGGTTTATCAGCTTTAATAACTTATTTGATTATATACTAAATGGATTTTCCTATTTTATCTTTAATTATCTTTTTACCTTTATTGGGCGCCACTTTTATTTTTTTATTTAGATATCAAAAGGACAATAATAAAAGTGCGATCTATGTTTCTATTTTCACAAGTCTAGCCAATCTTCTTTTGTCTTTATTTCTATGGTTTTCATTTGATAATAATTACTCTGGATTTCAATTTATTGAAGAAAAAAATTGGATAAGCGGGTTAATAAAGTTTAAATTAGGAATAGATGGTATATCTATATTGTTTATACTTTTAACAGCCTTTATCACTCCAATTTGTATTTTTTCTTGTATCAACAGCGTAAAGGAAAGAGTTAAAGAATTTTTAATTGCAATTTTAGTACTTGAAACTTTCATGATAGGAGTTTTTTGTTCATTAGACCTTGTTATCTTTTATTTATTTTTTGAAGCTGGTCTAATACCAATGTTTTTAATTATTGGTATTTGGGGTGGTGAACGAAGAGTATATTCTGCATTTAAATTTTTTCTTTATACTCTTCTTGGTTCAGTTTTAATGTTGGTAGCTATTATTTCAATTTATTGGATAACAGGCACGACTGATATAACCAGTATTCATGAAATTAAAATTCCAAGTGAATTCCAACATTTATTATGGCTAGCATTTTTTAGCTCATTCGCTGTAAAAATGCCAATGTGGCCTGTTCATACTTGGTTACCAGACGCTCATGTAGAGGCTCCAACAGCGGGTTCAGTTATACTTGCAGCGATACTTTTAAAGATGGGGGGATATGGTTTTTTAAGATTTTCTATTCCTTTATTTCCAATTGCTACAGAATATTTTACACCAATGATTTATTTTTTAAGTTTAATTGCAATTATTTACACCTCATTAGTAGCTCTGATGCAAGAAGATATGAAGAAATTGATAGCATATTCTTCGGTAGCCCACATGGGTTATGTCACTCTTGGAATATTTACACTTACCAAACAAGGAATAGATGGAGGTATGTTTCAAATGTTAAGTCACGGATTAATTTCGGCTGCGCTGTTTTTATGTGTAGGTGTTTTGTATGATAGATCTCATTCAAGACTTATAGAAACGTATGGTGGTGTAGTTAACTCTATTCCAAAGTATTCACTGGTTTTTATTATTTTTGCTTTAGCAGCTCTAGGTTTGCCAGGCACCACAGGATTTTTGGGAGAATTTTTGGTTTTGATAGGTATTTTTCAAAAAAACTATTTGATAGGTTTAGTGGCGACAATTGGAGTTGTACTTTGTGCTGCTTATATGCTTTGGTTATCCAAAAGAGTTATTTTTGGTCAAATAAAAAACCCAGAAATAAAAACCTTAAAAGATGTTAATTTTTCCGAGGGAACAATATTATTTATTTTAGCAACTATCGTAATTTTTTTTGGTTTTTATCCAGATCCATTATTAAATACTATGAACGTTTCCGTTAATGGTTTAATAGATAATTATGAAAAAGATTTAATTTATCATTTATCAGCAAGCAAATGACTTACAATTTAAACATCTTATTACCTGAAATTTTTTTATCAATTTCAATTTTTTTAATTTTAATGGTAGGAGTTTTTTTTAAGAAAAGCTATAACCTAGTCACTAACTTATCTCTTATAGCATTAGTAATTTTAATTGTAATAATTTTAAATACCGAGAGTACTTCAGTGAAAATATTTACAGATAGCTTTATTAGAGATGGGTATGCAAAATTTATAAAAATTTTAATCATTATTTCGACCATATTCATTCTGCTATCATCCCAAGTATTTATTAAAGACAACAATATAGCCAAATTTGAATACCCAATAATAATACTTTTATCCATTTTAGGTATGTTTTTTATGGTTAGTTCGAATGATTTAATCCTTTTTTATCTAGGACTAGAACTTCAGTCATTATCACTTTATGTTTTGGCTGCAATAGACAGAGATAATACTAGGTCTACAGAGTCTGGAGTTAAGTATTTTGTATTAAGCGCTTTATCCTCTGGACTACTTCTCTATGGCTGTTCTTTGCTCTATGGTTTTACTGGCTCTACTAATTTTGATATTATAAGTAATTCATTAAATACAAGTAGTGTTGGCTCAATATTTGCAATGGTATTTATACTTGTAGGCTTAGCCTTTAAAGTTTCTGCAGTGCCTTTTCATATGTGGACACCTGATGTATATGAAGGATCCCCAACCTCAATAACAAACTTTTTTTCTGCAGCTCCAAAAGTTGCCGGATTGGCTGTATTGATAAGATTTATGCAAACTCCATTTGAGAACATACTCGTTGAGTGGCAAACTATAATCATTTTTATCTCAATTGCTTCAATGATATTAGGAGCCGTGGCTGCAATAGGGCAAAATAATATAAAAAGATTAATGGCATATAGCTCCATAGGTCACATAGGTTATGCTCTCGCTGGAGTAGCTACGGGAACAGACTCAGGTTATATGAGTTCAATTGTTTACATAACAATTTATATTGTAATGAGCATAGGAATGTTTGCTTGTATTTTTTTAATGAAAAAGAATGGGAAATATACAGAAAAAATTTATGATTTATCTGGAATATCCAAAAAACATCCTTTGGTAGCTATTTCATTTTTAATTATCTTATTTTCATTAGCAGGAATACCTCCTCTAGGAGGTTTTTTTGCGAAATTTTATGTATTTATGACCGTTATTGAAAACGGTATGTATTTTTTAGCTATTGTAGGATTATTAACTACTGTAATATCAGCTTTTTATTATTTAAGAATAATAAAGATTATATATTTTGATGAATTTGCAGGCTCCTTTGACAGAATTAGAAATTTCAGCATTACTGGAACAATATTTTTAAGTTGTATACTATTAGCAACTTTCTTTTTATATCCTTCAACTTTAAACAATATAGTAAGTTTGGTATTCACTTCTTAATGAAACTTAAGTTAATAAAATTTAATAGTGTAAATAGCACTAACGACGAAGCCATCAAACTTATAAGAAAAAACAAGATAACGCCCGGTATAATTACCACTAATATACAAAAAAAAGGCAAAGGTACCATGGGCAAAAGCTGGATATCGAAAAAAGGAAATTTGTTTTTATCTTTATTTTTTGAAATAAAATCAATTAAGTTAAAAGCTAATAAATTTTCAATTTTAAACCCCCGCATTGTAAAAAAAGTGCTTTCCGAATATTCTGTGCGACATATAACTATTAAATGGCCAAATGACTTGTTAATAATGAGAAGAAAAATATGTGGAATATTACAAGAAGTAATTGAGTATAAAAAAAAGAAATTTTTAATTATTGGAATAGGCATTAATACAATAACATCCCCAAAAAATAAAAAATTTAAATCTATTTCACTTTTAGAATGCTCTAATCGTAATTTTAAAAATGAAGAAATTCTAATGAAAATAAAACTAGCGTACGAAAAAACTTTCTCTAACTTTAATAAAAATCAATATTAAAAATAAAAGGTAAAATTTGCCCAAAAAAAATATTAAATACTTAGTTGGTGATATAGGAAATACCTCTACAAAAATATCAATACTAAATAAAAATTTCAACATTATAAATTCATTTAATATTGATAGTAAAAAACTCTATAAAAATAAAAATATAAAATCTATTTTTAATAAAATTCTTGTTAAGAATTTAAATAATAAAATTTTATTTTCAAGTGTTGTTCCTCAAATTTATAAAAACCTTAAATATTATCTAAGAAAGAAAGGTCTCAAGTCTTATGAGATTAAAGAATTAAAAATAAATAAAATAATTAAGTTAAATGTTAAAAGCTTTAAACAGGTTGGCTCAGATCGAATTGTAAATGCTATTGGATCTTATAATACCTATAAAACAAATTGTTTAGTAATTGATTTTGGCACAGCAACAACATTTGATGTAGTAAAAAAACCTGGAATTTATGATGGAGGTGTCATTGCACCAGGAGTAAAACTATCTATCATTAGTTTGAATCATTCAGCAGCTCTTCTACCAATGCTAAAACTTAAATCAAAGGCTAAAAGTTATGGAAAAAATACTAAAGAAGCGCTCAATGCCGGCTTTTTATGGGGTTATAAAGGTTTGATAAATAATATAATAAAAAAGATTACTTCTACTAGTAAAATAAAATATAAAGTAATATTAACAGGCGGTTATTCGAAATTATTTAAAAAACATATTAACAAAAAATCTACAATAAATAACAACATTACTATGAAAGGAATAATTAAAGTTTATAAACATTTGATAATATGACTAAAGAAAAATTTATTTTTTGTCCTCTCGGAGGTTCGGGAGAAATAGGTGCCAACATGAATCTTTATGCTTATGGCAAGGAAGAAGATCAGAAATGGATAATAGTTGACATGGGTGTTACCTTTGCAGATGATTCAATACCTGGAATAGACCTGATTTATCCAGATCCTGGATTCATTTTGGATAAAAAAGATGATCTACTAGGAATAGTTTTGACACATGCTCACGAAGATCACATTGGTTCGGTATCTCATATCTGGCCACAGCTTAAATGTAAGATTTATGCAACACCATTCACGGCTACACTAATTAAAGAAAAATTTAAAGAAAAAAAAATTGATATATCTAAACATTTAGAAATTGTTCAATTAAACGGAAAAATAAATTTAGGTCCATTCGAAATAGATTTTGTAACTTTAACTCATTCCATTTTAGAACCGAATGGGCTTAGTATAAAAACTCCAGCTGGACTAATTCTTCATACTGGCGATTGGAAAATTGATCCAAATCCATTAATTGGAAAAAATATCGATGAAAAAAAATTGAAAGAAATTGGTAATAATAATGTAATGGCAATGATTTGTGACTCGACTAATGTTTTCAGCCCTGGAAGAGCGGGATCTGAATCAGATGTGAGAGAGAGCTTATTAAAGATCATAGAGACAAAAACTAAAAAAATAGCTGTAACTTCCTTTGCTTCTAATGTAGCACGAATGGAGTCAATTTTTTATTGTGCCAAAAAAACTAATAGAAAAATTTCACTAGTAGGTCGCTCAATGAATAGAATATATAATGCAGCCAGACAATGTGGTTATTTAAAAGACGTAATTCAACCCCTAGATCCTAAAGAAGCAAAAAAAATTTCAAGAAATAAAATTATATATCTGTGCACTGGAAGCCAAGGAGAACCTATGGGAGCAACAAAAAGAATAATAAATGGTACTCATCCTGATGTATTTCTAGAGTCAGGTGATACAATCATTTTTTCTTCAAAAATAATTCCAGGCAATGAAAAAAAATTATATCAATTACATAATGAAATCGTAAAAAAAAATATTGAAATAATAACTGAAGAAAATGCATTTGTTCATGTATCAGGCCATCCAAACAGAGATGACCTTAAAGATATGTATAAGTGGGTTAAACCAAAATGTGTAATACCTGTTCATGGAGAGCACAGACATATGATGGAACATATTAATTTTGCTAAAGAAATGCAGATACCTCAAACATTGCAAGTTGAAAATGGAGATTTAATCCAACTTAGCCCAGGGATTAAACCTCAAATTATTGATAAGGCTCCAACAGGGAAAATTTATTTAGATGGATCTATAGGAGTAAATGAAGATTCTCTATCTGTTAAAGAAAGAAAAAATCTATCCCTAAATGGATATTTGGAAGTAACATTGATTGTTTCTAATAACGGAAGAATTAAAAAACCAGTAATCTCATTTAGAGGCATTCCAGAAGATGAAGTGGCTGAAACTTTTATTTTTGATATGGAAGATGAGATTTCTAATATATGTAGAACATTTTCCTTAACTAATAAAAACCAAGAAAAAAACTTAATTGAAATGTTGAAGCAGAATTGTAGAAGAATAGTAAAAGCTAAAACAGGTAAAAAACCCTTTACAAATATCAATATAGCAAGAATTTAGAGAAAAAATAATATATGGTAATTTGTTATATTTATAAATTTAAGGAGATTATAGGATAGTGCTACTCTCAAAACTTTTTATACCAATAACAAAAGATTTGCCCTCAGATGCCAAAATTAAGTCTCATCAACTTATGTTAAGAACTGGAATGATTAGACAGTCAGCTTCAGGGATATACTCTTGGTTGCCCTTAGGTTTTAAGATAATGAAAAAAATTGAATTAATCGTAAGAGAAGAACAAAATAACATTGGAGCTCAAGAAATGTTAATGCCTACCATTCAATCTGCAGATATTTGGAAAGAGAGTGGAAGATATGATGATTATGGAGAAGAGATGCTTAGAATAAAAGATCGCCAAGGCAGAGAGATGTTATATGGACCAACTAACGAAGAACTTATAACTGAGATTTTTCGTTCTAGTATTAAGTCTTATAAATCTCTACCTCAAATGCTTTACCATATTCAATGGAAATTTAGAGATGAAGTTCGACCAAGATTTGGTGTAATGAGATGTAGAGAATTTTTTATGAAAGACGCATACTCTTTCGATATCGACGAAGAATCTGCTAAAAAATCATACAATAAAATGTTTTATGCTTATTTAAAAACATTTAAAAGATTAGGTTTAGAGGCAATTCCAATGGCAGCAGATACTGGACCTATAGGTGGAGATCTTTCACATGAATTTGTAATTTTGGCAGAAACTGGAGAAAGCAAAATATATACTGATAAAAAAATTTTTGAAATAAATTTAAATAAATTTCAATTTAATGATACCTCGCTAGAAAATATGAGAAAAGAATTTACTTCTTTTTATGCTGTTACAGATGAGAAGTTTAACAAAGGAGAATTTGATAAGCTGGTTGATAAATCAAATCAAATAATTACAAAAGGAATTGAGGTTGGTCACATATTCTATTTCAGTGACAAGTATTCTAAACCGCTTAATTGTTTTGTTGATTCCCAAGATGGAAACAAAAATTCTGTTAAAATGGGTTCATACGGAATTGGGGTATCCAGGTTGGTTGGAGCAATAATAGAAGCCAAATACAACAACGATATAATGAAGTGGCCGAAGCTAATTTCTCCATTTGATATTGTTATCATTCCAAGCATAAGTAAAAATAATAAGGAAAACTTAGCAAAAGCTAATAAAATTTACCAAGATTTAAAGCAACAAAATGTTGACGCATTGTTGGATGATGTTGATGAGAATATGTCAGCAAAATTTAAAAAACATGACCTAATAGGAGTTCCCTACCAAATAATTATTGGATCCAAATCACAAGGAGATAAATTTGAATTCAAGGAAATTAATGGTGAGACGAAAATATTAAGTCTTAAAGAAATAAAAGATAAAATTAAGAATTAAATTGTTTAATAAAGTTGAAAGATTAATTTCATCAAGAAATCTTAAGCCCAAAAAAAAAGAGGGATTTTTAAAAGTCATTTCTATATTTTCTTTCCTAGGAATAATGCTGGGAGTAGCTATTTTAATTATAGTAATGTCAGTGATGAATGGTTTTAGAAACGATCTCACCAATAAAATTATAGGATTTAATCCTCACATAGTAATCAAGCCTTACAGTTCAGATATAGATCAATCTTTTAAACTCAAATTAAAAAGAGAATATCAATTCTTTAAAATTACAGAGACTTTTGGTGGAGAAGCAGTCGTTGTAAACAACGATTTAGTAAAAGGAGTTTTTGTAAAAGGAATAAACAAAAAGAGTGAAAATATAAAATCAATAGAAAATAATTTGATAGACGGAAATCTTCAAGACTTTGAAGTTGGTAAAATTATTTTAGGCAAACAATTAGCTATAAATTTAGGAGTGGTAGTTGGAGATAGTATTAATCTAATGTCATCTGCCTTTATATCCACACCTATGGGTGGATTACCAATGCAAGAAAGTTTTGAAATAGTAGCAGTTTTTAGTAGCGGGTTTTATGAATTTGATCAAGGCGTAGTATTTTTAAATTTAAATGATTCTTTATCATTTTTTGATAAAACAGAGAAAGATTTGAACTTGGAAATTAAATTAGATGATCCTCTTAAAGCAGATTTTTATAAAAAAAAAATAGAAATGATTAATGAAAATTATTATGTTTATTCTTGGACGGATTTAAATAAGTCCTTTTTTGCAGCCCTCAAGCTAGAGAGAAACATAATGTTTATAATACTCACATTAATAATTATAGTAGCTGCCTTTAATATAATTTCAGGATTAACAATACTGATAAAAAATAAAACTAAAGAAATTGCTATATTTAAAACCTTAGGTTTAAGCAATCAGTCAATAACAAAGTCTTTTTTCTTGACGGGTTTTACAATTGGTTTTTTAGCTTCAATAGCCGGTGTAATATTTGGAGTTATTTTCTCATTTTATATTGAAGATATCAGGTTTTTTATATCATCAACTTTTAATTTAGAAATTTTTCCTGAGGATATTTATTATCTAGACAAATTACCAAGTGAAATAAATCCAATATCAATTTTAATTATATTTCTTTTTTCAATTATTGTTACCGCAGTTGCATCTTTTTTTCCGGCAAAAGCTGTATCAAAAATGGATACAATTAAGGCTTTAAAATATGAATAAGTACTTGATAGAAGTAAAAAAACTAAAAAAAACTTTTGATCATAGAAACGGTCAAATTAAAGTTTTTCAAGACGTAAGTTTAGGTATAAAACCTGGAGAACTAGTAGCACTTGTAGGACCTTCAGGATCTGGGAAATCGTCATTCTTACACTTGCTTTCATTATTAGACAAGCCTTCTTCTGGTAAAATATTTTTTCTAGGAAAAGATTCAAAAAATTTTGGAGAAAGCGAAAAAGATCAAATAAGGAAAAAAAAAATATCAATAATATTTCAAGACAACAATTTACTTTCCGATTTTACTACTATTGAAAATGTTTTGATGCCACTTATTATTAGAGGTGAAAATTATGGAAGTTCATTAAGGAAAGCAAAAAATATTTTAAGACAAGTCAATCTTTTGGAGAGAGCAAGTCATTTTCCAAGCGAATTATCCGGAGGGGAACAACAAAGAGTTGCAATTGCAAGATCAATTATAGCTGAAACAGACTTAGTACTAGCTGATGAACCCACTGGTAATTTAGATTTTAAAACTTCACAAGATATATTCTCATATTTTATTAAACTTAAAAAATTGAAGAAAGCGGTATTGTTTGCAACCCACAATAGAGAGCTTGCTAACAAAGCAGATTACAAGTTGAGTATTTCTAACGGTCATATAAAAAGAGTTAATGGTCGAAGTTAACCAAAAATTTAATAATTTTAAAATTCATACTCAATATTCTATTTGCGAAGGTGCAATAAGAATAGATGATTTAGTTTTAACTTGTAAGGAAAAACAAATAAAAGCAATTGGCATATGCGATAGCTATAATTTATGTGGAGCTTTGGAATTTTCTGAAAAGATTAGTAAAGTCGGCACCCAACCAATTATTGGAACCCAGATAAATTTTTTATTAGAGGGAACAATTGGAAAAATTCCCATTTTTGCAAAAACAGAACTCGGTTATAAAAATCTTATAAAATTATCTTCTAAAAGCTACTTAGACTCTAACAAAGAAAATGATCCTCATTGTAATTTTGATGAATTAGTTAATTTAAACCAAGATTTAATTATATTAACTGGAAACCAATTTGATTTATTTGGTGAATTATTTAAAAAAAACAAATTAAAAAAAATTGAAGAGAACATAAAAAGACTAAAAATTTCGTTGAAAGACAGAATATATATTGAGATACAAAGACATGAAGAGGCTGGAGAAAATTCTTACGAAAAATTTTTAATTAATTTATCTAAAAAATTAGATATTCCTTTGATTGCTACTCAAGAAGTTTTTTATTTAGAAAAAAATCTTTCTGAGGCTCATGACGCACTTATTTGTATTGGCGAAAAAAATTTTATTAATGACTCAAAAAGAAAAAGGTATAATGATCAACATTATTTAAAAAGTAATGACGATTTAAAAAAAATATTTAAAGATATACCTGAAGCTCTAGAAAATAATTATAATTTTCCTTATAGATTTAACTTTAAACCTAAAAAATCAAATCCAATTCTCCCGTCACTAGAGATTAAAAAAAATCTTACCGTTGAAGAGGAACTCAATTCTCAAGCTAAAAATGGTTTAAATAATAGATTAAAAAATTTTATATTAAAAAAAAATAAAATTATTAATAAAGAAAAAATTATTAAAATTTATGAAGATAGGCTTTTACACGAATTAAATATAATTACAAAAATGAATTATTCTGGTTATTTTTTAATAGTTTCAGATTATATAAAATGGGCTAAAAATAACAATATTCCAGTTGGACCAGGAAGAGGTTCGGGCGCTGGTTCACTGGTAGCATACTCTCTAGATATTACTGATTTAGATCCTATTGAATTTGATCTTATTTTTGAAAGGTTTTTAAACCCTGATAGAATTTCCATGCCAGATTTTGATATAGATTTTTGTGAGGAAAAGAGAGATTTAATATTTCAATATTTAAAATCAAAATATAAAGGTGGTGTCGCACATATCATCACTTTTGGAAAATTGAAAGCTAGGATGGCTTTAAGAGATGTTGGTAGAGTTTTAGGTTTACCATATGGCCATGTAGACAAAATTTGTAAAATGATTCCTTTTGATCCATCTCGCCCACTATCTTTAAAGGAGTCTATTGATAGAGAGCCTAGATTTAAAGAAGAAATAAAAAACAACAAAAAAGTTGAAAAATTAATAGAACTATCCCTTAAACTAGAAGGACTTAATAGAAATATGGCTACGCACGCAGCTGGAGTAGTTATTGCAGGGGAAAAATTATCAGAACAAGTTCCTCTTTACAAAGATCACTCCTCTAATTTATTTTTGCCTTCAACTCAATTTGATATGCACTCATCAGAAAATGCGGGTTTAGTAAAATTTGATATCCTTGGATTAAAGACGTTAACAGTTATTGATAAAACTTTAAAAATGTTAGCAAAAAAGAATATTAAAGTGGACATAAGCAAAATTAACCTTAAAGACGACAATATATTCAAACTTTTATCTACAGGAGAAACAACCGGTTTATTTCAGCTTGAAAGTACTGGAGTAAGAGAGTCGCTTCGTCAAATGAAACCAAATAAATTTGAAGACATAATTGCTTTGGTAGCACTTTATAGACCAGGACCAATGAACAACATTCCAATTTATAATGATTGTAAAAATGGTTTGAAAACTCCAGATTACATCCACCCTAAGTTAGAAAAAATATTAAAACCAACTTACGGAATAATTATTTATCAAGAACAAGTAATGCAAATAGCACAAACTTTAGCAGGTTTTACAGCAGGAGAAGCGGATATTTTGAGAAGAGCAATGGGAAAAAAAAAGAGAGCAGAGCTTGAAAGACAAAAAGAGAGATTCGTTAATGGAGCAATTAAAAATGGGATAGACAAAGAATTAGCAAATTTTATATTTACAAAAATAGAACCCTTTGCTGAATACGGATTTAATAAAAGTCATGCGGCAGCTTATGCGCTTATAGCGTACCAAACTGCTTATTTAAAAACATATCACAAGGAAGATTTTATTGCTGCAACAATGTCCACTGAATTGACAAGCACAGACAAATTAAGAGAATTTGTTGAAGAGTTAAAGAGATTAGGGGTTGAAGTGATAAGACCCAGCATAAATAATTGTTATGCTGAATTTAAAGCTGGAAAAAATAAAATTTATTATGGTTTGGGGGCAATTAAAAATGTTGGTTTTGAAGCTATCTCAAATATTGTAACTGAAAGAGAAAAAAACGGGAAATATAAATCTTTTACGGATTTTATTAGACGCGTAGATCCTAAAAATGTTAACAAACTTCAGCTTGAAGGATTAGTCAAAGCAGGAGCGTTTGACGATATAGAAAAAAATAGGAAAAAAATATTTTCTTCAATACCAAAAATTATATTAACTATAAAAAGCATTAATGATGATAAAAAAAGCAAACAGAGCAATCTTTTTGATTTAACAAATGAATCAGAAAAAGATTTATTTGATTTTAAAGCAGAAAAACCTTGGACAAAAAAAGAGTTGTTAGCTGAAGAATTTAATTCATTAGGATTCTATATTTCAGACCATCCATTAAATGAATACAAAGAATTATTTTCACAATTACAAATTAAATCATATAAAGAATTTTTAACAAAAGACTCAAAGGAAGCTCTTGTTGCGGGAACTATTATGTCTATTCAAGAAAAAAAGAGTTCAAAAGGTACTCCTTTTGCAATAGTAAAATTTAGCGATAATAGCAGTGAGTTTGAATTATTTCTTTTTTCTGAACTCTTAACAGCCAATAGGGATAAATTAAAAGAGTCCGGATCATTTATTTTAACCTTACAGAAAGACAAAATTCTTGGAGAAAGCGCTCAACAAAGAATAAACATAAGAAAAATTTTAGATTTAAGTGAGATGATAAGAAAACCATATAAAAATGTATCCATTGAATTAAGCCATGATTACGATATTGAGGAATTAAAAGAAGTTTTAAAAGAGACTGGAAGTACAAAAATAAACTTCATCATCAATGATAAAAATAAAAGTTTTGCTTTTGAACTTGAAAAGACAAGAAAATTCGATTTAAATACCTTCAATAATGTTAAAAACAAGCAATACGTTAAAAAAATAAGCTTTTAGTCACTTGATTTTTTCTATTTTTGAATATACTAAAACATAATTTCGCACACAGCAATTAAGGGCAATTGCCCTACCGGTCCAATTTTGGAATAGCTGTGGTGGATTTAACCGGAAAATATGAGAATACCTGAAGTAAATATAAAACAATTATTGGAAGCCGGAGTTCATCTTGGTCATAAAACTTTAAGATGGAATCCGAAAATGAAAGATTATATTTTTGGAGACAAGAATTCTATCCATATTATTGATTTAACTCAAACCGTTGTTTTTTTAAAGAACGCTTTATCAGAAATTCATAAATGTATCGCTAAAGGTGGAAAAATTTTACTTGTATCTACAAAGAAACAAGCCTCTGAACAAATAAGTGATCTAGCGAATGAAACAGAACAATTTTTTGTGAATTACAGATGGTTAGGTGGAATGTTAACAAATTGGAACACAATACAAAATTCTATAAAAAGAATGAAGCTTTTAAACGAGCAATTATCTAAAGACGACATTGGTTTTACAAAAAAAGAAATATTAAAATTAGGGAAAGAAAGAGATAAGTTGCAACGATCACTTGGCGGAATAGAAAATATGAAAAAAATTCCTGATATGATTTTTATAATTGATACAAACATAGAGTCTTTAGCAGTAAAAGAGGCGATTAAGTTAAAAATACCTATAGTAGCAATATTAGACACGAATTCAGATCCTACAGATATTCAATTTCCTATTCCAGGAAATGACGACGCTAGAAGATCAATAAATCTATATTGTGATCTTATTAAAAATACAATCGTGGATGCTTCAAAATCTATTGAAAAGATAGACGAAAAAAAAGAAATTGAAAAGAAATCAATTAAAAAAAACGATTCAAAATCAAAAAAGAAAAAATAAAATATTACTTCCTTTTAAAATGCCAAATAAAGATCTTTTAGAAAACATCAAGAAACTCAGAGAACTAACTGGTGTAGGTTTTAAAGACTGCAAGAATGCAATCGATGAAAATGGAGGGGATATAGAAAAATCCATTGAATATCTAAGAAAAAAAGGAATAGCAAAGGCATCTAAAAAAATGTCGAGAACTGCATCAGAGGGGCTATCATTAGTTAACGAAAAAGCAGGTGAAATTTCTATTGTAGAAATAAATAGTGAAACAGATTTTGTTGCTAAAAATAAAGATTTTATAAATTTTTGTAAGGAAATCTCGGAAATTTGCTTCAATAAAAAAGGTGATTTAGAAAAAATAAATTCTGCCAATATGAAGAATAAAGTTTCAGTTAAAGACAACTTGATTGATTTAATCTCAAAAATAGGAGAAAAAATTACACTAAGAAGAGCAAGATTTTTTAATAAATCTGATGGTAAAAATTATTACTATGTTCATGGATCTATTGAAAAAAATATTGGAAAAATAATTTCTGTCGTAAAGCTTCAAAATATTAAAGAAGAAAATAACGAATTAGGAACAAAATTGGCGATGCATGTAGCTGCAAGTAGTCCTGTAGCAATAGACAAGAATGACTTAAAAAAAGAAATAATAGACAAAGAACTAGAAATTATAAAAGCTGAATTGATAAATTCAGGAAAAAAACCTGAAATGATAGATAAAATCTCTCAAGGAAAATTAAATAAATTTATTTCTGATAATACACTGTTAAATCAAATATGGATAATGGATCCCAAAATGAAAGTTTCTGATATACTAAAAGATATAAAAGTTCTAGAGTTCGTAAGATACAAGGTAGGCGAAGGAGTTTAACAAATGAGTTCGGAGTTTAATGAGAAAAATTATTCTGCTAAGATGGATAAAACTATTCAGTCTTTTAGAAAGGATATTGGAACCTTGAGGACTGGAAGAGCCAATGCCTCTATGCTTGATACAATTAAAGTAGATGTATACGGACAACAAATGCCAATAAATCAAATTGCTACAGTAAACGTCCCAGAAGCGAGAATGATATCTGTCCAGGTTTGGGATCAGGGAAACGCAGTTCTTGTAGACAAAGCGATTAAAGAATCCGATTTAGGAGTAAACCCCCAAGTAGATGGGCAGATTATTAGAATTCGAATTCCAGATCTTACTGAAGAAAGAAGGAAAGAATTAATAAAAGTATTAAAAGGAATGGGGGAAAAAAGTAAAGTATCAATTAGAAATATTAGAAGAGAAGCCAACGAGGAACTCAAGAAACTCTTAAATGCAAAAAAAATAAGTGAAGATGTTAGTAAGTCATTAGAAAAAAATATTCAGAAGTTTACCGATGACAATATTGCAAATATAGAAAAAATCTCAGCTGAAAAAGAAAAAGAAATATCTCAAATATGAATAATCTCAACCACGTTGCCTTTATTATGGATGGTAATGGTAGGTGGGGTAAAAAGAAAAAAAAAGGAAGAAACTTCGGGCACCTTCAGGGAGTCAAGACTGTTGAAAAGGTAGTACAATCATCCTTAAGACTAAAAATTCCTATTATTACTTTTTATGTTTTTTCTACTGAAAACTGGAAAAGACCTAAAACCGAAATTAATTTCTTATTCAATCTAATTGGATCTTATTTTAAAAAAGAAATTAAAAATGTAATTAAAAATGGCATTAAAATAAATATTTTAGGAAGCATTTCCTCTTTTTCACATCCATTAAAAAAAATATTAAAAGACACAATTAAAAAAACTAAAAAAAATAAAAAACTAATAGTAAATTTAGCCTTAAACTATGGTTCTAAGAGTGAAATAAAAAATGCATTTATTAAGCTAAAAGGAAATCGATCGTCAATTAATGAGTCTAAAATTAGCAAACATTTATACACAGGAAAACTACCAGACCCAGACATTTTAATCAGAACCGGGGGGCAAAAACGCTTAAGTAATTTTATGTTATGGCAACTAGCTTATTCAGAACTTTACTTTCTTGATAAACTATGGCCTGATTTTAATTCTAGTGATTTAAGAAGAATTATTAAACATTTTAGATCTATAAAAAGAAACTTTGGTAAAATATGACCAACTTTCAAAAAAGGATTTTAACTTCATTAATAGCTTTACCTATATCTATTTACCTCCTCATAATTGGAGGGGTTCCGTTAACATTTTATTTGTTATTCGTTCTTTTTGCTGGATTACATGAATTATTAAATACTTTTAAAAAAAACTTCACAAAGATATTCTTATTTTTTGTATTAATTTTATCACTTTACTCTATTTATTATTTAGCAAATGAAAATCTATATTCAAAATATATTTTATTTTATTCAATTGCTGTTTGTGTAAGTTCTGATATCGGCGGATACATTTTTGGAAAAATATTTAAATGGAAAAAACTAACAAATATAAGTCCAAAGAAAACAATATCTGGAGTGTTCGGATCTTATTTTTTATCTTTAGTATGTTTGTTTGCTTTTAATGAATATATTCTTCAACCAATTAACTCAAAATTTACTGTTAGTTTTTTGTTTGGTATTAATGAAATTTTTATTACTTTTATACTTTCAACGGTAGCTCAAGCTGGAGATTTAACAATTTCTTATTTTAAAAGAATGGATAAAATAAAAGATACTGGCAAAATCTTGCCTGGCCATGGAGGTGTTTTTGACCGAATAGATGGCTTAATGTTTATTTCTATTTTATCTTATCTATTATATTCAATTGTTACATGAAAAAAAAAATTGCAATTTTAGGATCCACAGGTTCTATTGGAACTACATCTTTAAATATAATCAAAAAGAAAAACAATTTATTTGATGTTCAACTTTTGTCAGCAAACAAGAATTACAAAAGTATTTGTGATCAAATTATAAAATTTAAACCCAAATATTTTGTAGTGACAAATAACTTTATTTTTTTAAAAATTAAAAAAAAATTTAAAAATAAAAAAACTAAAATTCTTAATAGTTATGATAATTTATCTTTATTAAAGAAAATTGATATAACTATTACGTCAATACCTGGTATAGCTGGATTAAAACCCACGATTAGTCTCGTTAAAAAAAGTAAAAAAATTCTTCTAGCTAATAAAGAGTCAGTTATATGTGGTTGGCAGATAATTAATAATCTCGCAAAAAAATATAAAACTAAAATTGTACCAATAGATTCAGAACACTTCTCTATAATGAAACTTTTAGAAAATCATAACAAAAATGAGATAGAAAAAATTTATATAACTGCCTCTGGTGGCCCTTTTCTTAATTTACCAAAAAATAAATTTAAAAATATTAAACCTAAAGATGCTATTAAGCACCCTAAATGGTCTATGGGAAAGAAAATTTCAGTAGATTCTTCAACTTTAATGAATAAGATATTAGAATTAATAGAAGCACTAAAAATATTTCCATTTGAACTAAAAAAATATCAAATAATTATTCATCCTCAGTCATTGGTACATGCAATAATAAGATTCAAAAGCGGTATTACAAAATTTTTATATCATGAGCCTGATATGACGGTACCAATATCCAATGCTATTTTTGACTCAAAGTTTGATATAAATAATTTTATTGAAAAAAAAAATAAAATCAAAAACCTTGAATTTTTTGAGCCTGATGAAAGAAAATTTCCAGCATTAAAACTTATACCCAAATTGAACAACTATATTTCGACACCAATAATTATCAATGCAGCTAATGAAATATTAGTTGATCATTTCTTAAAAAAAAAAATAAGGTTCACTTCAATTTTAAAGCATCTATTTTCACTTTTAAAAGACAAAAACTACAAAAAATATGCTATATACAATCCAACTAAATTAGGTAATATTTATTTAATAGATCAATGGTCAAGATTAACAATTTTAAAAATTATAAATAAAAACAAATATTAAATGAAAAAATATATAATCATATTTTTACTTTTTTTTTCAACTAATTCTTTTTCAGAAATAGTAAATAAAGTTAATGTGCAAGGTAATGAAAGAATTAGCAAAGAAACCATACTCGTTTATGGAGAAATATCCGTTCCTTCAAACTATGAAAAAAAGGATCTTAATAAAATTATAAAAAATTTATACTCAACAAATTTTTTTGATGACATAAAAGCATCTATTAATAATGGTGTTTTAGAAATTATTGTTAAAGAATACCCGATTATAAATTCTATTACTGTAGAAGGTGAACTAAAAGAGGAAAGAATAAGGGAACTAAAAGATAGAATACAAACAAAAAAAAACAGCCCATATATAAAAAATATTATAAAAGAAGATATAGATCTAATAAAAAAATTGTATTTATCAATGGGTTTCAATTTTACAAAAATTGAATCAAAAATTGAGGAAATTTCTGAAAATAGAATTAACCTTTTTTTCTTTATTAACAGAGGTGAAAAAACAAAAATTTCGAAAATTTATTTCATTGGAGATAAAAAAATTAGAGACAGAAGATTAAGAGACATAATCGTTTCTCAAGAACATAAATTTTGGAAAGTGTTAACAAAAAATGTTTACTTAAATAGTCAAAATATTGAACTCGATAAAAGACTTTTAAGCAATTATTATAAATCACTCGGATACTATGACGTCCAAGTTCTGTCTAGTAATGCAGAAATTGAAACTGATAGTTCAACAACTTTAACATATAATATCGATGCAGGTACAAGATATAGAATTCAAAAAATTAGTACGAATGTAGACTCAGCTATTGATAAATCAATTTTTATGCCTCTTAATAAAAAATTTAAAAAAGTTGTGGGCAATTATTATTCACCTTTTACAGTAAAAAAACTATTAGACGAAGTTGACTTACTAATTGCAAAAAAAGATGTTCAATTCGTTGAACATTCTGTAAGTGAAATAATAGTTAAAGACAATATAGAGGTTCAAATTAATATTTTTGAAGGAGAAAAGAAAGTTGTTGAAAAAATTAATATTAAAGGGAACACAGTGACTAATGAGTCAGTTATAAGGTCTGAACTTCTACTTGACGAAGGAGATCCTTTTAGTTTGCTTAAGCTAAAACAATCTATAGCGAAAATTAAAGCAAGAGGTATTTTTTCAGAAGTTGAAAGAAACGTGACAGATGGCTCAATAAAGAATTCCAAAGTAATAGATATATTTGTTGAAGAACAGCCTACTGGAGAAATTAGTGCAGGAGCAGGAGTAGGTACAAATGGTGGTTCTATTGCTTTTACCATTAAAGAAAATAATTATTTAGGTCGAGGGATTGAGCTATCTACCTCTGTTGAAGCTGATGAAGAAAGTTTAAAAGGTCAAGTAAAAGTAATAGATCCTAATTATAATTTTTCAGGCAATTCAGTTGGATGGATTGTTAGTAATACTACAAATGATAAACCTGATGCTGGATATAAAAATAACTTAGCATCTATGGGTATAAATACAACATTCGAACAGTATAAAGATGTTTATTTAAGCACGGCAGTGAATTTAAACTATGACGATTTGGAAGTAGATAGTACAGCATCAGACTCATTAAAAAAGCAAGCAGGAACTTTTACAGATCTAGCTTTTGACTATGCAGTAAGACTTGATACTAGAGATAGAGCATATATGCCAACGAGTGGTAGCATTGTTTCCTTTGGTCAAACTCTTCCAGTTTATGCTGACTCTCCTTACTTACGTAATAGGTTCACATCTAGTAAATATAATTCTTTTGGCGAAGACGTAGTTGGTTCGTTTAAATTTTTTGGATCAAGTATACATGGCCTTCAAGGAGAGGACGTTAGACTAAGCAAAAGAGCGAAATTACCAAGTACAAGGCTAAGAGGATTTAAACCCAACAAAGTTGGTCCATTGGACGGAAGTGATTATGTTGGAGGAAATTATGCAGCAGCAATAAATATTGAAACAAACCTACCTAATTTATTTCCAGAGAGGACAAAGACAGATGTTGGTCTTTTTTTAGATATAGGTAATGTATGGGGCGTGGACTATGATAGCACTATAGATGATTCTAACAAAATAAGATCTTCAGTTGGCATTAACACAAGTTGGCTTTCCCCAATAGGACCTATGTCATTTATTTTGTCTCAAGATTTATCTAAAGCTGATACTGATCAGACGCAGTCATTTACTTTTAACCTTGGAACATCATTTTAATTTGTGAAAAAATTTAAAAAAATATTTTTAATCATTGTTATTCTACCGTTATTAACAACCGCTTTTGCTTTTGCAGACACACCTTATTATATTGATTTTAGTAAAGTTTTAAATGAAAGTAAGGCAGGAAAAGGAGCGCAAGATTTTTTAAAAAAAAAATTTGAAAATGAGAATAAAAAATTTGTAAAAGAAGAAGAAGCTTTAAAGAAAGAAGAGACAGAAATCATTTCTCAAAAGAAACTTATAACAAACGAAGAATATCAAAAAAAAGTCGAAGCTTTAAGAAAAAAAGTAGCTAGCTTACAAAAAAGAAAGCAAGATCTTATAAAAAATATCGCAAATCTTAGAGCCAAGGCTAGGACCGACTTATTAAAAACATTAAATCCTATAATAAAGAAATATATGGAAGAGAATAAAATAAGAATTGTTTTAGATAGAAAAAGCATTTTATTAGGAGATGTAAAATTAGATATTACTCCTCAAATAATTGAAATTTTAAACAAAGAATTAAAGTCTTTAAAACTCAATTAAACTAAATGTTAGAAAATAATTTCTTTGAGAAAAAAGGACCTTTCCTGCTGTCAGACCTATTTGGTAAGACATATAGAGAAAAAAAAATTAAAATTTCAAATATAAAAACACTTAATAATGCCAAAAAATCAGATCTTACTTTTTTTGATACTATAAATTATAAAGAACTTGCTGAAAAAACAAAAGCAGGTTGTTGCATTACAACTGAAAAATTAAAAGAATATTTGCCAAATAATTGTGTTGTTATTTTAGTAAAAAATGTTTTATTTGAACTTGCGAAAGTTACAAAAAAGTTTTACCCTAATTCAGATATTGACTATCCAGACAAAAGTCTATCTAAACCAACAAAATCTAAATATCCTAAAGTAAAATTTGGTAACAATGTTTTAATTGGAAAAAAAGTTAAAATTGGTAAAAACACCATTATTGGAAGCAATACAATAATTGAAAGTAAAGTTTCTATAGGAAAAAATTGTGTAATAGGATCTCAAGTTATGATTAAAAATACTATCGTTGGAGACGAAGTTGTAATTCAGGACGGCTCGAAAATAGGCTTAAAAGGTTTTGGTTTTATTCCAATCAAGGGGAAAAATTTTAGATTTCCACACATCGGTAGAGTAATATTAAAAAATTATGTGGAAATAGGCTCTTCATGTACGATAGATAGAGGTTCAGTTGATGATACAGTGATAGGAGAAAATACTTTTTTGGATAACCAAGTTCATGTTGCTCACAATGTAAAATTAGGAAAAAATTGTATGATTGCAGGTCAAGTTGGTTTTGCAGGAAGCTCAACCATAGGTGACAATGTTTCTATTGGCGGTCAAGCTGGTGTTTCAGGACATCTTAAAATAGGAAATAATGTAAAAATTGGAGGCGGGAGTGGAGTTGTTAAAAATATAGAGGACAATGTAGTAGTTATGGGTTATCCGGCAGTCCCACTTAAAGATTTTTTAAAAAAATAAATAATGGGCAAAGATTCTATAAATAAAAAAGAAATAGAGAATTTGTTACCACATAGAGAACCTATGTTATTAATTGATAAATTAATAAACATTGTTCCTTTAAAATCTGCAACAGCGATCGTAAATGTAAATAAAGACGCTTTTTTTGTACAAGGCCATTTTCCTGGGCAGCCTGTTATGCCTGGCGTTCTTATAGTTGAAGCTTTTGGGCAAGCAGCTGCAGCTTTAACTGCACACGGAATTGATCCAAAAGAATATGAAAATAAATTGGTTTATTTAATGAGTGTAGAAAAAGCAAAATTTAGAAATCCAGTAATACCTGACTGCGAACTTCACTTAGAAATTGAGGCAGTTAGATCACATGGTAGAGTTTGGAAATATAAAGGAATAGCAAAGGTTGGAGAAAAAAAAATGGCTGACGCTCAATGGTCTGCAACTATAGTCGATAGGAAATAAATGATACATGATTCAAGTGTTGTCGATAAAAATGCGACAATTGGAAAAAAAGTAAAAATTGGACCTTTTTGTTATGTAGGTCCTAATGTTGAATTGTCTGAAAGTGTTGAATTGATTTCAAATGTTCACATAGAGGGAAATACAACAATAGGTAAAGGAACCAAAATTTTTCCCTTTGCAAGCATAGGAACTATTCCTCAAGATTTAAAATACAAGGGAGAGTCAAATAGTTTAATAATTGGCGAAAACAATATGATAAGGGAATATGTTACCATAAACCCAGGAACAGAAGGTGGAGGAGGTAAAACAATAATAGGTAATAATTGTCTATTTATGATTTCATCTCACATCGCTCATGATTGTAAAGTTGGTAATAACGTTGTAATAGCCAATAATGTCCCTTTAGGAGGCCATGTTACACTTGAAGACTCAGTAGTTATCGGTGGAAATTCAGCGGTACAACAATTTACAAGAATAGGAAGATTGGCAATGATTGGAGGTATGACAGGAGTGCTTAAAGATGTTATTCCATTTGGCCTATCATTTGGCAACAGAAATTACTTACAAGGTATCAATTTAATTGGATTAAGAAGAAAAAAATATGAAAATAAGAAAATTTTAGAATTAGATACTGCTTATAAAAAAATATTCTCTTCTGAGAAGCTACATGAAAATTTAGCTAAAGTTAACGGTGAATTTAATGATAATGATTTAGTTAAAGAAGTAGTAGATTTTATAGCAAAAGATAAAAAAAGACCTATTTGCACGCCATTAGTTAAATAATGATTGGATTAATATTTGGAGATACTGACTTTCCTAGAGAAATATTAAAAAAAATTAAAAGAAAAAAATTTAAATACCTTATTGTAGATTTAAGTAAAAATAATTTTTTCAAAAAAGATAAAAATTCTTATCGAATATCCATAGGTCAATTTGGAAAAATCATAAATCTATTAAAAGAAAATAAATGTAAAAAGGTGCTTTTCGCAGGCAAAGTTAATAAACCTAAATTTTCCAAATTAAGGCTTGATTTCAAAGGTTTTTATTATATGCCTAGAATTATTAAAAGTTCTAAACTGGGCGATGCAGCTATTTTAAATGAAATAATCAATATTTTAAAAAAAGAAAAAATTAAAACTATAAATTCATTATTTTATAATCCTGAGCTATCTTTAAAGAAAGGCAACTATACTAAAGTTAAGCCAAATAAATTTGATAAAGCAGATATTAACAAAGCTATTTTAATATTAAGCAAATTAAATAAATATAATTATAGCCAAGGCGCAGTAGTTAGAAATAAAAAATTAATTGCTATTGAAGGAAATGGCGGAACTCAAAAATTATTAAAAAAATCCAAAAATAAAAAAATTAAAAAAAATGGTGTCTTAGTTAAATTTCCAAAAAAAAAACAAGATTTAAGAATTGACTTACCAACAGTTGGATTGAAAACTTTTAAACAGTGCAAATCAGCTGGGTTAAAAGGTATAGTTTTAAAAAGTAATCAAAATGTTTTTTTAGAGAGACGAAAATGTATAAATTTTGCTAATAAAAATAAAATGTATATCTTAATTAGATGAAAAAATTAATTATATTTCTTTTTTTATTTAATATTTCAAATTTACAATCTTCAGAAATTAAGCTTGTCAAAGTATTTGACGGTTTAAACAAGCCATGGAGTTTATCTTTTATTGACGAAAATAATATTTTGGTTACAGAAAAACCTGGAAATCTTTTGACTATAAATTTAAAAGATAAAACAAAATCAGTTATTAAACACAATTTGTCTATATTAGAAGACGGCCAAGGTGGTCTGTTAGATGTTTTATACCATAGCGGAAGTGTTTATGTTTCGTATTCTGAAAACAGAGGAAATCGATATTCTAGCACTTCAGTTGCAAAAGGTGTCTTCAACAATAAGAATATAGTTTTTAAAAATATTTTTAGAGCTGAACCTCCTATAAACTCTGGATATCATTTTGGTTCAAGATTGGTTATTAAAAATAATAAACTTTATATAACAGCTGGTGAAAGAGGTAAGGGCATGATTGCGCAGGATCCTCAAAAACATCCTGGTAGTATAATTCGAATTAATTTAGATGGCTCTATTCCAGAAGATAATCCTAAATTTAAAGATAAAAAAAATTGGTTACCTGAAATTTATCAGATAGGTGTAAGAAATCCTCAAGGGATGGCTTTATCACCATTTGATGACAAAATTTATTTGAGCAATCATGGTGCAAAGGGAGGTGATTGGTTTGGGACAGTAAAATATGGAGAAAATTACGGTTGGAAAATATTAGGATGGGGCGGAACAAATTATAGCGGAACAAAAATAGGCCCAAAGTGGAAACCTGGATTTACCAAAGCTATAAAATATTGGGTTCCATCTATAGCAGTTAGTGCGATTGCAATTTACAAAGGTGAAGAATTTAAGGAATGGAACGGTGATGCACTAGTTACTGCATTAAAAGATCAATCATTAAGAAAAATCAGTTTTAAAGAATCTTTTGTAGTCGAACAAACAATATTCAAAGGAAATATTGGAAGGATACGAGATATCAAAATTCATAAAACTACGGGAGAAATTAATCTAATTTCTGATGACGGTAGTATTTGGAGAATGTTTAAATGAAGAAAATCTTTATTTTAACAGGCGAACCTTCAGGAGATAAATTAGCTTCAAAAGTGATTTCTCAACTAAAAAATTCAAATTCAGATATAGAATATTTATCTGTTGGAGGTGAAAATTTAAAAGCTTTAGGGATTAAATCTCTTTATGATTTAAAAGAAGTTACTTACTTAGGATTTACGAGAGTTTTATTAAATATTTTTAAAATAAAAAGTAAAATAAATGAGACAGTTGAAAAGATACTTAAATTTAAACCCGATGTTTTGTTTTCTGTAGATAGTCCTGATTTTACATTACGGGTAGCCAAAGAAGTTAAAAAAAAAGATCCGAGTATAAAAACAATTCATTTTGTAGCACCTCAAGTTTGGGTTTGGAGAGAACATAGAATTAAGCAACTTAAATCATTTTTAGACCATGTTTTATTATTGTTCCCATTTGAGAAAAAATACTTCGATAAAGAGGGTATACAGTCAACATTCACAGGCCACCCTTTGTTGGAAGAGCAGAGCAAAAGTAAAGTTGATATTACTCAAATAATCAAAGATAACAAAAAAATATTTTCTATTTATCCAGGAAGTAGATTATCAGAAATAAATATTTTAATTCCAGTATTATTTGAATTCGTTAAAAAGATGAACGAAAAACACAAAGATTTATTTTTTGTTTTTCACTCAACAGCTGAACATGTACAACTAATTCAAAATCTATTACTTAAAGAAGGATTTAAAAATTGTGGCGCAATAAGCGACGATAAGATAAAATCTCATATTCTTCAATCATCAATGTTTGCAGTAGCAAAATCTGGAACAATTTCTTTAGAAATTTGTAATGCAAAAATACCTTCCATAATTATCTACAAAATGGGTTTAATTAATTATTTTATAGTGAAAATGCTGGTTAAAGTTAAATATGCAAATATTATTAATATTGCAGCCAACGAAGAAATCATTCCTGAATTACTACAATCTAAATGTAATTCTTCCAATATATTTGAAACTGTTGACTTTCTTTTAAACGATAAGACAAGATTAGAAAATCAGGTAAAAAAAACCCAGAGAATAATTAATAATTTTAAATCAGAAAGATCTTCTCAAATTGCTAGTTCAGTTTTAGTTCACTATTTAGAAAACTCGCAATAGAATCCATTCCTTTAATATTACTTTTTTCTTCAGCGATAGAATTATAATTTGTATTAGTATTGATATCATAAGTAAAGTGCAAGCCCTCTTTATCGACTATATATTCTATCCCAGCTATTTCGATATTATTTTCAGATAGTAATTTCTCATATTTTTGTATTTCTGGGTTATGATAATTCTTTATAATCATGAATTTATTACCATCAGAATTAGTGGGACAAAAATTTTCTTCCACATTACATGGATCCGCTGGACACAACTGAAAACCATCCGAAGTATCGACCTGAACAGCATATAAAAATTTACCTTTCACAAATTCAACTCTCGTGATTATTTGTTTTTCAGAAAAAATATATTCTTGAAGCAAAGTAATTTTATCAATGGATTCCTCAAAATTATTTCCATAAGTATATTTTTTAAGATCATGAGTATTTTCAAAATATTTTACACCGAGACCTCTACCACCTCTATTATGTTTTGTAATAAAAGGTGTATCAAAATTTTTTGATTTTTCAATAAGCTCTTCTTTATTTTCAGCAGAAAATGTTTTAGGAAATCTTATTTTAAATTTTTTAAGTTCTTGGTATTGTTTCAATTTACTTATTTCAAGCTCTAAAGCTCTTGAATTATTTATTATTCTTTTATTGTTTTTTTCAAGCCATTCTAAAACCTCTTTAGTTTTTTCAGGCGCATATCTATGACCTCGAGAATGTGAACTAGCACTCATACGATTATAAAAAATGCCATCTGGACATTTTTCTTTAAGATCAAATTTTTTTTTGTCCATATGCCACTCTGTATATGGAGCGCCTATTTTAATAAAACTTTTTCGTAATGGTTCAATCCATTCATCATTTTCATGTATCACATATATTTTTTTCATGATGTTTTTATAAATTTATTGAGTTGAATTTCAATAAACTTAAAGGACGCAGATTGAATTAAATATTTTTAAGTCTTTTAATAATTTCTTCTTTATCTAGTGAGCGAAGAATATCGTAAACGGCTGGACCAAATTTAGAACCAGTGAGAACAATTCTCAACGGTTGCCCAACACCTTTAAAATTTGTTTTATGAGCTTTTATCAATTTATTGATTATTTCTTCTAAACTATTCTTATCTATTTTTTTAATTTTCTCAAAAGAATCAAGAAAGTCCTTTAATATAGCCTTAGAAGACTGATTGATTAGATTTTTATCCTCTGCTGATATCTTAACTTCATCATTAAGAATGTATCGGGCATTCTGATAAATATCTTCAAGTGTTTTAGCTTTATTTTTTAAAAAATTAATTGATTTTAAAATTACGCTAGATTTAGAAGATTTGACTGGTTTGTTGAATTTTTCACAATAGTTTTTCAATAATTCAAATAATTTTTTTTCTTCTATGTGCTTAATATAATACTCATTAATGGAGAGAATTCTGCTCATATCAAGTTTAGATGGAGATTTACCAACTCCTTTTAAATCAAAAAGATTAATGCTTTCCTCTAAGGAAAAAATTTCTTTATCTTTGTGAGCCCAACCCAACCTCAATAAATAATTTCTAAGAGCATCTGACAAAATTCCTGTTTTAATATAATCGTCAATTGTAGAAGCTTTATCTCTTTTAGAAAGTTTTTTCCCCGTTTCACTATGAATTAATGGTATGTGAGCAAATTCAGGTACAGCCCAATTCAAAGCACTGTATATTTGTTTTTGTTTAAAGGTATTAATCTTGTGATCATCACCTCTAATAACATGAGTTATTCCCATTTCATGATCATCAACTGTAGCAGAAAGTTGGTAAGTAGGAGTGTTATCTTGTCTTAAAATTATAAAATCTTCAATTGTTAGATTGGAAAGACTCATTTCACCTTGAACTAAATCTTTAATTGAGGACATTCCAGAAATTTTACTTTTAAATCTAACAACTGGTTTAACATTCTCTGGAATTTTAAGATCTTTGGCATCTCTCCATTTTCTATTGTAAACATAAGGTATCCCTTGTTTTTTACATTTTTCTTTTTGTTCATTAATTTCATCTTCTGAACAGTAGCAATAGTATGCGAATCCTTTCTTTATTAACTCATCAGCTATTTCTTTATGTTTTTTAATATTTTTAGATTGTATATATTCTTTACCATCGTGTTTTATACCCAACCAATTTAATGAGGAAATAATTTGTTTTCTAAATTCGTCTTTCGATCTTTCTTTATCAGTATCTTCTATTCTTAAATAAAATTTCCCTTTGTTTTTTTTAGCTAGTAGCCAATTGAATAGTGCAGTTCTTACACCGCCAATATGCAGAGGTCCCGTAGGTGAGGGAGCAAACCTACAAATAAAAGTCATTTAAATTAATTAGACTATTTTAATGAAAGTTTCTATACAAAGAGACCAGTTTTCCCTGGATTTTTATTCTACTGGCAGCATAGATTTTTGTATCGTAATTTTTGTTTGCACTTTCTAAAGCAATAGTATTACCTTTTTTTCTAATTCTTTTTAAAGTAGCTTCTTGATCGTCAATTAATACAACAGCTATTTGCCCGTTGTCTGCGTTAGAAGCTTTTTTAATGATGACTGTGTCTCCGTCATTAATACCAGCCTCAACCATTGAGTCTCCTTTAATTTTTAAACCAAAATGCTCTCCATTATTTTGTAAGTCTTCTGGTAATGCTACTTTATCAACCTCTTGTTGTATAGCTTCAATCGGGGTCCCTGCAGCTATACTTCCTAAGACAGAAACTTGGCTTGAAGTTTTTTTACTTTTGTCTAAGCCGCCTTTTATAACACTAGGTGTAAATGAGTTGAATATGTCGTTAGCACTTGCATTTTCAGGTAATTTAACAACTTCGAGTGCTCTTGCTTTATGAGCTAGTCTTTTGACAAACCCTCTTTCCTCTAGTGCAGAAATTAACCTATGAATACCTGATTTCGACTTAAGGTTGAGAGAATTTTTCATTTCTTCGTAAGAGGGAGAAATCCCTGACGATCTAATCTTCTTATTTATATAAATTAATAAGTTTTTTTGTTTTTTTGTAAGCATAGAACAAACCTCGTACATTTATGTTCTACAAAAGTTCTACTATAATATCAATGCTAAATTAGCCTTAAATCACGGCTTTATTTGAAGTATCTTAGATAAAAGATGAGAGTTTTTATCAATATCTTTAAGTAGTGATTCACCGATTAGAAAATTATTTATTCCAGTTTTTTTTACTATTTGTTTAACTTCTATTTCTGATTTAATTCCACTTTCACAAAGCAACGGTCCTGGATGGCTGGATAACACTTTATGTAAATCATAAGTTTTTTGAATATCTGTTTTCAGTGTTTTTAGATTTCTATTATTAATGCCAATAATTGCGTTCTTAAAATTAAGTGCATTTTTTGCTTCTTCTTCAGTATGCACTTCAACTATAGTGCTCATATTTAAATTTTCTGCGGTATTATAAATTTCTTTAGCAATTTTTTCGTTTACGGCAGATAAAATAATTAAAATAGCATCAGCACCAAAACTTTTAGCTAAATATACCTGGTAAGGTTCTATTAAAAAATCTTTACACAAAATAGGTAATTTTATTACTTTTTTAATTTCGTAAATATCATCTAATTTACCTTTGAAATAGTTCTCTTCAGTTAAAACAGAAAGACAATCAGCCCCAGAATCATAGTATTGTTTAGCAATAACTTTCGGATCAAAATTTTTAACAATAATACCAGCAGATGGACTCGCTTTTTTTATCTCTGCAACTACCGAAATTTTTTTTTGATTAAGTTTATCTTTAAAATTAAAATATTTATTATAATTAGAAATTTTATTTTTTAGGTCTAAAATTGAAAAAGAATTTTTATATTTTTTAATGCTTTCTTTTTTATCAGAAATTATTTTTTCTAAAGTATTGTTCATTTAATTAGTTTAGAAAGATGATTAATAACTTTTCCTGATAGAATATGTTTTCTCAGGTTTTCATAACCTTCTTTAAAATTTGTTGATTTTTCAGCAACCAAAAGACCTGCTGCAGCATTTAAACAAACTGCAATAGAAAAATCGTTATCTTTTCCTTTAAATATTTCCTTAATTTGTTCAGCGTTATATTCTGGTCCTTTTCCAATTAAGTTTTCAAAATTACCTGCTTTAATGTTTAAATCTTTAGGGTTTAAAATATATTCTTTAATATTTTCGTTTTCTAATTCAACTACTTTAGTATTAGCATAGGGTGAAATTTCATCTAAACCATCTTCACTATTTACTATTATTGCTTTATTTAAATCCAAATTTTTTAGTGCTTCACCAAAAATCTTAAGTAAATCTTTATTAAATACCCCAACTACTTGTCTTTTCACTTTAGCTGGACTACTTAATGGACCAATCAAATTAAATATTGTTCTTTTGCCGATTTTTTTTCTTACAGGCCCAACATATTTCATGGCTGAATGATAGCCTGGAGCAAACATAAAACCAAAATTGTTTTTGTCTATACTTGCCTCTACTTCTTTAGGCCCAAGATTAATATCTATATTTAATTTATCTAGTACATCAGCTGACCCACACTTTGATGATACAGATTTATTTCCATGTTTTGCTACTTTAATGTTAAAACTTGATAATAAAAGTGCTGCTGCAGTTGAAATATTTAAAGTATTCTTTCCATCACCTCCAGTCCCACATGTGTCTATTGTATCTTCAGACACATTTACGTTATTTGCTTTGTTTCTCAAAACATAAACACCCCCAGCGATTTCCTCAGATGTTTCTCCTTTGGTAGATGAATAAATTAAAAAATCATGAATTAGTTCTTCCTTAACTTTTCCTGACATAATTTTTTCAAAAGCAGACTTGCTTTCTTCAAAACTTAAGTTCTCTTTATTTTTTAGTTTATTGATAATTTTGTCCATTTTATTTATATTTTAGAAAGTTATTTATCAATTTCAGTCCTACCTTAGTGTTAATACTTTCAGGATGAAATTGTACTCCATGAATGTTATATCTTTTATGCATTATCCCCATAATAGTTTTATTCTTTGTTTCCGCAGTAATAATAAGAGATTTTGGCAATTTTTTCCTATCAATTACTAAACTGTGGTATCTAGTAGCCAAAAAATTATTTTTAAAATTTTTAAATATACCTAATTTTTTATGATTAATTTTACTCATTTTACCATGCATTAGATTCCTTGCTCTAATAATTTTTGCCCCAAAAACCTGTCCAATGATCTGATGGCCCAAACATACACCAAGAATTGGAATTCTTTTATGAAGATTCTTAACAATCTTCAAACAGTTTCCTGTTTGATTGGGATTTCCTGGTCCTGGAGATATTACAATTTTTTTATACTTATTTCTTTTTATTTTATTTGAATCTATTTTATCATTTCTAAATACATCGACACTACATCCTAAATGAGAAAGGTAGTGATATAAGTTGTAAGTAAAACTATCGTAATTATCTATTAGCAAAACTTTCATTTAATCAATCGCTTTCATCAAGGCTTTGGCTTTATTTACTGTTTCTTGATATTCTCTTTCTGGATTGCTGTCAGCAACAATTCCTGCGCCAGATTGAACATAAAACTTATTATTCTTTATCAAGGCTGTTCTGAGAGCTATACAAGTATCAAATTCTTTATTTGGGGTAAAATAGCCAATCCCGCCAGCATAAAGTTTCCTTTTGTTTTTTTCTAAATTATCAATTATTTCCATAGCTCTTATTTTCGGTGCGCCGCTAACTGTGCCAGCAGGAAAACCTGACAAAAGTGTTTCAAAAATTGAGGTTTTGTTGTTAAAAGTACCTACAACGTTAGATACGATGTGCATTACATGAGAATATTTTTCTATTTTAAAACTTTCGGTAACTTTGACAGTGTTAATTTTAGAGACTTTGCCCACATCGTTTCGACCTAAGTCTAATAACATTAAGTGCTCTGCAAGTTCTTTCTTATCTTTGAGAAGCTCATTTTTATATTTTTTGTCATGAAACTTATTTTTGCCTCTAGGTCTAGTTCCGGCTATAGGTCTTACAGTTATCTTATTATTTCTTAATCTTACTAATATTTCGGGACTACTACCTATAACTTTGAAGTCTTCATAGTTAAAGTAAAACATAAATGGTGAGGGATTAGATTTTCTTAGATGGTTATAAATTTCCAATGGGTGTTTTTCAAATTTTCTTTCAAATCTTTGACTAAGTACCACCTGAAAAATATCTCCTTTAGCTATATGATCTTTAGCTTTAATTACTATAGATTTATATTTATTTTTTGAAATATTTGATTTTATTTTATTTTTATTTGATTTGAAGATAAACTTATCAGGTAGTTTAATATTTTCATATTCTTGAAACATGTTAAAATTATCTTTGATTTTTTGATATTTTTCATAATAGTTCTTAATTGGAATATCAGAATAAATATTTTCTATATAATATATTTTTTTTTTTAAATTATCATAGATAATTAAAGTTCTAGGTCTCGTCAGCCTAACGTCAGGAATATTGAGGTCATCTTTACATTTATTTGGAATTTTTTCTAAATATTTGATTACATCATAAGAAAAATAACCAACTAACATAGAGGCCATATTAGGCAATTCCTTTGGAATCTTATTATTAAAATTATTTAATAAATTATTTAAAAAATTAAGGGGTTTAGACTTAATCTTTCTTTTTTTATCTTCAGTTATGTAAGTTATAATGTTTTTATTAATATCCCATGTCTTATCAGGGTTCAGACCTATTATTGTATATCTGCCTCTAATTTTTCCTTTTTCAACAGACTCAAAAATAAAGCTGTTTTTTTCGACTAAAAGAAATTTAAATAAATTTTCGATTTTT
This sequence comes from uncultured Pelagibacteraceae bacterium, assembly GCA_902515355.1. Classification (GTDB taxonomy): domain Bacteria; phylum Pseudomonadota; class Alphaproteobacteria; order Pelagibacterales; family Pelagibacteraceae; genus Pelagilacustribacter. The sequence goes on along the minus strand of CABXUA010000001.1, from coordinate 44,622 downwards.
GAATAATCTTTACATTTTCTAGAAAAAAATAAAATTTGATCTTTTTTATTTTTATGGTTTTTTTTGAAGTTTACAAAACTAGTATTTAGTTTCATTAAAATGAGTTTTTAATTCTTTCAAGTGCCTTGTTATTTACATCAATTTTATACTTATTATTTATACTTTTATCATAAACATTATATATATCTCTTGCTAAATTTAATTTAGCTTGAGATTTATACTTTTCATAATCCTTAGAATTTTTTTCTATTGATATTTTTTTTGTATTATCAATATAAACTATAAAATTTTTTGATAAGGTACTATCAGTAATTAAATTTATTTGTTTATCATTCATTTTGAATATTTCTTTAATTATATCTTCACTAAAAATCTCATTATTTTTAAGATTTTTTAATTGAGTTTTTTTTACATCAATACTATTTTTCTTTGCATATTCTTCCATATTCGATTCTTTAAAGTCTCCTTTTGAAATTTCCTTCGAGATTTTAATGTTGTTTTCTATTATATTTTTAATTTTTATTTGTTTAATTATTGCGTCATTAACTGGCCTGTCATTAATTTTTCCTGCAATTTTATTTTGTGAAGAAATTTGAGCAATATAATATTTATTTTTAAAATTTATTAACTCAGGAGAATTTAAACTTTTAATTTTAAAAAATTCATTAAATAAATCATCGTCAATAGATGTTTCCTTAATTCCCAATATATTGTTTTTTTGGTTATTCACTTCATCTGTTTTAATAACTGTTAAATTATTATTATTTGCCACCAACTCAAGAGTAACACCGTCCAAGATATCATTTTCTATTTTATCAATTTTTTTGAAATAATTCTCGGAATAATCCTTATCGCCGACAAGTTTATCAGGTTTAAGTTCTATAAAATTTATGCTTTTATAAGTTTGTTGAAATAAATTTTTGTTTTCTATGTAGGTTTTATTTATCTCCTCCTTTGTAATTGTTCTTTTGTCATAGTAATTATTTAAATTTATGTATTTAATATTTTTAATTTGATTTTCTTTGCTGAAAGAACTCTGGATTAAAAAATCTGAAACATATAATCCTTGTGCTAAATAAGATAATAACTGTCTCTTCTTTTCTTGATCTGAAATATTTTTTTCAAAACTAGGAGCTGACAAACCACTCTTTAATAAAAATTTTTCATATTCAGCTCTGGAAAACTTTTTGTTTTTATAAAAAGTTTTGTCATTAATTATATAATCTTTAAGTGACGAGTCTGTTAAAATAATTCCAAAATCTTCTATTTCTAAATCAATTATTGTCTTACCAATATACTCTGAAAGAATTCTTTCCATTAAATTCGTTTTAGTTAAATCTTTCTGTTCTTTTTCTGTCAGATTTAATCTATTCAAATAATTGAAAAATTCTTTAGAACTAATTTTATCTGAGTCGATAGTAGCTAGAATATTTTGATTTCCACCTCTAAATATATCGCCCATACCCCAAAAGACAAAAGGCAAAATGATGATCCCAACCAAAATTTTGATTGATATTGACTTAGAAAATTTTCCTATTGATGAAAACATTTTTATATTCTATTAAAGTAATAATTTTATACACCTATAGATCAAATTCATAATTATGGCAAATAAGATGAGATACTTTGTTGGAAATTGGAAAATGTTTGGAGTTCCCAAATCAATAAATATAGTAAATAAGATTAACGCATTTGTAAATTTGGATAAAAAATACAATAAAAAATATAAAGCAATAATTACTCCGCCTTTCACATTGTTAGAAACATTTTCTAAGGCACTTAAAAACAAAAGAGTTCTTATTGGTGCTCAAAACTGTTTTTATAAAGAAAAATTTAGTTCTGATACTGGAGCGATCAGCCCATATATGATCAAAAAACTTGGGGCAAAATATGTAATTATAGGACATTCAGATAATAGAGCTGAAGGAGATAATGATTCAATACTTAAAAAAAAAGTTACATTCGCCTTAAAAAATAAAATTAATGTAATATTTTGTATCGGAGAAAACAAAACTCAAAAAAATAAAAAATTTACTAACAAGGTTTTAAAGAAACAATTGTCAAACGTTTTAGAAAAAAAATTTAATAAAGGAAATATTATAATTGCTTATGAACCAATATGGTCTATTGGTACAGGTAAAATTCCTAAGATTTCCGAATTATCAAAAACTATTTTTTTTATTAAAAAAAGTTTGAAAAAAATCTTTAAAAGAAATAATTCTATCAAAGTTCTTTATGGAGGTTCTGTAGATAGCACAAATATTCAACAATTTAATTCAATTAAAATTTTAGATGGTTTTTTAATTGGCGGAGCTTCAAAAACATCTAAAAAATTCATTGATATAATAAAAAATTACTATAGATAGATGCTATGGAAAATATTTTAATTGCAGTTAATGTAATCTTGGCAGTAATACTCGTAATAGTTATTTTATTGCAAAGATCGGAGGGTGGAGCTCTTGGTTTAGGCGTTTCACAAGATAGTTTCACATCCGCAAGATCGGTTGGAAGTTTTTTGACTAAATTTACTTCTATTGTTGCTGCTTTGTTTATTATTACCAGCATTGCACTAGTAGTTATTTCCAGAGACGAGATTCGCGAAGTTCAATCTGTTCTTGAAAAAGAAGAAAAACAAGACTCAAGTCTTCCTCAAATTCCAGAGTCTTCTAAATAAGCTTTGTCATTTAAAAATAATATAGTATAACATACTTCCATGGCGCGATATATTTTCGTAACTGGCGGCGTGGTTTCATCATTAGGTAAAGGTCTCTCTTCAGCTTCATTAGCTTCACTACTTCAATTGAGGGGTTATAAAGTAAGAGTAAGAAAATTAGATCCTTATTTAAACGTAGATCCTGGAACAATGAATCCATTTCAGCACGGGGAAGTCTTTGTTACAGATGATGGAGCAGAGACAGACTTGGATATAGGTCATTACGAAAGATTTACTGGAATTTCAGCAACACAATCCGACAATATCACAACTGGTGGGATCTATAGCGACATAATTAAAAAAGAGAGAAAAGGAGATTATTTAGGTGGCACTGTTCAAGTTGTACCCCATGTCACAAATCGAATTAAAAAATTTATTTCTCAAAACGTTAAAAATGAAGATTTTATAATTTGTGAAATTGGTGGCACTGTAGGAGATATCGAAAGTTTACCATTTTTAGAAGCAATAAGACAGTTTTCGAATGAAGAAGGGAAAGATAATAGTTTATTTATTCATCTTACTTTAGTTCCTTACCTTAAAGCATCTGGCGAATTAAAAACAAAACCTACCCAACATTCTGTAAAAGAATTAAGAAGTTTAGGAATCCAACCAGATATAATTATTTGTAGATCAGAAAAAAAAATCCCAACTGCAGAAAGAAAAAAAATATCTTTATTCTGTAACGTTCAAATTGAAAATGTAATAGAAACAGTCGATGTTAAAACAATTTATGAGGCGCCAATAAGTTTTTATAAAGAAAAATTAGATCAGAGAGTGTTATCATTCTTTAAAATCAAGACAAAAAAAACACCCGACTTGTCAAAATGGAAAAATATTACTTCAAAAGTATTGGGTTCAAGAAAAGACGTAAATATAGGTATCATAGGCAAATATGTTAATTTAAAAGATGCCTACAAATCTTTAGATGAAGCTTTAACACATGGTGGAATATCTAATAACCTTAAAGTTAATTTAAAAAGAATTGACTCAGAAAACCTTAAAATCCAACAAGTAAAGCCATTATTAAAAGATGTCTCAGGAATACTTATTCCTGGTGGATTTGGAAAAAGAGGTAGTGAAGGTAAAATTGCTGCCATAAAATACGCAAGATTAAATAATATACCTTTCTTTGGAATTTGTTTTGGTATGCAAATGGCGATAATAGAAGCTGCGAGAAATTTATTAAACATAAAAAATGCATCAACTAGTGAATTTGGCAATATTTGCACTCCTGTTGTGGGTTTATTAGAAGAATGGCAAAAAGGTAAAAAGATTATTAAAGGTACTGAAAAAAATTTAGGTGGAACTATGAGGTTAGGTTTATATGACGCTGTATTAAAAAATAATTCCTTAATTTCTAGGATTTATTCAACAAAAAGAATAAAAGAAAGACACAGACACAGATATGAAGTTAATATCAAATATAAAAATGAATTTGAAAAAAAAGGATTGATTTTCTCTGCTTTATCTCCAGACGGAACTTTGCCTGAAATTATAGAATTAAAAAATCATCCTTGGTTTATAGGTGTTCAGTTTCATCCAGAATTTAAGTCAAGACCTTTTACTCCACATCCGTTATTTTCTTCTTTTATTAAAGCAGCTGAAAAAAGGAAAGGTTTGAACTGATGGGCAAAACGATTAAATGCGGTAAGCTGAATATTTCAAATACTAATCAATTCATTCTTATAGCAGGACCTTGTCAGTTAGAAAATGAACAACATGCGATAAATACTGCTAGTAAGTTAAAGGAGATAACTCAAAAACTTGGAATTGGATTTATTTACAAAACATCTTACGACAAAGCAAATAGAACTAGTTTAGAGAGCAAAAGGGGAGCTGGTCTAGAAAAATCTCTCCCAGTTTTTGATAAAATCAGAAAAGATTTAAATATACCTGTGCTAACAGATGTTCACTCAGCAGATCAATGTGAAATAGTTGCTAAGCATGTTGATGTTTTACAAATACCTGCTTTTTTATGTAGACAAACAGATTTACTAATAGCCGCAGCAAAAACTGGCAAAGTTATTAATGTAAAGAAAGGTCAATTTTTAGCTCCATGGGATATGAAAAATGTAATTAAAAAAATTGAGGACTCAGGTAATAAAAATATTTTGGTAACAGAGAGAGGTGCTAGTTTTGGATATAATACTCTGGTTTCTGATATGAGATCGCTACCAATTTTAGCTAGATTTGGCTATCCAGTAGTTTTTGATGCTACACATTCTGTACAACAACCTGGTGGTATGGGAAATAAAAGCGGAGGTCAAAGAGAATTTGTAGAACATCTTTCTAGAGCAGCAATTGCGGTTGGAGTAGGAGCTGTTTTTATAGAAACTCATGAAGATCCTGACAATGCTCCTTCAGATGGACCAAACATGGTTCCATTATCAATGATGTCAAGCTTATTAAAACAGTTAATAGAAATTGACAAATTAATTAAAAATGCCAAAAATTAAAACAATCAAAGGACGACAGATCTTTGATAGTAGAGGCAATCCAACTGTTGAAGCAGAAGTGCATACAGATGATGGTAATTTTGCATCCGCAATAGTTCCCTCTGGAGCTTCAACAGGATCACACGAGGCTTTTGAGCTTAGAGACATTAAAAGCAAAGCTTATATAGGAAAAGGTGTTTTAAATTCTATAAAGAATATTAATGGCAGTATTTCTAAAGAATTAAACTCATTTGATATTTTTGATCAAAATAAAATAGATAAAAAATTAATAGATCTAGATGGAAGTAAACAAAAAAGTAATCTGGGAGCTAATTCAATTCTAGCTGTATCTATAGCTACATGCAAATTGGCTGCCTTAATAAAAAAAATCTCTTTATATAAATATCTTGGAAGCAGTTCATCTAACATGTTGCCTAGACCTCTGATGAATATAATTAATGGAGGAGTACATGCAAATAATTCCTTAAGAATTCAAGAGTTTATGATTAGACCCGAAAAAACAGAAACTTTTACCGAGTCTTTAAGAGTGTGTTTTTTGGTTATCCAAAACTTAAAAAAACTCATCAGCGATAAAAATTTATCTACAACAGTTGGTGACGAAGGAGGTTTTGCCCCATCACTAGAAAATAATGAACAAGCTTTAGAATTGATAATAAAATCAATAGAATTATCGGGACTTAAACCAAAAGACGATGTCTCAATTTGTTTAGATATAGCCTCAAACGAACTTTACAAAGATGGCAAATACTCCATTAAAAGTTCTAAATTTGAAAAACCAAAGGAAGTTATTGATTATTATGTAAATTTGATAAAAAAATATTCTATTAGCTCGATTGAAGATCCCTTTTCAGAAGACGACTGGGTATCCTGGTCTGAATTAATGAAATTTTTGAAAGAAAATAATCATAAAACCCAAATAGTTGGAGACGATTTATTCGTTACAAATAAAGAGCGACTAAAAAAAGGTATTGGACAGGACTCAGCAAATGCAATTTTGATCAAACCTAATCAAATAGGGACTTTGACTGAGACGCTTGAAGTAATAAATTTTGCCCAGGAAAAAGGGTTAAAAACTATCATATCTCACAGATCAGGAGACTCAGAAGATACATTTATTGCTGATCTAGCAGTTGCGACAAAATCATCTCAAATTAAAAGTGGTTCTTTAGCAAGGTCAGAAAGAGTAGCAAAATATAATAGACTTATTAGAATAGAAGAAGAGCTTGGAAATTCCGCTAAAATGGCTAGAATCTAGACATGAAGCTTATTAGAATTTTTAAAAGAAAAAAACTGTTTCTGTTAAATATCTTTTTAATACTATACGTCGCTATAAATTTAATCGGTGGCGAAAGAGGTTTGTATTCTTATTTTGAAAAGAAAAACACTGAAAATTTATTGATCAAGAAAGAAAAAAAATTATCTATGAAAAAAGATTTACTGGAAGAGAAAAATATTTTACTTTCAGAAGATATTGATCTTGATTATTTAGACATAGTTTTTAGGGAAAAACTAAAATTTGGCAAGGAAGATGAAATTTTAATAAAGTTGAAATAATGAAAATTAGACACCCTGAAAAAGTAAAAAATATTCCTAGTCCTATAAAGAAAAAACCTAAATGGATTAGATCAAAGATTGTGAATTCACAATTATTCTTTCAAACCAAACAAATTGTTAACAAAAATAACCTTGTAACAGTTTGCCAGGAGGCAAACTGTCCTAATATTACAGAATGTTGGAGCAAAAAACATGCTACGTTTATGATTATGGGAGATACATGTACAAGAGGCTGTGCTTTTTGTGATGTTAAAACTGGTAAACCTGGAGCTTTGGATCCCTTAGAATCCTTTAAAGTTTCAAAGGCAGTAAAAGAATTAAATTTGAATCATGTGGTTATAACTTCCGTCGATAGAGATGATCTTGATGACGGTGGAGCTAATCATTTTAAAGAAGTTGTTTTTGAAGTTAAAAAGAATAATCCAAAAACTACAGTTGAAGTATTAACTCCTGATTTTTTGAGAAAAGGAAAATCCTATGAGAAAGTTCTAGAAGCAAATCCAGATGTTTTTAATCATAATATTGAAACCGTCCCGAGCCTTTATCTCAAAGTTAGACCAGGATCTAGATATTTTGCATCGATTGACTTATTAAAATCTGTTAAAGAAAAAAAACCTAACTTATTTACAAAATCTGGAATTATGGTTGGTCTAGGTGAAAAGAAAGACGAAGTAATTCAAGTAATGGATGATTTAAGGAGTGCCAATGTAGATTTTTTGACAATAGGCCAATACCTACAACCTTCTGTTAAACATTTTCCTTTAGACCGATACTTGCATCCTGATGAGTTTAAAGAATTTAAAGATATTGCTACTTCAAAAGGTTTTTTATTAGTTTCTTCTTCTCCTTTAACTCGATCATCTTATCATGCTGATGAAGATTTTAAAAAGTTAAGAGAGGCAAGATTAAATAAAATTGAATGTCGTCAGCCTCAATAAATAAAATTATTCCTTGTAAAAAAAAAGACTTAATAAAAATGGTTTTGGATATAGAAAAATATCCTGAATTCGTTCCATGGTGCATAGAAGGTAAAATTCATGAAAAGAAAGAAAGTGACGATCTAATCGAGATTAAAGGTGACCTAAAAGTAGGAAAAAAATTTCTTAATGAAACCTACTCAAGTTTAGTATTGTATTACAAGGATAAAGATAAAATACTTGTAACGAATATTGATGGACCGTTAAAACATCTTCAAAATGAATGGAAATTTAAAGAAATAAATGATCAGACTAAATTAACTTTTCACATTGATTTTGAGTTAAAAAATAATTTTCTTAATATGATAATGAAAAAATCATTTAATTTAGGTTTAAATAAAATTGCTGATGCTTTTGAAAAAAGAGCTATTGAGCTATTTAAGAAAACCTAAAATTAAATCGAGAGATTTTCTGACTGTAGCTTTTTGAATATAAGAACGGCCTTTGTTAGCAAAAAGATACCTTTTTATTATTATCTTTTTATCTTTTTTTATACCTATATAGACTAATCCAACTGGCTTTTGTCTAGTTCCTCCTTTAGGCCCAGCTATCCCTGTAATTGATACATTTATATTACTTTTAGAAATTTTAGATAAATTGTTAACCATTGATAAACAACATTTCATACTTACAGCTCCATGAATTTTTAAAATGTTTTTAGGCACCTTTAGAACCTTAATTTTTGACTGGTTGGAATAAGTGATTAGACCTAATGTAAAAACTTTAGAAGATCCACTTATCGAGGTGATAGCACTAGAAAGCATTCCTCCTGTACAGGACTCAGCAAATGAGATTTTTAATCTTTTTCTTCTAAGAATTTTTAATATTTTTTTAGATTTAATTTTCATGATAAAACCATATATAAAACCATTATAGCTACAACATAAAGACCAGCGCAGACATCATCCATCATAATACCAAAACTATTTTTAAAATTTTTGTCGTAGTAGCTTACTGGATAAGGTTTTAGGATGTCAAAAATACGAAAAAGCACAAACATAATGAAATAAAACTTTATTATTTCATAATTGTTACTTGTAGTAGCATGAGCCACTTCATAAAGACTTATTGGAATAGATTGACCTACAAATTCATCGATTACTACTTCCTTTGGATCTTTATCAGTTAAATCTTTTATATATATATTTATCGAATATAGTGAGAATAAAAAAATTATAAGAAGAAAAAATAATATTATATTTGGTGAAATATTTAAGACATGAAATAAAAAATATAATATGAATATTGTGGTCAACGAAGCTAAGCTTCCAGGTATTTTTTTTATTTTACCTATACCAAATAATGTTACGAATAAATTATTTATTTTTTTAATCATGTTTAATTACTGAAACTATTACCTCACAGGCTATTGCTTTTTCCTTTCCTATCAATCCTAATTTTTCAGTAGTTTTCCCTTTTATGTTTACTTTATTATAAGAAATGTCACAGAGCTTAGAAATATTTTTTATCATTTCTTTTTTGTATCTTTTAATTTTTGGAGTTTGAGTTATTATATTTATATCTATATTATTTATAAAATATCCATATTTTTTTATTTTTGCTACAACCTCCTCTAATAAAATTGTTGATCTTATATTTTTAAATTTATTTTTTTTGTCAGAAAACATTTCCCCTATATCTCCCATTTTGCAAGCTCCAAGAATTGCGTCCGTCAAAGAATGAAGTACTGGGTCTCCATCTGAGTGTCCCAAAGTGCCTATTTTTGATTTTATTTTTAAACCTGCAAGATATAATTTTCTTTTTGGTACGAGCCTATGAACATCGAAACCAATACCTACACTCATATTAGATTTATACAAATTTTTTAAATTATCAAAATCTGATTTATCTGTAATCTTAAAATTATTTTTTTCTCCCTCAATAAATTTCACTTTATTTAAATCCATATAAAGAGAAATATCATCATCTCTATATTTAAGAGGATTATTTTTATGTAAATTATAAATCTCTTTAATTTTAAATGCCTGAGGCGTTTGAGTAAGAAATAAATTATTTCTATTTTTAGCGACTATATATTCATATTGACCAGACTCGAATCTTTGTTTTACAGCATCTTGAATATTAATTTTTGGAATTACAGCTTTATTAGTTTTCATTTTTTTAATTATTGACTCAATTAGCTTTTTTGAAAAATTTGGTCTTGCAGCGTCATGTATTAAAACTTTTGATATATTTTTTTGCTTTATTAAATACTTTAGAGCATTTAAAGTTGATTCTTGTCTAGTTTTACCTCCTTTTATAAATTTAATGTTTTTAAGCTTTAATTTTTCTAAATTTTTTTTATCTTTAATATTGTAAACAATGACAGTCTTTTTAATTTGGTTAAAAAAAGCACTTTTATTAAGAGATATTTCAATTAAAGTTTTTCCTGCAATTTTATGATAAGGTTTAGCTAGATTTGAATTAAATCTGCTACTTTTACCGGCTGCTAATAAAATCAAGCAAAAACTCATTGTATTAAGTTATATTATATTTATATAAATTATTAATAATTATTTGAGATGTTTAAAATTATAAAAGACCTAAATTGGATTATCGCATCCTCAATTCTTTGCATATTTCTAGGAATTATAACCTTTCTCACTTTTATCAATCAAGGCTTTATACCATTAACAGATAAAAATTTGCAAATATTACTAATAATTGACATCGTGCTCTTATTAGTTTTTTTTGGATTAATTTTTAAAAATATACTGAGACTATATTCCGCAGGCAAAAGAAATAAAACAGGTTCTCAAACAAACTTAAAGTATATTTCACTCTTTTCATTATTCACTTTTTTACCTTCATTGTTAATTGCTATTTTTTCACTTTTTTTATTTAATTTTGGCGTTCAAAATTTTTTTAATGATCAAATAACTCGAGCAGTAAATAATTCTTATGACGTAGCAAAAAATTATCTAGATGAAAGTAAAAAAACAGTTGAGTCAGATGTTTTGTTAATGAGTGTTGGCATAAACAGAGTTTCAAATCTTTTTTATTCAGATCAAAATAGATTTAAAAATATTGTCAGGTCAGAGAGGCTTCTAAGAAGAATAGATGATGTTTATTTAATTGATAGCTCAGGTAATATAATGTTTTCTGAAACAAAAGAAATTGGTATTGAATTTAATCCACCTGCAGAAGAAGAATTTGTAAAAGCTTTGGAAGGTCTACCAGTAATTATTTCAAGCAATATTAATGAAAAAACTTCTGTAATGATAAAATTAAATAGTTTAATTGACACCTATTTATATATTTCAAGAGATATAGAACCAAAAATTATCAAATACGTAGATGAAACTGAAGAAGCTGTTAGTTTTTATTACTCAGTTGAAAATAGCCAAACTGGAATTAAAATAACATTTGCAATTATATATATTATTTTGGTTACTCTATTATTATTTTTGTCAACAGTTATAGCAATATCTTTTGCAACTAGATTAACAAAACCAATAATAAATTTAATTACTGCATCACAAAATATTAGCAAAGGGATGTTAGATACCAAAGTCCAAGATATTGACTCCGATGAAGAATTTAAAATATTAAATAAAAATTTTAATAATATGATTGAAACATTAAAAAAGCAGCAAGATAAGTTACTAATAGCCGAGAGATATTCAGCTTGGGAAAGCGTGGCGCGTAAGCTTGCTCATGAAATAAAAAATCCTTTAACACCAATACAACTTTCCATTGATAGATTAAGAGAAAAATACTCAAAAAAAATTAGCGATGGCGAAACAGATTTCAAAAACTATTTAGAAACTATTAATAGACAAATTAAAGATATAGAAAATTTAGTTAATGAATTTTCAAATTTTGCAAGAATGCCTAGCCCAATAATGAAAAAAATTGATATTTACCTTGTTGTGAAAAGAGCTGTAGATTTTATAAAAATGTCTAGTAAAAATAATATCAAATTAACTACAACAGAACAGAAAATTATTATTAATGGTGATGAAGAACAATTATATAGAGTCTTTATTAATTTGATTAAGAACTCTGAAGAATCATTTATTGAAAAAAGGGAGAAAAAACAAGATTTTAAAGGAAAAATTAATATAGAAATTACAAGTAATAATGACTATATAGTTATCCAGTTGAGAGATAATGGCACTGGAATTTCAGATACAAAAAAAGTGATGACACCATATTTTACTACTAAAAAAAAAGGAAGTGGTTTAGGCTTGCCAATCGTGAGCAAAATAATAAATGAGCATTCTGGAGAACTTACAATTATTAATAATAAAAATGAAGGGATTACTATAACAATTTCTTTACCTCTCAAATCATGAAAAATGAAGTTTTAGTTATCGATGATAACGCTGATATTAGATTTTTAATTTGCAATATCTTAAAGGAAAAAGATTATTTAGTAAGGTCAGCAGCAAATTATGATCAGGCTTTATTTGAGATTAATAAAAAAATTCCAGATTTAGCTATAATAGATATAAAATTAGATAAAGGCGATAGAGACGGAATAGACTTATTAAAAAATATAATGCAAACTAATAAAAATGTTCCAGTTATAATGATCTCTGGACATGCCAATGTACAGCTAGCAGTTGAAGCTATTCGATTAGGTGCATATGAATTTGTAGAAAAACCCTTTTCTACGGAAAAAATTTTAAATTATGTATCTAGAGCCTTAGAAATATTTTCTCTAAAAAAAGAAAAAGAAACTTTAGAAAGTAAATTATTCCATTCCTTTGAGTTGATAGGTGAAAGCTCTGAAATTACAAAAATAAAAAAAACAATAGAAAAATTATCATCAGTTGAAAGCAGAGTTCTAATTACAGGTGAAACTGGAACCGGCAAAGAGCTTGTAGCTAGAAAAATACATAAAAGTTCCTCTAGATCAAAAAATCCTTTCATTGTACTTAATGCCGCTTTATTACAAGAAAAAAAATATGAAAAAGAACTATTTGGTGTGGAATTTGAAGACGGTAATATTTCTTATGGTGTTCTTGAAAGAGCAAACAAAGGAACACTTTTAATAGATGAAGTATCAGAAATACCTTTAGAAATTCAAGCGCACATATTGCGCGTTTTAATAGATCAAAAATTTAAAAGAATTAATGGATCAAAGTACATTAATACTAATATTAGAATTATATCTTCTACGTCTAAAGATTTAAAAAATTTAGTGAGTAATGGAGATTTTAGAGAAGATCTTTATCACAGATTAAATGTTGTACCTATAGACTTACCTCCATTATCATCAAGGACAGAAGACATACCTTTGTTGATAAATTATTTTCAAGCAAGACTAGCTGATTTAAATGGTGTTCCAGAAGTTTCAATAGATAATCAAAATGACAGTTTGTATACTTACAATTGGCCCGGAAACATAAGAGAACTTAGAAATCTAGTTGAACGAGTGACTATTCTTTCAGTTAATGAAGATAAAAATAATATAAATAAAATTCTTAATGATATCTTGAACAAATCATCTAAGTTTAAAACAGACACCGATTTAATTACTGACACGATGTCATATCCTTTGAAGGAAGCTCGGGAAGAGTTTGAAAAAAGATATCTGGTAAATCAGTTAAAAAAAAATCAAGGAAACATATCCAAAACAGCTGATTATATTGGCATGGAAAGATCAGCTTTACATAGAAAATTGAAATCTTTAGGCATTAAAGGCATTAATTAATCATGAATATTATTATTTGTGGAGCCGGCAAGGTAGGCTTTTCGATAAGCAAACAACTGTCAGCCCAAGGTCATTCAGTAACCGTAATAGATCAGTCTACTGAGGATATTAAAAAAATTAATGAGTCTCAAGATGTAAAAGGAATAGTTGGAAGAGCAACTTTGCCTTCAGTTCTAGAAAATGCCGGAGCAGAAAAATCAGATATGATTATAGCAGTTACAAGAAACGATGAAACAAACATGGTTATTTGTCAATTAGCAAGCTCACTGTTTAATATTTCTAAAAAAATTGCAAGAATTAGATCTAAAGAGTTTTTAGAAGGTAAATGGAGCAAGCTCTATAATAAGTCAAACATTCCAATAGATGTAATTATATCGCCCGAAATTGAAGTTGCCAAATCGCTTTATAGAAGACTAGAAGCACCCGGAGCAATTGATAGCGTACCTTTTGCGAATGACAAGGTAAAAATGCTTGAGATATCTGCTGAAAAAAATTGTCCTTTAATTAATGTACCCTTAAAAGATCTCACTCAAAAGTATCCAAACTTTAAAGCAAATATTCTTGGAGCTGTAAGAAAAGAAAAATTTATTTTTTTAAAAAAAAATGACAAAATTTTAGAAGGAGACAACGTATATTTGGTGGCTAGTAGTGATCAATTAAATGAAATCCTAAAAACGTTTGGACACGAAGAGAAAACATCTGAAAAAATTCTTATTATTGGTGGAGGAAATATAGGTTTAAATTTAGCAAAATTATTGGAAAGTAATTTCAAAGGTGTAAGAGTAAAAATAATAGAAAAAAATAAATCAAGAGCAGAAGAGATTGCAAATGAACTAGAATCTTCAATTGTTATTAATGGAGATGGTTTAGACGAAGAAATTTTAAAAGAAGCTAACGTTGAGGAGTCTGAAACTGTTTTAGCTTTAACTAATGATGACGAAAATAACATTATGGCTTGTGTGCTTGCTGAAAAAACTAGTAAAAATAAGAGAACCATAGCTATAGTTAATAAATCAAATTATAGTTTGTTACAGAGCTCGCTAAATATTGATGATTTAGTTGATCCAAGGATGACGACCGTCTCAAGAATAATGGAGCACGTTCATAAGGGCACTATAGGAACTGTCTATTCTTTATTAGATGGAGAGTATGAATTTATTGAGGCTGAAATTTTAGAAAAATCGGAGCTATTAAACACAAAAATAAAAGATTCTAATTTACCAGAACATATTAGAATTGGGGCAATAGTTAGAAAAGAAAAGGTAATTATTCCAAGATCAACATCAGTCTTTGAAAAAGGAGATTTAGTAGTTTTTTTAGCAAAGAGAGAACATTTGAAAGAAGTTGAAAGTATTTTTCGGGTAAGCTCTATTTAACGTATTCAAAAATGAATCTTAAAGGAATATTTTATTATTTGGGATTATTTTGTTTTCCAATAAGTTTTTTATCATTTTTGAATATATTGTATTCTTCATATTTTGATTATTTTTTAAACATTAACTCTTACATAATTACTTTAATCATTTCATTATTAGTTGGTTTATCTTTTTTCTTAATAGGTAAAAAATCAGATAAAAAAATAACTTTTTATGAACAAATTATATTAATATTATTAATTTATTTAGTAGTTTCAATTTTAATTTCTATCCCATATTATTTAAGCAATTATCAATTAATTTATATTGATGCCTTATTTGAGTCCTTTTCAGGCGTAACGGGAACGGGATTTTCTATATTTGACAATGTTAAGTATCTCGATCCAACGCTTTTATTATGGCGCTCATCTTCCCAATGGGTTGGTGGTTTATATTTTCTTATTTTTTTATTTTTATTTTTTTCAAATAATCAGTTTAATTTTAAATTAACCAAACTTGTTTTTAGCGATGACAAAAGCCCAAATCTAGAAGAAAATATCAGAAAGATTTCTTTAAGAGTTTTTATATTTTATACTTTTTTAACTCTACTTATATTTGTTTTATTTACTATTTCTGGCATCCGTCTCTTTAATGGATTAAATCTATCCACAACTTTAATATCAGCAGGCGGTTTTCTTCCAACAAACTCTTTAGATCAAATTATAAAGACAACAACACAAGAGATGTTTCTTATTTTTTCATTTTTAATATCAATGCTTAATATCTTATTTATATATAATTTATTTGCCGAAAAAAATTTTTTTAAAAAACAATATGAAGATTTATTAATAATTATATTAATAACTTTTTTTTCAGTTTTACTTTTATTATTTATAAAAGATTTAGATATTTTTCATTCTGTAATCTATGTTATAAGCAGCGTATCTACTTCTGGGATTAGTATCGGTAAAATTGATGAAAATTTTTCGTTATATCTGTTGTTTTTAACTATAATAGGAGGATCAATCATTTCTACAACTTCTGGAATAAAAGCAATAAGAATTTATATATTGGTTAAAGCTTCATTCGCAGAAATAATTAAACTAGTTAAACCTAATAATATATTTAATACAAATATATTTTACTCGGATAATAAAATTAACAATGAAAATACAAAACTATCATTCATAGTTTTTATTTCTTTTTTTATTAGTTTATTTATACTTTCTGGTGTTTTGTTATTTGATAATATAAATTTTGAGAGTTCTTTTAAGTTATCTCTACTTACTTTAACTAACACAAAGGCTTCTAATTTATATGGTTTAGAGCCTATTGACTTTTCAAGTCTCTTAACAAGTTCAAAAATATCTTTAATTATTTTTATGACAATTGGAAAAATTGAGCTAATATCAATTTTTTTAATTTTCAAAAAAATGTTTTTTAAAAGTTAAATTATGTCTAAAATAGTTATTATTGGTGCTGGTGCAATGGGGAGTGCTTTTGCGTTTCCATGCTTAGATAAGAACCATGATGTAACTATCATTGGCACACATTTAGAAGATAATTTTATAGATGACTTAAAAAAAAATAAAAATTTACATCCTGGACTTAAAACAACCATTCCAAATAGTATAAACGTTTTAAAATTTGAAAAACTTCAAAATATATTAGGCTCGAATATTGATATTTTAGTTCTAGCTATAAGCTCAAAGGGAATTGATTGGGTTGCTGAACAAATTTATAAAAATTTTAATAATTCTGAACCACCAATGTTACTAATGTTAACCAAAGGTTTAGGGATATATGAAAATAAATTTGAACTTTTAGTTGATAAATTAGAGCGTTTACTTAACTCAAAAGGAATAAAAAAAATAAATATATCAGCTATTGGAGGACCATGTTTAGCTACAGGCCTAGCAAATAAAGTTCATAGTAGTGTTGTGATAGCTAATAGAGATATAAAAGTAGCTAAAAAAATTTCGGATTTATTGAATACTAGCTATTACCATACATCTTATAGTGATGATTTGATAGGAGTTGAGGTTTGTGCCGCAACAAAGAATATATTTTCCATGGCTGTTGGAGCGTCCAAAGGGCTTTGTAGTAATAATACCAATAGTGAAATTAAAGAAAAAAATTATTTAAACACAGCGTCTTTATTAATTAGACAGTCTATTCATGAAATGGAAATTTTTACAGAACATCTTAAAGGAAAAAAACAAACAGTGACTGGATTAGCAGGATTGGGAGATCTATATGTAAGTTCTGTCGGAGGAAGGAATAGTAAAATGGGGTTTTACCTTGGAGAGGGAATGACTTTTTCTCAGGCTAAAAAAACAAAAATGGAAAAGATAACTGTTGAAGGCGCAGATCTAATTTTTGAAATAGGGAAGATAGTCAAACAAGATTTTAATGAAAAAAAACTCCCTTTAATGATTGCTATGATAGATGCTATTCTAGAGGATAAAAAGCTAGAAATTAAATGGGAAAACTTTAGTTAATGAAAAAAGATTTCATTATAGCCATTGATCAAGGAACAACTTCAAGTAGATCTATCTTATTTAATTTAAAAGGCAAACCTATTTTTTCATCTCAAAAAGAATTTACCCAATATTTTCCAAAAGATGGCTGGGTTGAACATAATCCCGAAGAAATATGGAGTACAACGAAAAAAACTTTAAAAGATGTTATTAACAAAGCTAAAAAACTTAGAGGAAATATTTTAACGATAGGGATTACCAATCAAAGAGAAACCACTGTTTTATGGGATAAGAAAACTGGCAAATCAGTTTATAAGGCTATTGTCTGGCAAGATAGAAGAACTGAAAATTTTTGTAAAAAATTAAGAAAACAAAATAAAGAAAAGATGATTTTTAATAGAACAGGTCTTTTAATTGACCCTTATTTTTCAGGAACAAAAATTAAATGGATAATAGATAATGTAGCTCAAGCAAAAAAATTAATGTCCAAGCAAAGATTGCTTTTTGGAACTATTGATAGTTTTTTAATTTGGAGACTTACAAAAGGAGAAGTTCATGCAACCGATGCTACAAATGCTAGCAGAACTATGATCTATAATATTTCCAATAACAAATGGGACGATACAATCTTAAAACTTTTTAAAATAAAAAAACATATTCTTCCAGAGGTTAAAGATTGCTCAGATGATTACGGTTATACACATCCTTCAGTAACGGGAAAATCTATATCTATAACTGGTGTTATTGGAGATCAGCAAGCAGCTAGTGTTGGCCAATGTTGTTTTGAGCCTGGGTCTTTGAAGAGCACATATGGAACAGGTGCCTTTGTACTGCTGAATACAGGATCAAGAAAAATATATTCTAAGAACAGACTTTTAACGACAATCGGTTACAGACTAAACGGTAAAACATCATATGCTCTTGAAGGATCAATCTTTATTGCCGGAGCAGGTGTTCAATGGTTAAGAGATAGAATGAAATTTATTAAGAAAGCACCTGAAAGCGAAAAGATAGTTAAGTCATTAAAAAATAATGCAGGAATTTACTTAGTTCCAGCTTTTACAGGTCTTGGAGCTCCTTATTGGAATGCAAATGCGCGTGGAGTCCTAAGTGGAATAACCAGAGATACTGGACCTAAAGAAATAGTTAGAGCAACTATTGAGTCCGTAGCTTATCAAACTTATGATTTATTTGAGTCAATGAGATATGACGGCCTAAAACCAAAAATAGTTAAAGTTGATGGAGGTATGGTTATGAACAACTGGTTTACCCAATTTTTATCTGATGTTGTTAATGTAAAAATTTTAAGACCAAAAATACATGAGACTACAGCTCTGGGAGCTGCATTTATGGCAGGACTTAAAATCGGCACTTATAAATCTTTAAAAGATATTTCTAAAAATTGGAGCTTAGATAAGAAATTCTCTCCTAAAATGAAAAAAAAATCTAGAAACTTACTTCTTCACGGTTGGACTAAGGCGATTAAACGAGCTTTAATTAATTAATACATCTTCTAGTTGTAAGATTTATATATTTCGTATCTGTACATAATCCCTTTTTTTTGTTTCAATCAAAGAACTTAAAAACAACAATGGGGGAATTAATGTTTAAAACATTTAAAACAATAATGGCTGTTGCTGTTTCACTTTCTCTTTTAGCTTCTTCTGCAAGCGCTGACGCAATCAAGAAGTGGGCTACTGGTGAGTTTAGTCTTTCTGTACTTTCTGAAAAAGAAAGAATTAAAGAACTAAAATGGTTCCAAAATGCTGCGAAGCCATTCAAAGGAATGTCTATCAAAGTATTATCTGAAACTATTCCTACTCACGAGTATGAATCAAAAACTTTAACTAAAGCTTTTGAAGAGATTACTGGGATTAAAGTTAATCACCAGTTACTTGGTGAAGGTGATGTGGTAATGGCTGTACAAACTCAAATGCAAACAAACGTAAGTATTTACGATGCTTATATCAATGACTCAGATTTGATTGGTACTCACGCTAGAATGCAACAAGCTGTTAATTTGACTAAATGGATGGCTGGTGAAGGTAAAGATGTAACTTTACCAACTTTAGACCTAGATGATTTTATCGGTAAACAGTTTACTACAGGTCCAGATGGCGACTTATATCAAATGCCTGACCAACAATTTGCTAACCTTTATTGGTTTAGAAAAGATTGGTTTGATAGACCTGAAATCAAAAAAGGTTTTAAAGCCAAATACGGATACGATTTAGGCGTTCCTTTAAATTGGTCTGCTTATGAAGATATCGCAAAATACTTCTCTGAAGATGTGAAGAATATTGACGGTGTTCAAATATACGGCCACATGGACTACGGTAAAAGAGCTCCTGACTTAGGATGGAGAATGACTGACGCGTGGTTATCAATGGCTGGAGCTGGTGATGTAGGAAAACCTAATGGAATACCAGTGGACGAATGGGGAATAAGAATGGAAAAAGGTTCTTGTAACCCTGTAGGAGCTTCAGTAACAAGAGGTGGAGCTGCTAACGGTCCTGCTGCTGTATACGCTATTAGAAAATGGGATGAGTGGTTAAGAAACTATGCACCTCCAGGTGCTGCGGCTATGGACTTTTATCAGTCTCTTCCGTCTCTATCTTCTGGAAACGTTGCTCAGCAAATTTTCTGGTACACAGCTTTTACAGCTTCTTTAGTAGGAAAAAATCCTAACAATAAAGTTGTTGACGCTAATGGTATGCCGTTATGGAGAATGGGTCCATCGCCAAAAGGACCTTATTGGGAAGAAGGCATGAAGCTTGGATATCAAGATGCTGGATCATGGACTTTATTTAAGTCTACACCGGTTAAAAATAGAAAAGCTGCATGGTTGTACGCTCAATTCGTTGTATCTAAAACAGTAGATCTTAAGAAAAGTCACGTTGGTTTAACTATCATCAGAGATAGTTCAATTGACCATAAATCTTTTACAGAAAGAGCACCAGCACTTGGTGGACTTGTTGAGTTCTACAGATCTGACAACAGAAATATTTGGTCACCAACAGGTGTTAACGTTCCGGACTATCCGAAACTTGCACAAATCTGGTGGCAACAAATTGGAGATGTAAACTCAGGTGCGTTTACTCCACAACAAGCTATGGATCGTCTTGCAGAAGAGATGGATCTAGTTATGTCTCGTATGGAAGCTGCTGACAAAGGTAGTAACGCATACGGTGGATGTGGACCAAGACTAAATAAACCAAGGGAAGCTTCTTATTGGTTAAATAAAAAGGGTTCACCTAAAGCTAAACGTAACGAAAAACCTCAAGGAAAAACTGTTCCATACGCGAAAGCTTGGAAATAGTTAGAGGTTAATCTAAATTGAAAAGGGGGCACTAGCTGCCCCCTTTTTTTAAAATAAAATTTTAAACTATGAGTCTAGAATTAAAAAATATAGAAAAAAAAATTGGAATAGACACTCATATTTATCCTACAAGTCTAAAATTAAAGAAAAATACTATAAATGTACTTCTTGGCTCAACTCTAGCTGGTAAAACTACTTTAATGCAAATTATGGCTGGATTAGATAAACCAACTTCTGGTGAGATTTGGTTTGATGGCGAAAATGTAACCGGCATGAAAGTTCAAAAGAGAAATTGTTCGATGGTATATCAACAATTTATTAACTATCCTAATTATACAGTATATGAAAATATTGCTTCACCATTAACTATAACTGGAGTTAAGTCAGACGAAATTAAACAACGAGTAGGAAAAGTAGCAGAACTTTTAAAATTATCAGCAATGTTGAATAAAAAACCTGATGAACTTTCAGGAGGTCAACAACAAAGAACAGCTCTAGCAAGAGCCTTAGTCAAGGATTCCGATTTGATTTTATTAGATGAGCCTCTTGCAAATTTAGATTTTAAATTAAGAGAGGAGTTAAGGGAAGAATTACCAAAATTATTCGAAGACAGAGACTGTATAGTAGTTTATGCAACTACAGAGCCATCAGATGCTTTAATGATAGGGGGGAATACAGCAACTTTATTAGAAGGCAAAGTAATTCAGTACGGAAAAACTTTAGAGGTTTATAACAAACCAGAAAATTTAATTTCAGCTAAAGTTTTTAGTGATCCACCTATGAACATAGCTGAAATTAAAAAAAGTGGAGATATATGTAAATTCTTAGATAATAACGTTCAATGGAAGTCATTAGCCAAAATCAAAGATGGAACTTATAAAATTGGTATAAGGCCTCATAATATTACAACATACAAAGAGGGAAATAATCCAGTAGAAATTAATGGCAAAGTACAAATTTCCGAACTTAGTGGATCAGAAAGTTTAATACATTTTACAAACGGTAATTTAAATTGGGTTTCATTATCTAATGGAACTCAACAAAAAAATGTTGGTGCAGATACGAAGCTATATATGAACACGGATGAGTTTTTATATTTTGACCAGAATAACAGGTTGGTAAAAAATGGCTAAAATTACTTTAAAAGATTTAAGTCATAGTTATTTGGAAAAACAAAATAATAATTCCGATTGGGCTTTAAGAGATATCAACATTGATTGGAAAGATGGTGGTGCTTACGCCCTTTTAGGACCGTCAGGTTGTGGAAAGACTACATTGTTAAATATTGTTTCAGGTTTATTAAAACCAACAAAGGGCAATGTTTTATTCAATGACAAGGACATTACATCGCTTAATCCTGTGCAGAGAGATATCGCTCAGATATTTCAATTTCCAGTTATTTATGACACCATGACTGTTTATGATAACTTAGCTTTTCCATTAAAAAATAGAGGTCTTTCAGACTCAGAAGTAGCATCCAAAGTTAAAGAAATTGCTGAGATGCTCGAGTTAACTGCTACATTAAATAACCGAGCATCTGGTTTAACGGCTGACGGCAAACAAAAAATTTCTTTAGGTAGAGGTTTAGTAAGATCAGATGTGAACGTAATAATGTTCGATGAACCTCTAACAGTAATTGACCCGCATTTAAAATGGGTTTTAAGATCCAAGTTAAAAGAATTACACCAAAAAATTAATCGCACGATGATATATGTAACACATGATCAAACAGAAGCTTTAACTTTTGCGGACCAAGTTGTAGTCATGCACGAAGGTCAAATTGTTCAAACTGGAACACCTGTCGAATTATTTGAAAAACCTAAGCATACATTTGTAGGGCATTTTATTGGTTCACCTGGAATGAACATTTTACCATGCAAAATAAAGAATGGCCAAATCAATTTTAGTGGTCAAAAAATCCAAAGTCACAAATCTGTTAAAGACTCAAATTATAAAAAAACCCAAATAGGGATTAGACCAGAATTTATTAGTTTTTCAAAAAACGGAATTCCAGTGAAAATAAAAAGAGTAAGTAACACGGGAAGACATAAAATTATTGATACAGAGTGCAATGGAGGAAATATTAAAATTTTGTCTAATGCGTCTACCGAAATTCCAAATGAAAGTGCGTATATAACATTTGATCAAAAATACACTTATATTTATGGAGACAACTGGATCATAGAATAATGAATAAAACTATTAATCAAAAAGCTTGGTACTTCGTAATTCCTGTATTTGTTCTTGTTGCATTTAATGCAGCTATTCCTTTAATGACAGTAGTAAATTACTCTTTCCAAGAAACATTTGGGAATAATGTATTCGCTTGGGAAGGAACAAGATGGTTTAAACAAATTTTACTATCTGAAAGATTTCATGCAGCTTTAGGAAGGCAAATAGCATTTACTTTTATTATTCTTCTAATTCAAATTCCTCTTGGTATAGCTATTGCTTTAACAATGCCAAAGAAAGGTCTTGGTGTGCCTGTTTGTTTGATTTTAATGTCCATGCCTCTTTTAATTCCATGGAATGTTGTTGGTGCAATGTGGAATATTTTTGCTTTACCTGACATAGGTTTTTTAGGTCATACGTTAAATTCAATGGGTTTTGATTATAACTTTACCCAACAACCTGGTGATGCATGGTTTACTACAATCTTGATGGATGTGTGGCATTGGACTTCTTTGGTGGTACTTTTATCTTACGCTGGTTTAAACTCTATCCAACCAGCTTATTACCAAGCAGCAGAAATTGATGGAGCAAGTCGATGGGCTACTTTTAGATATATAGAACTACCAAAAATGAAAAAAGTTTTAACTTTAGCCATTCTATTAAGATTTATGGATAGTTTTATGATTTACACTGAGCCATTTGTTTTAACTGGAGGTGGACCAGGAAACACAACAGCATTTTTATCTATTGATTTAGTAAAAATGGCTTTAGGTCAATTTGATTTAGGGCCAGCAGCTGCAATGTCATTAATCTATTTCTTTATTGTACTTTTAGTTTGTTGGGTATTTTATAATTTAATGATGAAAAATGAGGCAAAGTCATGAAAAAATATAAATGGTTAGTTCCTACTTTATATATAATTTTTTTAATGCTACCGATTTATTGGCTTATTAACATGTCTTTTAAGACAACAACAGAAATTATAAACACATATTCTTTGTGGCCTCAAAAATTTACTACCGAGAATTATGTAAAAATATTTACAGATAGCACATGGTATATGGGTTATGTAAACTCTATTACGTATACTGTATTTAATACTATAATATCAGTTGCAGCTGCTTTACCTGCTGCCTATGCATTCTCTCGGTACAAATTTTTAGGAGATAAACATTTATTTTTTTGGCTGTTAACAAATAGAATGGCTCCGCCCGCAGTTTTTGCTCTGCCGTTTTTTCAATTTTATTCTTCGGTAAATCTATTTGACACCCATATAGCAGTAGCTCTATCTCATTGTTTATTTAATATTCCTTTAGCAGTTTGGATATTAGAGGGATTTATGTCTGCTGTGCCGAAAGAACTAGATGAAACTGCGTATGTAGATGGATATTCATTTGGAAGATTTTTCTTTAAAATTTTTGTTCCTACTATTGCTGCTGGAATAGGAATAACGATGTTTTTCTGCTTTATGTTTTCTTGGGTTGAACTCTTATTAGCTAAAACATTAACAGCAACAGCTGCTAAACCAATAGCAGCCACTATGACAAGAACAGCTAGCACATCAGGGTATGAGCTTGGTTTGTTAGCAGCAGCTGGAACTTTAACAATAATTCCTGGAGCAATTGTAATTTACTTTGTTAAGAATTACATTGCTAAAGGATTTGCGATGGGAAGGGTATGATGTTCACAAAGTTATATGCAGCAACCTGGGGCGATGTTGGCAAGGCAAAAGAAAAAGGTTTTTTTGATTTTGACTTATTTTCTTGGATGGCCTGGACTTGGCAAACAGCTACCTTTTTCATTTTTATAGCCTTATGTATAACTGTAATGCTAATTTGGGAAAAAAAGGACCCAGGGGGATCTCCTAGAAAAGGAATTTTAGGTTTAGACACTACTAGGGGCGACAGATTGTTTATATCATTACTTGGCAGTGCATTTATTCATTTAGCATGGTTGGGATTAGTTGGCAGTGTCTTGTGGATAGCGTCAATTATTTGCGTTGCTTATTTTATTGTTGTATTTAAATACGTATAAAGTTTATGGTTAAAATAGGAATTAACGGATTTGGTAGAATTGGTCGATTAATCTTAAGAGCTCTTTTAGAGAACTATAAGGGAAAGATTCAAGTAGTTGGCATTAATGATCTAGGCTCAATAGAGACTAATGCCCACTTAATTAAATATGACAGTACTCATGGCATACTAAATTATGAAGTAAAAACATCAAGCGATGGGTTCAAAATCGGAGACCAACATATAAAAGTATTTGCAGAAAGAGATCCTTCAAAATTACCCTGGGGTAAAATAGGTGCAGACGTTGTTTTAGAATGTACTGGCTTTTTTTTAGATAAAACTTCAGCTGGAAAACATATTCAAGCAGGTGCTAAGAAAGTAATAATTTCTGCCCCAGCAAAAGAAGTTGATTTTACTTTAGTTCAAGGTGTTAACAGTAAAGAACTAAAGAAAGAACATAATATTATTTCTAACGGATCTTGTACTACAAATTGTTTAGCGCCTGTAGCTATGGTTCTAGAAAAAAATTTTGGAATAACTTACGGTTATATGACAACTATTCATAGCTACACAGGAGATCAAAAACTTTTAGACACTCTACACAAAGATTTAAGACGAGCGAGAGCCACAGAAGGATCTATGATACCAACATCTACAGGAGCAGCAAAAGCTATGAGTTTGGTTTTACCTAGTTTAAAAGGAAAATTGGATGGTACTGCAATCAGGGTACCGACACCAAATGTTTCATTAATAGATTTAACATTAGTCACAGAGAAAGAAGTAACTACAGAAAGTATTAATAATGCTATGATCAAAGCAGCTAAAGGAGAATTAAAAGGTATTTTAGACATCAATCAAAAAGCTTTAGTATCTAAAGATTTTAATCATAATCCTCATAGCTCAATTTTTGACTCAACACAAACACAAGTAGTAAAAGGAAAATTTAGTAGAGTTCTTTCTTGGTATGACAACGAATGGGGTTTTTCTAATCGAATGTGCGATACAGCAATTCAAATCGCAAGTTTGATTTAAAACGGCAAAAAAAGCCTTATTTTACAAGGTTATAAAAATTCACTTTTTAGTTGAGTAACGGTTACATTAAATGCTCATACATGCTACCTTTTTTATATAATTAACAATTAAGGGGGAAAAAATGAGACTATTTAAATTAATAGTAGCTTTATTTACTTCGATTGCTATCTCTAATGTTGCTTCTGCAAAAGAAATTAAAATGGCAAAAGCAAACTGGGATACAGGTTACTTTCAAGCTGAAATCTACAAACAAGCTTTAGAAGGCATGGGTTACACAGTAACTGAGCCTAAAGCTATCAAGCCTTCAGTATTTTATGTTGCTGCAGCTGCAGGAGACCTAGACCTTTGGGTTAATGGTTGGTTCAGTACGCACGACGGATACATCAAAGAATCAAAAGGTAAAGTTAAGCCAGTTGGTTATGTGATGAAAAAAGGTGGTTTACAAGGTTATCTGATTGACAAAAAATCAGCTGACAGTCTTGGAATTAAAAGCGTAATGGATATTAAAGCTCACGCTAAGAAATTCGACTCTAATGGTGATGGTAAAGCAGACATGGTCGCTTGCCCTCCAGGTTGGGGTTGTGAGAAGCAAATTACAAAACATTTTGCTGAACTTGGTTTAGGTGACTTTATAAATCCAGTTAAAGCTGACTACTCTGCTTCAATGGCAGATGTTGTTGCTAAATATAAAAACGGGAAACCAGTATTATTTTATACATGGACTCCGAACTGGACTGTAGGTGCTTTGCAACTTGGTAAAGACGTTGTTTGGATAGAAGTTCCTTACAGCGCTACTAAAAAAGTTAAAGTTGCTAACGCTTCGAAACCTAAAATAAATATGGGTTTTGGTGCTGACGATATTCGTCCTGCTGCTAACGTTGATTTCCTTAAAGCTAATCCCAAAGTGAAAAAAATGCTTTCAAAAGCATCTATACCACTAGCGGATATTGCTGCGCAAAACATGAAAATGAATGCCGGTGAAAAAAGCGAAAGAGCAATCAGAAAACACGCTGCAGAGTGGATAAAAGCAAACCAAAAGACTTTCGACAGTTGGACTCAATAAGTTTGACACTTAATTAAGTGAAAGACTTAAAAGTAGCTCCTTCTGATTACGAAGTTTATATTCCGATCGCAGAATGGATTGAAAAACATATTAAAGAGTGGTTGTTTACACAACGACCACTCTTTAAAAAGCTTGCAGCTCCCATTGACGCCACTTTAGATGGCTTAGACACATTTTTTAATTTTATTCCGTTTCCAATCGTAATTCTTATTTTTGCATTTATTGCTTGGAAAACTAATGGCCTTAAATTTGCAATTTTCGCATCACTTGCTTTAATTTCTATAGACTTAGTTGATCTTTGGAAAGAAACTATGACAACATTGGCAATGATATTTACAGCAGTAATATTTTGTATGATTATTGGAATTCCTTTAGGTATCGCTGCTTCTAGAAGTAATTTATTTGAAACTATTTTAAGACCAATTTTAGATATCATGCAAACAATACCAAGCTTTGTTTATTTAATCCCAGTAGTTATGTTATTTGGAGTGGGTTTAACCCCTGGGGTTGTAGCAACTATTATATTTGCTTTACCTCCAATTATAAGACTGACAAATCTTGGCATAAGACAAGTAGGAAAAGGTTTTAAAGAAGCTGGCGCTAGTTTGGGATTATCTAAATTACTCATATTAAGCAAAATAGAAATACCTTTAGCCTTGAAGACTATAATGGCTGGGGTAAATCAAACTCTGATGTTAGCCTTATCGATGGTAGTAATAGCTGCACTAATTGGTGCAGGTGGATTAGGCCTTACGGTATATGTGGCGTTAGGAAGATTAGACATAGGTGGAGCTGTAATAGGTGGAACAGGCATAGTAATATTAGCTATAGTTCTTGATAGAATTACTCAAAAAATTATACCCCAAGACAATATAAAAACTAGATAAACTCAATATTTATTATAGCTTAGGTGCGACACTTCTGCTAATGATAACTATTCTCATTATCATTTAAATTGATAATGATTATCAAAAATAGATGGGAGAATATATGAAAAAAACAATAACAATATTTGTAATTTATTTCTTAACTATAGGAAGTTTATTTGCAAATGAAGTAAATATTTTCAGTGCACGTCATTATGACTCAGACGTTCAATTGTATGAAAAATTTACAGCTAAAACAGGCATAAAAGTAAATGTTGTATCGGGAAAATCAGGAGCATTAGAAAAAAGAATTATTGAGGAAGGTTCAGATAGCAAAGCCGATCTTTATATTACTGCTGACGCTGGAAGATTAGGAGCATTTAAAGCAAAGGGAATGCTTCAAGGTGGTTTAACAACTTCAGCAATTAAGTCAGCTGTACCAAGTAACTTCAGAACTTCTCAGTGGGTAGGAATAGCAAAAAGAGCTAGAATAGTTTATTTTGCACCTGAAAGAGTTACTGGTTCTGAATTAGCAGGTTTAACTTATGAGAGTTTAGCTGATGCGAAATGGAGAGGCAGAGTTGTAATAAGAGCTTCGAATAATATTTACAATCAATCACTTGTAGCTTCATTGATCAAAAACAATGGAAAAGGTGCGACTGCTCAATGGGCAAAAGGAATGGTATCTAATATGGCAAGAGCTCCTAAAGGCAATGATAGAGCCCAAATACTTGCTGTTGCAGCAGGAGAAGCTGACATTGCAGTAGCTAATACTTATTATCTTGCACTTATGCTGTCGGGTAAAAAAGGTCCTGAGCAACAAGCTGCAGCTAAAAAAGTAAAACCTTTTTTTCCTAATCAAGACGGAAGAGGTACACACATGAATATAAGTGGCGCAGGGTTAGTTAAAGGAGCACCAAATAAAGGAAATGCAATTAAATTAGTAGAGTTTCTACTTAGCAAAGAAGCTCAAGAGCACATAGTAAATAATACTTTTGAGTATCCTATGATTGCAGGTGTTTCACCACATCCACTAGTAGTTAATATGGGATTAGATTTTAAACAAGATCTTAAAACTAAAGTTGTTAACTATGGAAAAAGACAAGCAGATGCTCTTGAAGCAATGACATCTGCTGGTTGGAAATAAATCGTTTGTTAATGATACGAGGCGAATGACCAAAAAACATATTAATTTAAATAAGTTAAAAACTGGTTGTTCGCCTTGTTTAAGTGAAGCAAAAAAAATGGAAAATAGAATTTCTAAAAAGAACATCTCAGTAATGACTACACAAAAATTTAAAAAAATTGTATTCTCTATTTTTAAAAAAGATTAGATTTGACGTCAATAACTCTGGCTTAAATGCATGCTAAATATCTTTAAATAGAAAGCCGCTTTAGCCAGAGACTTTATGTAGAAAAATTTATGACAAAATATAATATATGGTTTTTTAGTTCATTATTTGTTGCTTCAATTGTAGCTTTACCGATTATTACTATTTTTTTTAGTTTTTTTTCTGAAACAAGTAATTATTTCAATGTATTAAAAAACACTTTTCTTTTAGACTATGTTAGCAATTCTTTCATAATATTAATTTCAGTTTTATCTATAACATTTTTACTTGGAGTAATTTCTGCATATTTTATTTCTTTTTATGAATTTCCATTCTGCAATTTTTTTAGTTGGGCGTTAATTTTAGCATTTGCAATACCTGGATATATATTTGCATTTTCAATAATTGCATTTTTTGAAAATTATGGAACCGCTTATTCAATACTTACAAATTTTTTTGGAGAATATAATTATAATCTCCATATACCTAAATTAGACGGATTGACAGGATCAATTATAGCTATTAGTTTTTCTTTATTTCCTTACGTATATGTACTGACAAGATCTTCATTCTTTTTCCAATCCAACAACTATATCGAAGTTGGTCAAAACCTTGGATTAACTGAAAGAGAAACTTTATTTAAAATTATTCTTCCTTCAGCCAGGCCAGCTATTATTGCAGGTTTAGCTTTAGTAGCCATGGAATGTTTATCTGATTTTGGAACAGTATCAATTTTTAGTGTTTCGACGTTAACAACTGGAATTTATAATTCTTGGCTTTCTTTTGATGACCTAAATTCAGCAAATCAAATTTCTTTTATTCTATTAATATTTGTACTTACTCTATTATCTATAGAAATATATTCCAGAAAAGAAGCTAAGTATCATCAACCAGGCAGAGGATACAAGCCTATAAATAAAATTAAGTTAACTGGTAAAAAGTCTTTATTAGCTTTTTCTTTTTGTTTTTTAGTTTTTTTTATCAGTTTTATTTTTCCAGTCTCACAAATGATATATTGGACTTTAAAATTTCCCAAATATATCCAAGACATTAATATTTTAAAAATTAATTTAAACACAATGTATTTAGTTGGATTAGCTAGTTTCGTTTTAGTTTTTATCTCTTTGTTTATTAATTACGGTAGCAGAATATCAAAAAGTAAAATTTTAAATTATTTAACAAACTTTTCAATTTCAGGATATGCTATCCCAGGCGTAATATTAGCTGTAGCCTTTATTACATTTTTTTCAAATCTCAGTGATTTGATTAATGATATTTCTAGTATTGGAAGTACTAAAAAATTATTTATCGGTTCAATCTTTGGGTTAATACTTGCATATTTTATAAGATTTTTCTCTCTTTCTTTTAATGGAATAAAATCAAGTTACGATAAAATAAATAGCTCAATTGATGAGAGCGCATATTTACTTGGTTATTCTAAAATTAAAACATTTTCCAAGATTCACATTCCTTATTTAAAAAATAACATAATTTTAATAGTTGTCCTTATATCTCTTGAAATTATAAAAGAATTACCTATAACGATGATACTTAGACCTTTTAATTTTGAGACTTTTGCTACTCAGGCATATGTTTATGCATCTCAGGACCTTTTAGAGGCCGCGGCATTACCTTCTTTGTTTTTGATTAGTTGGGCAACAATTCTTATAATATTTTCATCGAAATATATACTTTCACAAAAAAACTAATATAATCAGAAAAATGTCGAATTGTTTTTTTGAAATTAAAGATGGCAACTTTGTTGCAAGCGAGAAAAACAAAGTAAATAATGTTAATTTACAAATTAAAGAAAAAGGAGAAATTATTTCTCTGTTGGGGCCATCGGGAGTGGGCAAAACAACTATTCTTAGAACTATTGCAGGATTGCAAAAATTAAGCTCTGGTGAAATCTTCCTGAAAGATAAATTAATTTCGTCTAATCATACTCACACTGATCCAGAAAAAAGAAACATAGCATTATCATTTCAAGATAATTCCTTATTCCCTAACTATAAAGTTATTGATAATATTAATTTTGGCAGAAAAAGATCAAATGGCAATGGCTTTTCTTATGAAACTGAAGATATAATTAAATTACTTCATATAGAATCTATTTTAGAAAAGTTTCCACATCAAATAAGCGGAGGTGAAGCACAAAGAGTTTCTTTAGCTAGATCGTTGATGTCCAAACCTGACCTATTATTACTAGATGAACCATTTTCCTATATTGATCAAAATTTAAAAGACGAAATACAATATTCTGTTAAAAAACTTTTAAAAAAAATAAATTTAACAACCATTATCGTTACTCATGACTCTTACGAGGCCTTTTCTTTAGCTGACAGATGTGGAATAATTTTAAATCAAGAATTAAAACAATACGATGTTCCTTACAATGTACATCACGAACCAAACTCTCTTGAAGTCGCAAAATTCCTAAATAAAGGAGTTTTTGTTAACGTAAAAGTGAATAACAACGATTGTGCTGTTCATAGTTTACAACATGAAGAGTTAGGCGAAATAAAAGGCAAATTATTAAAAACTTATCCAGCTGGCAAAAGTGTAAAACTTCTTCTTCAGCCAGAAGATCTTATTCATGATGATCAAAGCAAACTACAATTAGAAGTGGTTGATAGAAAATTTAGAGGCACAAATTTTATATATACACTTAAAACAAAACAAGGAGAACATATCCCAGTATTTGTGCATTCACATCATATACATCAACATGAAAAAGCTGAAAAATTTGGAATAAAAACTCCAATTTATATCGATCACTTAGTCTGTTTTTAAAATTAAAAATGAGTTTTAGTTCTGATAAGAATAATTTTGACTGGTATTGTAAGCCTACTTGGAAAAAGAGTGCGAAAAATACTTTGTGGTGTTTATTAGGTTGTTCTATAGGCGACTTTGGTACTATATTATATTTTCAATTAATCCAATCTCAACTTCCAGTTTTATTTATTATGATATTAGCAATTATAAATGGTTTGATCACTAGTGTAATATTAGAAACTTTAATTTTATTGAAACAAAAATTTAAATTCAAAGAAGCTATTCAAACTGCTTTAGGTATGAGTTTTATATCAATGATAAGTATGGAAATAGTTATGAATTTGACTGATTATATTTTAACAGGTGGAGCAATCATTAACCTGTGGGTTGTTCCTATCATGCTGATTGTTGGATTTCTAACACCTTGGCCTTACAACTATTGGAGATTAAAAAAATTTAATGAAGCTTGTCATTAAACTCTAAATAAATTAGTAGTTAACATTGTTTAGCTTGTTAGTTATATTGCTCTTCAAAGCGCCCTTAGCTCAGCTGGATAGAGCATCGGTTTTCTAAACCGAGGGTCGGAGGTTCGAATCCTTCAGGGCGCGCCAAAGTTGTAAATAATTAGATTTTGTAAAAATTTAATAAAATTACCATATGTAGTGTCACAGTGTAAATAAGCACTCTTGAACTGTTCACCTAAATATTAAATACTCCTAACAATTTCTTTGAAAATATATTTCAAAGTATTGTTAACAATAAAACAAAAAGGGAATGATTAATATGATTAAATCATTAAAAAGTTTGGTTTTAATAATCTGCGCTTCTTTACTATTGGTTGCTTGCGGCCAACAAGGTGGCGGTGCTGGTTCTAAAAAATCTAAAACTTTAGCAAATACAAAGAAAGCCGGTTTCGTAAAATGTGGAGTCTCACAAGGACTTCCAGGATTTTCTAATGCTGATGCATCAGGAAATTGGACTGGTATCGATGTAGATGTATGTAGAGCAGTAGCTGCCGCAACATTAGGCGATGCTGACAAAGTTAAATACTTTCCATTAAGTGCAAAAGAAAGATTTACAGCATTAACTTCAGGAGAAATTGATGTACTTTCTAGAAACACTACTTGGACATTATCAAGAGACGCTGACATTGGTCTAACTTTTGTTGGAGTAAATTTCTATGATGGACAAGGATTTATGGTTAGAAAAGACTCTGGTATAACTTCTACTAGTCAATTCAAAAGTGGTATTTCTGCTTGTACGAATATTGGTACAACAACAGAGCTTAACATGAGAGACTTCTTTAATTCAAAAGGAATTTCTTATGAGCCTGTAGCTTTCGAAAAAGCTGACGAAGTAGTAGCTGCTTATGATGCAGGTAGATGTGATACATATACTACTGACAAATCTGGATTAGCTGCACAAAGAACAAAAATGAAAGATCCAAATGCACACAGAGTATTACCTGAAACGATTTCAAAAGAGCCTTTAGGCCCTGTAGTTCGTCAAGGTGATGCAGTTTGGGAAGACATTGTTCGTTGGTCACTAAATACTATGATTGAAGCTGAAGAATATGGAATAACTTCTTCAAATGCTGATTCTATGAAAGATTCAGAAAATCCAGCTGTTAAGAGATTAGTTGGAGCTGAAGGTGAATTAGGAGCTGCTTTTGGTTTAGATAATGAGTGGAGTTTAAGGATTATCAAACAAGTAGGTAATTACGGTGAAAGCTATAAAAAACACATAGCTGACACTGGTATTTTACCTAAGAGAGGTCCAAATCAGCTGTGGACTAAAGGAGGAATTCTTTACGTTCCACCAGCAAGGTAATTATATTTAAAAAAAAGACATTAAAAGGGCTAGATTTTTCTAGCCCTTTTTTTTATTTTGATACTAAATGGATATAAAAAAATTTAATTTTGGAATAAATAACTATCTTGAGGATAGACCTAAGCTAAAAAAGTTTTTACCTCAGGGATTAACGCTATTAGCTATAATATTTATATTAGGCTATTTTACTTATAATGCTCAAGTAAATATGGGCAATAGAGGTATTGTTTTTGGTTTTGGTTTTTTATCTCAAGAATCTTCATTTGATATTCAGTTTTCTTTAATCGATTACGACGGCTCATATTCTTATGGAAGAGCATATTTAGTTGGACTCTTAAATACAATTTTAGTTTCGGTCATAGGCATAGTTTTCGCTACTTTGTTAGGGGTTGTAGTTGGAGTTTCAAGATTATCTAGCAATTTTTTAGTTTCAAAATTTGCAGAAACTTATGTTGAGATTTTTAGAAATATTCCATTGCTTTTACAAATATTTTTTTGGTATTTTGCAGCATTAAGAGCCTTGCCACTTCCGCAA
Source organism: uncultured Pelagibacteraceae bacterium (assembly GCA_902515355.1). Taxonomy (GTDB): domain Bacteria; phylum Pseudomonadota; class Alphaproteobacteria; order Pelagibacterales; family Pelagibacteraceae; genus Pelagilacustribacter. The sequence goes on along the minus strand of CABXUA010000001.1, from coordinate 10,490 downwards.
GATGCGATAAACCTTTTTGATGTTACTTATTTAACTGTTAAAGGTTGGTTTGTTCCTAGATTTTTATGGACTAATTTTTCTATTCTTATAGGCTCTTTAATACTCGCAATAGTTGCAATTATTTCTATTTCTATTTTTGCTAAAAAAAGACAAGAAACTACAGGCGAAAGAATTCCTGCTTTTTTAATTTCATTAGGAATAATAATAATTTTACCTTTATTAACCTTCTTATTTGGAGGAGTTAAATTAGATTTTGAATATCCAGAGTTAATTCAACAGTCCCCAACAATTTTTAATTTTTCAGGTGGCGTTGGAATTATACCTGAACTAATTGCTTTAGCATTAGCGCTTTCTCTTTATACGGCAACATTTATAGCTGAGTGTGTAAGAGCAGGTATTATGGGGGTTGGCAAAGGTCAAAAAGAGGCAGCAGCATCTATTGGTCTTACTCCAGGTCAAACACTTAGATTAGTAGTTATGCCTCAAGCTTTAAGAATAATAATACCTCCAACAACTAATCAATATCTTAATTTAACAAAGAATTCTTCCCTTGCAGCTGCAATAGCATACCCTGATCTTGTTTTAGTTTTTGCTGGAACTGCCATGATGCAAACAGGTAGAGCTATAGAAATAGTTTCTATAACAATGTTAACCTATCTAACATTAAGTATTTTAATATCTATATTTATGAATTGGTATAACAAAAAAATTGCGATTAAAGAAAAATGATTGATAAATTAACATTTTTAAGACCTTCAAAAGAAAGATTGAATTTGTTCATTTTTTTTGGAGCATTGTTTTTTGGAATAGGTATTTATGATCTAATTTCAAACTCTTTTTTTAGTGAAAATATTACTTCATTTTTACCCGAAATTTTAAGTTTTTTTACACCTTTAATTTTTGGATTTGTAGGACTTCATTTAATTAGAATTGAATATAGTGGAAATAAAATATTAGACTCTTTAAATAAAAACATTAATTCAAATTGGTTTAATTCTATACTAACACTACTATTAATATTCCTTTTGATAATTGGTATACCTGTTATCCTAAATTGGGCATTTTTTGATGCTAATTTTTTTGGAACATCCAAAGAAGATTGTACGAACAGTGGAGCTTGTTGGGTTTTTATAAACGTTTGGTTTGAGAGATTGATTTATGGTTTATATCCAAATGATCAAATATGGAGAGTAAATGTTGCTTTTATTATTCTTATTTTGACGGTTGGCGTGGCTTTTTTTGTAAATCAAAAGATTAAGAAATATATAATTATTTTCCTTCTATTTGTATTCCCTTTCATTTTAATTTCACTTTTATCAGGGGGAAGTTTTGGCCTAGAAAAAATAGCTACCAATGAATGGGGAGGCTTATCTTTAACTTTTATTATTTCGATATTTGCCATTATTTTCTGTTTTCCTGTAGGAATGTTTTTAGCTCTTGGTAGAAGATCATCATTTCCAGTTATTAGATATTCTTCAATTGGATTTATAGAATTTTGGAGAGGTGTTCCTTTAATAACAGTTTTATTTATGGCCTCTGTAATGTTTCCTATGTTTTTACCAGACGGCACATTTTTAGATAAACTTATTAGAGTGATAATAGCAATCACTTTGTTCGAGGCCGCATACATGGCAGAGGTAATAAGAGGAGGATTGCAAGCTCTTCCTAGAGGACAATATGATGCTGGAAAATCTTTAGGTATGAGTTATTGGAAACTACATCTTTTAGTTATTTTGCCTCAAGCTTTAAAATTAATTATTCCTGGTATCGCAAATACATTTTTAGCTTTAGTAAAAGATACTCCGCTTATTTTAGTTGTAGGATTATTAGAACTAGTTGGCATGATAGATATGGCTAAAACAAATCCAAAATGGTTAGGTTTTGCAGCTGAAGGTTATGTATTTGCAGGTTTAGTTTTCTGGATTATCTGTTATGCTATGAGCAGATATAGTATAAGTTTAGAAAAAAAATATAAAACAGATAGATAAGGAATTTATGTCAGAGACAATTATACAAATGAAAGAAGTAAATAAATGGTTTGGAGATTTTCAAGTCCTTAAAGATATAAATCTAAATGTTGCTGAAAAGCAAAAAATTGTTGTTTGCGGACCTTCAGGTTCAGGTAAATCAACTTTAATAAGGTGTATTAATAGACTCGAAGAACATCAAAAAGGTCAAATAATCGTAGATGGAAATGAATTATCAGATAAAACTAAAGATATTGAAAAAATAAGAGCCGAGGTTGGAATGGTTTTTCAACAATTTAATTTATTTCCGCATTTATCAATTTTGGATAATTGTACTTTAGCACCAATTTGGGTAAAGAAAACTCCTAAAAAACAAGCTGAGGAGTTAGCAATGAAACAGTTGGAACAAGTTCAAATTGCAGATCAAGCAATGAAATATCCTGGTCAATTATCTGGAGGCCAACAACAAAGAGCAGCTCTTGCTAGAGCTTTATGCATGGAACCAAAAATAATGTTATTTGATGAACCAACTTCAGCTTTAGACCCTGAAATGATCAAAGAGGTTTTGGATGCAATGGTTAATTTAGCAAAAGCAGGAATGACAATGATAGTTGTAACTCATGAAATGGGTTTTGCAAAAGAAGTTGCGGATGAAGTAGTTTTTATGGATGAAGGCATGATTGTTGAAAAAGCTAAAACCAAAGAATTCTTTGATAATCCTAAATCTGAAAGAACTAAGCTTTTTTTAAGCCAAATACTATAATTTTTTATAATGAAAAGGTTGTTTTTTTTACTAATTTTATATTTATTAATTAGTACAAAGTCCTTTGCTCACGTTGGTCATTATAACAATTTAAATCTTCTAGAATATGAATTATTTAGAAATGATAAATTAATAGGATATCACAAATATGAATTTGAAAGATCAGGTGATAACCTTACTATTTCAAGTAAAATTGAGTTTAATATTACTAAATTAGGTGTAAATATTTACAAATATATAGCCAATAGTAATGAATATTATCAAAACGGAAGATTTATTAAGTTCTCAGCTAATACCCTTCAAAACAATAAGGAAAAATATGCTAATATTGAATATAAAAAAGATGAAAACAAACTAATTATAGATGGTTCGTCTTTTAAAGGCTATGCAAATGTTAATTCTATAGTAGGAACTTGGTGGAATCATGAAATTATTGATGCCCCTTCTCAAATAAGTGCAGTTTCTGGAAGAATTATTTATCAAAACGTAACTTTTTTAGGGAAAGAAAAAATTAATATTAACGGAAAAGTTTATAATGCTCTACATTATAATTTTTCCTCTTCTGATAAAAATCTACCTAAAAAAAAAAAATTAAATACTGATATCTGGTATGATGAAAAGTCAAAAATTTGGCTTAAAGCTTCTTTCGATAAAATGGGTTATTGGGAATATAGGATAAAAAATTATAATTAATAATTTTTTGGACTATATTTTTTTGTATCAGTCAACAGTATTTCTATTAAAATTTAGGTTATTTAAGCCTATTTTGGGACCTAATTTTTTTTATTTTATCTGTTGCATATATTAATTTTTTGAGGTTGAATACTTCGATTAGGGGAGTTCATATGGAAGAAAATTTTAACGCACACTTAGGAAAAAAATTAAGAATGAGAAGACTTTCACTTGGTCTTACTCAAACAAAAGTAGCTCAAGCAATAAACGTCACATTTCAACAAATCCAAAAATATGAAAAAGGAACTAATGGAGTGAGTTCAAGCAGACTATTGCAATTATCTCAATTTTTAAAAGTCCCAATAGTTTATTTTTATGAGGATTTCAAAGATTATAAGGATGAAAAGGATAAAACTGAAGATCCTATGTCAGACGATTTAAACTATTCTTTTTTAACCAAAACATTTTCTACTTTATCAAAAAGTCAAAAAGAGAAAATTTTACAAGTTTTAAGAAATACAATAAGTTTAGAACGAACAGGCTGATATTGGCTCCTCGGGCAGGACTCGAACCTGCGACCAATTGATTAACAGTCAACTGCTCTACCAACTGAGCTACCGAGGAATTAAGATCAGCATACTTTTTTTAAAAATACAAAACAACTAAATTTTTGGAGGCCACGCCCAGAATCGAACTGGGATAAAAGGATTTGCAATCCTCTGCGTAACCATTCCGCCACGTGGCCATACCTAATTAATATAGGTTTATATATAAAAATAAAGCTAGAAGTTTGCAAATATTATTAATATTTATAAGTATGAACTTAGGTAAATATAATCATAAAAAAGTCGAGAGCAAGATTTATTCATATTGGGAGAAAAATAAGTTATTCAAACCTAAAAAAAATAAAAAAGCATTTTCTATTGTAATTCCACCACCTAATGTTACGGGAAGTCTTCATATGGGCCATGCTTTAAATAATTCATTACAAGATGTTTTGATTAGATATTATAGAATGAATGATCACGAAACATTATGGCAACCAGGAACGGACCATGCTGGTATAGCTACCCAGGCCTTAGTTGAAAGAAGCCTAAAATTAAAAAATATTAACAAAGAGAAAATAGGTAGAGAAAAATTCATAAAAGAGGTTTGGAAATGGAAAAATGAATATGGAGGAAAAATCACTAATCAACTTAAAAAATTAGGTTGTTCATGTGATTGGTCTAGAGACGCTTTCACTATGGATAAAAATCTATCAAGATCCGTGGTAAAGGTATTTGTAGAATTGTATAAAAAAAAACTAATTTATAAATCAAAAAAATTAGTTAATTGGGATACTGTTTTAAAAACTGCTATTTCAGATCTGGAGGTTGATCAAAGAGAAGTTAACTCAAAGCTATATTACATAAAATATCAAATAGAAAACTCGTCTGAATTTATAACTATAGCCACTACAAGACCTGAAACTATGCTAGGTGATACAGGAGTTGCGGTTAATCCAAAAGATAAAAGATATACTAGTTTAGTTGGTAAATTTGCAATTTTGCCAATTGTAGGAAGAAAACTAAAAATTGTTCAGGATGAGTATGCGGATCCCAAACAAGGAACTGGCGCTGTTAAGATTACCCCAGCTCACGATTTTAATGACTTCGAAGTTGGCAAAAGGCAAAAATTACAAAAAATTAATATTTTTACTGATGATGGAAAAATTAATAAAAATGCTCCAAAGGAATACATTGGTTTGGACAGATTTGATGCAAGAAAGAAAATTTTGCAGAGATTACTTGAGTTGGAAATTTTAGTCAAAGAAGAAAATATAAAAAATAAAGTTCCATTTGGAGATAGATCTAATTCAATAATAGAACCGTATTTGACTGAACAATGGTTTGTTGATGCAAAAAAACTTTCAATAAAAGCAAAAAAAATTGTCAAAAATAAAAAAACAAATTTCTTTCCAGAGAACTGGACAAAAACCTATTTTCAATGGATGAACAATATTGAGCCTTGGTGTATTTCAAGACAATTATGGTGGGGACATCAAATTCCAGCTTGGTATGGTCCGGATAAAAAAATTTTTGTGGCAGAAGATGAAAAAAAAGCAAAATTATTAGCTAAAAAATTTTACAAAAAAACTGTAAAATTAAATCGTGATCAAGATGTTCTTGATACATGGTTTTCTTCGGGCCTCTGGCCTTTCGCAACTCTAGGTTGGCCAAATTCAAATTATTATTTGAAAAGATTTTATCCAACTTCAGTATTAGTCACAGGTTTCGATATAATATTTTTTTGGGTAGCTAGAATGATTATGTTGGGCATGGAATTTTTAAATAAAGAGCCATTTAAAGAAATTTATGTACACGCTTTAGTAAGAGATGAAAAAGGACAAAAAATGTCTAAGTCCAAAGGAAATGTTATTGATCCTCTGAAATTAATTGAAAATTACAGTGCTGATGCTTTGAGATTTACACTACTATCAATGGCCTCTCCTGGTAGAGATGTAAAATTATCCGAACAAAGAGTTAAAGGTTATAGAAATTTCCTTACAAAAATATGGAATGCTAATAATTTTTTGAAAATGAATAAATGTGTTTTTAAAAACAAAATTAATCCTAAAAATCTTTCATTAAATATCAACAAATGGATATATTCAGAGTTAATCAATACAAAGAATCTTGCAGAAATGAACATAAAAGATTACAGATTTGATGAGGCAGCAAGGGTCATTTATAAATTCGTTTGGAATAGTTACTGTGATTGGTATTTAGAGCTCTCTAAAACTTTCTTATTTTCTAATAATGAAAAATATATTAAAGAAGTTAGGAGTACTTCTGGTTTTATATTTAAAGAAATTTTGATTCTTTTACATCCCTTTATTCCTTTTATTACGGAGGAACTTTGGTTACGTAATAAATTAGGAAGTAAAAAGGAAAAATTTTTAATGTACACACCATGGATGAAAGAAAATAATTTTAAAAAAAATAAAGAATTAAGAGAAATTAATGAAATTATTGAGATAATTACAAAATTAAGATCTTTAAAAAATGAATTGAATATAAATCCCGCCTCATTTGTTGATTTGTCTATTGAAGAAATTAATAATAAGAAAAAAAACTTCATATTAAAAAATAAATTGATAATTAAAAAATTGGGAAGGGTTAAATCCATATTTGATGAACATCCATTTGGCAAAGATGATTTTATTGACAAAGATGGTAATGCGGGAACAGCTAACCTAGTTATTTCTAATGAAATTTATAAAGTTATTTTTGATAAAGATATAGATTTAGATTTAATAAAAAATAATCTATACAAAAAACACGACATTTTGATACAAAAAATAGAGGTTATTCATAAAAAACTGAACAACAAAGCCTTTGTTGAAAAAGCTCCAAAGAATATTGTTCAACAAGAAAAAAATATCTATAATGATTTAAAAAGTGATTTAGATAAAATTAAGCAAACAATTAAAAGTCTTAAATGAAAAAATTTAATAAAAAAAAGTTACCAAGCAGACATACATCTTTGGGTCCCGATAAGGCTCCTCAAAGATCTTTTTATTATGCAATGAAAATGACAGAAAAGGATGTTGCTAAACCATTTGTAGGGGTCGTATCAACTTGGAATGAAGCTGCTCCATGTAACATTGCTCTTATGAGACAGGCTCAATCTGTAAAAAAAGGAGTAAAATTGTCAGGAGGCACACCAAGAGAATTTTGTACAATAACGGTAACAGACGGTATCGCTATGGGGCATGAAGGTATGAAATCTTCCTTAGTGTCCAGAGATATAATTGCAGACTCTGCAGAGCTTACTGTAAGAGGTCATTGCTACGATGCTCTTGTGGGTTTAGCTGGTTGTGACAAATCATTGCCAGGTTTAATGATGGCCATGCTTAGATTGAATGTTCCAAGTGTTTTCATTTATGGAGGCTCAATTCTTCCTGGAAGATTTAACGGAAAGGATGTTACTGTTTTGGATGTATTTGAAGGTGTAGGAAAATATTCATCTGGAAAAATTTCACAACACGCTTTACGTAAACTAGAATTAAAAGCTTGTCCCAGTGCCGGTGCTTGTGGTGGTCAATTCACTGCCAATACTATGGCATGTGTTTCAGAAGCTATTGGATTAGCATTACCTTATTCAGCCGGAACACCAGCACCTTATACTCAAAGAGATAAATATGCTCTACAAAGCGGTAAAGCAGTGATGAATTTATTAAGGAAAAATATAAGGCCAAGAGACATTGTAACTAGAAAAGCATTAGAAAATGCTGCAACAATCGTTGCAGCTACCGGAGGCTCCACAAACGCTGCCTTACATTTACCAGCTCTTGCAAACGAAATAGGAATTAAATTTGATTTAATGGATGTTGCAAAAATTTTTAAAAAAACGCCATATTTGGCAGACCTTAAACCTGGAGGCAGATATGTCGCTAAAGATATGTGGAAGGCTGGTGGCGTACCTATGTTATTAAAAACTTTATTAGATGGAGGATATATACATGGTAATTGCTTAACTGTTACAGGCAAAACTATGAAAGAAAATTTAAGAAAAATAAAATTTAATGATAAGCAAAAAGTAATGAGAAAATACAACAATCCATTATCTAATGATGGAGGCGTTGTTGGTTTAAAAGGAAATCTTGCCCCTCAAGGAGCTATTGTAAAAGTTGCAGGACTTAAAAAACTTCAGTTTACTGGAAGAGCCAGATGTTTTGATACTGAAGAGTCTGCTTATAAAGCTGTTCTAAAAAGACAATATAAAGATGGAGATATTATTGTAATTAGATATGAAGGTCCAAAAGGAGGACCTGGCATGAGAGAAATGTTACAAACTACTGGAGCAATTTATGGTCAAGGCAAAGGTGAAAAAGTTGCGTTAATTACTGACGGCAGGTTTTCTGGTGCTACAAGAGGTTTTTGTATTGGACACGTTGGACCTGAGGCATCGGTAGGTGGCCCAATAGCTTTATTGAAGAACGGAGATCAAATTCACATAGATGCAAAAAAAGGGACTATTAACGTCAATGTTTCTAAAAAGGAGTTAATGAAAAGAAGAAAAAAATGGAAACCAAAAAAGATTAATTTTGGAAACGGAACACTTTGGAAGTATGCCCAAACAGTCGGTCCAGCTTATCTCGGAGCCTCTACTCATCCTGGTGGAAAAGAAGAAGTTAAGTGTTACGCAGATATTTAAATGAAAATTAGACCCGTTATTTTATGCGGAGGTGCCGGAACTAGATTATGGCCTGAAACAAAACATAATACTCCAAAACAATTTATTGATTTTGGCGGGTGGTGCCTGTTTGATAAGACGCTCGAAAGAATAAAAAGTAATATTTACACACATCCAACAATAGTAACAAATGAGAAATATTTTAATATTGTAAAAAAATTTTTGCTTAAACATAAGTTCAAATTCTGTGACATAATTTTAGAACCAATTAAAAAAAATACTGGACCGGCAATTGCACTTTCTTTAGGCAACTCTATAGTAAGCCAGCCAACAGTTATATTCCCATCAGACCATCTAATTGAAGACTTTAAAAATTTTAATAAAAAATTAGAGTCCTATAAAAAATTATTAAGACAAAAAAATTCCTGGAATAAAAAAGACATATTTATTTTTGGAATCAAACCTGAATATCCATCCACTCAATATGGATATTTTTTAACAAAAAAAAAGATAAATGGAAAAAATCTAATATCCAAGTTTATTGAAAAACCCAAGTTACAAATTGCAAAAAAAATTATTAATCGAGGAGGTTATTGGAATTCAGGAATTCTTTTTGCAACGAACGAAGCTTTTTACAATAGTTTTATGTATAGTGATGTGAATCTTGATTTTTGCTTTCATTCACTTGACAAAGGAAAAGAAAAGTCTGTTAAAAATGCCTATGTATCGTTAGCTAATAAAAAAATATTTTCAAAAGTTAAAAGTGTATCCTTCGATTATGCGGTTTTAGAAAAACATAAATATGTTAATGGTATTAAACTCAACGTTAATTGGTCTGACTTAGGAAATTGGTTTGAAATATTAAAAGTTTTTAATAACTATAAAACTAAATATTTTAAAAAAAAGAATCTATATAATAGACCTTGGGGTTATTATGTAAATTTGCACCGTGGCAAAGGCTTTCTAATTAAAGAACTTGTAATTAAAAAAGGAGGGGTACTAAGTTTACAAAAACACCATTATAGATCTGAAAGGTGGTTAGTTACTCAAGGGAAAGCTAAAATAACACTTAATAATAAAATAATTTATAAAAAGAAAAATGAAACAATTGAAATTCCAAAAGGCACCATTCATAGAATCGAAAATGATTCTCGCAAGGTTTTAAAAATTATGGAAGCTCAGCTTGGTTCAATTTTAAAAGAAACAGATATAATTCGTTTTAAAGATATATACGGTAGAGTTAAATAATTTCTAACTCTATTGGAGTATGATCTGAAGGTTTTACCTTTGATCTTGGTTTTTTATTGATGCTTATAGATTTGAGATTTTTTAAAGTATTATTAGAAGCTAAAAAGTGATCTATCCGCATCCCATAATTCTTTTGCCACGATCCAGCAAAATAATCCCAGAAAGTATATTCCTTTTTATTCTTGTTAAAATATCTATAAACATCGACAAATCCTAAGTTAATTAATTCTCTATATTTCTTTCTTATTTCAAGTTTAAATAAAGCATCATTTTCGTACCTCTTTGAATCGTACACATCTATCTCCTCAGGTATAATGTTAAAGTCGCCTGAAATAATTAAGTTATCATTACTTCTTATTTCTTTTCTTATTTTATTTATGAATAAGTCTAGCCAATTTTTTTTGTAAATATATTTATCAGTGTTGATTGGATTTCCGTTTGGAACATAAATATTAATAATTTTGAAGTTATTTTTTTTTATTTTAACTTCGCCACTAATTATACGGGATTGTTTTAACTTATCATCGATAAATCCAGTCTCAATATTTGAGATCTTTAATTTTGATAAAAAAGCTACCCCATTGTAACTTTTTTGTCCAAAAACATAAGAGTCGTATCCCGCATTTTTAAATTGATCTTTTGGAAAATTTATTTCTTGGGTT